>JBBRWN010000004.1:0-197216 GCA_038249155.1 Burkholderiales bacterium | reverse complement strand
CAGGACAGTGAAACGACTCAGCGCCGATGATAGTGCGGATTCCCGTGTGAAAGTAGGTCATCGTCAGGCTTCTATCGCCAAGATGAACCCCCGATTGAATTGTCAATCGGGGGTTTTTTCGTTGTCACGTCAAAATCCACGGGGCGATTAAAGATAAACCGATGAGTCACAAACTATTCAAATTTGAATATCCCCGCGTTTTGTCCATTGCAGGCTCCGACAGTGGCGGCGGTGCCGGTATTCAGGCAGACCTGAAAACCTTTTCCGCGTTGGGTTGCTACGGCATGACAGCCATCACCGCCCTGACGGCGCAAAACACCCTCGGCGTACGCGCCGTTCATGGCGTTCCGCCGCAGATGCTGGGCGATCAGATCGATGCAGTGGCCCAGGACATAGGCCTGCATGCGGTCAAAATCGGCATGCTGCATTCCCCCGAGGCCGTACAGACAGTAGCGGCGGCGATTGAGCGCTATTCATTCCCGAACATCGTGCTCGATCCGGTGATAACGGCCAGCAGCGGCACTTCATTGACGGAGCGCCCGGCCATTGCGGTGCTGGTCCGGGAGTTGTTCGGGCGCGTTACCGTGGTGACGCCCAATCTGGACGAGGCCGCGCTGCTGGTTGGCCATCCGCTGGACAGCGAGGCGGCAATGGAACTGGCGGCGCAGCAGTTGCTGGCGATGGGCGCCCCGGCGGTGCTGCTCAAGGGCGGGCATCTGGCTGGTGAACTGGTGTGTGATCTGCTGGTCACGCGCAGCGGCGAACTTCACTGGATGCGGGCGCCGCGCATTCACAGCGCCAACACGCACGGCACCGGCTGCACCCTGTCATCGGCGATGGCTGCGCATCTCGCGCTGGGCGCCAATTTGCGCGAAGCGGTGCAGGCCGCACGGGCTTATGTGCGTGCTGCGCTGGAGGCTGGTGCCAGCGTGCATACCGGCGCAGGCAGCGGACCGCTGAACCACGGCCATGCGCCGCAGACTATGCGCCTCAAGCCCTTGGACTGATTCTTCACCCATAAAAAAAGCCCGTCGATACGGGCTTTTTTTGAGGATTTAACGCCGGTTATCAGTCAAACACAGGCGACTCAACGCCCAGCACCTTGTGCAGCTTGGGACTGGTCGTCGTGTATTGCAGATGGATTTTCTTGTCTGGGAAAATGAACGGTGCGGCGCCAAAGGCGGCCAGCGCGCATTCATGAAAACCGCTCAGAATCAGCTTTTTCTTGCCGGGGTAGGTGTTGATGTCGCCCACGGCAAAAATGCCCGGAATGTTGGTGGAGAATTTTTCCGTGTCCACCTTGAGCTGCTTGCGCTCGATGTCCAGGCCCCAGTTGGCAATCGGGCCGAGCTTCGGGCTCAGGCCGAAGAACACCAGCATCACATCAAGCGGCACGACGCGCGTCACGCCGTCGGCGCCGGTGACTTTGGCGCCCGTGAGCTTGCCGTCTTTCTCGTCGTAGCCGGTGACCTGGCCGACGATGAACTGCATCTCGTAGTCGTCGCACAGCTCTTTCATCTTGGCCACGTTCGCCGGTGCGGCCTTGAAGCCGTCGCGGCGGTGGATCAGGATCACGCTTTCGGCCTTGTTCGGGCCTTCAGCGACAAAGTTCAGCGCCCAGTCGAGGGCGGAGTCGCCGCCGCCGACGATCACCAGATTTTTGCCGGCAAAGTCAGCCGGGTTTTTGACCCGGTAAAACAGCTGGCTGTTGTCAAACTTGTCCAGGCCATCAACGCGCAGCAGCTTGGGCTGGAAAGCGCCGACGCCCGCCGCGATGAAAATCGTCTTGGTCAGGAATTGCGTGCCCTTGGAGGTTTCGACAAAAAAGCGGCCGTCTTCGCGCTTTTCGACGATGCTGACTTCCTGACCCAGATGAAAAGTCGCGCCAAAGGGCTGGATCTGTTTCATCAGGTTATCGGTCAGCTCCTTGCCGGTGCAGACCGGAATCGCGGGAATGTCGTAGATGGGCTTGTCGGGATACAGCTCAATTGGCTGGCCGCCGGGGTAGGCCAGCGAGTCAATGATGTGGGCCTTGATGTCGAGCAGGCCCAGTTCAAACACCTGAAACAGGCCGACAGGCCCGGCGCCGATGATGATCGCATCGGTTTCGATGGGGCCGTCATGCTGGGCTGCGGTGTTGATCACTTCTTGGTTCAATTGAGGTTCCATGATTTCTTGACTAGATGTTGTAAAGCGGTTCGGCTCAGCGCAGCGGCTTAGCGCACCAGTTCAGACAGCTTGTTGGTCTTGTCTTTCCATTCGTCGGCGTCTGGCAGCGCTTCTTTGCGCTTGGTGATGCTCTTCCAGCCCATTGCCTGGCTCAGGTCCAGATTGATCTTGATGAACTGCACCTGGTCGGCGGGCAGGTCTTCTTCGGCATAGATGGCGTTGACCGGGCATTCTGGAATACAGACCGCGCAGTCGATGCATTCGTCCGGATCAATCACCAGCATGTTCGGGCCTTCGCGGAAGCAATCGACGGGGCAGACATCCACACAATCGGTGTATTTGCAGCGGATGCAGGAATCGGAAACGACGTGTGTCATGGTGTTTTGGCTGGTCGGTGGAAACCCTAGATTTTAAGGCCATGCGGCTCAAATCCGGCCAATGATATTTATACCTTTGCAAATCAACGGTTTGCAGGGGTCGTGAATCAAAAAACCGGGTTTGAGCCGCCGCGTTTCAGGGGTTTTCCAGCAGGTTTAAAAGTTGAAAAATAAAAAGGTTTACAGCACCAGCGCAGCGCCCGAGGTCTTGTGCGAGGCCGTGTCCACCAGCACCAGCGAGCCCAGCACACGCGAGCGCGCATAGGGCAGCGTCACCAGCGGCTCCTGCAGGCTCAGCTCGACATGGCCGATGGCGTTCGGCGGCAGTTCAGTCGCATCTTCCTCGGCCAGCGTGTTCACGTCGAGCTTATGCACGATGCGCTTGATTTTGGCCTTGACCCAGCGGTGACCCTGCAGCGCCCAATAGACGCGCCCGGCCACCAGCGGCTCGTCGTCCATCCAGGCGACGGTAACGGCCACGTCGCGGGAGGGCGTGAAGGTGGCAGGCGCCAGCAGCCAGTCGCCGCGCGAGACATCGACTTCGCGGTCCAGCACGATACCGGCGCTGTGCCCGGCGTTCATCGCCTTGGGCTCGCGGATGCAGTTCAGCACCTGCGCCACGACAGCGCTCTGGCCGCTGGGCAGAATGGTCACGCTCTGGCCAGGCTGTACGCTGCCGGTGCCGACGCGGCCCCAGAAAACGCGCCGCCCTTGGCTCGTGTCCGACGAGGCGGAGAACTTTTCCACCCACTGCACCGGAAACGAAAACGCTTCGCCGGTTTCGGCGGGCGTGGCGGGCAGGTGTTCGAGCAAATCCAGCAGCGACGGGCCGTTGTAGCCGCACCAACCAGCCTCGGCGGCATCGACCACGTTCCAGCCCTTGAGCGCGGAAATCGGTACGATGGCTTTAACAGCAATCTTGGCCGCTTCGGCAAAGGCCGTCAGCGCGGCGCTGATGTTGTTGAAAGCCAGGGTGGAATCTTCCACAGCGTCGAGCTTGTTCACCGCGAACACGATGGAAGGCACGCGCAGCAGGTTCACCAGCAGCGAGTGGCGGCGGGTTTGCTGGAGTAATTCCATTGCCGGGTTTTTCCAGTCCAGCTTGGTGGCATCGACCAGCACCACGGCGGCGTCGGCGCTGGAGGCGGCGGTGACCATGTTGCGCGTGTACTGTTCGTGGCCGGGCGCGTCGCCGATGATGAACTTGCGATGCTCGGTGGCAAAGTAGCGGTAGGCCACGTCGATGGTGATGCCCTGCTCGCGCTCGGCGGAGAGGCCGTCGGTCAGCAGCGCCAGATCGGTTTCGCCGCCGCGCTGAACGCCTGCCAGGTGATCCTGCAGCACTGCTTTACTGTCCACCAGCAGGCGGCCAATTAGCGTGCTTTTGCCGTCATCGACAGAGCCGCAGGTGATGAATTTCAGCGCAGATTTCAGGTCATTTTGGCCTGTAGCGCTTGCTGGCTGTGCGCTGGCAGCTATCAAATCAATAGTAGTCATCAGAAGTACCCGTCTTTCTTGCGCTTTTCCATCGAAGCGTCTGAGGTTTTGTCATCCATGCGCGTGGAGCCGCGCTCGCTGACGTCGGCAGCCAGCGTTTCAATCACGATTTCGGCGGCGGTGGCTGCTGGGCTGTCCACCGGGCAGGTGCAGGTGATGTCGCCCAGGGTGCGAAAACGCACCAGTTTTTCAACTACTTCTTCGCCTGCGCGGGCTGGCGTCAGCTCTGTGACCGGCACCAGCAGGCCCTTGCGCTCAACAATCTTGCGCGGGTGCGCGTAGTAGAGCGAGGGCAGGGCGATTTCTTCGCGCTCGATGTACTGCCACACGTCCAATTCCGTCCAGTTGGAAATCGGAAAGACGCGGAAATGTTCGCCCGGTTGCAGGCGCGTATTGAACAGCGTCCACAGTTCGGGCCGCTGCGCCTTGGGCTGCCACTGGCCAAAACTGTCGCGGTGCGAAAAAATACGCTCCTTGGCGCGCGCTTTTTCCTCGTCGCGGCGCGCGCCGCCGATCAGCGCGTCAAAGCGGAATTCGTCGATGGCTTCCAGCAGCGTCACCGACTGGTGCGCGTTGCGCGGCTCGTCCGGGTGCGCCAAGCGCACCGTGCCGCGTTTCATCGAGTCTTCGACATGGCGAATGATCAAATCAGCGCCGAGTTCCTTGGCGCGCAGATCCCGGAAAGCGGTCACTTCGGGGAAGTTGTGGCCGGTGTCGATCATCAACAGCGGGTACGGGATGCGGCCCACGCCAAAGGCTTTTTCGGCGCATTTGAGCATGACCAGCGAGTCCTTGCCGCCGGAAAACAGCAGGGCCGGGCGCTCGAAGGCGGCGGCGACTTCGCGCAGGATGAAGATGGTTTCTTCTTCCAGCGCGTCGAGGTGGGCGTTGCTCAGCTTGGCCAGCAACTGGGATTCTTCGTTTAAGCGGGCGTTCATGCGTTGATGTCTCGGATGGGGATGATGCTCGAAAGGGGGCTGGAAAGCGGCTCAAAAGCGGCGGGCTCCTGCGCTTCATGCGTGCCATCGGCGGCGGCCACATGCAGGCCGCATTCTTTGGCGCTTTCATTTTCCCACCACCAGCGCCCGGAGCGGAAATCCTCGCCCAGCGTCACCGCGCGGGTGCAGGGCGCGCAGCCGATGCTGGGGAAAAACTGGTCATGCAGCGGGTTGTAGGGAATGGCGTTGATGGCGATGTAGTGCCAGATGTCGCCCTGCGTCCAGTTGGCCACCGGGTTGATCTTGGCGCGCTCCACCGTTTGGCCGCCGTCCTGCACCTGCTGCATTTCAACGTCCGGTACTTCGGCACGGGCGTTGGACTGCTCGCGGCGCAGGCCGGTCAGCCAGCCTTTTTTGCCAGCGAGAGCCCGCGCCAGCGGCTCCATCTTGCGGATGTGGCAGCAGGCTTTGCGCAGGCGCAGGCTTTTGTACATCGCCTGCTCGCCGTTTTCTTCAACAAAATTTGAAGCGGCGTCTGCGTCCGGGTAATACACATCCACCTTGAATGACGGATAGCGCTCCTCAATGCGTCCGATCAGGGCCACGGTCTCAAGGTGCAGCATGCCGGTGTCAAGCACAAAAATGCTGGTGCTCGCGTTGTCAAGGCCCGCTTTGTGCATCAAATGCGTCACCACCATGTCTTCGCAGCCGAGGCTGGAGGCCTGCGTCAGCGGCGCATACTGCGCGGCGGCGGATTTCAGCAGCGCCAGACTGGCCGCGAGCTTTTGTTCAAAGTCGGGCGACGCTTTGGCGTAAAGGGAAATGGCGCTCATGGTCTTTCCTTCTTTTAAACGGCGGCGGTGATGAAGTGCGGCGCAATGTCCACCGCGTCGCCCTGGTACTTGCCAACGCTGTGGCCGGGGTAAGCTGCCAGCACGCGCTGGGCAATGTCCATGTTCTGGTCGGCGCGCAGCACGGCCACATTGAAACCGCTGCGCTCCATCTGCGCCAGCTGATCGGCCAGCACGTCGCCAGTGGCGCGGATTTCGCCCTTGAAACCGAGGCGGCGGCGCAGCAAAAACGCCTGGCTGAAAGCGCGGCCATCGGTGAATTTGGGGAAATTCAGGTTGATCTGGTCCACACCGGCCAGCTCAAGCGCCTGCGGATCCGCATCATTGGGTAAATCAACGACATTTTGGCCTGTAGCGCAGGCTGCATGGTCATTCGCTGCTATTAATTTCATAGTCATTCTCTTTCGTTGGAACGGCAGTTGCGGCGCTTCAGGCGGCGCTGGCTTCAGCGGATTCGCTGCGGACTGCGCTGAAACGCGCGCCATTGGCTGCAGCCTTGAACGGCTCGGCGCCGACGCGGCGCAGCGTGGCGATAAAGGTTTCGCGGCCCTGGCGCTGCAGGCGGTAGGTGTTGAGCACGGCCTCGATCACTTCGGGCACTTCGGCGGCGGAGAACGACGGGCCGACGGCCTTGCCAGCGAGCGCCGGGCCGGACAAGTTCGAGCCATCCGAGCCGCCCAGCGACACCGAATACCACTCTTTGCCGTCTTTATCGACGCCCAGGATGCCGATGTGGCCGCTGTGGTGGTGGCCGCAGGAGTTGATGCAGCCGCTGATGTGCAGGTCGATTTCGCCAATGTCGTGCAGCTCGTCCAAGTCTTGATAACGCTCGGTGATGGCTTCGGCAATCGGCAGTGAGCGCGCATTGGCCAGCGCGCAAAAATCGCCGCCGGGGCAGGCGATCATGTCGGTCAGCAGGTGAATGTTGGCCTTGGCAAACCCGGCCTGCGTGGCGGCGCGCCACAGCGCGGGCAGCTCGTCGGCGCGCACCCAGGGCAGCAGCAGATTTTGTTCGTGGCTGACGCGCATTTCGCCCGCGCTGAAGCGCTCGGCCAGATCGGCAGCAATGTCGAGCTGGTCGGCGGTCGCGTCGCCGGGCGCCTGGCCCAGGCGCTTGAAGGACAGGTTGACGGCGCGCAGCTCGGGGTTCTGGTGCGGCGCGACGTTTTGCTGCAGCCAGCGGCTGAACGCGGCTTCTTCTTCGGCCGTGATCGGCGCGACATCGACGGGCGCGCTGTTGAGGGTTGGCGTGACGAAACAGGCGGCGACGCGCTCGTATTCTGCCTGCGTGATGGTGTGCGGGCCGCCGTCGTGCGTCATGATTTGCTGGTATTCGGCTTCGACGGCGTCGATATATTTCTGGCCTTCGGCTTTGACCAGAATCTTGATGCGCGCCTTGTAGATGTTGTCGCGGCGGCCGTAGCGGTTATAGACGCGCACCACGGCTTCGAGGTAATTCATGATCTGGTCCCACGCCAGGAACTCGCGGATCACCGTGCCGATGATCGGCGTGCGGCCCATGCCGCCGCCGACCAGCACTTTAAAGCCCAGCTCGCCCGCCTCGTTCTTGACGATTTGCAGGCCCACGTCGTGCCAGCCGATGGCGGCGCGGTCTTCGTGGGCGCCGCTGATGGCGATCTTGAACTTGCGTGGCAAAAAGGCGAACTCGGGGTGCAGCGTGCTCCACTGGCGCATGATTTCGCCAAACGGGCGCGGGTCGGCGATTTCATCGACGGCAATCCCGGCGCGCTCGTCGCTGGTGATGTTGCGGATGCAGTTGCCGCTGGTCTGGATGCCGTGCATATCGACGCTGGCCAGCAGGTCCATTACGTCGGCCGATTTATCCAGCGGAATCCAGTTGTACTGGACGTTCTGGCGCGTGGTGAAGTGGGCATAGCCCTTGGTCAGATGGGTGTGTACCGAGCCGCCGTTTTTCAGCGGCACCGGGCCGAGCTTGTCCTGTGTGGCCTGCGCGCCTGCGATCAGCGCGGCGTCGGGCTGGTCGTACTCGCGGGCGATGGTGGCCAGCACGCGCAGCTGGGCGCTGGAGAGTTCGCCGTAAGGCACGGCCACGCGCAGCATCGGTGCGTAGCGCTGCACATACCAGCCATTTTGCAGGCGCAGCGGACGAAATTCGTCTTCGGGCAACTGCCCGGCCTGCCAGCGCGTGAGCTGGTCGCGGTACTGGTCGGCGCGGGCCTGGACGAACTGGCGGTCAAATTCTGTGTAGTGGTACATGGCTGGGTTCGGACGTATCGGTGGTACGTGAAGACTGAGGTTAAATTTTTCGGCTCGCCAGTGTAGTGGCGCCGGGGAAAGCGACTGCTGGCTAGATGGAAATAAGCTTCATGCCTGCATAGGCCAGCAGCAGCGACAGCAGCGAGCGGATCACGCGATCCGGGGTTTTGCGCATCAGGTGCGCGCCGACCCAGATGCCGGGCAGTGAACCGGCCAGCAGGCTCAGCAGCAGCGGCCAATCGACCGAGCCGATGGACGCGTGACCCAAGCCCGCCACCAGCGTCAGCGGCACGGCGTGGGCGATGTCGGCGGCCACGATGCGTTGCAGCGGCAGGGCTGGGTACAGCAGCATCAGCACGATCACGCCGATGGCGCCCGCGCCGACCGAAGTCAGCGTGACCAGCGTGCCGATGACGGCGCCAAACAGCACCGGAAAGCTCCAGTGGCGCGCCCGCGTGGCTCCGGCCAGCAGCTCGGGGGCGATGCGCGTGGGCACGGCCTTGCCGCGCAGCACTTTGTAAAGCGTGGCCGTGGCCGTCAGCAGCAGCGCCAGGCCGAGCGTGGTGGTCATCACGGTTTGGGTGTGCGGGTTGGCCGGGCCGAGGCGCTGCAGGATGTAGAGCGTGACCAGCGAAGCCGGAATGCTGCCCGCCGCCATCTGGCCGACGATGCGCCAGTCAATCAGCCGCGAGCGCGCCAGACTGACGGTGCCGCCCATTTTGGTGAAGGCGGCAAACAGCAAATCGGTGCCGATGGCCAGATGCGGCTTGATGCCGAAAACGAAGATCAGCAGCGGCGTCATCAGCGAGCCGCCGCCCACACCCGTCAGACCGACGACGAGACCGACAAAGAAACCGGCAAAGATAAAGGCAAATTCATGCATGCCGGGAATGTAACGGGCGTTCTTATAAAAACAAACTACAGATTTGTTCTTCCTTTATGCGAATAAGCTTATTCGTCAGCGGCGTACTGCGGCAGCAGCGCATCGGCCTGGCGCAACTCGACCGGCAGCGGCTCGCCGTGCAGCCGGGCGGCCAGCAGTTCGGCGCACAGCGCGGCAAAACTCAAGCCGCGCGAGCCCAGGCCGCAGCAGGCCCAGATGCCGGGCGCGTCTTCGAGCGGGCCGAGCGCGGGCAGGCGGCTGGGTGTGGCGCAGCGGATGCCGCTCCAGCCCTGCGCCTGGCCGTTGTCAAACTGGGGCGCCAGCGCCTGCGCGGCGGCGGGCAGCAGCGTTTGGAGCTTGCCGAAATTGTGCTGCTGGTCGGCGCCGCGCAGCGTGGTGTCTGCGTTGTCGCGCTCAAAACTGGAGCCTGTGACCCAGCCCAGTCGGCCTTGCAGCAGCACGGCAGGCACCAGACTGCCGTGGCCGTTGACCGGGTTGGCGGGCATGGCAGTCTGCGTGCCGGGCGTGTGCCAGCCCCAAGACGCCTGACCGCGAATCGCTTGCAGCGCCAGCGGGCGGCTTTGTGGGTGGGCCGCTTGGCGCAAGGCAAGGCTGCCGTAGCCTGCCGCCAGCACCACCAGTTCGGCGCTGGCCAGTGGCTGACCGGCGGCGTCCAGCGCCTGCCACGCGCCGCCTTGCCGGGTCAATTGGCTGACGGCTGCATGGCCGCGCCAGCTCACGCCGGGGCTGGCCAGCCAGGCCTGAATCAGCCGCTCCGGTTTGATCCAGCCGCCCTGCACATGCCACAGCGCGGGCGTGTCGGCGGGCAGGCCGCAGGCGGCGAGCTGCGCGGGCGTGGCCGGGCCGGTCCAGTCGCTGGCGGCCTGCGCCAGCGCGTTCGGGGTTTGCCACGCGGCGGGTAACTGGCGGGCGTGTTCGACGCAATGCTCCAGCACGCCGCTCTGGCACCAGTCGGTGTCGGTTTGCAGCAGTGCATCGGCCTGCTGGAGCATGGCGCGTATGCCGCTGCGCGACAGGCGCGAGAGCAGGCTGTCGTCGGGCGAGACATGCGGCGCCATCACCCCGGCGGGCAGGCCGGAAGCGCCCGCAGCGGGCGCGCTGGCCGCGTCCAGCACGGTAACGATCCAGCCGCGCCGCGCCAGACTGGCCGCCACCGCCGCACCCGCCAGGCCAGAGCCGATGACGATGCAGCGCTCAGCGGCGCGGCGCTCGGGCGGCGGGCGTGCTGTTTTGGGTTCCCAGGCCGGGTTGTATTCGCCCTGCAGGTTGTCGCGCTTGGGCGGGATGCCGGGGACTTTGCTGACGACAAAGCCGCACTGCGCCAGCGCGTCGCGCACGCTGCGCGCCACCGTCCAGGTCGCCACGCGGGTGCCACGGCGGCAGCATTTGGCCACCGCCTTGAAGGTGTGAACGTCCCAAATGTCCGGGTTGCGCTGCGGGCTGAAGCCGTCCAGATAGACCGAATCGGCCTGAAAAGTGGGTTCGCGCAGCATCGCCTTGGCATCGCCAATGCACAGCGTGAGCAGCACCTGGCCGCCCTCAAACACCAGCCGGTGCATGCCGGGCAGCAAGCCCCAGAGCTGGCGTTTTAATTGCTGCGCGAAAGAAATTAATTCGGGGTGCGTTTGCGCGCTGCGCAGCACATCGTTGGCGCTGGCGGGGAACGCCTCGGTCGAGACGAAATGCAGCAGGCGCGGGCGCAGCGGGTCGGCTTTCCACGCGGCCCAGGTGACTAAAAAGTTCAGCCCCAGGCCAAAGCCGGTTTCCAGCACGCACCATTGGGGCTGGCCGGCCCAGGCCTGCGGCAGGCCGCAGCCTTTTAAAAAGACTTCCCTGGCCTGTTCCAGCCCGCCCAGCTCACTGCGGTAGCGGTCGCCAAAGCGCGGGCTGTACGGGCTGCCGCCAGCGGTGCCGTCGTCCAGCCATTCAATCGTTTCGCTCATGCTTTTGAGGGGGCGGGCGTGGGATTCAGGCGCTGGTGGGCGGCACGTAGCCTTGCACCGCATCGGCGCCGTCGCCGAAGAAATGCTTTTCCATCTGGCGCGCCAAGTACTGGCGGGCTCTAGCGTCGGCCAGGTTCAGGCGGTTTTCATTGACCAGCATGGTCTGCTGCTTCATCCAGTCAGCCCAGGCTTGCTTGCTGACTTCTTCCCAGATGCGCTTGCCCAGCGGGCCGGGGTAGGGTGGGAAATCCAGACCTTCCGCCTGGGTGCCAAGCTTGATGCATTGAATGAGACGTGCCATGAGAGGATTCTTTCGCTGTAGGTTTTAAAGATAGTTAAAGAATAAAGAACTAATTTCTTATTCGTTCCAGATTTCAGGAACTGCTTTCAGAATCCATTTTTCCGCATTTGCATGCAATTTATAAAAAGAAAGCAATCCATGATTTCCCGCCGCGACTTTATCAATGTTTCGGCCCGTGCGTCATGCAGTCTGGTTTTAGCGGGTTCGGCGCTGGCGGGCGACGTTGATGTGCTGGTCATTTCTCGACAGGCCAGGCTCGCAGAGGACGGAAAAATGATCGCGCCGCTGGCGTGCGGCAAGCGATGCTGAAAACGGATAGGTGACTTTTACCGTTTTTAACGGTAAAATACGGCTCCGCCCTACGACAGACAAGCTCTGCAAGCTATAAAAAAAAGAGCATCAGCGCTTGCAGGCTTACTGAGTGCCGGTTCGGCCAGCACCGCAAGACAGGCCATGAATGCCACCCAACCCTCTTCTCGTCAAACCGAACTGTCCAGACCCATGTACTGGCCGGGTTGCTTGAGCGCAGTGGTGGGCCGATAGGTGCAGAGCAGCAAACCACACAGGTTCTGGACCAGGCCATGCGCCGGGTTATGGGCCGTTCAACCATCCAACTGAAGGAAGACCACATCATGGCAAGAGCTGACGCCAAAACCGCTGTACTCGCTGACGGCCTGCGCTACAAATCCAAGGTATCGGGCTCGCCCTTTGCTGCGACCACCTCGTTCGGGGCGGCCACCATGTCGTGCTTTATGTGCGGCAAGCACCGTGCCCGTTCGCTGATGGGCACGCGCAAGGTGCTGGGCAAGTCCCAGGCCGTGTGCGCGCCCTCGTGCAAGGCGCTGGACGAGGCGCTGCTGGAAGCCGCCGCCGCTGCAGCCGCCGCAGCGGCCGCTACCGCAGCGGGTTGAGCATTGAACGGGCCGGGCTGACCGCCTTTCCCACTCAGGGCGCAAGCCCGATCCCCCGATAATCGGGCGCTTTTAAATCACGCCTGCCAGGGCGTGATTTCGTTTTGCCCTCCACAACTGAAAGACCCTGTGCGAAAAACCTACCTCCTGAACATCGAAGGCAAAAACCGCGACCGCCTGCTCGAAGCCAGCAAACACGACATCCGCAAATACGTCAAACGCGAGCGCAGCCGCCCGTTGCCCGCAGGCGTCGATTTCTGGGACTTTGACTGCAAATTCGGCCACAGCGAAGCCACTGCCGCCGTGGTTCACTTTGCCACGCTGATGGGGCTGGTTGACACCGCCGCCCAAGAGGGCAGCGAGCAGTTTTACGTCGAAGTGGTGACCAAGCATGGCCACCGCAGCGCCCGGCCCGCCGACGCCCAAGCCCAGCCCCAGGGCAACAGCGAAGACGGCGACGACGACGGCTTCGACGACTAAGCCAGCGGCTTATTTCCCCTGCGCGCGGGCAGCGGCCTCGCGCAGCTTGTCTTTCTTGCTCGGGCGCAGCCCCTTGACGCCGCCGGTGGCCAGCGGATCGGCGGTGTTCGGTGCCAGCACTTCGACCGGCTCAAAACCGGCCACCTGTTCACGCGCCACCTTCAGCCCCTGACGCTTTTCAATCAGACGGAAATGCGCCTCCGTGATCGCGCTGACAAAGTTGATGGCGCAGCCGCTTTCCCCGGCCCGGCCGGTGCGGCCAATGCGGTGCGTATAGTCGCTCGACGAGCGCGGCAGGTCGTAATTGACCACGGCGGGCAACTGGGCAATGTCCAGGCCCCGCGCCGCCACATCGGTGGCCACCACCACCTGCAGCCGCTTTTCCTTGAAATCGAGCAGCACCTGCGTGCGCTTGCCCTGGCTCAGTTCGCCATGAAACGGCTCGGCCTCGATGTCGGCCTTGCGCAGCTTGTCGGCGACGATTTCGGCGGCGTGCTTGGTCGCCACGAACACTAAAACCCGGCTCCATTTTTCCGTCTGCACCAGGTGGCGCAGCAGCTGCGTGCGCCGGCTCGGATCGACTTCAATGGCGCGCTGGGTGATGTCGGGCGCGCTTTGCGGCGCGGCTTCGATTTCAACGCGCACCGGCTCGTTCAGCAGAGTCGCGGCCAGCGCCTCGATGGCGGGCGGAAAGGTGGCCGAGAAAAACAGGTTCTGGCGCTTGGCTGGCAGCAGCGCCAGCAGCCGGTTCAGCTCCTCGCCAAAGCCCAGGTCGAGCAGCCGGTCGGCCTCGTCCAGCACCAAGAGGCTGACCGTGCCCAGGCTCAGCGCGTTGTGGTCGATCAGATCGAGCAGGCGCCCCGGCGTGGCCACCATGATGTCGGCGCCGCCGCGCAGATTCATCATTTGCGGGTTGATCGAGACGCCGCCGAACACCACGGCCACTTTGACGCGCTGGGGCAGGTATTTGGCCAGGCTGACGATTTCTTCGCCGACCTGCGCGGCCAGCTCGCGCGTGGGCACCAGAATCAGGCCGCGCACGCTGCGGCGCGGCGCGCTGGCGACGGCGGGTGTTTGGGCCAGCTGCTGCAGCAAAGGCAGCGCAAAGGCTGCCGTCTTGCCCGAGCCGGTCTGGGCTGAGCCGACGACATCGCGGCCCTGCAGGATGGCAGGAATCGCCTCCGACTGGATGGCGGTGGGGGTGAGATAGCCTTTTTCGGCCATCGCCCGCGAAAAGGCGGGAAACAGCGCGGGCGAAAAGCCGAGGGAGGAAAAGGGCATGGAAAATTTGCTCGGAAGGTAAAGGGGCAGAGGCTGCGAAAAAGCAGAAGGAGGCCAGCGCACTGGCGGCGATGAACGGCCGCCTGAACCCGCAAGTTTAAGCGCCCGCCCGTACAAGGCGTGAGGCGGCGGTTTTTTCGCCTGAAGCCGCCTCTTGAGCAGGAACCTGCCTGCCGGGCGTGCCTGCGCCTGCGCTGGCTCTGCGTTTCGGCGCTACAGTGAGCGGCATGAGCTATTTTCAATTTCCTGTTCGCGCCCGCACGCTTGGCGGGCTGGGGCTGCTCGGTGTGTTGTGCGCGCTGCCCGCGCAGGCGCAACTGGCGCGCAAGCCGTCTTATTACGAGCCCGACGCGCAGCAGCGGTACGAGCCAGACGCCCAGCAGCGACAGGCTTTTGTGCCCGCGAACAGCGTTCCCGCGTCGCCCGCGCCTGGCCCGGCGCAGGTCATGCGCGACGCCAAGGGGCCGGGCGCGCTGCCCGCGCTGGCCAGCCGCGCCGAGTTTGACCAGCTCGCCCGCGTCCACCATGCGGGCACGGCGCTGGCGCTGGCGGATGTGATGTTCGTCATCGACCTGAAGGCGCACCCCGCGAAAATTTATTACGTCAACACCCCGCGCTACCAGCTGCACAGCCGCTTTGTGCGCGAAGCCGCGCTGGTGCCGCCCGCCACCACCCAGCGCGAAATCGACAAAAACTACGGCGCGCCAGCGCGGCGCTTTCTGTTTGGCAGCGTGAGCTGGCAGGCCGGCATCGGGCGCTTCACCTACGAATTCTGGGAAGGCGACCGGCTCACGCCCGCGCTGCTGCGGCAGGCGGAGCAAAGCCTGAAAGCGAGCTTTTTTGCGCCCGTCCAGTTCAAGACCAATTCCACGCTGCACGAGCGCCGGGCGCAGGAGGCTGGCGTTGAATTTGTCACGCAGGAGGCGCTGATCCGCGACCAGCCTTACCTGCCGCTGAATGTGGGCCGGGCAGTGGGCCGCCTGCGCATCATCGAGCCGGACGCCAGCGTCAATGGGCTGCTGCCGGGCGACATCGCCTTGCTGCGCCAGGTGCCGCTGAGCCTGCCGCCGGTGGCGGGCGTGCTGACCGAGCGGCCCTCGACAGCGCTGTCGCATGTCAACCTGCTGGCCAAAGGCTGGGGCATTCCGAACGCCTATGTGCAGGGTGCTGCCGCCGCGCTGCGCCAGCACGAAGGCCAGTGGGTCGAATTGAAAGTCAGCACCTCGGGCTACACCCTGCGCCGCCTCACGCCGGAGGAAGCGCTGGCGCAGGCCGCAGCCCAGGCGGCCCTGAAAGCGCACGCCGCGTCCGGGAAAAAGCCCGCCGCCGCGCCCGCCGCCCGGCCTGATCTGCGCGAACAGCGGCTGCTGGCGCTGGCCGACCTGCGCCAGCGCCACCACGCCCAATGCGGCGCCAAGGCCGCCAATCTGGGCGTGCTGCAGGCGGCCAAAATTGCCGGAACCCGCGTGCCGGACGGCTTTTGCATTCCTTTTTCGCATTACGAGCGCTTCATGCGCGCCAACGCTCTGGACGAGCGGCTGGAGCGCTTGCAGCGCGAGCCCGGTTTTCAGAGCGACCCGCAGGTGCGCTTCAAGGCGCTGGCGCAGCTGCGCGCCGAGATGCTGCAGTGGCCCGTCGATGCCAGCGACGCGGCGCAGTGGCAGGCGCGCTGGCAGGCGCAATTGAACGGGCAGGGCGTGTTCGTGCGCAGCTCGTCGAATTCGGAAGACCTGCCGGGTTTTAGCGGCGCCGGGCTATACACCACCGTGCCCAATGTCAAAACCGAAGCGGCGCTGGCGCAGGCGGTGAAAACCGTCTGGGCCTCGGTTTTCAACCCCGAAGCGTGGGAGGCGCGCAGCGCGGCCGGTTTTGACGCCGGGGCGGTGGCTATGGCGGTGTTCGTGCAGCAGGCGGTGGACGCGACCAGTGCGGGCGTGATGATTACCCGCGACCCGTTTGACGCGGGCCACCGGAACATCACCTACATTTCGGCCAAGCGCGGCATTGGCATTCGCGTGGTCGAGGGGCGGCGCATTGCCGAGCAGGTGACGTATTCAAGCTGGTCAAAAGCGATTCAGGTCATCAGCCGCTCCGGCGATGACACGGCGCTGCAGCTAAGTGAGGGTGGTGGCGTGAAGGAAGTACCCGTCGAGACAGGCCGCACGGTGCTGACCGATGCGCTGGTGCTGCGCCTGGCCCGCGTCGCCGACGCAGTCAAGCGCCAGTTCGGGGGCGTGGACCAGGATATTGAATGGGCGGTGGTCGGCGACGAGATCGTGCTGCTGCAGGCGCGGCCGTATGTGGAGCGGCGGTGACTCATAAAAGATGGGGGTAGCAATAAAACCACTACCGACGAAAGTATCAAACCTCGGTGATTTTCTGCTCCGGTCCGCCCACCAAAGCCCCCAGCCCCGCATGATCCAGATCCGGCCGCCGCCACGGGTCCACATGGGCCATCAAATTGAGCACGCGGTGGCGCTGCAGCACGCGCTGGCGGGCGCGCACCGCAATGTCGTGGCCCGCTTCGACGGTCAAGGTGGCATCGACTTCAATATGCGCATCGACGACGATCATGTCGCCCATCTTGCGCGTGCGCACGTCATGCACATCGCCCACGCCGGGGGTTTCCATGAGGGTCTTGCGGATGGCGGCGACTTCTTCTTCGTCGGCGGCGCGGTCCATCAGGTCGTGCAGCGCGTCCCAGCTAAAGCTCCAGCCCATTTTGGCCACCATCAGCCCGACGATCAGCGCCGCTATCGGGTCCAGAATCGGGTAGCCCGCCAGGTTGCCGATGATGCCCAGGCCGACCACCAGCGACGAGGCCGCGTCCGATCTGGCGTGCCAGGCGTTGGCCACCAGCATGCTCGACTTGACGCGCTTGGCCACGGCCAGCATGTAGCGAAACAGCAGCTCCTTGGACACCAGCGCGCCACCGGCCACCCACAGCGCCAGAACGTGGACTTTGGCCACGCTGTCAGGCGTTTGCAGCTTGACGAAAGCCGACCACAGCATGCCCACGCCCACGGCCAGCAGCAGCGCGCCCAGCGCCAGCGAGGCGGCGGTTTCAAAGCGCTGGTGGCCGTAGGGGTGGTCGGTGTCGGCGTCTTTTTTGCTATGGTGGCTGGCAAACAGCACGACAAAATCGGCCACCAGGTCGGACAGCGAATGGATGCCGTCGGCAATCAAACCCTGCGATTTGGCCAGGATGCCCGCGCTGATCTGCAGCAGCGTCAGCACCAAATTGATGCCCACGCTGACCCAGGTGCTGCGCGAGGCGGCGGCGGCGCGCTCGGCCACGGTGTGGGTTTCTTCGTGGGAGTCATCGGGGAAATTGTCGAAATTCATGAGCGGTTTTATTGTTGGAGCGTCGCGGACGGGGCCGGGCGCGGGTGCGCCGGGTGGAGTCTCTTGATCTTAAAGAAGTTTCAAGACCGTTTGGCGCAGGGCTTCAGGTCATGTGCCGGGTTATTCCGGCTTGGGTGGTGCGTGGCTCACCGGGGTGGCCGCCCAGCGTCAGCGGAATCGACAAAAAAGTGGTGATAACCACCGGCACCAGTGCGGCGCAGACGATACCCAGGTACTGGCGAATAAAGAGGGTCAGAGCGGGGTGCATGAGAGTTTCCTTGTTGGAGGCTTGCAGTGAAGCGATGCCTGTATTCAAACCCCGCTGGCTTAAGCGCGTCTGAGGGCGCCCCGGCTGGCTTAAGACAGCGCTAAGAAGCCGGTCGCATCATTGCGGGCAACTCAATACACCTTCAGGGAGTTGTCATGAACCTGCCGAATCTGCCGAATTTTTCCAATCTGCCATATGTGCGCCCGTCGCGGCTGCGCGTTTTCGTGGCTGCGCTGGGGCTGGCTGGCGCCGCTTTTGCGCCGCTGGCCCAGGCCGCCACGCCTGCGGAAATGCTCTCGGGTTACACCGCCGAGTCTGGCAAGCCCGCCAGCCCGGCCCGTGGCCAGCAGATTTTCACGACCCGCCAGGGCGGCGAGTGGAGTTGCGCTTCCTGCCACGGCGCCGTGCCCACGCAGGCGGGCAAGCACGCTTCGACGGACAAGGCGATCAAGCCGCTGGCCCCGGCCTTCAACCCTGAGCGCTTCACCGATGCGGCCAAGAGCGAAAAATGGTTTCGCCGCAACTGCAAGGACGTGATGAAGCGCGAATGCTCGGCGGCTGAAAAGGCTGACGTGCTGAGCTGGCTGATGACGCTCAAGCGCTGATCGGCGCCCGCGCCTTATTCCCATTTCAAGGAGATATTTTCATGCTGTTTCAAATTCGCACTTCCCTGCCGCGCATTTTGCTGGGGCTGGCCGCGCTGGGCCTGGCGCAGGCGGCGCTGGCCGATGACGATGAGGGCGGCGGTGGCGGGCGCCGCGTGCCGCTGCTGCCCCAGTACAAGCAGGAATGCGCCGCCTGCCATCTGGCCTTCCCGCCGGGCATGCTGCCAGCGTCGTCGTGGAAACGGTTGATGAGCAATCTGCCAAACCACTACGGCACCGACGCGTCGCTGGACCCGGCGACGGTCAAGACGCTGTCCACCTGGCTGGGCGCCAACGCGGGCACTTACAAGCGCGTGCGCGAAGAGCCGCCGCAGGACCGCATCACCCGCTCGGCCTGGTTCATCCGCAAGCACGACGAGGTGGGCAGTTCTGTCTGGAAGCGCGCCTCCATCAAGAGCGCGGCCAACTGCGCCGCCTGCCACACCCGCGCCGACCAGGGCGACTTTAACGAGCACGCCGTGCGCATCCCCAAATAAGCCCAACAAGCCCAACAAGCCCAACAAGACAAGACCGCCATGACCGCCAGTACGCATTCTTCTTCTTCCGCACAACCGGGCGCACCCGCTGCCGCCCGGCCCGCCAGCCGCCGCGTGACGGATGCCGCCACGCGCATGCAGCACTGGCTGATGGCGCTGAGTTTTACCGGCGCCTATTTAACCGCCGAGGGCGAACGCTGGCGTCTGGCGCATGTCACGCTGGGCTACACCCTGGCGGGCTTGCTGGTGTTTCGGGTGCTGTGGGGCTTGTTCGGGCCGCGTCAGGCGCGCCTGTCGGTGCTGGGGCGCAAGCTGCAGGGTTTGCCGGGCTGGCTCAAATCGCTGACCAGCCTGTCAGCGCCCGGCGCGCTGGCTCCGGCCTGGCGCCAGGGCCAGAATCTGCTGATGGCGCTGGCCGTGGCGCTGATCCTGACGCTGGTCGTGCCGCTGTCGCTCAGCGGCTACGCCATCTGGGACGAGTGGGGCGGCGACTGGCTCGAAGAGCTGCATGAGTTCTTCAGCAATGCGCTGCTCATCGCCGTGCTGGCCCACATCGGCTTGATCGCCTTGCTCAGCGCGCTGCGGCGCAAGAACCAGGCGCTGCCGATGCTCACCGGCCGCGTCGCGGGCGCCGGTCCTGATCTGGCCACGCGCAACCACGGCTTGCTGGCGGTGCTGGTGCTGGCCTGCGTGCTCGGTTTTTGGGGCTGGCAGTGGACGCAAGCGCCGGGCAACACCCAGGGCGCCCAGGATGCGGCTCCCGCGTCAGCCCAGGCTGATAATGGGCACCGTCACGATTCCGATGATTAAGCTTTCCCTGAAAGACGCCCTCCCATCATGCGCATCCTCCTTGTCGAAGACGATTCCTTGTTAGGCGACGGCCTGCGCGCCGGTCTGCGCCAGCTCGGGTTTCAGGTGGACTGGGTGCGCGACGGCGAAGCGGCCGAGCGCGAATTGCGCACCGCCAGCTATGCCGCCGCCGTGCTCGATCTGGGCCTGCCGCGCAAGGACGGCCTCGATGTGCTGGCCAGCGTGCGCCGCGCTGGCATCACCACCCCAGTGCTGGTGTTGACGGCGCGCGACGCGGTACACGAGCGCATCCGGGGGCTGGACGCCGGGGCCGATGACTACGTCGTCAAACCCGTCGATCTCGACGAGCTGGCCGCCCGGCTACGCGCGCTGGTGCGCCGCGCCCACGGCCAGCCGCTCGAATCCCTGAGCGCGCAAGACGTGGTGCTGGACCCGGCGGCGCGCTCGGTGCGCCAGGCAGGCGAGCCGGTCAACCTGTCCACGCGGGAGTTCGATTTGCTGCAGGCCTTCATGCTCAGCGCCAACCGCGTGCTCTCGCGTGAGCAGCTGGAGCAGCAGCTCTACAGCTGGGGCCAGGAAGTCGAGAGCAACGCCATCGAGGTCCACATCCACAACCTGCGGCGCAAGCTGGGCAGCACGCTGATTCACACCGTGCGCGGCGTCGGCTACCTGCTCCAGCGCGATGTGCCGCCCGTATGAGGCGCATCCGCTGGCTGCGTCAGCCGCAGTCGTTGCAGGGCCGACTGCTGGTGCTGGTGCTCACTGTCGTGACGAGCGTGTGGCTGCTGACGGCGCTGGGCACCTGGCGCGATGCGCGCCACGAGCTTGACGAGCTGCTCGACGGCCACCTGGCGCAGGCCGCCGCGCTGCTGGTCGTGCAGCAGGCCAAAGACGTCGAAGAGGACGAGCGCGGCATCGACGCGCCGACGCTGCACCGCTACGCACCCAAGGTGGCATTTCAGGTGTTTCACGAAGACAAACTCACGCTGCGCTCGGCCAATGCGCCCACCGCGCCTATGGTCGGAGCTGAAAAAAATCTAAAAACCGGCTTTGAAACCGTGCAGATCGACGGTGCTGACTGGCGCATTTTTGCCGCCCAGGGCGCCGAGCGCGATGTGCAGGTCTATGTCGGCGAGGAAATGCATTCCCGCGCTTCCATCCTCTGGGCCGTGCTGCGCAGCATGCTCTGGCCGATGGCGCTGGCGCTGCCGCTGCTCGGGCTGGCCGTTTGGTGGGCGGTGTCTCTGGGCGTGGGGCCGTTGCGCCGCCTGGGCCACACGCTGGCCGAGCGCCAGCCGCAGTCGCTGGCGCCGCTCACGCTGGACGGAGCGCCGCTGGAAATGGCGCCGGTCGTCGATGCGCTGAACGGCCTGTTCGAGCGCATCGGCCTGCTGCTCGAATCCGAGCGGCGCTTTACCGCCGATGCCGCCCACGAGCTGCGCACGCCGATTGCCGCCATCCGCACCCAGGCGCAGGTGGCGATGGGTGAGCCCGATGCCGCACTGCGCCGCCACGCGCTGCAAGGCACGCTGGAAGGCTGCGACCGCGCCATCCGCCTCGTCGAGCAGTTGCTGACGCTGGCGCGGCTTGAAGGCGCGTCCGCGTCCGCGATGGCCGCCGTTGATTTGCGGGCGCTGGCCCAGCGCGCCGTCGCCGAAGTCGCGCCCAAGGCGATTGCCAAACAGCAAACGCTCGAATTTGACGCCGATGCGCCCTGCAGCATTCCGGGCAACGAGACGCTGCTGGCGGTGCTGGTGCGCAATCTGGTCGATAACGCCGTGCGCTACAGTCCGCCCGGCGCCCGCGTCAAGGTGGCGCTGCACCAGCAAGCCGGGCAGGTGGTGTTGAGCGTCGAAGACAGCGGGCCGGGGCTGGACGCGGCAGATTTGAAGCGGCTGGGCGAGCGCTTCTTTCGCGTGCCCGGCAGCGCCGAGAGCGGCAGCGGCCTGGGCTGGTCGATTGTGCAGCGCATTGCCGCCGTTCACGGCTTGACGCTGCAGACTGCGCCCTCGGCCGAGCTGGGCGGTCTGGCGGTGCGCGTGCTGGCGCAGCGCCAGCTTTTGGCGACGCATGTTGCTTCTGCTGCGACATAAAGCTGGCTTTGCAAACCAGCTCCGGCTTTGCATAATGGCTGGCTCAGTCCCGCTATTTTCTGGAGAATGTCATGGCCCAGTACATCATCGCTGTCATCGTCGGCAGCCTGCGCAAGGATTCGATCAACAAAAAGCTCGCCGCCGCGCTGCAAAAGCTGTTCCCGCCTGAGTTCAGCTTCACGCAGGTTCGCATCGACGATCTGCCGCTGTACAACCAGGACAACGACACCAACCCGCCGATGCAGGTCAGGCGCCTCAAGGGTGAGGTCAAGGCCGCCCAGGGCGTGCTGTTCGTCACGCCGGAATACAACCGCTCGATTCCCGGCGTGCTGAAAAACGCGCTCGACCACGGCTCGCGCCCCTACGGCCACAGCGTCTGGGACGGCAAGCCGGCGGGCGTCATCGGCACATCGGCAGGCGGGGCCGCCACGGCGCTGGCGCAGCAGCACCTGCGCAATATCCTGGCCTACCTGAACATGCCCACGCTGGGCCAGCCAGAAGCCTTTATCCAGACCAAGGAGGGGCTGTATGACGAGGCTGGCAACATCGGCCCGGCCAGCCTGAAGTTTTTGCAAAACTGGGTCGATGCTTACGTCGCCTGGGTCAAAAAACACGCCTGAGCCGCGCTAAAAAGTGCAAGCTGCGGCACGGGTGTGCGGGCGCAGCGGTGTTAACCTCTTGGCCTGCGAGCCTGCGCCTTGGCTGTGCCAAAAACCTGCGCAGGCTTCGTCATTTCATCAAGAACTGACTTCGGACTGAAACATTACCAAGGAATATCAAGCATGGGCGCACAGTGGAAAGCAAAAGGCAAGGAACTGGCAGCAAACGCCAGAGGCAAACTGTTTGGCCGTCTGGCCAAGGACATCATGATCGCCGCCCGCAGCGGCGCTGACCCGGCCCTGAACGCCCGGCTGCGGCTGGTCACCGAGCAGGCGCGCAAAGTCTCGATGCCCCGGGAAACGCTGGAACGCGCCATTAAAAAAGGCGCGGGCCTGACCGGCGAGGCCGTGCATTTCGAGCATGTGATTTACGAAGGCTTCGCGCCGCACCGCGTGGCCGTGATGGTCGAATGCCTGACCGACAACCTGAACCGCACCGCGCCCGAAATGCGCGTGCTGTTTCGCAAAGGCCAGCTCGGCACGTCCGGCTCGGTGTCCTGGGATTTCAACCACGTCGGCATGATCGAAGCCGAACCCACGGCTGCGGGCGCGGACCCGGAACTGGCCGCCATCGAAGCGGGCGCGCAGGATTTTGAAGCGGGCGAGGAAGCGGGCCACACGCTGTTTCTGACCGACCCGAGCGACCTCGATCTGGTCAGCCGCGCGCTGCCTGCGCAGGGTTTTACCGTGCTGTCGGCCAAGCTGGGCTACAAGCCGAAAAACCCCATCGACCCGGCCACCTTGAGCGCCGCCGACCTGGAAGAAGTCGAAGCCTTTCTGGCCGCCATCGACGGCAATGACGACGTGCAGAACGTCTATGTGGGACTGGCTGGCTAAGGCCGGTGCCGACCCCTTTTGCCGCCGCCGGGCTGACGCTGGCCAATGAGCGGCGGGATTTTCCCGAATGGCATCTGGGCCGCCCGCGCTATGCGCTGTGGGCGCTCGATGTTGATGTGGCATCTGTGCGCCAGCGCGTGCAGGCGGCGCAAAGCCATCTGGCGCACTGGCTGCTGGACGGCTACCAGCGCCAGCCGCACATCACGCTCAGCCTGTGCGGCTTTCCGAGCGACACGCCCCGGCACGCCGACGACTTCGGGGCTGAAGCGCTGCGCGCCCAGCTGGACGCGCTGCGGCAGGCGCGGCCTGAGCCTTTCGAGATTGAGATTGGCGCGCTGGACAGCTTTACCTCCGCGCCCTATTTGACCGTGTCCGACGCGGGCGGCCACATCGCCGCGCTGCGCCGCTGCCTGTCCGCTGGCGACCGCAACGAACCCGATGGCGCTTACACGCCGCACGTTACCGTGGGGCTGTACGCCGACGCTTGGCCGACAGCCGCCGTGCAGGCGCGGCTGGACAGCTTTGCCTGCGCCGCGCCGCTGCGCCTGCCCGTGGCGGGGGTCAGTTTGATGGCTTATGCGGCGGGGGAGATTGGTGGGGCGCTTGGGCGGATTGCTGATTACGATGTAGAAAATGGTGTTTTGTGCTGGAATGAACGGATGTTTGCGCCAAGGCCAGGTTGATGATTGGGCGTGGCTTGTGTTGGCGACTCAGCTTAATAAGTCAGCAATAGCCGGTCACTGACATGGTGATCGTCGCCATTTTGATCTGTGAGCTGAAAGCGCTTCAACATCGAAGAGCCAAGCTGAACGAATACCTCCCGCTTGAAAAGACCCTCGGGAATCGGCAGGCCGACGGTTTCAGTGCCTGACTTTTTGGTGCCATCAATACTTAACGCCACGGCGACGCCGCGTTCGCGAAGGCTGGCGACAACACGAAAAAGGCGCTCAAGCTTGAAGGCTTGGGCACCATACAAAATTGTCTGGCTGTCAGCATAAGGCGGGTCCAGGTACACCAGGTCGCCAGCCACGGCCTTGGACAACACCTCTTCAAAATCCGCATTGATGAAGGTGGCGCCCCGAGTGCGCGCTGCCCATATCCTGGCGCGCGTTTCAAAGTTTTCCGGCGGCATGGGTTTGTGCGGGCCGCAGGGCGTGCTCATAAACCCATCGAGTTTTCTGAAACGCACCACGCCGCCATAGCAAGTTCTGGACAGAAACAGCAAGTCTGCGCCGTTTGGGGATGCATTAAACGAGGCTTTGACATGCTCGTAGGCTTCCTGCTTGCCCATGATGGCGATCAATGCGTGGCGCTCCCTGTACCAGTTGACCACACCTTCCGGATCCTTTTGAAGCTGCTCCCAGATGCCAAGCAAGGGCGTAAAGATGTCGCTTGCTACTGCTTTCGCTGGCGCCAGGGTGGCGAGCATGGCGCCACTGCCGAGGAAGGGTTCAAAGTAGGTTCCGAAGGTTTTCGGAAAATAGGTAACCAGCGTCGGCGCGAACTTTTGTTTATTTCCAATCCACTTCAGCAGTTGCCCCTTCAGCTTTGGCATACCAGCGTCGTTTGCATTTGTATAAAATGCATCCAAAGGTAACAGATCTATTTGTTTTGAAAGCGTGGTGTTCAACATGTTTGGAGTTCAATGAGAGCTGACGACCGATTCTTGCGACAAGGCAAGGACTTTTGGGCACACGTAAAAAGCGTGAGCGAAGCGCAAGGCTATACAAATCGAGCCGACAAAAGCATTAAAACCCTGAACGCTGCGGGTATTGTCGCAGCCTTCACAAAGCTTCAGCTCTCTCCAAATCACCTGTTTGATGGCGGGCAACTGAACCAAAAAGGCATTTTTCTGTGCGATTATTTTGCCCACCGGGCGTACGTTCTTGAGAACTGCGTCCAGCATTGGCTGATGAATGCCGCTCAGGCCCAGGCACTGTATCTTGAAATGAAGGCCAGGCTTCAGCCGACGCTGTTGCCCGTGATGAACAAGCAAAAAGGCGCGATGGCCAACCCGGCATTCCTGACTTGCTTGGTGAACATGATTGTCGAAAGCGTTGCTGGGCCAGCGGGCTGCAATTTCAATCCGGGCGCGTTGACCACCTTCACCAGAAATGCGCAGCCGCTGCGGACGCTGTCGCGCCGCGTGGATGGCGCCTTGCCGGGGGTGGTCAATCCTGTGGCGATCTGGGAAATCAAGGAGTATTACTACACCACCAGTTTTGGCAGCCGGGTGGCCGATGGCGTGTACGAGACACTTTTAGACGGCCTGGAGCTTGAAGAAATGCGCGAGCATACCGGCGTGCATTGCAGCCACATGCTGGTGATCGATGCCCATCTGACTTGGTGGGGCATGGGCAGAAGCTACCTTTGCCGCATGATTGATATGCTGCACATGGGCTCTGTCGATGAGATTGTGTTCGGGCGTGAGGTCGTTGACCGATTGCCGGGGCTGGTTGCCGAGTGGATTGAAACGGCCCGGCAACCTGCCTTTTTCGAGCCGCAGATCAGGGGGCCGCAGGAGTCTGTCGCTCAGTAAGCCACCTCCGGCTGATTCGCCGCGCTCTGCGTATGCGCCAGCGTATCCGCCTGGGCCGCAGCCAGCGCCGCCGCCTTGGCCGCTTCGCCCATCGCCAGGCCTTCGGCGCGCACAAAGCGCACGTCGGTCACGCCCAGAAAGCCGAACACTGTTTTCAGGTAGCTTTCCTGGTGCTCCATCGCGTTGCCGGCGTCGCTGGTGGAATACATGCCGCCACGCGTCGAGGCCACGATCACCGTCTTGCCGCCGGCCAGGCCCACCGGGCCTTTGTCGGTGTATTTGAAGGTGCGGCCGACTTGTGCCACGCGGTCAATCCACGCCTTGAGCTGGGTCGGAATGCTGAAGTTGTACAGCGGCGCGCCAATCACGACCACATCGGCGGCCAGGAATTGCGACACCAGCGCTTCGGAAATGGCGTTTTCGCGCTTTTGCACGTCGCTCAGTTCTGCCGCGCCGGGCGCCATGCGGAAACCCAGCGACTCGGCCGACAGGTGGCTGGGCGTGTCCACGGCCAGGTCCAGGTAGCTGACTTCGGTGGCGGGATGGGCGGCGCGCCAGGAGGCGACGATCTGGGCCGTCAACTGGCGCGACACCGAGTTGCCGCCGAGGATGCTGGCGTCGATGTGAAGAAGTTGGGTCATGGTGTATTCCTTGAAAAAATGGCTGAACCCAGCAGGTTCGGGTTTTGCGGCTGGGGTTTATTTGCCGCGATGGATAGATTTTGCTGGCAGGGCGAGTTTTTGATAAGTGCCTGAAATTACGTTAGATTGTCCTGCTGACAGGACAATCAACCCGGCCGAACTCAATGCACACATCAGCTGAGCCCGGCGCGCACATCAGGAAAACAAGCCGATGCAAGATTTGAACGACATGCTGTACTTCGCCGAAGTGGTGGCGCGGGGCGGTTTTGCCGCTGCCGGGCGCGCGCTGGGCCTGCCCAAGTCGCGCCTGTCGCGCCGCGTGGCCGAGCTGGAGGCGCGGCTGGGCGTGCGCCTGCTGCAGCGCACGACGCGCAAGCTCTCGCTGACGGCGGTGGGCGAGATTTACCTGCGCCACTGCAGCGCGATGCGCGAGGAAGCGCTGGCCGCCGAAGAGGCCGTGGCCCACATGCAGGCCGAGCCGCGCGGCGCCCTGCGCATTGCCTGCCCGGTGACGCTGGCGCAAAGCACGCTGGGCTACCTGGTGCCGCGCTATCTGGCGCTGCATCCGCAGGTCAGGATTGACATGCGGGTGACGAACCGCGTCGTCGATCTGGTGGAGGAGGGCATCGACATTGCGCTGCGCGTGCGCCCCACGCTGGACGACAGCGGCAGCCTGGTGGTCAAGCAACTGGGCGCAACTTGCAGCTTTTTGCTCGCCAGCCCCGAGCAGCTACGCCGCCAGGGCGTGCCGTCGGGGCCGGATGATCTGGCGCGGCTGGACACTGTCGCGATGTCGGCCACGGACGGGCGCTGCAGCTGGGTGCTGGTCGGGCCGCAGGGGCAGGAATTTGTCTTTCAGCACCAGCCGCGCTATGTGGCCGACGATTTGCAGACCCTCAAGCTGGCGGTGCTGGCGGGCGTGGGCATCAGTTTCCTGCCGGAAATCATCAGCCAGGCTGAGTTGCAGGCGCAGTTGCTGGTGCCGGTGCTGCCCGGCTGGGTGCTGCGGTCGGGCCGGGTGCATGCGGTGTTTCCCTCGCGCCGGGGGCAGGTGTCGGCGGTGCGCAGCTTTCTCGATTTCATGGGTAAGCACATGCGCGGCGAATTGCTGGTCGATGAGGCGGCCTGAGCCGGAACTTATTCCGCTGGACAATCATCCATTGGTAACTTCGTGTATTTTTTTGATGTTGGTGAAGGACTCAGATGCTGGTTAACTTGTTGAATTTGCTGGATGCACCGCGCCGCCTGCTGGCGCTGGTGTCGGTAACTTGTATCGCGCTGCTGGCTTTTGGCCTGTACCTGCAGCATGCCGTCGGGCTGGAGCCGTGCCCGATGTGCATCGTGCAGCGCTATGCGCTGCTGCTGGTGGCGCTGGTGGCGGGGTTGACGGCGCTGAGTTCACAAAAAGGCGTGCTGCTGGCGGGCAGCGGCGTGATGATGGTGATTGCCGACCTGGGCGCATTTGTGGCGGCGCGCCAGAGCTTTTTGCAGTGGTATCCGCCGGAAGTCGCCTCCTGCGGGCGCGACATCTACGGCATGATCGAAACCTTTCCGCTCAAGCGGGCGATTCCGATGATTTTCAAGGGCAGCGGCGATTGCAGCGCGGTCGATTGGACGTTTCTCGGCGGCTCGATTGCCAACTGGTCGTTTGTCTGCTTTGTGGTGATCGGCCTGCTGTCGGTGGCGCTGATCGTGCGGCTGGCGCGCAAAGGCTAAAGCCAGCGCCGTAACCGCCGTAGCGCCGCCCGGCGCACGCGCCCCGTAAAAAAAGCCAGCCCGTTTGCACCGGCTGGCTTTTTGCGTTGAAGGGCCGTTTTGGCGCGGCCCGCAGCAATTTAAATCACCTTGGCAATCGAAGCGCAAACGTGGTCGATGTTCTTGCTGTTCAGCGCGGCCACGCACATGCGGCCGGTGTCGGTGCCGTACACGCCGAATTCACTGCGCAGGCGCACCATCTGGTCTTTCGTCAGGCCGGAGTAGCTGAACATGCCGATTTGCGTGGTGATGAAGCTCATGTCTTCCTGCACGCCAGCGGCTTTCAGGCCATCGACGAGTTTTTGGCGCATGGCCTTGATGCGCACGCGCATCTCGCCCAGTTCCTTTTCCCACAGCGCGCGCAGCTCGGGGTTGCCGAGAACGGCTGCCACCACCGCGCCGCCGTGTGTCGGTGGGTTGGAGTAGTTGGTGCGGATGACGATTTTGAGCTGGCTCAGCACGCGGGCTGCTTCTTCCTTGCTCTCGCACAGCACCGACAGGCCACCGACGCGCTCGCCGTACAGGCTGAAGCTCTTGGAGAACGAAGTCGAAACAAAAAAGTCCAGACCGGCGGCGACAAACTTGCCGATCACCGCGCCGTCTTCGCTCAGGCCGTAGCCAAAGCCCTGGTACGCCATGTCGAGGAAGGCGACGAGGTTCTTCGCCTTGACGACTGAAACAACTTCGTCCCACTGGGCGCTGGTGATGTCGTAGCCGGTCGGGTTGTGGCAGCAGGCGTGCAGCACGACGATGGTGCCCGCAGGCGCGGCGTTCAGCGCGGCCAGCATGCCGTCGAAGTTGATGCCACGCGTGGCGGCATCGTAGTAAGGGTAGGTTTCCACCGGGAAACCGGCGTTGTTGAAAATCGCGCGGTGGTTTTCCCAGCTCGGGTCGCTGATGAGAACGGTGGCGTTGGGGTTCAGGCGCTTCAAAAAGTCGGCGCCGACTTTCAGGCCGCCGGTGCCGCCGATGCACTGCACCGTGGCCACGCGCCCGGAGGTGACGGGCTCGCTGTCGGCGCCAAACACCAGACCTTTGACGGCGGCGTCGTAAGCGGCAATGCCTTCAATTGGCAGGTAGCCGCGTGGCTTGGGCGACGCCATCATCTGCTTTTCAGCAATTTGCACGCATTCGAGCAGCGGCAGCTTGCCGTTGTCGTCGTAATACACGCCGACGCCGAGGTTGACCTTGGCGGGGTTGGTGTCGGCATTGAACTGCTCGTTCAGACCCAGAATCGGGTCACGGGGGGCCATTTCGACGGCGGTAAACAAAGACATGAAAAATCCTCAGAAGTTAAAAAAGGGTTCAAAAGTGGGGCGTGTTGCGTTGGGCGGGGGATTGCATTTCCAATTTTCGCCCGAATGTCGTAAGGTGCTTGGTTGCCCTGAATTTTAGCGGGGCTTGATTGGGATTTTCATGCCGGATGCAGTGCAAGTTATGAGCGATTCAGACAATTCAGCCGATTCAAGCGGCGCGGGCCGGTTCGTGCGTTTCCCCGATTCGCCCTTCGAGCTGTTTCAGCCCTACCCGCCGGCCGGGGACCAGCCCCAGGCGATTGAACAACTGGTGGCGGGCATCAACGACGGCGAGGTGTTTCAAACGCTGCTGGGCGTGACCGGCTCGGGCAAGACGTTCACCATGGCCAATGTGATTGCGCGCCTGGGCCGCCCGGCCATCGTGTTTGCGCCGAACAAGACGCTGGCCGCGCAGCTTTACAGCGAATTCCGCGAGTTCTTCCCGAAGAACGCGGTGGAGTATTTCGTCAGCTACTACGACTACTACCAGCCCGAAGCCTACGTGCCGCAGCGCGATCTGTTCATCGAAAAGGACTCGGCCATCAACGAGCACATCGAGCAGATGCGCCTGTCGGCCACCAAAAGCGTGCTGGAGCGGCGCGACACCATCATCGTGGCGACGGTCAGCGCCATCTACGGCATCGGCGCGCCGGAGGATTACACGCAGATGCGTTTTATTGCCCGCACGGGCGACAAGACGGGCCAGCGCGACGTGATTGCGCGGCTGATTCGCATGCAGTACAGCCGCAATGACGTGGATTTCGCGCGCGGCACGTTCCGGGTGCGCGGCGATGTGATCGATATTTTCCCGGCGGAACACTCCGAGCTGGGGATTCGCATCGAGCTGTTTGACGACGAAATTGAATCGCTGCAACTGTTTGACCCGCTGACCGGGCGCATCCGGCAAAAAGTGCCGCGCTTTGTGGTCTATCCGAAAAGCCATTACGTCACGCCGCGCGACAAGGTGCTGGCCGCCGTGGAAACCATCAAGCTCGAATTGTCCGAGCGCGTCGGCCAGTTCATCGCCGAGGGCAAGCTGGTGGAAGCCCAGCGCATCGAGCAGCGCACCCGGTTTGACCTGGAAATGCTGGTCGAAATCGGCCACTGCAAGGGCATCGAAAACTACACCCGGCACCTGAGCGCTTCGCCGCCGGGCTCGCCGCCCTCGACGCTGTGCGACTATCTGCCGAAAGACTCGGTGATGTTCCTCGACGAGAGCCACGTCATGATCGGCCAGCTCAATGCCATGTACAACGGCGACAGGGCGCGCAAGACCACGCTGGTGGACTACGGCTTTCGCCTGCCCAGCGCGCTGGACAACCGGCCTTTGAAATTCGAGGAATTTGAAGCCAAGATGCGCCAGGCGGTGTTCGTTTCGGCCACGCCCGCCGCTTACGAAAAAGAGCATGCGGGCCAGGTCGTTGAGCAGTTGGTGCGTCCGACGGGGCTGGTCGATCCAGAGGTGGAAGTGCGCCCGGCCCTAGACCAGGTCGATGACGTGCTGCAGGAAATCCGCATCCGCGTGGAAAAAAACGAGCGCGTTTTGATCACCACCTTAACGAAGCGCATGGCCGAGCAGCTGACCGACTACCTGAGCGAAAACGGCGTCAAGGTGCGCTACCTGCACAGCGATATTGACACGGTCGAGCGCGTCGAAATCCTGCGCGACCTGCGCCTGGGCGCGTTTGACGTGCTGGTGGGCATCAATTTGCTGCGCGAGGGGCTGGACATTCCCGAGGTCTCCCTGGTGGCGATTCTGGACGCGGATAAAGAAGGCTTTTTGCGCTCCGAGCGCAGCCTGATTCAGACGATTGGCCGGGCGGCGCGCAACCTCAATGGCCGCGCCATTTTGTACGCCGACCGCGTGACCGAGTCGATGAAAAAGGCCATCGGCGAAACCGAGCGCCGGCGCCACCGGCAAATCGCTTTCAACCTGGAAAATGGCATCACGCCGCGCAGCATCGTCAAGCGCATCAAGGACCTGATTGACGGTGTGTACAGCGAAAAGTCCGGCCAGGAAGCCGACAAGCTGGCGCAACTGGCGCTGCAAAAAGCCCGTGTCGAGGACATGAGCGAGAAAGACATCGCCCGCGAGATCAAGCGCCTCGAAAAGCAGATGATTGAGCATGCGAAAAACCTGGAGTTTGAAAAAGCCGCCCAGGTGCGCGACCAGTTGCATGCGCTCAAGGCGCAGGCGTTTGGCGCGCCGGGGGAGGACAATGTTCCGTCGGTGTGACCCGCTGCCTGAAAAAGCCTGGGCTACGGGGTTTACCCTGGGTTCTGGCGTACAGTTCCTCGAAAAATCAGGGTTTATGCTATACTTGAGGAAAATAGTCAGGAATTAATTTATTTCCCGAAGACCTGCAGCTGTTGGCCGAATTGAGTTCGGCAGTTGAAGGAAATTTTTCCTGGCAGTCACAGGCTTTCAGGATCAAATGACAGTCAAGCGAAGGAGCTTGTTATGCGTCTCACCACCAAAGGCCGCTTTGCGGTCACCGCGATGATCGACTTGGGGCTGCGCCAGAACAATGGCCCGGTTACCTTGGCCGCCATCAGTCAGCGCCAGCAAATTTCCCTGTCTTACCTGGAGCAGCTGTTCGGCAAGCTGCGCCGCCATGAGCTGGTCGAATCCACCCGTGGCCCCGGCGGCGGCTACACGCTGGGCCGTAAGGCTGCTGAAATCACCGTCGCCGACATTATCGTGTCAGTCGATGAGCCCATTGACGCCACCCAGTGCAACGGCAAGGAAAACTGCCACGGCGACGGCAACCGCTGCATGACGCATGACCTCTGGGCCTCCCTGAACAGCCGCATGGTGGAGTTTCTTGACTCTGTGACGCTGCAAAAGCTGGTCGATGAGCAACTCGCCAAGGGCGTGGTGGTCGAAAGCACGCCGCAGGTGAAAAAAGCCGTGTTCGCCGTGCCAGTGGCCAAGCCGATGCGGGTCAATGCGCCCAATTCTGTGTTTGCCCTGGGCAATGCCTTTTCAAAATCCTGAACGAAAGAGCCCGCTAAATGGACACCCCACATTTCCCGATTTACATGGACTACAGCGCGACCAATCCTTGCGACCCTAGGGTGGTGGACGCCATCATTCCCTGGTTGCGCGAGCATTTTGGCAACCCCGCTTCCCGTAGCCACGCCTGGGGCTGGGAAGCCGAGGCCGCCGTTGAAAAAGCCCGCACGCAGGTCGCCGAGCTGATTGGCGCCGATCCGCGTGAAATCGTCTGGACCAGCGGCGCGACCGAGTCGAACAATCTGGCGCTCAAGGGCGCGGCCCACTTCTACAAGAGCAAGGGCAAGCACATCATCACGGTCAAGACCGAGCACAAAGCCGTGCTGGACACCTGCCGCGAGCTGGAGCGCCAGGGCTTTGACGTGACCTATCTGGACGTGCTGCCCGATGGCCTGCTGGATATGGACGTGTTCAAGGCGGCGATCCGGCCCGACACGATTTTGGTCAGCGTGATGTTCGTGAACAACGAAATCGGCGTGATTCAGGATCTGCCCGCCATTGGCGCGCTGTGCCGCGAAAAAGGCATCATTTTCCATTCGGACGCGGCGCAGGCCACGGGCCGGGTCGATATTGATCTGGCCAGCCTGCCGGTCGATTTGATGAGCCTGACCTCGCACAAGACTTACGGCCCCAAGGGCATCGGCGCGCTGTATGTGCGGCGCAAACCGCGCGTGCGCCTGGAAGCGCAAATGCACGGCGGCGGCCACGAGCGCGGCATGCGCTCGGGCACGCTGCCGACGCACCAGATCGTCGGCATGGGCGAGGCCTACCGCATCGCCAAGGCCGAGATGCATGAAGAAAACAAGCGCATCCGCGCCCTGCACGAGCGCATGCTGGCCGGTTTTGAGGGCGTGGAGGAAGTTTTCCTGAACGGCCACGCCGACAAGCGCGTGCCGCACAACCTGAACATGAGTTTCAATTTCGTCGAGGGCGAGTCGCTGATCATGGGCATCAAGGGTCTGGCGGTCTCCAGCGGCTCGGCCTGCACCTCGGCCAGCCTGGAGCCTAGCTATGTGCTGCGCGCCCTGGGCCGCAGCGACGAGCTTGCGCACAGCAGCCTGCGCATGACGATTGGCCGCTGGACGACGGAAGAAGAAATCGACTACGCCGTGGCCACGATCAAGGAAAACGTCGCCAAGCTGCGCGAGCTGTCGCCGCTGTGGGAAATGTTCAAGGATGGCGTGGACCTGTCCACCATCCAGTGGTCGGCGCATTAAACCAACAGGCACCCGGATGACTTGCTATAAGTCGTCCGCCGAGCAACCAGAACTCAGGAGTTAATTCAATGGCCTATAGTGAAAAAGTGGTGGACCACTACGAACACCCCCGCAACGTCGGCTCGTTCGCCAAAGACGACGATGAAGTCGGCACCGGCATGGTCGGCGCGCCCGCTTGCGGCGACGTGATGAAGCTGCAAATCAAGGTCAACCCCGTGACCGGCGTGATCGAAGACGCGCGTTTTAAAACCTACGGCTGCGGCTCGGCGATTGCGTCGAGCTCGCTGGTGACGGAATGGGTCAAGGGCAAAACCCTGGACCAGGCCGCCAGCATCAAGAACAGCGAAATTGCCGAAGAGCTGGCGCTGCCGCCGGTGAAAATTCACTGCTCCATCCTGGCCGAAGACGCCATCAAGGCCGCCGTACACGATTACAAGCAAAAGCACCTGCCTGCCGTCGCTTAAAGCCAACGCCGTCTTCGGACGCTGATTAACCTGTCCCATTTTTCGAGCGAATTCCATGTCCGTTACCCTTACCGACGCTGCCGCCCGCCACGTAACCCGCTACATGACCAAGCGCGGCAAGGGCGTCGGCGTGCGCCTGGGCGTCAAGACCACCGGCTGCTCGGGCCTGGCTTACAAGCTCGAATATGCCGACGAGATTGCGCCCGAAGACGTGGTGTTTGAAGACAACGGCGTCAAGGTGCTGGTCGATCCGAAAAGCATGGCTTATATTGACGGCACCCAGCTCGATTTTGTGCGCGAGGGCTTGAACGAGGGTTTCAAGTTCCTCAACCCCAATGAGCGCGACCGCTGCGGCTGTGGCGAGAGTTTCCGGGTTTGAGGGCGCAGCCTGACGGCGCTGTGCCGTGCCGATGCCTTTGGTGTTAATTTGTTTTTTAAAGTCGCCCTCACTGACTGTGCTGGCGGCTTTTTTATTTTCCTGATTTGCCATGAATCTGAATCTTCAATCCAACGACTTTGAGCTTTTCAGCATTCCGCTGCAGTTTGCGCAAGACCGCGTCGCGCTGGATGCGCGCTGGAAAGAGCTGCAGCGCCAAGCGCACCCCGACAAGTTCGCCGCCCAAGGCGCCGCCGCCCAGCGCGTGGCGATGCAGTGGTCGGTGCGCATCAACGAGGCGTATCAGCGCCTGAAAAACCCGCTGGCACGCGCCAGCTACCTGTGCGAGCTGAACGGCGCGCCCATCCAGGCGGAAAACAACACCGCCATGCCCACGCAGTTCCTGATGCAGCAGATGGAATGGCGCGAAGCGCTGGAAGAGGCCACGACGGTTGAAGACCTGGAAAAAATCGCCGCCCAGACTCGCGTCAGCGAGCGCGTGCAAATGGAAAAAATTGCCCAATCGCTGGACGCGGCCCGCGATTTCCCGGAAGCGGCCCGGCAGGTCAGAAGCCTGATGTTTATCGAGCGCTTTGCCAGCGAGGTCGATGCGCGCATTGACCGGCTGGAAGCCTGAAACCCGTTCCTTTTTAAAAAGCAGAAACAAAGAAAACAAGCGCATGGCACTTTTGCAACTCTCCGAACCCGGCCAGACGCCAGACCCGCACGGGCGGCGCATTGCCATTGGCATTGACCTGGGCACCACCCATTCGCTGGTCGCCAGCGTGCGCAGCGGCGTGGCCGAATGCCTGCCCGACGAGCAGGGCCGCGTGCTGCTGCCCAGCGTCGTGCGTTACCTCAGCGCCAACGGCCGCCAGATTGGTTTTGACGCGCTGGCCGCGCAGGTGCAAGACCCGGTGAACACCATTTCGTCAGCCAAGCGGCTGATGGGGCGCGGCCTGGGCGACATCGGCAAGCACAGCCAGTTTCCTTACCAGTTCATCGACAAGCCCGGCATGGTCACGCTGCAGACGGTGGCGGGCGAAAAAAGCCCGGTCGAAGTCAGCGCCGAAATCCTGGCCACGCTGCGCCAGCGCGCCGAAGACACGTTTGACAACGACATTGACGGCGCCGTCATCACCGTGCCCGCTTATTTCGACGACGCCCAGCGCCAGGCCACCAAGGACGCGGCGCAACTGGCGGGGCTGAACGTGCTGCGCCTCTTGAACGAGCCGACCGCCGCCGCTATCGCCTATGGGCTGGACAACGCCAGCGAGGGCATTTACGCCGTCTATGACCTGGGCGGCGGCACGTTTGACATTTCGATTTTGCGTTTGACACAGGGCGTGTTTGAAGTCGTGGCGACCGGCGGCGATTCCGCCCTTGGCGGCGACGACTACGACCGCGCGCTGGTCGATTGCGTGCTGGCCAGAGCCGGTCTGGCCGCCGACACGCTGAGCGCCTCGGACAAGGCGGCGCTGCAGAAAAAGGCGCGTGCCTGCAAGGAAGCGCTGTCGGCGGCTGAAAGCGCGCCGTTTTCGGTTCAGTTGAGCAAAGCATCGGTCAACTTCGAGATGAAGGCCGCTGATTTCGAGGCCGCCTGCGCGCATCTGACCCAGTACACGCTGGCGGCGGTGCGCAAGGCGCTGCGCGACGCCAATCTGGCCAAGGACGAGATCAAGGGCGTCGTGCTGGTCGGCGGCTCGACGCGCATGCCGCAGGTGCGCAAAGCCGTCGCCAGCTTTTTTGGCCGCGAGCCGCTGACGAATCTGAACCCCGATGAAGTCGTGGCGCTGGGCGCGGCGATTTCGGCCAACCAGCTGATCGGCAACCAGGGCGGCGACGATTTGCTGCTGCTCGACGTGATTCCGCTGTCGCTGGGCATTGAGACGATGGGCGGGCTGGTCGAGCGCATCGTGCCGCGCAACCAGACCATTCCGACCGCGATGGCACAGGATTTCACCACCTATAAAGACGGCCAGACCGCGCTGGCGCTGCATGTGGTGCAGGGCGAGCGCGATCTGGTGGCCGACTGCCGCAGCCTGGCGCGCTTTGAGCTGCGCGGCATTCCGCCGATGGTGGCGGGCGCGGCGCGCATCCGCGTGACCTTCACCGTCGATGCCGACGGTCTGCTCAGCGTCAACGCGCACGAGCAGCTCAGCGGCGTGCAGGCGCATATCGATGTCAAGCCGTCTTACGGCCTGTCTGACGACGAGATTGCCCGCATGCTGCAGGACAGCTTTTCGACGGCCCGCCAGGACATGGCGGCGCGCGCGCTGGCCGAGGCGCAGGTGGACGCCGACCGGATGATTCTGGCGACGACGAGCGCGCTGGCAGCCGATGTCGATTTGCTTGACGCCGACGAGCTGGCCCAGATCGAGCGCCTGATGGCCGACCTGGCCCAGGCGCGCCTGCACGCCGACGCCGCTGGCGTGGAAGCGGCCACGCAGGCGCTGGCCAAGGGCACGGAATCCTTCGCCGCCCAGCGCATGAACCGGGGCATCCAGAAAGCCCTGGCCGGCAAAAACATCGAGTCGGTCTGACAAGACCCGACCGCCCCTCCTCAACCAGAGCAATACCATGCCCATCATCAAAATCCTGCCCCATCCCGAATACTGCCCGCAAGGCGCGCAGATCAGCGCCCCTGCGGGCACGTCGATTTGCGAGGCCATGCTCGACAATCACATCAACATCGAGCATGCCTGCGACATGAGTTGCGCCTGCACCACCTGCCATGTCATCGTGCGCCAGGGCTTCAATACGCTCAATGAACTCGACGAGTGCGAAGAAGACCTGCTCGACCGCGCCTGGGGGCTGGAGCCCAACTCGCGCCTGAGCTGCCAGGCCTTTTTGGCGCAAAGCGACGTGACGGTGGAGATTCCCAAATACTCCATCAACCACGCCAAGGAAAACCACTGAATCCCCGTCATGCGTCAAATCGTTTTAGACACTGAAACCACCGGCCTGTCGCCTCAAAACGGTGACCGGATCATTGAAATCGGCTGCGTCGAGCTGGTGGGCCGCAAGCTCACCGGCAACAACTTGCATTTCTACCTCAACCCCGAGCGCGACAGCCACGAGGACGCGCTCAAGGTTCACGGCATCAGCAATGCCTTCCTGAAGGACAAGCCCAAGTTTGCCGCCGTGGCGCAGGAACTGCTGGCTTATCTGAAAGACGCCGAGCTGATCATCCATAACGCGCCTTTTGACATGGGTTTCCTGAACAAGGAGCTGGAGTTAATGGGGCAGGCATCGCTCAAGGGCTGGGTCGGAAAAGTCACCGATACCTTGATGATGGCCAAGGAGGCTTTTCCGGGCAAGCGCAACTCGCTGGACGCGCTGTGCGACCGGCTGGAAGTGGATAATTCTGGCCGCACGCTGCACGGCGCGCTGCTCGACGCGGAGCTGCTGGCCGATGTGTATATCAACCTGACACGCGGCCAGAACAGCCTGGTGATGGACGTGGGCGGCCAGACGCAGCAGGGCGAGAGCCTGCCGGTGATTGACCTGCGCGCCTTCACGCTGCCGGTGCTGCGCGCCGACGCGCAGGAGATCAGCGAGCACGAAAAAACGCTGGACAGCATCGACAAGTCGAGCAAGAGAAAAACGGTTTGGCGAATTGTTGAGACTGTTTTTGAAAAACAGCCAGAAACCAGCATATAATTGAAGCCTGAACGGTAGGGGCGATTAGCTCAGGGGTAGAGCACTGCATTCACACTGCAGGGGTCGCAAGTTCGAAACTTGCATCGCCCACCAATAAATTCAACGAAAAAGGACTTAGCTGTAAAGCTAAGTCCTTTTTTCGTTGGAGGTCTAATTGTTGACAACTTTTGATGCGCAAGTTTGCCACTTGTCAGTCAAGTCCTGCCTCGGCGGCGTCTTGAGGATAAAAAAAAGCCAAGTCCGATGACCTGGCGTTTTCGCGGGCGGCGGGCGTTTTGCTGATCGAGCGCTAAAGCACTTCGCTGGCGAAATCGGCCAGGCGCGAGCGCTCGCCACGGGCTAGCGTGATGTGCCCGCCGTGCGGCCAGCCCTTGAAGCGGTCCACCGCAAACGTCATGCCCGACGAGCCTTCGGTCAGGTAAGGCGTGTCGATCTGCGCCAGATTGCCCATGCAGACAATTTTTGTGCCCGGACCGGCGCGGGTAATCAGCGTTTTCATCTGCTTGGGCGTCAGGTTTTGCGCCTCGTCGATGATGACATACTTGTTCAAAAAGGTGCGTCCGCGCATGAAGTTCATGCTTTTGACCTTGATGCGCGAGCGGATCAGCTCATTGGTCGCGGCGCGCCCCCATTCGCCGGAACCGCCGCCTTCGGTCTTGCCCAGCACTTCCAGGTTGTCGTCGAGCGCGCCCATCCACGGGCCCATCTTTTCTTCCTCGGTGCCGGGCAGAAAGCCGATGTCTTCGCCGACCGAGACCGTGGCCCGCGTCATGATGATCTCGGTGTAGCGCCGGTCGTCGAGCACCTGCGTCAGGCCGCTGGCCAGCGCCATCAGCGTCTTGCCGGTGCCGGCCGTGCCTGCCAGCGTGACGAAATCGACTTCAGGATCCATCAAGAGGTTCATCGCAAAGTTTTGTTCGCGGTTGCGCATGGTCACGCCCCAGACGGCGTTTTTCAGGTGCGTGTAGTCCTTGAGGGTTTTGAGCACCGCCGTCTTGCCCTGAATCTCGGTGACGCGGGCGTACAGCGAGGGCTCGCCGGGGGACTCAAAAAAGACAAACTGATTAATCAGCAGGTTGGGCACAATCGGGCCGCTGATGCGGTAGAAGGTGCTGCTGCCTTGCTGCCAGCTTTCGACGGTCTTGCTCTGGCGCGTCCAGAAGTCCGGCGGCAAGGCTAGAGCCCCGGAGTACAGCAGGTCGCTGTCTTCGAGCACCTTGTCGTTCTTGTAGTCGTCGGTGGCCAGGCCGAGCGCGCGCGCCTTGACGCGCATGTTGATGTCCTTGGACACCAGCACCACTTCACGCGGCGCGTATTCCTTGCGCAGGGCGGCAACCACGCCGAGGATCTGGTTGTCCGCCTTGCCTTGGGGCAGGCTGATTGGCAGCGTGTAGTCGAGCACTCGGGTCTGGAAGAACAGGCTGCCGCCCGCTTCCGGGTGGCCGGTGGTGTCGAGCTTCAGGCCTTTGGCCATATCGGCGTCGTTGGCACCGGCCAGCGCGTCGAGCGTGCGGCTGGTCTGGCGCGCATTGCGGGCGACTTCGGTCATGCCCTTTTTGTGGCCGTCGAGCTCTTCGAGGACGATCATCGGCAAAAAGATGTCGTGCTCTTCAAAGCGGAATAGGCACATCGGGTCGTGCATCAGCACGTTGGTGTCTAGCACGAACAACTTGGTCGGGCCAGCGGGCTTGGTTCTTTTGGGTTTGGCTGTTGTGGGTCTGGCCGCTGGGCTTGGCCGCGAAACAGGCTCTTTGTCCAGGCTGGCGAGGTCTGCCGGGGGCGCGCTGGTTGGCAGTTTTTCAGCGCGCATCACGGCGGTCTCGGCCACCTGGACGCTGCTATCCAACAGCGCCAGCACGGCCGCCTTCGGGGCCGCAGCGGTGCGTCCCGTTTTGCGTGCGGCTTTCAAAGGCAGGCGCGCAGGAGCCTCAAGCACATCAGGAGAGAGCAGGGCGGCACGTTTGGTCGGGGCGGGAGGCAAGGGCATGGTGCTTAAAACTCTCTTTGAGTGATATTTTGAAAATAAAAAAGCCGCCTTGAAGTCGAGGCGGCTTTTTTCGTAGGAAGCGCAGTCGCAAAGGTCAGTGGCATATTTCAATCCACGCCCAAGCACAGTTTGGGCGAAATTTGGAAGAGCTTACCTCTCTTCCAAAAAAATTATTTCTCTGAAGGAGGAGGTTTCCAACCGGAGTTTTTTTTGATGAACCCATTATGCACAACTCACATGACCGGACATTGCCGCGTGGTCAATCGGTTTGCGCCAGGTGTTTCAGGCCGGTTTTTTTAGCGCCTTGACGGCTTTGAGGACATCCTCGACATGGCCGGGAACCTTCAGGCCGCGCCACTCTTCCTTGAGCAGGCCGTCGGCGCCGATCAAAAAGGTGCTGCGCTCAATGCCCTTGACCTTTTTGCCGTACATGATCTTGTTCTTGACGACGCCGAACATGTGGCACATTTTTTCTTCGGTGTCGGCAACCAGCTCGAATGGGAGCTCCAGCTTGGCCTTGAATTCGTCGTGCGACTTCATGTTGTCGCGCGAGACGCCAAACACGGTGGCGCCCGCCTTGACAAAATCCTTGTAGTGATCGCGGAACTGCATGGCTTCGGTGGTGCAGCCGGGCGTATTATCTTTGGGGTAGAAGTACAACACGACGACTTTGCCCAGATGCGTTTGATTTGAAACCTTGAGCCCGCCGGTGGCGTTCGATTCAAATTCGGGAAGCGGTTTATTGACGACGACTGCCATACTGAGTTGACCCTGACGAAAGTAGTTGTAATGAGTTGCGGCTCTTACCCGTTACCCGTTACCATCGGGCGCCGGTGGGCGCAATTCCTGGACATGGTGCCAAGTGCAACCCTATATTTTACGCGCAAAGGCCGGTGTTTACCGGCGTCTGGCGCTTATGCCTCAATCAGCAGCGCCGCTATCACATGGCGGCCTTCGCCCGCCAAAATGTTGTAGGTGCGGCAGGCGGCCAGCGTGTCCATCGTTTCCACGCCGATGCGCCTGCCCATCAGGTCGCGCAAAAATGCGGGCGGCGGGAAACGCAGCCGCGTTCCGCTGCCAAAAATCACCAGTTCCGGCTGCAACTCGGCGATGCGCGAGAAGTGCGCCGCGCTGAGCTGCTCAAAGCTGGTGCAGTCCCAAGCGAACTTCTCGCCACGCGAGCCGATGACGATGCTGTAGTCGATTTTTTCAGCCACTCCCTGGCTGCCCAGCCCGACCCAGCCGGGGCCATAGGCGAGAATGGATTGGACATCGAGACGGTCTGGTTGAAGTTTCATGGGGAAGGGATGCGTGGAAGTTCGGCAAACTGGCAAGGCGCCAATGAAGGCCGCCCGATGTGTGCCAGAAAAAAACTGGCGTTTTATGTGGTCAAATTATAGATTCCGCCCGAATTCTGCGTCCTTGCGACTGTGCTTTCCCCTTTGGCCCGTGCAGGTGGCGAGGCGGATCTGTTCAACTATTTTTTTGAAAAGCGCCATGAAACCGATCACCAAGTCCGCCAAGCTGGCCAATGTGCTCTACGACATCCGGGGCCCCATCATGGACGCGGCCAAGCAGATGGAAGAAGAGGGCCAAAAGCTCATCAAGCTCAATCTGGGCAATCTGGCGGTGTTCGGTTTTGACGCGCCCGAAGAAGTCCAGCAGGACATGATCCGCAACCTGCCCGCTTCCGCCGGTTACTCCGACAGCAAAGGCATTTTTGCCGCGCGCAAGGCGGTGATGCACGAGACGCAAAAGCAGGGCATCAAGGGCGTGACGCTGGACGATATTTATCTGGGCAACGGCGCCAGCGAGCTGATCTCGATGGCCACCAACGCGCTGCTCGACAACGGCGACGAGCTGCTCTTGCCCTCGCCCGATTACCCGCTGTGGACCGCGTCGGCCAGCCTGGCGGGCGGCACGCCGGTCCACTATGTCTGCGACGAAAACAACGGCTGGATGCCCAGCCTGGACGACATCCGCGCCAAAATCACGCCGCGCACCAAAGCCATCGTCGTCATCAACCCGAACAACCCGACCGGCGCGCTGTATTCGGACGAGCTGCTCAAGGGCATCATCGACATCGCCCGCGAAAACCATCTGGTGATTCTGGCCGACGAGGTGTACGACAAGGTGCTGTACGACGGCGTGAAGCACACGGCGCTGGCGAGCTTATCCACCGATGTGCTGACGCTGACCTTCAATTCGCTGTCTAAAAGCTACCGCTCCTGCGGCTACCGCGCCGGTTGGATGGTGGTGTCCGGCCCGAAGAAGATGGCCCAGGACTACATCGAAGGCCTGAACATGCTGGCCAACATGAAGCTGTGCTCCAACGTGCCCGGCCAGTGGGCGATTCAGACGGCGCTCGGCGGCTACCAGAGCATTAACGATTTAACCTGCGAGGGCGGGCGCCTGCGCCGCCAGCGCGACCTCGCTTATGAGCTGATCACCGCGATTCCGGGCGTGAGCTGCGTGAAACCCAGCGCCGCGCTCTACATGTTCCCCCGGCTCGACCCCCAGGTCTATCCGATCAAGGACGACCGGCAGTTCTTCCTCGAACTCCTCAAGGAAACCAAGGTGATGCTGGTGCAGGGCACCGGTTTCAACTGGGCCGCGCCGGATCACTTTCGCATCGTCTTCCTGCCGCACGAGGAAGACCTGCGCGAAGCGATCAACCGCATTGCCAAATTCCTTGAGAGCTACCGCAACAGGTAACTTTGAATTTTTGAATTTCTCCAGCCCGGCTGCACGACGGCAGGGCTGCCCGCCTTCAACACGACAAGCAGGACTCCGATTGACTATGAAAACGACGACGAATTTAAGCCCCATCCGGGTAGGCCTTTTGGGCATTGGAACCGTGGGTAGCGGCACGTTCAATGTGCTCAAGCGCAACCAGGAAGAAATCCGCCGCCGCGCCGGGCGCGGCATCGAGATCACCATGGTGGCTGACCTCGACGTGGAACGCGCCCGCTCTGTCGTCGGCGCAGGCGTCGAAGTGGTGAGCGACGCGCGCCAGGTGGTGGCCAACCCCGACATCGACATCGTCATCGAACTGATCGGCGGCTACGGCATTGCCAAGGAACTGGTGCTGGCGGCGATTGCCTCGGGCAAACACGTCGTCACCGCCAACAAGGCGCTGCTGGCTGTTCACGGCACCGAGATTTTTGCCGCTGCGTCCGACAAAGGCGTGATGGTGGCGTTTGAAGCGGCTGTGGCCGGCGGCATTCCCATCATCAAGGCGCTGCGCGAAGGCCTGACGGCCAATTCCATCCAGTGGATTGCCGGCATCATCAACGGCACGACCAATTTTATTTTGTCCGAGATGCGCGACAAGGGGCTGGACTTTGACGTGGTGCTGAAAGAAGCGCAAAAGCTCGGCTACGCCGAAGCCGACCCGACCTTCGACATCGAAGGCGTGGACGCGGCGCACAAGGCGACTTTGATGAGCGCGATTGCCTTTGGCATCCCGGTGCAGTTCGACAAGGCTTACGTCGAGGGCATCACCCAGCTCGGCGCGAAAGACATCCGCTACGCCGAGCAACTCGGCTACCGCATCAAGCTGCTGGGCATCACCAAGCGCGTGGCCGGCGGCATTGAGTTGCGCGTCCACCCCAGCCTGATCCCGGCCAAGCGCCTGCTGGCCAACGTCGAAGGCGCGATGAACGCCGTCGTGGTCAACGGCGACGCCGTCGGCACGACGCTCTACTACGGCAAGGGCGCGGGCAGCGAGCCCACGGCCAGCGCCGTGATTGCCGACCTGGTGGACATCACCCGCCTGCACACCGCCGACCCCGAGCACCGCGTGCCGCACCTGGCCTTCCAGCCGGGCGAGATGAGCGATCTGGCCATCGTGCCGATGTCCGAAGTCGTCACCAGCTACTACCTGCGCCTGAACGTGGCCGACGAGGCCGGTGTGCTGGCCAAAGTCACCGGCATCCTGGCCGAAGCCGGCATCAGCATCGACGCCGTGCTGCAACGCGAAGCCGATGACGTGGGCGGCGAGGGTGCGACCCAGACCGACCTCATCATCCTGACCCACGACTGCGTGGAAGCCAGGATGAACGACGCCATCGCCCAGATGCAGGCGCTGCCCACGGTGCTGGCACCGATTACCCGCATCCGTAAGGAGGAACTGGCCTGATGCGTTACCTCTCCACCCGCGCCTCGTCCGGCCACGCGCCCGAGCGCAAGCGTTTTTGCGAAATCCTCCTCGAAGGCCTGGCCCCGGACGGCGGCCTGTACCTGCCCGAGTTCTACCCGCAAGTCAGCGACGCCACGCTGACGAAATGGCGCGGCCTGAGCTACGCCGAGCTGGCGTTCGAAGTGCTCTCGCTCTACATCGACGACATTCCTGCCGCCGACTTGAAAGCCATCTGCGACAAGACCTACACCGAGGAAGTCTTCGGCACGAAAGAAATCGTCCCGCTGCGCCCGCTGGAAAGCGGCCTCTACCTCGAAGCCCTGTCCAACGGCCCGACGCTGGCGTTCAAGGACATGGCGATGCAGCTGCTGGGCAACTTGTTCGAGTACGAGCTGGCCCGGCGCGGCGAAGAATTGAACATCCTGGGCGCCACCAGCGGCGACACCGGCAGCGCGGCCGAATACGCCATGCGCGGCAAGAAGGGCGTGCGCGTCTTCATGACCTCGCCGGACGGGCGCATGAGCCCGTTCCAGCAGGCGCAAATGTTCAGTTTGCAGGATGAAAATATCCACAACATTGCCATCACTGGCGTGTTTGACGACTGCCAGGACATCGTCAAGGCCGTGTCCAACGACCTGGCTTTCAAACGCCAGTACAAGATCGGCACCGTCAACTCCATCAACTGGGCGCGGCTGATGGCGCAGGTGGTGTATTACTTTGCCGGCTACTTCCAGGCTACCAAGACGAACGCTGAAAAAGTCAGCTTCGCCGTGCCCTCGGGCAATTTCGGCAATGTCTGCGCCGGCCATGTCGCCCGCAGCATGGGCCTGCCCATCGAAAAACTGGTGGTGGCCACGAACGAAAACGACGTGCTCGACGAGTTTTTTCGTACTGGCGTGTACCGCGTACGCAGCAGTGCCGACACCCATGAAACCTCCAGCCCGTCGATGGACATTTCCAAGGCCTCGAATTTCGAGCGCTTTGTGTTCGACCTGCTCGGGCGCGATGGCGGCAAGACCCGCTCGCTGTTCCATGACCAGCTTGCCAGCCAGGGCAGTTTTGATCTGAGCGCCGACCCGGTGTTTGCCCAGGCGGCCAGCCGCTACGGCTTTGTCAGCGGCAAGAGCACCCACGCCGACCGGCTGGCGAGCATCAAAGACACGTATGAGCGCTTCGGCAGCATGATCGACACCCACACCGCCGACGGCGTGAAGGTGGCGCGCGAGCACCTGACGCCCGGCGTGCCGATGATCGTGCTGGAAACGGCGCTGCCCATCAAGTTCGCCGCCACGATTGAAGAGGCGCTGGGCCAGCCACCTTCGCGCCCGGTCAGGTTTGAAGGCATCGAGGCGCTGCCCAAGCGCGTCAAGGTGATGCCCGCCGACGCGGAACTCATCAAGCGCTACATTGCCGAGAATGTGCCTGCATGAATGTCGTTGGTTTTGCCGGTTACTCCGGCGCCGGTAAAACCACGCTGCTTGAAAAACTGATTCCCGCGCTCAGGCAGCGCGGGCTGCGTGTTTCAGTGGTCAAGCACGCGCACCACCGCTTTGACATCGACCGCCCCGGCAAAGACAGCTACCGCCACAGTCAGGCGGGCGCGTTTGAAGTCGTGATCGCCTCCGACCGGCGCCTGGCGCTGGTGCGCGAGTTCGAGCCGCCCAGCAAACGCAGCGTGCATCAGCTGATTGCCGAGCTGGACGCGGGCGTGGATTGGGTGCTGGTCGAGGGCTTTAAATACAGCGCCCTGCCAAAAATTGAAGTCTGGCGCGCCGACTCAAACCAGCCGACGCTGTACGCGCAGGACGACTGGATTGTCGCCATCGCCACCGATTCGCCCGCGCAACTGCCCAGCCCGGCGCTGCGCCCGGTGTTTGACCTGAACGACGCCAGCGCCGTCGCCGATTTTTTGCTGATGCAGTCGGCGCGCTTTGCGTATCACGCGCCTAAAGTTTTGGACACTTTGCCATGAGTCTCGTTTCCCCCGCTTTCCCGCCCGTCGCCACGCCGCCTGCCCGCGCCCCGCTCAAGTCGCTGGACACGGCGCTGGCCGAGTTGCTGGCCCAGGCCGCGCCGCTCACGGGGCTGGAAACCGTCGCCACTTTTGACGCCGATGGCCGGGTGCTGGCGCAAGACCTGCACGCCAGCCTGAACGTGCCCGCGCACGATAACAGCGCGATGGATGGCTACGCCGTGCGCTGCGCTGACTGGCCGGATGCGGCGCCGCTGGACGCCGCGCCGCTCGACACTGCGCCGCCGCTGCCGGTCAGCCAGCGCATTGCCGCAGGCAGCAGCGGCCAGGCGCTGGCGCCGCTGTCGGTGGCGCGGATTTTCACCGGCGCGCCGGTTCCGCCGGGCGCCGATGCCGTGGTGATGCAGGAAGACTGCGAGGCCAGCGAGGCGGGCGTGCGCATCCGCGTGCGGCCCGAGACTGGCCAGTGGATTCGGCGCCGGGGCGAAGACGTGGCGGCGGGCGCGCTGGTTTTGCCGCTCGGCACCCGCTTGATGCCCGCCGCGCTGGGACTGGCCGCGAGCATCGGTTTTGACCGGCTGCCGGTGGCGCCGCTGGTGCGCGTGGCTTTGTTCTCGACCGGCGACGAGCTGGTCATGCCCGGCGAAGTCGCGCCCGCCGACATGAAGCCCGGCGCTGTTTACAACTCCAACCGCTTCTTTTTAAAGGCGCTGCTGCAGCGCCTGGGCTGCACCGTGACCGACCTGGGCATCGTGCCCGACCGGCTGGACGCGACCATCGCTGCGCTGGAGGATGCCAGCCGCGCGCACGACCTGATTCTGACCAGCGGCGGCGTGTCCGTTGGCGAAGAAGACCACATCAAGCCCGCCGTGCAGGCGCTGGGCAGCTTGAACCTGTGGCAAATCGCCATCAAGCCCGGCAAGCCGTTTGCCTATGGCCGGGTCGGCGCGGCGCATTTCATGGGCTTGCCGGGGAATCCGGTGGCGAGCTTTGTCAGCTTTTTGCTGCTGGTGCGGCCTTTTCTGCTCAGGCTGCAGGGCGTGACCGACGTGGTGCCAAAAACGATGACGCTGACAGCCCATTTCGACTGGCCAAAAGCCGACAGGCGCCGTGAATTCCTGCGTGTGCAACGCAACGCCGCCGGGGGGCTGGAGCTGTTTCCAAATCAAGGCTCGGGCGTGCTGACCTCCGCCGTCTGGGCCGACGGGCTGGTCGATAACCCGCCGGGCCGCACGATTGCGCACGGCGACAGCGTGCAGTTCATTTCTTTTTCGGAGTTGCTATGAAAATCACGGTCAAATATTTTGCGTCCATCCGCGAAGCCATCGGGCGCTCCAGCGAGCTGCGCGACACCGCCGCCGCCACGCTGGCCGATTTGCGCGACGAACTGCTGGCCGCCAGCCCGGCGCATGCGGCCAGCCTGGCGCGGGGCCGCTCAGTGCGCATGGCGCTGAACCAGGTCATGAGCGACGAGTCCGCCGCGCTCAGCGAGGGCTGCGAAGTGGCGTTTTTCCCGCCGGTGACGGGGGGCTGACATGACGGGCCGCGTTTCCATCCAGACCGAAGATTTCAATCTCACTGACGAGGTGGAAACGCTGCGCCAAAACGACAAGCGCGTCGGCGCCATCTGCAGCTTCACCGGCACGGTGCGCGACCGCAATGACGGTTTGAATGTCAGCAGCATGGCGCTGGAGCACTACCCCGGCATGACCGAAAAAGCCATTGAGGCCATGATTGACGAGGCCATCAAACGCTTTGATATTTTCAACGCCCGCGTGGTGCATCGCGTCGGCCTGCTCCAGCCGCTGGACCAGGTGGTGCTGGTGGCGGTGACGTCAAAGCACCGGGGCGAGAGTTTCCGGGCCTGCGAATTTTTGATGGACTACCTCAAAACCCAGGCACCGTTCTGGAAAAAAGAGCAAACGCCCGAAGGCGCGCGCTGGGTCGATGCCCGCGTCAGCGACGACGCGGCGCTGGCGCGTTGGGGCATCAGCGCGCCCAACGCCTGAGCGGCAACGCTGGAATTCCAAGGTCTGAATGGGCTTGACCTTCATCAAGTTTGCATTTATTCAGACGGCTTGAGGGCGTTACCAGCGCTTGCAATGCGGCGTAAAAGCCCCAAGATTGTAGGGACAGACTTTTTTAAGTTCTACCGGAGCCTTCATGCGACAAGACAAACTCACCACGAAATTCCAGGAAGCCCTGAGCGACGCCCAGTCGCTGGCGCTGGGCAATGACAATGGCTACATCGAGCCGGTCCACCTGCTCGCCGCCATGCTGCGCCAGGACGACGGCCCGCGCGCGCTGCTAGAGCGGGCCGGGGTCAACGTCAAGGCCTTGGCGCAGGCAGCCGACGCGGCGGTCAAAAAGCTGCCCCAGGTGCAGGGCCAGGATCAGATCAGCATCGGCCAGGACTTGGCCAAGCTGCTGCAGGCGACCGAAAAAGAAGCGATTAAACGCAACGACCAGTTCATCGCGGGCGAGCTGTTTTTGCTCGCGCTGACCGACAGCAAAAGCGAGGCAGGCCGCATTGCCAAGGAAAACGGCTTGAGCCGCAAGGCGCTGGAAGTGGCGATTGACGCGGTGCGCGGCGGCCAGAACGTCAACAGCGCCGACGCCGAAGGCCAGCGTGAAGCTCTGAAAAAATACTGCCTCGATTTGACCGAGCGCGCCCGCCTGGGCAAGCTCGACCCGGTGATCGGCCGCGACGATGAAATCCGCCGCGCCATTCAGGTGTTGCAGCGCCGCACGAAAAACAACCCGGTTCTGATCGGCGAGCCCGGCGTCGGCAAGACCGCCATCGTCGAAGGCTTGGCCCAGCGCATCGTCGCGGGCGAGGTGCCCGATTCGCTCAAGGGCAAGCGCGTGCTGTCGCTGGACATGGCCGCGCTGGTGGCGGGCGCCAAGTTCCGGGGCGAGTTTGAAGAGCGGCTGAAAACCGTGCTCAAGGAGCTGGCCCAGGAAGAGGGCCAGACCATCGTTTTCATCGACGAGCTGCACACGATGGTCGGCGCGGGCAAGGGCGAAGGCGCGATGGATGCGGGCAATATGCTCAAACCCGCGCTGGCACGCGGCGAGCTGCACTGCGTCGGCGCGACCACGCTGGACGAGTACCGCAAATACATCGAAAAAGACGCCGCGCTGGAGCGCCGTTTCCAGAAAATCCTGGTCGGCGAGCCATCGGTGGAAGCGACGATTGCCATCCTGCGCGGGCTGAAAGAAAAGTACGAGCTGCACCACGGCGTGCAAATCACCGACCCGGCCATCGTCGCCGCCGCCGAGCTGAGTCACCGCTACATCACCGACCGCTTCCTGCCGGACAAGGCGATTGACCTGATCGACGAAGCGGCCAGCAAAATCGCCATTGAGCGCGACTCCAAGCCCGAAGTCATGGACAAGCTCGACCGCCGCCTGATCCAGCTGCAGATCGAGCGCGAAGCCGTGCGCCGCGAAAAAGACGAAGCCTCGCAAAAGCGCTTTAGCCTGATCGAAGAGGAAATCGCCAAGCTGGAAAAGGAAATTTCCGACCTGGACGAAATCTGGCAGGCGGAAAAAGCCCAGGCGCTCGGCTCGAAAGACGTGATGGAAGAGATTGACCGGATTCGCTTCCAGATTGACGATTTCACGCGCAAGGGCGACTTCAACAAGGTGGCCGAGCTGCAGTACGGCAAGCTGCCCGAGCTGGAAAAGCGCCTGAAACAAGCCCAGGCCACCGAGGCGAACAAGGGCGCCAACAGCGCGCCCAAGCTGCTGCGCACGCAAGTCGGCGCGGAGGAAATTGCCGAAGTCGTGGCCAGAGCCACCGGCATCCCGGTCAGCAAGCTGATGCAGGGCGAGCGCGACAAGCTGCTGCAGATGGAAGCCAAGCTGCACGAACGCGTCGTCGGCCAGGACGAGGCGATGAGCGCGGTGGCCAATGCGATCCGGCGCTCGCGCTCGGGGCTGAGCGACCCGAACCGGCCGACTGGCTCCTTCCTGTTCCTCGGCCCCACGGGCGTGGGAAAAACGGAATTGTGCAAGGCGCTGGCCGGTTTCCTGTTCGACAGCGAAGACCATTTGATCCGCGTCGATATGAGCGAGTTCATGGAAAAGCATTCGGTCGCTCGCTTGATTGGCGCGCCGCCCGGCTATGTCGGCTACGAAGAAGGCGGCTACCTGACCGAGGCCGTGCGCCGCAAGCCTTACAGCGTGCTGCTGCTCGATGAGGTGGAAAAAGCGCATCCGGACGTGTTCAACGTGCTGCTGCAGGTGTTAGATGATGGCCGCCTGACCGACGGTCAGGGCCGCACGGTGGACTTTAAAAATACCGTGATTGTGATGACCAGCAACATCGGCTCGCCGATTATCCAGAGCATGGTTGGCCAGCCGACGGAAGACATCAAGGAAGCGGTGACGGACGAGCTGAAAAACTACTTCCGTCCCGAGTTTTTGAACCGCATTGACGAGGTGGTGGTGTTTCACGCGCTGGACGCGAAAAATATCGCGTCGATTGCGCGCATCCAGCTCAAGGTGCTGCTGGAGCGTCTGGCCAAAATGGAGCTGACGCTCGAAGTGTCGGAAGCGGCGATTGCCGAGCTGGCCAAAGTCGGGTTTGACCCGGTGTTTGGCGCCCGGCCTTTGAAGCGTGCCATTCAGCAGCGCATTGAAAACCCGCTGTCCAAACTGCTGCTTGAAGGCCGCTTTCCGCCCAAGAGCGTGATTCCGGTGGAAGTCGATCCGATCCGCGCGCCGGGCGTGTTCACGTTTGAGGCACCGGCGGGCTGAGGGGCGGCTGAGAACCGTGCGGCCGGTCAACGGGGTGCGTCTGCGCCTGAGCCTGCGCGCGGATTGAAGGCCGTGAACTGCCGGGCCATGCTGTCATAAAAGGCTTTGGCACTGTCGCTGTCGGCGGGCGGCAGGGCGATTTGCAGCACAAAATAAAAATCGCCCGGCGTCGTACCCGGCAGGCCGCGCCCCTTGAGGCGCAGCTTGCCCCCGGTGCTTGAGTTGGCCGGGATTTTCAGTTCGACCCGGCCCGCAGGCGTGGGCACTTCGATTTGCGCGCTGAGTGCCGCCTCCCACGGGGCGACAGGCAGGTCCATGTAAACGTCGTGCTTGTCCACCCGGTACAGCCGGTGCGGGCTGAAAGCGACTTCCAGGTACAGATCGCCCGCTTCGCCGCCGCCCGCGCCCGGCGCGCCCTGACCGACCAGGCGGATGCGCTGGCCGGGGCGCACGCCCTTGGGAATATTGAAGGTGATCTGGTGCTGGTGCGTTCTCGCATGGCCATGACCATCCACCTCGGACACCTGCAGGTTCACGGTGCGGGTGGCGCTGTGGTAGGCGTCTTCCAGGTCGATCTGGATTTTGGCGTGGTGGTCCCGGCCTTTGACGCTGCGCCCGCCCGCTCCGCCAGCGCTCCGGCTGGCAAAGCCTTACCGGAACAGGGTTTCAAAAAAATCGCTGTAATCGCCCTCGGCGCCCGCAGCGCCGCTGCCGAACTCCTGCTCGAATCCCCGGCCTGCGTGTTCGGCGCCGGTGTTCCACTGCGGCGGCGGACGGAAATCCTGGCCGGCTTTCCAGTTCGCGCCCAGCTGGTCGTAGGCGGCGCGCTTTTCCCGGTCTTTGAGCACTTCATAGGCCTCGCCAATTTCCTTGAAGCGCGCCTCGGCATTTTTTTCCTTGCTCAGGTCCGGGTGGAACTGGCGCGAGAGCTTGCGGTAGGCGCGCTTGATCTCGTCGGGCGCCGCGTTGCGGGCCAGGCCCATGATCTTGTAGTAATCCTTGTATTCCATGAACGGCCTTCAAAAAACGCCAGCGCCCAGTCTGACACAGGGCGCCCTTGACATCAACTCAGCAAGCGTGGCAAACCGTAACGGGCAGGGCCGCTGGCTGCGCTCTACACTTGCCGTCATGAAAGCCCGAGATATTGCCCCGTTTTTTGAAACCCTCAAGGCCGCCAACCCCAAGCCGGAGACCGAGCTGGAGTACACCAGCGCGTTCGAGCTGCTCGTGGCCGTGCTGCTGTCGGCCCAGGCCACCGACGTGAGCGTGAACAAGGCCACGCGCGCGCTGTTCCTGGTTGCCAACACGCCGCAAAAAATCCTCGATTTGGGGCTGGAGCCGCTGGAGGGCTACATCAAGCGCATCGGCCTGTACCACACCAAGGCGAAAAACCTGCTCGGCACCTGCCAGATGCTGATAGAGCAGCACGGCGGCCAGGTGCCGCGCAGCCGCGACGCGCTGCAGGCGCTGCCCGGCGTGGGCCGCAAAACGGCTAATGTGGTGCTCAACACCGCGTTTGGCGAGCCGACGATGGCGGTTGATACCCACGTTTTCCGGGTCAGCAACCGCACCGGGCTGGCGCCGGGCAAGAATGTGCTGGAAGTCGAGATGAAACTGCTCAAGCGCATCCCGCCCGAGTATTTAAACGACGCGCACCACTGGCTGATTCTGCTCGGGCGCTATGTCTGCACCGCGCGCAAGCCGCTGTGCTGGCAGTGCGCCGTCGCGCCTTTTTGCGACTTCAAGCCCAAGACCGAACCGGGCAGCTGACAAGCTTGGCCGGAAATACGCTGGCCTTGTTCAGATTCTTTTTTATCCGCACCGCACATCCAGGAGAGCTGTTTTATGAACTATTTGAATTTCCCCCGACGCCGCCCGGCCTTTTTCGTGGCTACCGCCGCTATTTTTCTCAGCGCCTGCGGCTGGGCCAGCAGCGAGGAAATCGGCGCCGTCGATACCGTCTTCAAGTTCATCGGGCCGGACCACAAGATCGTCGTCGAAGCCTACGACGACCCGAAAGTTAGCGGCGTGACCTGCTATGTCTCACGCGCCAAGACCGGCGGCATCAAAGGCGCTTTCGGTCTGGCCGAGGACAAGGCCGAAGCCTCGATTGCCTGCCGCCAGACTGGCGTCATCAGCTTTGCCAAGCCGCTGGAAAAGCAGGAGGAGATGTTCAGCGAGCGCATCTCGCTGGTGTTCAAAAAGCTGCGCGTCATCCGCATGGTGGACGCCAAGCGCAACACGCTGGTCTATCTGACTTACTCCGACCGGCTGATTGAAGGCTCGCCGCAAAACAGCGTGACGGCCGTGCCGGTGCCCGCCGGAACGGCGATTCCGGTGAAATAAAAACTGGATTTTTCGATGACAAGTCTCCTTAAATTCCCGGTCGATGAGCGCGAGGTGGAGTTGAGCGCCATCCGGGCGCAGGGCGCGGGCGGGCAAAACGTCAACAAGGTCTCCAGCGCGCTGCACCTGCGCTTTGACGTTGCCGCCTCGTCGCTGCCCGATGAGGTCAAGGCGCGCCTGCTGGCCCTGAGCGACAGCCGCATCACCCAGGACGGCGTGCTGGTGCTCAAGGCGCAGCAGCACCGCACCCAGGAGATGAACCGGCTCGATGCCTTGAGCCGCCTGCAGCAAATCATTGACGGGGTTTCCAATCCGCCGAAGGCGCGCCGCGCGACCAAGCCGACTTACGGCTCGCGCCAGCGCCGCCTCGAAGGCAAAAGCCAGCGCTCGGCGACCAAGGCTTTGCGCGGCCGGGTGAGCGGTTCGGGCTGAAACCGCTGGCGCGCCCCGTTCAGGCTGTGACGCTGGACGCGTCGAGGGCGGGCAGCGCTTCCTGCGTCAGCCACTGGCGGCACCAGGCGGCGCCTGTGACTTCGGGGGCGTCGCCGCTGCTGGCGTCGTGGCACCACAAGTCGCCGATGCGCCGGGCGCCGAGGTCTTGCAGGCGCTCGTCAAAATTCTTACCGCCAAAGCAGAAGGTTTGCGGGTAGCTGCTGTCGCCCAGCGCCATCACGCCGTAGCGAACATGGCCCAGATACAGCGGCTCGCAGCCCAGCGAGTTGTAGAGCGCCTGGGCGTTGTCCGGCACGTCGCCGCTGCCGGTGGTGGCGCTGCAGATCAGGTAGAGCGTTTGTGTCGCGCTGGCGGGGTTAAAAACATGGATGTTCAGGCCATCCATCGGAAGGATTTCGATGGCGCCGAGCAGGTCTGCACAGTCGAGCGCGATGGCCTGGGCCAGCAGCATGGCGTTTTGGGTCGTGGTGCCTACGAGGATTTTCAGTTGCGTCATGGGGGTGTCGGGGACAGTAAAAGTGAGATAGTTGAAGAAAAATACGATGAGTGCTTGAAAGACCTGTTTTCTCGTACTATAATAATACTCATTCGGAGTGTGGCGCAGCCTGGTAGCGCACCTGGTTTGGGACCAGGGGGTCCAAGGTTCGAATCCTTGTACTCCGACCATAAAGTGAAAAAAGCCCACAGTGTGGGCTTTTTTTTTACCTGCCCGTAGCTCAGTCGGATAGAGCATCAGCCTTCTAAGCTGAGGGTCACAGGTTCGATCCCTGTCGGGCAGACCAAGCAGGCTCAATTAGCCCTTCACAGCGTTCAAACACCCGAAAACCCGCATGTTGCATAAACATGGCGGGTTTTTGTTGTCTGCAGTCTGTTCGCTGGTTCAGGCGCGCAGTTGCTGGTTGAAGAAATCCACCGTGCGCTGCCAGGCCAGCCGGGCGGCCGCCGGGTCGTAGCGCGGCGTGGTGTCGTTGTTAAAACCGTGCTGGGTGCCGGGGTAGATGAAGGTCTGGTAGCGCACCTGCGCTTTTTTCAAGGCCGCTTCGTAGCGCGGCCAGCCTGCATTGATGCGCTCGTCGTTTTCGGCGTAGTGGATCAGCAGCGGCGCCTTGATGCGGGCGGTTTCCTCGTCGGGTGGCTGGTTGCCGTAAAACGGCACGGCGGCGCCCAGCTCGGGCAGCTGCGTGGCCAGAAAGTTGACCACGCCGCCGCCATAGCAAAATCCGACCGCGCCGACTCTGGCGTTGCCCTGCGGCAGGGCTTTCAGATAGGCGGCAGCCGCCAGAAAATCGGCGCGTGTCTTGGCCTGATCGAGCTTGCCAAACAGCTCGCGGGCCTTGTCCTCGTCGCCGGGATAGCCGCCCAGCGGATGCAGCGCATCGGGCGCAAAGGCGATGAAATTGTCCAGCGCCAGGCGCCGGGTGATGTCCTCGATATGCGGATTCAGACCCCTGTTCTCATGCACCACCAGCACAGTCGGCAGCTTGCCCTGGGCCGCAGCGGGCTGCGCCAGGTAGCCGCGCACCGCGCCGTAACCCTTTGGCGACGCAATTTCGACATAGCGCGTCTGGATGCGCGGGTCGTTGCCCGGCACCTGCTGGGCGTTGGCAAAGTTCGGGCTCAGCGCGGCCAGCACCGCCTCGGCGCCTGCCGCCCCGACGGTGTATTTGGCGGCTGACTGCAGGAAACTCCGACGGCTGAGCAAACCATGCACATAGCGGTCAAACAGCTGGAGCACTTCGGGGGCGAAATCATCGGCGGTCTTGCGTGTCATCGTTAACTCCTGGGGGGATTGTCGGGCGCGCTCTGCTCATCCACGCCGCTGTGTGCTGCCCCAGAACGGGCGGCGGCAAATCGGCGGTGGGCCGCAGGTCGTCCGTAGCCGGTAATGGCGCAGTAAATCAGCTTCGGGTTGAGCGCCTGCAGGCTGGCCGTGTCCAGGCCGTATTTGGCCAGTTGGCCGACTTTGTAGTTCTCGATCAGCACATCGGCGTCACGCGCCAGCTCTTGCACCTGCGCAATGCCCTGCGGGCTGGCAATGTCAATGCCCCGGTTGGCGCAGACAAAGTATGCCGCGGCTTTCGCCTCGCCTTCGCCCCACCAGGGCGGCCCCCAGGCGCGGGTGTCATCGCCACTGCGGGGGCGCTCGACCTTGATGACCTCGGCGCCGTAATCGGCCAGCAGGCGCGGGCTTGGGGCTGAAAAGGGCGCGCTCATATCAATTGGCGAAAGCGGCAATGCCCGTGATCGCCCGGCCCAGGATCAGCGCGTGGATGTCGTGCGTGCCTTCATAGGTATTGACCACTTCCAGGTTCACCAAATGCCGCGCCACGCCGAACTCGTCGCTGATGCCGTTGCCGCCCATCATGTCGCGGGCCAGGCGGGCAATGTCCAGCGCCTTGCCGCAGCTGTTGCGTTTGAGCAGCGAAGTCAGGTCGGTCGAAGCCGTGCCTGCGTCTTTCATGCGCCCGAGCTGCAGGCAGCCTTGCAGGCCCAGGCTGATTTCGGTCAGCATGTCGGCGAGTTTTTTCTGGATCAACTGGTTCGCCGCGAGCGGGCGGCCGAACTGCTGGCGCTCCAGCACGTACTGGCGGGCGCGGGCCATGCAGTCTTCCGCTGCGCCCAGCGCGCCCCAGGCGATGCCGTAGCGCGCCGAGTTCAGGCAGGTGAACGGCCCTTTGAGGCCGCGCACGTCGGGAAAAGCGTTTTCTTGCGGGCAGAACACCTCGTCCATCACGATTTCGCCGGTGATCGACGCGCGCAGGCCCACCTTGCCGTGAATCGCGGGCGCGGACAGGCCTTTGTAGCCTTTTTCCAGCACGAAGCCGCGAATCGCGCCCGCGTCGTCCTTGGCCCAGACCACGAACACATCGGCAATCGGGCTGTTGGTGATCCACGTCTTGGCGCCGGTGAGGCTGTAGCCGCCCGGCACTTTGCGCGCCCGCGTGACCATGCTGCCGGGGTCCGAGCCGTGATCGGGTTCGGTCAGGCCAAAGCAGCCAATCCACTCGCCGGTGGCCAGCTTGGGCAGGTATTTTTGTTTTTGCGCCTCGGTGCCGAACTCGTTGATCGGCACCATGACCAGCGAGGACTGCACGCTCATCATCGAGCGGTAGCCCGAATCGACACGCTCGACTTCGCGGGCGACCAGGCCGTAGCAGACATAGTTCAGGCCCGCGCCGCCGTAGGCTTCGGGAATCGTCGGGCCGAGCAAGCCGAGCTCGCCCATTTCGCGAAAGATGGCCGCGTCGGTGGTTTCGTGGCGAAAGGCCTGCGTCACACGCGGCAGCAGGCGCTCCTGGCAGTAGGCGCGGGCGGCGTCGCGCACGGCGCGCTCGTCAGTGGTGAGCTGGCTGTCGAGCAAAAAGGGGTCAGACCAGGAAAAGCGGGCGGTAGAACTCATGGCGGTGTCTCTTTATAAAAACTGATGATGACTGAATCATAGGCGCCGTGCCGACATTTTCCACGCGCTGGCTGATCCCGCGCTTGGCCACTGCTGGCGAGGGAGTACCCGCTGCTGCAGCCATCCACCCGGCCCCAGGGGCGTGGCCCTGATGCCCATGCTGCTGCTTTTTGGCGGCCCGCATTGCGGCGTGTGTCAGGCCATCAAGCCCAAGCTGGAATTTTTGCTGGCGCAGCGCTACCCCGAAATGGCGCGGGTCTATGTGGACTGTGCGAGCCGTCCCGACATGTGCGCCCAGCACGGCGTTTTCAGCCTGCCCGTCGTGCAGCTGTATATCGAAGGGCGCCTGTACCTGGAGCGCGGCCGAAGTTTCAGCCTGCTCGAACTGGACGCTGAAATTGAGCGGATTTACGGCTTGTGGAAGCCTGCGCCTGATGGACTTTGAGTCCGGCGTTGTGTCAAGCCAGACTAAGGGTTTGCGGTATCTGCCCGATACCGTCAGAAGTACCGCCAAATGTGACGGTGTGCCATGCTGTCCCGTGACATTGCATCAGGCAACAAAAAACCCGCCGTAGCTATGAAGTACGCGGGTTTGGAGGGGCTTTGATGTAAAAAAATGAGCGGGTGAAGGGAATCGAACCCTCGTATGAAGCTTGGGAAGCTGCCGTTCTGCCATTGAACTACACCCGCATGGCACCGATTATAGGGGCAGCGTTCTCATCACTTCAGGATGTCGCCCAGGCACAGGTATTTCATCTCCAGATATTCGTCCATGCCGTGGCGCGAGCCTTCGCGGCCCAGGCCGGACTGCTTGACGCCGCCAAAGGGCACATGCTCGGTGGCGATGATGCCCGCATTGATGCCCACCATGCCGTATTCCAAGGCCTCGGCGACGCGGAAAATCCGGCCCACGTCGCGGGTGTAAAAGTAGCTGGCCAGGCCAAACTCGGTGTTGTTGGCCGCGTCAATCGCGTCCTGCTCGGTCAAAAAGCGGAACACCGGCGCGAACGGGCCAAAGGTTTCCTCTTTGGCGCAGAGCATGTTGGCCGTGGCTTCGGAGATCACCGTCGGCGCAAAGAACTGGCCGTGGAGCCGCTGGCCGCCCGCCAGCAGCTTGCCGCCCTTAGCCAGAGCGTCCTTGACATGGCGCTCGACCTTGTGCAACGCGGCTTCTTCAATCAGCGGCCCCTGAGCCACGCCGTCTTCAAAGCCGTTGCCAACCTTGAGCTGGGCGACTTTGGCGGCAAACTTCTGCACAAACTGCTCATACACCGCATCCTGCACATAAATGCGGTTGGCGCAGATGCAGGTCTGGCCCGCGTTGCGGTATTTGCTGGCCATCGCGCCCTCGACGGCCGAGTCGATGTCGGCGTCGTCGAACACGATGAAGGGCGCGTTGCCGCCCAGCTCTAACGCGAGTTTTTTCACCGACGGGGCGCTTTGCGCCATCAGGATGCGGCCCACTTCGGTGGAGCCGGTAAAGCTGATGTGGCGCACCACGCTGCTGGCGCAAAACACCTTGCCGATGGCAATGGAGCTGTCGGCATCCGCCGTCAGGATGTTGATGACACCGGCCGGAATGCCCGCGCGCACGGCCAGTTCGATAGCGGCCAATGCGGTCAGCGGCGTCAGTTCGGCGGGCTTGATGACGACCGGGCAGCCAGCGGCCAGCGCGGGCGCGACCTTGCGGGTAATCATCGCCAGCGGGAAATTCCACGGCGTGATGGCGGCGCACACGCCGATGGGCTGCTTCAAGACCATCAGGCGGCGGTTGTTGTCGAACTGGGGCAGGGTTTCGCCATTGACGCGCTTGGCTTCTTCGGCAAACCACTCGACAAAGCTGGCGCCGTAGGCGACTTCGCCCTTGGCCTCGGCAAAGGGCTTGCCTTGCTCGGCGGTCATGATGGTCCCCAAGTCTTCCTGGTTGGCCATCAGCAGGTCAAACCATTTGCGCAGGATGATGCTACGCTCTTTGCCGGTCTTGCTGCGCCAGGCGGGCCAGGCGGCGTTGGCGGCGGCGATGGCTTGTTCGGCATCGTCGGCGCCGAGGTTGGCCACGTCGGCCAGCTTGTGGCCGTTGGACGGGTCGGTGACCTCAAAGCGCGTGGCGCCAGCGACCCAGTGGCCGTTGATGAGCGCGTCGGTTTTGAGCAGGCTGGGGTCGTTGAGCCGCGACAAGGGGGAGGTTCTGGTGTTCATGGCAGTTATGGGGCGTTGTTGGGCGTGAGGGAAAAACACAGGCCTGAAAAACCAAGCGTAGCGGTTTTTCAGCCGGGGCGCCGTTTCAGTCGTTACAAATCCCGAAGCGCCATTTTGTCCAGCAGCATGGTGAAATTGCGTTTGCGCTTGAACTGTGCGTACAACTGGGCCAGGTACTCGGCAAAGGCCGCCTGCTGGCTCTGCGCCTTCATCAGGCCGCCGATTTTGCGGATCAGCACGATGGCTTCCTCGTAAGCGGCCTGATTGGTTCTGTCGATGATGGACGGCACCAAGCGGCGGTAGAGGCTGATGGCATCGTGCGGGCGCGAGGCTTGGAGCTTGCCGGCCAGCTCGATGAGCAGGGCTTGTCTGCAATCGCCCGCGTGCGCGGCTTGCCAGGCGGCGTCCAGATCGCCCTCCCACAAGGCTATTTCCACCCACAGCGAGTAGTCGGGCTGGAACGCTTTGGGCTGGTGGGGACTGCTTGTCGGGGCTTGGCGGGCGATGGCTTGGACCAGCGCGCCCAGCGCCCGCGCTTGCTGCGCCGGCCACACGCCGATCTGGCCGGCCACATTGCTCAGTTTCTGGTAGTGCTCCAGCGAGGGGCGTTCCTCGAACTGTAGCCAGGTCAGTTGCAGCGCTTCGTCGTGGCGCTTGAGCGGCAGGTAAGCGGCCACCAGAAAGTCGCGCAGCCGGTTGTCGGTTTTTTCGGGGAAAGCCGCCAGGCCGCGCTCGGCCCATTGCAGCGCCTTGTCCAGCTGCCCGGCGCTGTGCCAGACCTCGGCAATGTCGAGATAGTGGTAAGCCGATGACAGGTCGTGCGATTTGATTGCCACCAGCTCGTCCCAGTCGCCGCTGGCCTGGGCGAGCTGCTCCATGATGCGCGTGATGCTTGTGCGGCGTGCGTCGTAGCGGTTTTGCACATCCAGGGGCTTGAGTTTGCGCCACTGTGTTTCAGCCACTTCCCGGTAGCGGCGCAGGCCTGGCTCGCCCAAGGCGTCGCGGTAGGTGAGGGCGTCGAAACTGGACACGCCAAAGGGCAGCGTGGTTTCCAGCTCGAACAAACGCTCAGCCAGCGCGGCCGGGTCGGGGCGCGCCATCAGGCAGGCCTGCAGGTGCAATTCGCCCAGGCGATAGGCGCTGTCGTTGATGTCGCCGCCCGATTCGTCAACGTGCTCCATCGCATCTTCGACACGCTCGATGGCGTACTCGGCCAGCTCAATCAGGGTGGTGGCTGTCTCGGGCTTGAGCAATTCGGCCAGCGAGTCCACGACCTGGTCGATGTTGGCAACAAAGTCGCTGGCTTCCTCCCATTCGATAAAGTCGTCAATACGCGTTGCGCTGTCGATGGCCTGGCGAAATGCCGGGGCCACGTCGGCGCCAGCGCTGGCCCTCTCGGCCTTGAGCCAGAGCGACTGGTAGAGCCTGTCGTCGCGCTGCGCCACTTCCAGCAGCAGCGCGATCAGGGTTTGCGGCGTTTGCGTGTCCAGATAGACCGCGATAGCGCGCCACGGATCGCTGCGCTGGCTGCCGGGGCGTTGGTTGGACGGGGTAGAGGTCTGATCATTTGGCATGGATGGGCTCCGGTCGTTTGGCGTATTTCAGGCGCCTTTATACAAGAGAACTCGTTGCGGCAAGGCCGAATCCATCGCCTGCGAAAGCCGCTGCGCAGGCTTGGGTGCCGGCCAGCCGCCGAGGCCGGGCGTGGCGCGCTTGTGCCGCTGCGGCGCGGGGCTGCCAGCGCTGTTCCGGCGCGTTCGATGGCTTAAAATTGCCCGCTTCGGCGGGTGCTTGTTTATCTTGTGCCTGGCTGGCCCATACCGCTTCACTGCCAGAACTTTCAAATCCATTTCCTCCCTTTATGAACTCATCCGCCCCCTGCGCCACCGTTGCCGACATCCGCAAGACCTTCCTCGACTTCTTTGCCTCGAAAGGGCACACCGTGGTGCCGACCAGCTCCCTGGTGCCGGGCAACGACCCGACGCTGATGTTCACCAACTCCGGCATGGTCCAGTTCAAGGACGTGTTTCTCGGGGTCGATAAGCGCCCCTATGTGCGCGCCACCTCGGTGCAGGCCTGCCTGCGTGCTGGCGGCAAGCACAACGACCTGGAAAACGTGGGTTATACCGCGCGCCACCACACCTTCTTTGAAATGCTGGGCAACTGGAGCTTCGGCGACTATTTCAAGCGCGAGTCATTGAAATGGGCCTGGGAACTGCTGACCGAAGTTTATAAACTGCCGGCCGAGCGCCTGCTGGTGACGGTCTATGCCGAAGACGACGAGGCTTACGACATCTGGACGAAGGAAATCGGCTTGCCCCCCGAGCGCGTGATCCGCATTGGCGACAACAAGGGCGGGCGTTATAAATCGGACAACTTCTGGATGATGGCCGACACCGGCCCGTGCGGCCCGTGCTCGGAAATCTTTTATGACCACGGCGAGCACATTCCCGGCGGCCCCCCCGGCAGCCCGGATGAAGACGGCGACCGTTTCATTGAAATCTGGAACAACGTGTTCATGCAGTTCAACATGGACGAGACCGGCGCCGTCACGCCGCTGCCCGCGCCCTGCGTCGATACCGGCATGGGGCTGGAGCGCCTGGCCGCCATCCTGCAGCACGTCCACAGCAACTACGAAATCGACATTTTCGACGCGCTCATCAAGGCCGCTTCGCGCGAGACGGGTGAAAAAGACCTGGGCCACAAGAGCCTGCGCGTGATTGCCGACCACATCCGCGCTACTTCGTTTTTGGTCAGCGACGGCGTGAACCCGTCGAACGAAGGGCGCGGCTATGTGCAGCGCCGCATCATCCGCCGCGCCATCCGCCACGGCTATTTGCTGGGCAAGAAGACGCCTTTTTTCCACAAGCTGGTGGCCGATCTGGTGGCATTGATGGGCGACGCCTATCCCAAGCTCAAGGCCGACGCGCAGCGCATCACCGACGTACTCAAGGCCGAGGAAGAGCGCTTTTTTGAGACCCTTGCCACTGGCATGGAAATCTTGGAGCGTGAACTGAATCCTCTTGCTCTAACCATGCGTGAATTTGCTCGCAGGCAAAAGATTCAGAATGTCTCATTTATGGCGATCACTTCTGACGAAGTGACGACTCAACTGCTTGGGACTGGTGATCAGGCAGGTGCGCGGGTCAATTTGAATGTTGTGGATGCTTCTGTATCCGGTCCTCTAGCGGCAGAGCAGCTTCTGAGTCCAGGTCAGTATCGATTGATGATTGCTTCAAATGCGATGGTGTGGTCATCAAAACCCAATTCCGATGGTGTTTGGTTTTGCCCCCGGTCTACAGAGCTTGATGGCGAAGTGGCTTTCAAGCTGCATGACACCTACGGTTTTCCGCTTGATTTGACTCAAGACGTGTGCCGTGAAAGCAGCCTGCGTGTGGACGAGGCCGGTTTTGCGCTGGCCATGGACAAGCAAAAATCCCAGGCCCGTGCCGCTGGCAAGTTCAAAATGGACCGCGCCCTCGACTACACCGGCGCTGGCAACGCCTTTACCGGCTATGAGCATCTGGAAGAAAAAACCGCCAAGATCGTCGCCCTCTACGCCGATGGCGTCAGCGTGGCGGCTCTGAAGGCCGGTCAAAACGGCGTGGTTGTGCTCGACACGACCCCGTTCTACGCCGAAAGCGGCGGCCAGGCGGGCGACGAAGGTGAACTCATCAGCGGCTCGGCCACGTTCGAAGTGAGCGACACGCTCAAGATCAAGGCCGACGTGTACGGCCACCACGGCGTGCTGGCCCAGGGCACGCTCAACGTGGGCGACCATGTCAGCGCTCAGGTCAACCCAGCCGTGCGCGCCGCCACCGTGCGCAACCACAGCGCCACGCACCTGATGCACAAAGCGCTGCGCGAAGTGCTGGGCGGCCACGTCCAGCAAAAGGGCTCGCTGGTCAACGCTGAGCGCACCCGCTTTGACTTTGCGCACAACGCGCCCATGACCGACGCGCAAATCCGCGAGGTTGAAGCCCGCGTGAACGCCGAAATCCTGGCCAACGCCGCCGCGCAGGCCCGCGTGATGGACATCGAATCGGCGCAGAAAACCGGCGCGATGATGCTGTTCGGCGAAAAATACGGCGAAACCGTGCGCGTGCTCGACATCGGCTCCAGCCGCGAGCTGTGCGGCGGCGTCCACGTCAAAGCCACGGGCGACATCGGCCTGTTCAAGATCGTTGCCGAAAGCGGTGTGGCCTCGGGCGTGCGCCGGGTTGAAGCCGTCACTGGCCAGAATGCGCTGGCGTATTTGCAGTCGCTGGAAAGCACCGTGCAGGCGGCCGCCTGTAGCCTGAAGTCCAGTCCGTCCGAGCTGCAAGGCCGGATTGCGCAGGTACTCGACCAGATGAAATCGCTGGAAAAGGAAGTCGCCGCGCTCAAGGGCAAGCTGGCCTCGTCGCAAGGCGATGAGTTGATGTTGCAAGCCGTCGATGTCAACGGCCTGAAGGTGCTGGCCGCCCGGCTCGAAGGGGCGGATGCCAAGACGCTGCGCGAGACCATGGACAAACTCAAGGACAAGCTGAAAACGGCCGTTATCGTGCTGGCCGCCGTCGATGGCGCCAAGGTGCAGATCGCCGCTGGCGTGACCAGCGACAGCACCGGCAAACTCAAGGCGGGTGAGCTGGTGAACTTTGTCGCCGGTCAGGTCGGCGGCAAGGGCGGCGGCAAGGCCGACATGGCGATGGCGGGCGGCACCGATGCGACGCATCTGGACGCGGCGCTCAAATCGGTGCAGGCCTGGGTCGCCGAGCGCGCCTGAGTGGTCGCTTGAATCAGGCGCTTTAAACAGCAGCCCAGAACACGGCAAACCAGCCTTTCGGGTCGCTCCAGTGCCGGATCTGGCGGAAACCGGCCTGCAGTAGCAGGGCAGTCATGCTGTCCGGCGTGTACTTGTAAGAGCTTTCGGTGTGGATGCGCTCGCCCGCCAGAAAGCGCCGCGCTTGGCCGGGCCAGCGCACCGTCACATCGCGCACGGCTTCCAGGTGCATCTCAATGCGCGACTCGACTGCGTTGAACAGGGCCACATGGCGCCATTGGCTGGGCTCGAAATCGGCGCCGAGCAGCGCGTTGACGTTGCGCAGCAGGTTTTTGTTGAAGGCCGCTGTCACGCCCAGCGCGTCGTCATAGGCCGCTTCGAGCGTGGCGCTGTCCTTGACCAGGTCAATGCCCAGCAGCAGGCCGCGCGCCTGCCCCTGCGCGGGGCTGGCGATAAGCCGCAAAAACGCCAGCGCCTCTTCGGGCTGGAAATTGCCCAGGCTGGAGCCGGGGTAGAAAAACACCCGGTCATGCGGCTGAACCGCGTCGGGCAGGGCCAATCCGGCTGAAAAATCCAGGCCCACGCCGACGATGTCGAGCGCCGGAAAGCGCTGCTGCACCTGCGCGGCGGCGTCCTTTAAAAAATCCACGGAAATATCCACCGGCACATACTGGCACGGCTGCAGGTGCGGAATCAGGCGCGCGGCCTTGGCGCAGTTGCCCGCGCCCAGGTCAATCAGGCATGGGCGTTCCAGACCGGCATCGCGCAGCACTTGAGCCATGTCGCTCTGGGCGGCTTCAAAAATGCCCGCTTCGGTGCGGCTCGGGTAGTACTCCTCAAGCCCGGTGATGGCTTCAAACAGCCGCGAGCCGATGACGTTGTAAAAAAACTTCGGCGCCACGCGGGCTGCGTCCGCTGTCAGCCCCTCGGCCAGCTCGCGGTCGGCGCTGCGCGCCGGGGTGAGTAAAGCGCCGTTCCACTGGTGGATGAAGCGGGGCGCGGCAGCGGCAAAACTGCTAGAGTTGGTCGGGCGGGTGTGGGCAACAGGCGTCATGATGCTGATTTGAAAACGGTTTGCAGGGGCCGTCTGTAGGACTTTGGCGTGTCCCCGGCAAGCGGGGCTGCGTTGGCTGCGGGCGGCCTGGCCATTGTGCCCCGCCTAGCAGCCAAAGAGGGTGGCACAATGGTTGCCTGCCTGTGCCAGGCCCGCAACAGACGCGGGCGGCCCTCATTAATGCTTTGACGCCCCTGTTTTTCAGGCGCAAAAGCCGTATTTTGGTGGTGCTTTGCCGCCCCCGCTCTCCCTAAACTGGGTAAGATAAATCCATGTCTCGCTACAACACCCCTTTTGAAATTCACGTCCACGGCGAAGTGCCTTTGCGTGCCGATGTCAACTTTGCCCAGCTGCAGGAGGCTTTGAAGCCTTTGTGGACTTATGCAGGCGCCAAATCGCTGGCGGCAGCCGCTGCCAGTGCCTACGAGGAAGAGCCCGGCATCAAGTTCGATGCCGACAAGCATCTGCTGCAGATGTGCTGGACCGTGCCGGGCGATGATGATTTTCGCCAGTCGCTCGATGAGCTGTGCATGGGCCTGAACGAGCTGGCCGAAATCGGCGCGCCGATTGAAGTGACGTTTTACGACGCCGATTTTGACGAGGAAGACGGCGACGCCGATGACGAGGAAGATGCGCGCGACGACTTCGCCATTTATTTTGTCGGCCCGACGCCAGCGGCCATCATGCAGGTCCAGCGCGACTTGCTGGTGCAGGACATGATTGGCCTGATGGAGCGCCATTTTGACGCCTCCGAACTGGGGGGCGTGGTGGAGGCGGTGGACCAGCTGTTCGAGCGCCGCTTCAACGACTTGGCCAATTCGATGCAGCTGGGCCGGCCGCCTCGCGGGCAGGGCGGCTCGCCCGGAGGCTCAGGCCACGGCGGCGGGCGCAAGCCCCGGCATCTGCACTGATTCTTACTGGCTCAGCACCAGCTGCGCAATGATGCCGGTCGCAATGGCGACCAGCACGTAGTCCGCTCCCACCTGAATCCACTGGTGCCCCCGGGGCGGCGTGCTCAGGCGATGAGTTCGCCAGTCATCCACCACATATTGGCGATTGCGGTATTCCTGCGGGATGCGGTTGCCGCGATGGAATTGCTGGCCATGTGCGTTCAATTGCGGCTCATCGCGCGCGTGGTTGCCCGCGTGTGCGTGGGACTGGTTATTCTGGTCATCTTGCCGTGCGGCGCTCCGCTCTTGTGGATGCGCGTTGCGCGGGTCAAAGCCGCTGTTTCCTCTATTTTGTGTCTCGGTGCTGCGCTGTTCGCTGCGCGATGATTCATGGCTCGAGCCACGGCGCTCATGCTCTTGCGCAAAGGACAGGGAGGACATTCCCAGGGCGGCTGCGACAAGGGCGCAAACAAGGGCGGTGGATTTCATGGAAGCACTCCGGTGATTGATGAGGTTTGATGATGTCCGGCCCGGGTGTCAGTTTGGCAAACCTGGAATGCTTTTTTTGTAAAGCCTGCTCTGAGCCCTACAGGCCCAGCGCCTGATAGACCCGCAGCGCCGCATAGGCGTCGTTGGCGGCGTAGAGGATCTGCCCCTCCGACAGGCGGACATTGGCCCAGTTCGAGGTCGTCGCCTTGCGCGACTTGATGAAGCGCCGGTTGAACAGCACGGCCACCGCGCCGCGCACGCCCATGTCCTTGCGGTAGCCGCGTTCCCTGAAGACGTGGTTCAGGTCCAGCACCCCCTGCAAATCCACCCCCAGCTTGTCAATGATGCGGCGGCGGTCATCGCCCAGACCAAAGCCCGCCTTGATGAGGCCGGGCGCCTCCAGCAATTGACCCACAGCTTGGCGGCAGTCGGCGTCTTCGAGCTGGAAAATATAAGCCTTGTCCAGCGTGGACAGTTGCACGATGTGCGGCCCGCTGGAGGCTTCGTTGCGGGCAAAAGTGGGTTTCGATTCGGTGTCGAATCCCAGAGTCGTGGCCCCTGCCAGCGCCTGCAGCGCGCTGACCGCCTGCCGGGCGCTTGAAATCACCTCGATCTGGCTCAGTCCGAGACGCTCGAAGGGTTCGAGCAGGGCAATTTCGTCTTTGCCGGGGGTTAAATGGCGCTCGGTCATCAGGGGGCTTTCATACGTGAAAATAGGGCCAGAGCTTACAGCGTCGTGCTGGAGCCTGACTATGGACAAACATCTCCCCTATGGCCACTGCCAAAAGCATCACCACCGACGACTACCAGCTCTACCCGTCTCCGCGCAACCGCCAGCGCACGGTTTTTGCGCACCAGGTGTTTGTGCCTTACCCCTACATGCTGATTGACCTGGAGGCTTACGACTTCAACGGCGCCTACAGCCTGTTTGCCGCCTGCCGCCTGAGCGACGGCAAGATGGGCCAGCTGGTCACGCTGGAGCGGGAAGACGACGAGCTGCGCTTTACCAGCCGCTTTGTGCCGGATTGACCCGGCGGCACCTTCTGACGCACGCCGGTGGCCCTGCACAATCGGCAATAGAATGAGGCTGCCCTTGGCCTGCGCACGGTCGAGCTGTGCTAGCCAGCCGCCTTGTCCTGGCGATTGTGTGCCCTCTTGCCAACCTACCTCTTCAGCCAAAGAAAGACTATTCCCATGAGCCTGACCGCCCAGCAAATCCAGGCCGGCACCGGCGCCACGGCCACGCGCGCCGCACTCTGGCAGCCGCATCTGAACCTCGCCTGCGTCCTGTTTTCGATTGACACGCCCAAGCGGCTGGCCGCATTTCTGGCGCAAATCGGCCATGAGTCCGGCCATCTGGTGTATGTGCGCGAGCTATGGGGCCCGACACCGGCGCAGCGCGGCTATGAAGGCCGCCTCAATCTGGGCAACACCCAGCCCGGCGATGGCAAGCGCTACATGGGCCGGGGCCTCATCCAGACCACCGGACGGGCCAACTACTGCGCCACCCGCGACGGGCTGCAGCAGTTTTTAATGAGCGTGCCCGACTTTGAGGCCTTCCCGGAGGAGCTGGAAAAGGCCGACATGGCCGCCCTGTCGGCCGCCTGGTATTGGTACAGCTACAACCTCAATGCACTGGCTGACATTGGCGATTTCAGGAACATTACGCTCAAAATCAATGGCGGGCTCAACGGATACACAGAGCGCCAGGCTCTGTACAGAGCCGCTACCCTGGCCCTGGGCTGACAGGCGCCAGCGCCGCGCGCTCGTCATCGCTGAACAGCCTTGAGCGCGTCAGGAAGCATACGCCTTGCGGCCCTTCAAGCGAGAAGGTGCTGCCGTGGCCTTCGGTCACGTCGATGATGAGCTGGGTGTTTTGCCAGTAGTCGTACTGCGACTGGCTGATGAAAAATTCGCAGCCGCCAATGCTGCCGAGCCGCAGGTCGTAGCGGCTGACCGTCAGCTCGCCGATCAGGTAACACATCGGCGCGCTGCCGTCGCAGCAGCCGCCGGACTGAAAAAACATCAGCTGCGCGCCGTGTTGGGCCTTTAGACGCTCAATCAGCGCCAGCGCCGTTTCGGTGGCAATCACTCGTTCAACCATCAAATTCCTCCTGGTGGGCACTTTTAGAAAAAACCCAGCGCGTTCGGGCTGTAGCTGACCCGCACGTTCTTGGTCTGCTGGTAGTGGTCCTTGTAGCCGCCGCAAGTGGCATGCGCCGGGTAAGCATGGTAGCAGTGTGGTCCACACGCCAGCGCCCAAGCGGTAAGGCGTGTCGTTGGCGATTTCCAGCGCTTTAGCCTCGTCCTTGAAAGGCGTCACGGTCAGCAGCTGCGCGCCTTCTTCCTGGCCGAGGGAGCGCATATCACCTGAGTGAGCGGAAAGCTGCTGCGCTGGCGGGGCATTTTCCCGGCTGAACAAACGGCGCTCCGCCGCAGTCAGCACAAATGCGGCCAGTTGCCGCTGGACAAAGATGCTGGGGCTGCCCGGTTTAAGGCCTGCTGCCCGGTTTGCCGGGTTCCGCCACGGCAGTCAGCTGACCGGTCGGGTAGGGCCGCATGAAGTGCGCCGCTTCGGGCGTGGAGGGTGTCAGCCAGTCCTGATAAAGCGCCTGCGGCAGGATTACCACCATGCGCTTTTCATCCGTGGGCTTGTGAAAATGCTTCATCAACCCATGCTCATCGGCATTGATCGTCAGCAGGGTGTAGCTGTGCAGCACGTTGCCCTGAGGCGATTTCCACCAAGACCACAGCCCGGCAATGCCCAGCGGCGCGCCGTCGGCGGCGCTAATGCGCGTGGGCACCGCCTTGCCGCTGCGCCAGTCGGGTTCATAAAAAGCCTCGGCCGGAATGATGCAGCGCTGGCCGTGGCGCCAAGCCTCGCGAAAACTCGGTTTACTGGCCACCGTCTCGCTGCGCGCGTTGTAGGTGCGCCGGGCAATCGACAGGTCCGTCGCCCAGTGCGGCACCAGGCCGAACTGGCCAGGGAGGGCTTCGCGCCCGGGAACGGCTTCGTCGCCGGTATCGGCCCTATCGGCTTCGGGCGGGCGGCGGATGAAGCTGGCCCTGTACCCCGGCCAGACATCGAATTTACCCAGGTCATCGGGCGGCTCGACGCCGAAATAGTGCCGGTAGCGGGCGTGATCGCTCAGGGCTTGGTAGTGGCTGCACATGCCTCAATCGTAGCGGCGCCGGGGCGGTCAAGGTGTATGCAAGATGTATGCATTTGCAGCGCGGGCCATGCGTCATGTGCCAGCAAGCGTCCTTCTTTTGTGCTTTGTTGCGCGCACTTTGCCGCTATTGTCCAACCACCTGCGCCCGCTGACTGCGATGGCCAGCGGCTGCGTCGCATCAGTCCATAAGATGCGTTATTCCTGTCCTGGTTCTTGTTTTTGCCCTTGATTAATTTCCTCATGAACGACTTCAGCCCCTCTGGCCTCAAAACCGTCTTTTATGCTGTTCATCGAGCACGGCCCGCTGCATCTCGGCGCAGCGGCTGGCGGCTTCAACGCATACGGATTAAGCCAAGGCGCGACAATCCCCTGGTTCTGACCCTTTTTTCGCGGGTCTGGAACTGTTCTTTAAAAATCAATGACTTGCGTGCCACCCGATTTTTTGGGTCGGCACGGCTTTTTCCCGGAAATATGCTTGTCTTACAAGCACTTGCGTGGTTTATGATCTTGTTCACTGTCGGATAGGCAGCTTAGAAAGAGATTGAAAAGCCCAATCTCCAGCGCGTTGATGTTCACTGTCGGATAGGCAGCTTAGAAAAGCACGAGGCTGACTTCCAGATGGGCGCGGCCGTTCACTGCCGGATAGGCAGCTCAGAAAAAGATAATGGAGAAACAGACGCATGCGATTCATTCACGCTGCTGACTTGCATATTGACAGCCCATTGCGTGGCCTGAGCCGCTACGCGGGTGCGCCGCTGGAGAAGTTGCGCGGCGCCACCCGCCGGGCTTTAGAGCGGCTAGTAGCTCTGGCAATTGACGAAAAAGTCGATTTCGTGCTGATCGCTGGCGACTTGTATGACCGGGACTGGCAGGATTTCCACACTGGCTTGTTCGTTAACGCGCAGCTTGTAAAGCTGAAAAATGCAGGAATTCTGGTTTTCATCGTGCAGGGCAATCACGATGCGCAGAGTTTGATGACCCGGCGAATTCCGTGGCCCGACAACGTCAAAGTGTTTTCAAGCCGAACCGCCGAAACCGTGCATTTACCGGTGCTGAAGGTGGCGATTCACGGTCATAGCTTCCCGAACCGCGAAGTGTCTGAAGACCTTGTTCCAGGCTACCCGGCTGCGGTGTCCGGCTGCTTCAACATCGGCCTGCTGCACACGAGCCTGACCGGCGTACCTGGCCACGACACTTACGCGCCAACAACGCTGGCCAACCTCAAAAGCAAGAACTACGACTATTGGGCGCTGGGCCATATTCACGCACGGCAGATTGCGTGCGAAGCAGCGCCCCGCGTGGTGTTTCCGGGCAATCTGCAGGGCCGCCATGCCCGTGAAACCGGCGCGAAAGGCTGCGAGCTGGTAACGGTGGACGGCGCGACAATCACGGCGCGTTTTGTGTCGCTGGATGTCGTGCGCTGGCATCAAGTCACGGTTGATTTGGAACCGGTTCAGCAGCTCGACGATGTGCGCCCGCAGGTGTTGCAGGCGCTGCAGTCCGCCGTCGCCGGGGCAGACGCGGGCGAGGCGCTGCACGCAATGCGCGTTGTGCTGACCGGGCAAACGCTGCTGCACGCGCTAGAAGCCAGCCAGCCGGGCACGTTGGAGGCGGCGGTGCAGGCAGCAGCCCAGGAATTTTCAGGTGCTGATGTCTGGATTGAGCAAACAAAACTCAGCCTGCGCTCGCCGCTGGACCGGGCGCGCATAGGGCAAGGCGGCGACGCGCTGGGTGAGCTTGTGCGCAGTGTTGATGAGCTGTCGGGCGATGGCACGGCGCTGGAGAAATTTTGCACCGAGACGCTGAAAGAGGTTCTGGGCAAGCTGCCCGCTGAGGTGAAGGAGGCGCTGGCCCACGACCTGTCCGATGGCGACATTCCACGACTCGACGACCCGGCCGCGCTGCTGGCGCTGTTGAAAGATGCAGAAGCCACCTTGTTGGCGCGCCTCAATGTCAGCGAGGAAAAAGTATGAAAATCCGCACCCTGTTTTTAAAAGCCTTCGGCCCCTTCACTGAAACGGCGCTGGACTTTTCCGGGCCGGCCAACCTGCATTTGATTTACGGGCCAAACGAGGCGGGCAAGTCCTCGGCGCTGCGGGCCATCACGGATTTGCGCTACGGCATCCATCCGCGCAGTAAAGACAACTTTGTTCATGAATTCAAGGAGATGCGCGTGGCCGGCTGCTTTGAAGACGTGGCGGGCCGCGCCGTCGGCTTGAGCCGGCGCAAGGGCAACCACGACACGCTAACCGGCGCCGACCCGGCCAGCGGCGCGGCGCTGCCCGGCGGCGTGGTTTCGCCCGAGGTGCTGCTGGCGCTCACCGGCGGCGTGGCGCGCGAGCAGTTCGAGACCATGTACGGCCTCAATTCCCAGCACTTGCGCAAGGGCGGGCAGCTCTTGATTCAGGGCGAGGGCGAGCTGGGCGCGGCGCTGTTCGAGGCCAGCACCGGCTCGGCGGGTATCAAGCAGATGCTGCAAACGCTGGAGGCGGACGCCAAAAAATATTTCAACACGCGCAGCAAGGCGCCGATTCTGAACGACGCGCTGCGCCAGCTCGACGAGGCCAAACATCGCTACAAGCTGGCCGTGACCAAGCCAGATCACTGGAAAGCACTCAAGGGCGCGCACGAGGCCGCCGAGCTGCATCTGGCCGCAGTCAGGGCCGAATTGGCCGGGCAGCGGCGCCGTCAGGCCGAGCTGGCCGAGCTGCGCGCTGTCGAGCCGCTGCTGCAACAACTGGCGCTGAACGAGCAGCTCTGGGCGCAGGTTGAAAACCATGTGGCGCTGCCCGAAGACGCTCGCGAACAGCGTCTGGCCGCGCTGCAGCAGCAGGCCCAGGCGCGCAAGGCGCTGGCCGAGGCCGACACCGCGCTGGCCGGCTGCCGCGCCGACTTGCAGGCGCTGCACATCGAGCCGCTGCTGCTGACGCACGCGCCCGCGATTGACCGGCTGGTGGCTGATCTGGCGCTGGCCCGGCACGGGCGCGGCGAGCGCCTCCAGCTGCAGGCCGAAAGTGATTCGGAAGGGAGCCAGCTGCTGCTGCAGGCGGCGCAAATCATGGGCAGCGGCCAGCGCCCGGACAGTCTGCAAGCGTTTTTCCAGCGCGCCCCTTCGGCGGCGGATCAGGCCGAACTGGCGCGCCTGCTCGATGAACTCAAGCGCCTGACGCAGGCGCTTGAACATGCCCAAGAGCGGCTGGACACGGCGCAGCGCAAGCTGGCCCAGCACCAGCGCGAGCTGCTGGACGCACCTGCGCTGCCCTTGCAGCAGGCGCTGTCGCTGGCGCTGAGTCAGGCGCAACTGCTGGGCGACGCGCCGCAGCGGCTGGCTGCTTTGCAGGCCGCGCTCAGCGCCGAGGAGCGCCAGCTCACGCAGGCGCTGCTCGATCTGGGGCTGGATTCGCCCGAGGCGCTGACGGCCTCGCGTTGGCTGGCAGCGGCTGAAATTGATGCTTACGAGCAGGCGCAGCGTGATCTGATGCAGCAGAGCGCTTTGAGCAAAAGTAAATCAGAGAACTGGCAGGCGGATCTGGCCGTGCAGCAGCGGCGGCACAAAAGCCTGTCGGCCACCGGAGAAGTCGTCACCGCCGAAACCTTGCGCCAGGCCAGAGAGTTGCGCGAGTTGCTCTGGCAGGGGCTGCGCAGCGCGTTAATCGACGTGCCGGGCCAAGTCGTGCAGGCAGCGCAAGCGGCGTCGAACCAGTCCTGTCACCGTCCAGAAACATTGCCCGGCGACTTGCCGAGCGCCTTTGAGCGCGCGCAGGTGCAGGCGGATCGGCAGGCCGATTTGCTGCGCGAAGGCGCGGCGCGGGCCGCTGAAGTGGCCGAATGCGAGCAGCGTATCGCCGAGATGACGCAGTCGCTGGCCGAGCTGCAACAAACCCGCAGCGAGCAAGCGCAGGCGCTGGCCGCGCTCGATGACAACTGGCGGCACACGCTGGCGCGGCTGGCGCTTGCGTCAGGCACGGCGGCGCTGGTGCGCGAATGGCAGGCGCGGCGCAAGAGCGCGCAGGAATGCCACGAGCGCCTGACTGTCGCCGCGCAGGCGCATGCCGGGCTGCATCAGCACATCAGCGCCGCCACGCAGCGCCTGCTGGCGGCCCTCGGCGCGCTGGGGCTGGCCCCGCCAGACGGTGACGCGCCTTTGCCCGCCTTGATCGCGCTGGGCGCCGAGGCCGACCGGCGCCTGTTGGCGCAGCAGGCCGCCATCACGCAGCGCGCCAGCGACATGGCCGCTCTGGCGCAGGACATCGAGGCCGCCCAGGCCAGCGTGGTTGAACTCACGGCGCTGCGCCAGGGCTGCCAGAGCGCGCTCGACGACAAGGCCCTGTTGCTGTATCTGGGCCAGGGCGCGGCAGCCGAAACCCTCAAGGCGCGGCTGGCCGAGCTGCAGCGCTGGGTGCAGGACTACCAGCGCCATGTCGAGCACCTGCGCCAGCTCAAGGCGCTGCAGGATGGCGAAGACGCCGCCTTGGGCGAGGCCAGCGCGCTGGGCCAGCTAGTGCAGGAGCCGGTCTGGGAACACCCGTCCGCCTGGCTGGACGCACTGGCCCTGCGGCTGGATAAAACCCGCGAGGCGGTGCAGTTAAAAACCGCCGCCGAGCGCAGCGAAGCCGACGAGCTTCGGCGCCAGCAACACGCGCAGGCCGATCTGCAAAACGCCGCGCAGACGCTGGCGCAACTGGTGGCGCAGGCCGACGCCGACAGCGCCGACGCGCTGCAGGACGCCGAAACCCGCGCCGAGCAGCGGCGCACGGCAGCTGCCCGGCTGGCTGATTTGCAGCAGCAGCTGGCCAGAACCTCGGCCAAAGACGCCGACGCGCTGCGCGCCGAACTTGCCGGTCTGGACAGCGTGGCCATTGACGGCGAAAAGCAGGCCTGCGCAGACGCCATTGCGCGGCTGGACGCCGACGAAAAAGCCGCCATCGCCGCCGAACACAGCGCCCAGGTTGAACTGGCCAAGGTGGACACCTCCGACGAAGCCGCCCAGGCCCGAGAAGAAATGGAAGCGGCGATTGCCCGCTACCGCGCCGGCGTGCGTCCGTGGGCGCAGCTCAAGCTGGCGCAGGCGCTGCTCGCCGAAGCCTTGAAGCGCCACCGGGAAAAGGCGCAAGGCCCGGTGGTGGCGCTGGCGGGCGAGTATTTTCGGCTGATGACCGGCGGGCGCTTTGTCCGGCTGCAAGTCGATGAGGACAACGATGCCCCGGTGCTGCTGGCCCAGAGCGCGCAGGGCAAGGCGATGGAAGTGGCGGCACTGAGCGAAGGCACGGCGGACCAGCTGTATCTGTCGCTGCGGCTGGCCGCGCTGGAACTGCAGCGCCAGCCGGATCGCATGATGCCGCTGGTGCTCGACGACGTGTTCATGACCGCCGATGACGAGCGGGCGGCAGCCATGTTTTTCGCGCTGGAAAAATTCGCCGCGCAGGCGCAGGTGATGGTTTTTACGCACCACCAGCATTTGCTGGGGCTGGCATCCGGGGCGGTGGCGGAACCGATGCTGAAGATTCACCGGCTGGCGGCGGGTGCGGTGGGTTAAATTCCCCGCTTCCTTAGCGTGTTTTTGAAGAAAAGAGAGTAGCCATGATCGTGCGTTTTAACATCGACCCTATTGAGCATGACCAGTTCGAGTACCGGGTCAGCAACGAAGGCGAGGCGCTGTACGGCGATGCCGGGCTGGACAGCGTGGAGGAATGCATAGTCGCCGCCGTCGAAGGCTTGGGCCAGGATGCTGTTGCGGCTGAAGTGGCTTACAAGGGCATCATCAGCGGAACCTACCCGCTGGCCTCGCTGGCCCTGATGACGGCCCAGATTGCCCTGCATGCGCTGCAGACCACGCAGGCGGTCGAGGAGGTGAGCCGCTAATTTTCAGGGTTCGAGCGCGATGTCCAGCGTGCTGGCGCCTTCCCAATGGCCGCGCAGTCCCTCGCCCTGCGGGGTCAGCACCAGGCGCGGCGGCGGCGTTTCCTTGCTGTCGGCTTCGGTCAGCGTCAGGGTGCCCGCTTCAAAGCGCCCGGACAGCGCAATTGGCTTGCGGTAGCGGTCATAAAAATAGCTGCCGCTCAGCGTGCCGTCCGGGCTGAGCGCGCCGAGATAAAACGTCACCAGCATATTGGCGCTGATTTTGCCGTGCAGCACCTGTCCCCAGGGGGTCGTGGGCGCAGCCGTGCCGGGCGTCTCGCCCAGCAGCAGGGCGCGGCCATAGTCGCTCAGCCAGGGTTTGAGCTGGTCCGGCGAAAAGCGCAGGCTGAACTCGCCCAGATCGTCCAGCGCCCGCAGGGCATGGTTGCTGCAGCGCTCCATCGACAAGACCAGCGCCTGGGGCTGAATCTGCAGCTTGCCCTGCACTGCGCCGTAGTCGGGCGACTGGCGGAACTGGGCGCATTCGGCGTACATCTTGAGGGCGGCGGTGCGGTCTTGGGACGGGGGCTGTTTGCGGCGGCGTGCGCCTGCGTCCTCGTTCTGCAGGCGGCGAATCTCTGACTGGATGGCCGCCAGGTTGGCGCTCTTGAGCTGGCCGCCCAGCGCGGCCCGGCCAGCGGGTGTGAAGAGGTCTTCGAGGCTTAGATGGCGTCCGCTGGCCGCGTCGAACGCGTAAGGCGTGGTGTAGCCTTCGCAATAGGCGCCGCAGCCTTCGGCCGAGAGCGTCAGCGAGAAAATGCGCGCGTCGTTGCGCTGGACCTGAAAATCGATCTCGGGCTGGCGCTGCCAGACTTCTTCGCTGACTTCGCGCAGGCCGTAGCTGGCATGCACGGGCGCGGGTACTTCAAAGCTCTCGATAAACAGCAAGTTGTTGATGCGCGCAGCGCCACGGCCATCCACACTGGTCACGAAGGGAAAGCGCCGGACGGTTGGCGTCTTGCCGGGTGCGGCGGCCTGGACGAGCGGGGTCACTTCCAGCGGGGCCGCGTGCAGCGCGCCCGCAGTGGCCAGCGCCAGGGTGCAGCTTGAGAGGCCGCGCGCAAGAAGAGAGAGGGAGAAAAAACGCATGTTTCCGACTTTCAAGTCTGCCGGAACGGGTCTGTGGAATTCTGCAGCCGCCAGCGTTGCAGTTGATTGAACTATCTGAATTAGGTGACGAGCCTTGACCCCGGCACTGGCTCCACGGTTAGGGCTGCTTGGTTCCCCATCTGACCCGGTTGGCCGCTTTACCATGCGGGAAGGCTCGTCACTTTAGATTATAGGGGGGATTGGCTATGAGCTTGGAGCCGGATGGCAGATTTAAAGGCTGGCTGTAGTCAAAGCGGAAATGCTGTTTGGCGTAGGCGCGCCGTTTCCCCGGCGGCCAGCGGTGCCAGTTCGCCGCGCAGGGCCTCAAGTGCCACCGAGGCGTGGCCGGTGCGCCACACCAGGCAGGTTGTGCTGTGCGCCACCTGCGGCGGCAGCGCAAACACGGCCAGCGCCTGCTGCGCCTGCACCACCTCCAGCACCGAGCGCGGCATGATGGCGATGCCCGTGCCCGCCGCGACGCAGGCCACGATGGCATGGCAGGAGCCGAGTTCGAGCACGCGCTCGGGCTGCACGGCCCCCGAGCCCAGCCACTCTTGCAGTATGCGGCGGTAGCTGCAGCCCGCGCTGAAGGCGATCACGGTGCGGTGCTGCGCGTCCTGCGGCGTCCTGATGGGCGGCGTGTCTGTGGCGCTGATCAGCATCAGCTCCTCGGCAAAGGCGGGCTGCATATCCAGTCCGCCCGGCAGGAAGTTTTCGGCGACGAAGGCCGCGTCAATCTCAAAATTGCGCAGCTTGCCCAGCAGCGCGCCCGAAGTGCCTGTCACCAGCTCGATATTGACCTCGGGGAAATGACGGTGGTAGCGCGACAGCAGGGGCGGCAGACGCGCCGCTGCCGTGCTTTCCATCGTGCCCAGACGCAGGGTGCCGCGCGGCGTGCCGCTGCGCAGCGCCAGCGTGGCCTCGGCCGAGAGCTGCAGCAGGCGCTGTGCATAGCCCAGCAGGACCCGCCCTTCGGCCGACAGCGCCAGCCTGCCGCCCTGGCGCTGAAACAGCGCCACGCCCAGCTGGGCTTCGAGGTTTTTGACGCGGGTAGTGATGTTTGAGGGCACCCGGTGCAGGTGAGCGGCAGCCTTGCTGATGCCGCCGCAGTCCACCACTGCCTGGAAAATCTGCAGCGCATCGAGATCCATATTTCTCATTTTGAGAATAGCCTGTCTTTATTATTCACTTTTCATCATAGCAAGAGAGGGCTAAATTCGCCCCATGAAAAACCATGCTGCATTGATCGTGGAGTGCCGCCCGCGCCAGCCCGCATCCGCACTGGCCAAGGCGCTGGCGGGCGCTGCCGCGCTGGCGGTGGCGATGGGCATAGGGCGCTTTGCCTTCACGCCGGTGCTGCCGATGATGCTGCAGGACACCGGCCTGAGTCTGGCCTCGGGCGGCTGGCTGGCCTCAGCCAACTACCTGGGCTACCTGCTGGGCGCACTGAGCGCGATGCTGCTGCCGGTGCGCCCGGAGCGGGCCATACGCACCGGGCTGGTCGTCATTGGCCTGGCGACGCTGGCGATGGGCCGCGTCGATTCCTTTGCGCTGTGGCTGGCTTTGCGGTTGCTGGCCGGCGTGGCCAGCGCCTGGGTGCTGATTTCGGTCTCGGCTTGGTGCATGGACGCGCTGGCCGTTTACCAGCGGCCGTTCTTGAACAGCCTGGTGTTTGCCGGCGTGGGCTGCGGCATTGCCGCCGCTGGCCTGCTGTGCATAGTGCTGACGCAGTGGCAGGGCGGTTCTGCGCGCGCCTGGACCGCGCTCGGGCTGCTGGCCCTGGGCGTGACGGCGCTGGTCTGGCGCTTCTTTGCGCACCATGACGGCGAAGCGGCCCGCACCACGGCCAGTGCGCCCGCGCCCGCCGCGCTCGTCTGGAATGCCGACGCGCTGCGGCTGGTGCTGTGCTACGGGGTGTTCGGCTTTGGCTACATCATTCCGGCCACTTTTTTGCCGGTGATGGCCAGGAACGCCCTGCAGGGCTCGGCCGCCTTCGCCTGGTCGTGGCCGGTGTTCGGCATGGCGGCGGCGCTGTCCGCGCTGATGGTCGCTGCGCTGGTGCGGCGCTGGGGCAACCGGCGCGTCTGGCAATTTAGCCACATGGTGATGGCTGCTGGAATTGTGCTGCCGCTCTGGTCGCAGGGGCTGCCCGGTATTTTCGCGGCAGCGCTGGGCGTGGGCGGCACCTTCATCGTCATCACGCTGGTGGCGTTGCAGGAGGCCAGGCGGGTCGCCGCAGGCGGCGCCCGGATGCTGATTGCGGCGATGACCTCGGCTTTCGCAGCTGGGCAGATTGCCGGGCCGCTGACGGTCAGCGCGGCGGCGGGCGGGGGCAGCTTTTCGACCGGGTTGATGCTCGCCGCCGTGCTACTGGTCGCCAGTGCGCTGCTGCTGCCCAAGCCCCCGCAGGACTGATTTTTTTCAAGGAAGCTTTATGACCAACTCCTCCACTGATTCCCACGACGGCATGCCCGGCCCCGAGCGCATGCCCGCGCTGGCGCCCGAGGCGATGAACGAGGCGCAACAAGCCGCCGCGCAGGCGCTGATCGACGGGCCACGCGGCGCCGTGTTCGGCCCCTTCAATGCCCTGCTGCGCAGCCCGGAGCTGATGAACCGGCTGCAGAAGGTGGGCGAATACCTGCGCTTTAACAGCGCGCTGGCCCCGCGCATCAGTGAATTCGTCATCATGCTCGTCTCGCGCCAATGGAGCCAGCAGTTCGCGTGGGGCTTGCATTATCCGCTGGCGCTGAAGGCCGATGTCTGCGAAGAGACGCTGGATGCGCTGGCCGAAGGGGGCCGACCGACCGGCATGGCGCCGGATGAGGAAGTTGCTTACGATTTTTGTGACGAGCTGGCGTACACGCACGGTGTTTCGGACGTCACCTACGAGCGTGCCGTGGCCGCCTTCACCGAAGCGGGCGTCATTGACATGATGAGCCTGGTGGGTTACTTCACGACGGTGTCGATGATCATGAACGTGGCGCGCACGCCGCCGCAGGCGGACGGCGTTCGCCTGCGGCTGGCTGCATTTCCGCATTGAGCCTGGCGGGCTGCCGCACGGGGCTTGCGACTCAGGCGGCGCCATCTTGAGCGGCAAATTAGAATGAGGCCATGTCCTACCTCGTCCTCGCCCGCAAATACCGTCCCCGCAATTTTTCAGAAATGGTGGGCCAGTCGCATGTGGTGCAGGCGCTGGGCAATGCGCTGAGCACCGGGCGGCTGCACCACGCCTACCTGTTCACCGGCACGCGCGGCGTGGGCAAGACCACGGTGTCGCGGATTTTGGCCAAGTCGCTCAACTGCACCGGCGTTGACGGGCAGGGCGGCATCACGGCCGAGCCCTGCGGCGTTTGCCAGGCTTGCTGCGACATCGACAGCGGGCGCTTCGTTGACTACACCGAGCTGGACGCCGCCTCGAACCGGGGCGTCGATGAAGTGCAGTCGCTGCTGGAGCAGGCGGTCTATAAGCCGGTCGTCGGGCGCTTCAAGGTCTTCATGATTGACGAGGTTCACATGCTGACGAACACGGCTTTCAACGCCATGCTCAAGACGCTGGAAGAGCCGCCCGAGTACCTCAAGTTCGTGCTCGCTACAACCGACCCGCAAAAGGTTCCGCCCACGGTGCTGTCACGCTGCCTGCAGTTCAACCTGCGCCCGATGGCGCCGGAAACTGTGCTGGAGCATCTGGTGCAGGTGCTGGGCCAGGAAAACGTCAGCGCCGAGCCGCAGGCGCTGCGCCTGCTGTCCCGCGCCGCGCGCGGCTCGATGCGCGATGCGCTGTCGCTGACGGACCAGGCGATTGCCTTCGGCTCGGGCCGCATTGACGAGGCTAGCGTGCGCAGCATGCTGGGCAGCGTGGATCGCAGCTATGTGTTCAGACTGATCGATGCGCTGGCCCGTGGCGATGGCCGCACGGTGGTCGAAACCTCCGAGGCGCTGCGCCTGAACGGCCTGAGCGCCGCCTCGACGCTGGAAGAAATGGCCGCCGTGCTGCAGCGCATGGCCGTGCTGCAAGCCGTGCCCGACATGGGCGCAGGCGACGACGACAGCGACCCGGAAATCGCTGAAACCGCCCGGCTGGCGCAGATGATGCCGCTTGACGAAACCCAGCTGCTCTACAGCCTGTGCCTGCACGGGCGCGGCGATCTGGGGCTGGCGCCCGACGAGTACGCAGCGCTGACGATGGTGCTGCTGCGCCTGCTGGCCTTCAAGCCGTCGGGCACCGCGCCCGTGCGGCAGGCGCCGCAGGCGCAGCCAGTTTCGGCAGTGGCACCAGTTTTGCAGGCCAGCGCAGCGGGGAGCGCCGCCGAGCCTGCAAAAAAGCCGCTGATTGAGTCGCCCGCCTTGAGCGGCGGCGCGGGCACGGGTCACGGCGCTGCAGCGTCAGCACCAATGCCCAAGAGTGCGGCTTTGTCGCAGACCTTCAGTTTCGCAGCGTCCGGCGATAGGCCATCCGGCACGGCGCCGGAGTCGGCCCAGGCGGCACCCCGTCAGGCCGTACCAACTGCAGCAGCAGAAAAGCCGCCACTCGTTGCACAGCAGGTTCAACAGTCCCGGCCAAGCCTTGATTCAGGCGCAGAGGCCGGGCTGAACGCCGTGCGTCAGCCACCCACGTTAGCCATGCCATCGGCGCCGTTAGCGGTATTGCAAGCGTCAGCGTTACCCGCCGCGCCAGCGCCATTCAGCGCGTCTGCCGCTGCGGTTCCAGCGCCTTCGCTCAACCCGGCCAATCTGGCTAATCGGGCCGACAAGTCGCTGGGTGACACCTGGAGCGGCATCGTTAACGCCTTGATTGATCAGGGCGCTGTCGCCGCCTTGGCGCAGCAGCTGGCGTTGCAGTCCGAGCTGTGCAGCCGGGAGTCTGGCGTCTGGACTTTGCGGGTAGCTATTGAATCCCTCAGCCAGCCAGCGGCCCGCGACAAATTGCAGGCAGCCCTGCAGGCGGCGCTGGGCGATGCGGCGTTGACGCTGAACGTCGAAATCGGCCCCGTCAGCGACACCCCGGCCCGGCGCAATGCCGCCGCGCTGACCGAGCGCCAGAACGCCGCCGAAGCGCTGGTTCAAAACGACCCCTTTGTTCAGGACATGATCCGCAACTGGGGCGCCAGAATTGTTCCCGGCAGCATCAAAACCCTTTCCGCTTAGCCTCAAGCTCCCGGCTGGGCGTCCCTCAAGCCGATATGATTCGGCAGCTGTTTTTAAAACCACTTTTTTAAGGAAAAACCATGTTCAATAAAGGACAACTCGCCGGCCTCATGAAGCAGGCGCAAGCCATGCAGGAGAGCGTGAAAAAAGCCCAGGACGACCTGGCTTTCGTCGAAGTCACGGCCGAGGCTGGCAACGGCCTGGTCAAGGTCACGATGACCTGCAAACACGATGTCAAGCGCATCGAGATTGATCCCAGCCTGCTGGCCGAAGACAAAGACATGCTCGAAGACCTGGTGGCCGCCGCTTTCAATGCCGCCGTGCGCAAGGCCGAGGAAGTCAGCCAGGAAAAAATGGGCAACCTGAGCGCCAAAATGCCGTCGCTGCCCGGCGGCATGAAGTTCCCGTTCTAAATCCGGCCCGCTGAGTCCATTCACCCGTGGCCGCTGACTCGAATGCCCTGGACGCGCTGATCCAGGCGCTGCGCAAACTGCCGGGCGTGGGCGTCAAGTCGGCCGCGCGCATGGCGTTTCATTTGCTGCAGCATGACCGGCCCGCCGCCCTGCAGATGGCGCAGGCGCTGGCGCATGCCGTGCAGTGCATAGGCCACTGCGCGCTGTGCAACACCTTGAGCGAGCAGGCGCTGTGCGTCACCTGCGCCGATACGCAGCGCGACCGCAGCAAGCTGTGCGTCGTCGAAACGCCCGCCGATCAGGCGGCGCTGGAGCGCACCCGCGCTTACCAGGGCCTGTATTTCGTGCTGATGGGCAAGCTCAGCCCGCTCGACGGCGTTGGGCCGCACGACATCGGTTTACAAAAACTGTTTGACCGCGTCGCGCCCAAAGACGAGCAGGGCCAGCTGCTGCCCGCCGCCGGGCGCGAGGTGCAGGAAGTCATTCTGGCCACCAATTTCACCGCCGAAGGCGAGGCCACCGCGCATGTCATTGCCCAGGCGCTGAAAAGCCGGGGCATGCGCGTCACGCGCCTGGCGCGCGGCGTGCCGGTGGGCAGTGAGCTGGAATATGTCGATCTGGGCACGATTGCCCATGCGCTGGTGGACCGGCGCTAGCCAAGGCCCGCTTCCGGTCCAGGCGGCTCCAGCTTTAGCGCCTTTTCGTTTTGGCCACTTTTTTGGCACTGCTGTGCTTGGCTGCCCTGGCGCTCTCATGCCTGGCGGCTTTGCCAGCCTTGCCCGCTTTAGCCGCCTTGCCGTGGCTGGATTCGACTGCCTGGTGGGGGGCGTGCCCCATTCTGACCGGCAGGTACAGCACGACCGACGAGCCGCGCTTGAAGGCCGAGCCCGCGCTGACATTGTTCCAGTCGGCCACACTGGTGAGGCTCAAGCTGTAGCGTTTGGCGATGCTGGCGACTGACTCGCCTTTGCGCGCCTTGACGGTTTTACGCTGCAGCACGATTTCAGGCGCCAGGGACACCTGGGCGTTGTCGGCGACATGGTTGGTGACATCGTCTTCCGCCTTGGCCGAGGAGCGCGGCACCAGCAGGGTCGAGCCGGCCTTGATGAGCATGTGGGGCGGAATCTTGTTGACGCTGCGCAGTTCGGCCTCGTCCATGCCGGTTTGCTCGGCCGCTTCGGCGGGCTTCATGGTGCGCGGCGCCACCCAGGCGGTCCAGCTGGCGTATTGCCCCTGCGCATTAGCGTCAAAGTTGCGCTGGAACACGAGCGCATTGTCCCAGGGCAGCAAAATCTGCGGCGTGCCCGAGGCCAGAATCACCGGGCGGTGGGCCGAAGGGTTCAGCGCCTTGAAGTCTTCAAGCTTGACATCGGCCAGGCGCGCGGCCAGGGCCACGTCGATGTCCCGGCTGATCTGCACCTGCTGGAAATACGGGTGGTTTTCAATCAAGGGTAGTTCGGTGTGGAAACCGCCGGGGTTGGCAATGATGTTTTTCACCGCCTGCAGCTTGGGCACGTAGAGCCGGGTTTCGGCCGGCATGTTGAGCTCGGCGTAGCTGGTGCCTAAACCGGCTTTCTGGTTTTTGGCGATGGCGCGGCTGACGCTGCCTTCGCCCCAGTTGTAGGCGGCCAGCGCCAGATGCCAGTCGCCAAACATGCCGTAGAGCTTTTGCAGGTAGTCCAGCGCGGCGCGGGTTGAGGCCAGCACGTCGCGGCGGTCGTCGCGGAACATGTTTTGCTTGAGGGAGAAGTATTTGCCGGTGGCGGGCATGAACTGCCACATGCCGGCGGCCTTGGCGCTGGAGACGGCCTGCGGGTTGAAAGCGCTTTCAATGAAGGGCAGCAGCGCCAGCTCGGTCGGCATCTGGCGGCGCTCCAGCTCTTCGACGATGTGGAACAGGTATTTGCTGGAGCGCTCGGTCATGCGCAGCGTGTAGTCGGGGCGGTTGGCATACCACTGCTCGCGGTCGGTGACCAGATCGCCTTGCAGGTCGGGCATGGCAAAACCCCGGCGGATGCGCTCCCACAGCTCCTTGGGCGGCTCGGTGGGCACGATCTGGTAAGAGCCTATCTTGCCGGGCGTGATGGCTTGCAGCTGGCCATTGAGCGAAGTTTGGACGCCATTGGCTGGCGTGGTTTGACCGGTGGTCAGCACCGGGTCGCCGGGCATGCCCAAGGGCTGGCTGGCACAACCGGTCAGCAGCGCCGCCAGCAGCAACAGCGCTGGCGGCAACAGCCGCCGGGGTGTCCAGGTAAAGGCCGCAGAGGGCAAAGGGGAGGCGGTGGTGGCGTGGTGCATCATTTAGTTGAACTGGTTTTTCCATTGCCGAAGGGCGGCAAAAATGGCGATGTCGTCATCGGCTGACGCATCCAGGCGGCACGCGGCGGCCACAAGACTGGCTTGCCGCGTGCGTAAAAAGGGGTTGATGAGCAATTCCTGGGCGATGCTGCCGGGCAGGGTCGGCAGGCCTTGCTCGCGCAGGCGTTGGCAATGGGCCTGGTAAGCCTTCAAGTCGGCATTATCGGGCTCGGCGGCCAGGGCAAAGCGCAGGTTGGCCAGCGTGTATTCATGAGCGCAGCACACGCGCGTGGCGCCGGGCAGGGCGGCGAGCTTGCTAAGTGAGGCCAGCATCTGCGCGGGCGTGCCTTCAAACAGCCGCCCGCAGCCGCCGGAAAACAGCGTATCGCCGCAAAACAGCAGCGGCGCACCGTCCATGTCCGGGGCGTAAAACGCAATATGGCCTGCCGTGTGGCCGGGCACATCGAGCACCTGAAAGTCCAGGCCGAGCGCCTGCAGCGTATCGCCTTCTTTGAGCGGCGTAAACGGCGCGGGGATGGATTCCGTGGCTGGGCCATAGACCTGGGCGCCAGTGGCTTCGCGCAGAGCCGCCACGCCGCCGGTGTGGTCGGCGTGGTGATGCGTGACTAAAATTGACGTTAATTGCAGCCCGTGCTGCGCCAGTGCTTGCAGCACCGGAGCAGCCTCTCCCGGATCAACCACGAGGGCGTGCGTGCCATCATGGAGTAACCACAGGTAATTGTCGGTAAAAGCAGGGATGGGAATCAAATACATGCAGTGGTCTCAATGAAGTCGCAAATTATAGGTTTGACGGACTGGCTCAAAACGCCGCCGGGCGCTTACCTGCTGGACTGGGAGCAAACCCAGTTCGACCGGGCGGTGAGCGATATTTTTGGCTACCATGCCTTGCAACTGGGCCTGCCCGAACTCGACGCGCTGCAGGCCAACCGCATGCCGCACCAGTGGCTGGCCCTGACCGGCGCACAGGCAGGCTCTCTTGATGAGAGGGAGGGGCATTCAATAAGTTCCCGGCCCGTGGCCTTGATGACCGACCCGGCCGCCTTGCCCTTTGCCGAAAACAGCCTCGATCTGGTGCTGCTGCCGCACACGCTGGAGCTGGGCGCCGATCCGCATTCGGCCCTGCGCGAGGTGGCGCGGGTGCTGGTGCCCGAAGGGCGGGTGGTCATCAGCGGCTTCAACCCGGTGAGCCTGTGGGGCTTGCGCCAGGAGCGCGATGCGCTGTACCGCCGCTTTGGCTACGAAGATCTGTTTTCGCCGCTGATTGGCGAGGCCATCGGCTACTGGCGCCTGCGCGACTGGCTCAAGCTGCTCGATTTCGAGGTCGAGACGGCGCGCTTTGGCTGCTACCGCCCGGCGTTTTCCAGCCAGCAATGGCTGGAGCGCTTTTCCTGGATGGATGCGGCCGGGGCGCGCTGGTGGCCGATTTTCGGGGCGGTGTATTTTCTGGTCGCGGTCAAGCGCGTGCGCGGCATGCGCCTGCTCACGCCGGGCTGGAAACATCAGTCCAGCCCCATAGTCGCCCCGGTCGCTGCCGCCAGCAAAGAGCCGCTCACTCGGCCTGCCAGCCGCCGCCCAGCGCCTGAATCAGCGCCACCGCCGTGGTCTGGCGATCTGCCATCGCTTGCACCAGCGCGCGGCGGGCGTTCAGGGCGCTGGCCTGCGCGGTGATGACTTCGGTGTAGCTGACCTGGCCGCTGCGGTAGCGATTCAGCACCTGCTGTTCGACCTGATCGGCGGCCTGCGACGCCTGACGGCGCAAGTCCTGCTGGGCCTGCAGCACGCGGCTGGCGGCGAGCTGGTCTTCGACGCCCTGAAAAGCCGTCAGCACCGTCTGCCGGTAATGCGCCACCGCCTGCGCATGGGCCGCTTGCGCGCCCTCGACCTTGGCGCCGGTCGCGCCCGCATTGAACAGCGTTTGCGCCGCCGACAGCCCCAAAGACCACAGGCCGCTTGACGCGCTAAACAAATCAGCCACCCGGCTGGCGCCGAATCCGTAAGACGCGCTCAGGCTCAGGCTCGGGTAATAGGCGCTTTGGGCGATGCCGATTTGCGCATTCGCCACCGCCACGCGGCGCTCGGCGGCGGCAATGTCCGGGCGGCGCTGCAGCAGCGCCGACGGCAGGCCGGTCGGCACATCGGGCACCGATGGGTTCCAGGCGGCGGGCGCCAGTGTGAACTGCGCCGGTGCCTGGCCGGTCAGCACGGCGATGGCGTGTTCCAGCTGGGCGCGCTGGCGCGCCAATCCGGCCTCGTCGGCCTGGGTGTTGGCCAGCTGGGTTTGGGCTTGCAGCACGTCGGTTTTGGCGGCAATGCCCGCGCTGTAGCGGTTTTGCGCGATGTCCAGCGTGCGCTGGTAACCCGCAATTGTGCTGGCCAGCAGGGCTTTTTGTGCATCGCTCTGGCGCAGCGACAGGTAGTTGACCGCCAGCTCGCCCTGCGCCGACAGCCGGGCCGAGGCCAGATCGGCCGCGCTGGCCTGCAAACTGGCCGAAGCACCGTCGGCAGCGCGCCCCAGCCGGCCCCAGACATCGGGCTCCCAGCTGCTGCCGATGCCGAGCTGGTAGTTGCTGGCGCTGTTGCCGCTGGCGCTGCTGTGCGCGCGGTTGGCACCCCCGTTCAGCGTCACCGAGGGAAACAGCGAGGCCTGCTGCTCGCGCACCAGCGCGCGCGCCTGCGCATAGGCCGCGACGGCGGCGGCGACGTTCTGGTTCGACACGTCCACGCGCTCGGCCAATTGATTCAGCACTGGATCGCCAAATAGCTGCCACCACGGGCCGCGCTCCAGCGCATCGGCGGGCGCGGCGGGAATCCAGCCTTGCGCTTCCTTGAACTGGCTGATGTCGGGCGTGGCCGGGCGCTGGTAGTCGGGGCCGATGGCGCAGCCGCCTAGGGCCAGCGCCAGCAGCGCCACGATGAGGGCCGGACGGCGCAATGGGGCGATAGAGGGCATGGAAAAGTGTTTCATGGCTTATGTATTCAGGCGTCCAGCGCGTCAGGATGGCGGCTCAGGTGGCGCTCGGAGGGGTTGCGGCGGCGCAGTTTATCCAGCAGCACATAGACCACCGGCGTGCTCAGCAGCGTCAGCACCTGGCTGGCCAGCAGGCCGCCGATGATGGTGATACCCAGCGGGCGGCGCAGCTCGGCGCCCTCGCCAAAGCCGATGGCCAGCGGCAGCGCGCCCAAAATGGCCGCCAGCGTCGTCATCAAAATCGGCCGAAAGCGCAGCAGGCAGGCTTCGCGCACCGCCTGCACGGCGCTCAGGCCGCGTGCGCGTTCGGCGTCCAGCGCAAAGTCGATGATCAAAATGGCGTTTTTCTTGACGATGCCAATCAGCAGAAAAACGCCAATCAGCGCGATGATCGAAAAATCCATCCCAAATGCCAGCAGCGCCAGCAGCGCGCCCACGCCCGCCGAGGGCAGCGTGGAAATCACCGTCAGCGGATGCACCAGGCTTTCGTAGAGCATGCCCAGCACGATGTAAATCACCACCAGCGCGGCCAAAATGAGCAGCGGCTGCTCGCCCTGCGACTGCTGCGCGCTTAGCGCCGTGCCGGAAAAACTCCCGCGCACGTTGCCGGGCAGGGCGATGGCCGCTTCAGCCTGCGCAATGGCGGCGCGGGCGTCGCCCAGCGTGCTGCCTTCGGCGAGGTTGTAGGAAATCGTCGTGGACAGCTCACTGTCTTCGTGGCTGACCGAGGCGGCGGCGGCGTTTTCGCTAAAGCGCGCTATCGCCGACAGCGGCACCATCGTCGTGCTCGAAGTGCTCAGCGCCTGACCGGAAGACGGGTCGCGCAGCGCCGGGTTCACCGCGCTGCCGGTGCCGGGGCTGGCGGCGGCATTTTTGGCCGGGACGTAAATGTCCTTGAGCGCTTGCGGGCTGCGAATGAAACGCGGCGCCACTTCCATGATGACGTGGTACTGGTTTAGCTCGCTGTAAATGGTGGCGACCTGGCGCTGGCCGAAGGCGTTGTACAGCGCGTTGTCCACGTCGCGGGCGCTGACGCCCAGGCGCGCCGCGCTTTCCTTGTCCACCGTGACCATGGTTTCGACGCCGTCGGCTTCTATGTCGGTGTCCACGTCGGTCAGCGATTTGGATTGTTTGAGCTGATCGGCCAGGCGCTTGGCCCATTGGCTCAGGTCGGCGGCCTTGTCGCTTTTGAGCGTGTACTGGTAGGTTGAATTGCTGGAGCGCCCGCCGCCGCGCAGGTCTTGCACGGGGTTGAGAAACAGCGTGATGCCGGTCACGCGGGCCAGTTGCGGGCGCAGCCGGGCAATCACCGCCAGCGCGGCCTCGGTGCGCTGGCCAGCCGGTTTCAGGTTGATGAACATGAAGCCGCCACCGGCGCGCGAGCCGCCGGTAAAGCCGACCACGGTATCGACCGCCGGGTCGCGGCGGATGATCTCGACCAGCTCTTTCAATTTGCCCTGCATCGCCTGAAACGAAATGCTGCGGTCGGCGCGGATGCCGCTGCGGATCTGGCCGCTGTCTTGCTGCGGGAAAAAGCCCTTGGGCACCGCCAAATACAGGTAAACATTCAGCCCGATGACGGCCAGCAGCGCCAGCATCACCAGCGCCTTGCTGGCCAGCGCCCAGTCCAGGCAGACGGCGTAGCCGCGCAGCAGGCGGTTGAAAGCGCTTTCAAATCCGCGTGCGATGCGGCCCGGCGCTCGCGCATCGTGGCTGGGCTTGAGTAGCCAGGCGCACATCATGGGCGTGGTGGTCAGCGAAATCAGCAGCGAAATCAACACCGCCGCCGACAGCGTGACAGCAAATTCGCGGAACAATCGCCCGGTCTGCCCGCCCATGAACAGCAGCGGAATAAACACCGCCACCAGCGACAGGCTGATCGCCAGCACCGTAAAGCCGACTTCGCGCGCGCCCAGCAGCGCGGCCTTGAAGCGGTCCATGCCCGCTTCGATGTGGCGACTGGTGTTTTCCAGCACGACGATGGCGTCATCGACGACAAAGCCGGTGGCCACCGTCAGCGCCATCAGGCTCAAATTGTTCAGGCTGAAACCGAGCAGGTGCATCACGCCAAACGTGCCCAGCAGCGACACCACCGTCGCCACCGCCGGAATGAAAGTCGCCCGCGCACTGCGCAAAAAGGCGCTGACCACCAGTACCACCAGCACGATGGAAATCAACAGCGTGACCTCAATTTCGTGCAGTGAGGAGCGGATCGAGTTGGTGCTGTCCGAGGCGACTTGCAGCTGCACGTCCTGCGGCAACTGCGCCTGCAGCTCGGGCAGCAGGGCGCGCACGCCATCGACGGTGGCAATCACGTTGGCGTCGGGCTGGCGCGTGACCAGCACGATGACGGCGGGCTGGCCGTTGAACAGTCCCAGCGTGTTGCTGTTTTCGACGCCGTCGTTGACTTCGGCCACGTCCTGCAGCCGGATGGCCGCGCCGTTGCGCCAGGCGACGACCAGCCCGCTGTAGTCGGCAGCTTTCAGGCCGCCGCTGGCGGTGTTGGCGCCCGAATAAATCTGCAGCCGCTGGCCATTGCCCTCAATCGCGCCCTTGGGCCGATTCGCGTTGCTCGCTTGCAGCGCGGCGCGCACGTCTTCCATGCTGACGCCGTAGCGGTTCAAGGCAAACGGCAGCAGCTCGACACGCACGGCGGGCAGCGAGCCGCCGCCCAGTTCCACATCGCCGACGCCCGGCACCTGGGCGATTTTTTGCTGCACCAGATTGGAAACTTCGTCGTAAATCTGGCCCGGCGAGTGCGTTTTGGAAGTCAGCGCCAGGATGATGACCGGCGAGGCGGCCGGATTGGCCTTGCGGTAGGTCGGGTTGCTGCGCAGCGTGGCGGGCAGGTCGGCCCGGGCGGCGCTGATGGCGGCCTGCACTTCGCGGGCGGCGGCGTCGATCTGGCGGTTCAGGTCGAACTGCAGGCTGATGCGGGTCGAGCCGGTGCCGCTGGTCGAGGTCATTTCGTTGACGCCGGCAATCACGCCCAGGCGGCGCTCCAGCGGCGTGGCCACGCTGCTGGCCATCGTGTCCGGGCTGGCGCCGGGCAGCGAGGCGTTGACGGAAATCGTCGGGTAATCGACCTGCGGCAGCGGCGCCACCGGCAGCCCCAGAAACGCCACAATGCCCGCCAGCGCCAGCCCGATGGTCAGCAGCACCGTCGCGACGGGACGGCGCACAAAGGGTTCGGACAGGTTCATGGCTGGCGCCTCAGCCGCTGGCCGAGCCGGTCAAAGGCCAGGTAAATCACCGGCGTGGTGAACAGCGTCAGTAGCTGGCTGACAATCAGCCCGCCAAAAATCGCCAGCCCCAGCGGGCGGCGCAACTCGGCGCCGTCGCCAAAGCCCAGCATCAGCGGCACGGCGGCAAACAGCGCGGCCAGCGTCGTCATCAAAATCGGCCGAAAGCGCAGCAGCGCGGCCTGGTGAATCGCCTCCTGCGGCGATTTGCCTTCGCTGCGCTCGGCGTCGATGGCGAAGTCGATCATCATGATGGCGTTCTTTTTCACGATGCCGATCAACAAAATGATGCCGATGATGCCGATCACGCCCAAGTCCGACCCGCTGAGCATTAGCGCCAGCAGCGCGCCCACGCCCGCCGAGGGCAGCGTGGACAAAATCGTCAGCGGATGCACGTAGCTCTCGTACAGCACGCCGAGCACGATATAGACGCAGACCAGGGCCGCCAGAATCAGCCACAGCTGGTTCGCCAGCGAAGCCTGATACGCGCCCGCCGCGCCGAGAAAAGTCAGCGTCACGCTGGCGGGCAGGGCGATGTCGCTGGCGGCCTGCTTGATGTCATCGACGGCGTGGCCCAGCGAGACGCCGGGCGCGGTGTCAAAGCCCAGCGTGGTCGCCGGGTACTGCGCGACATGGGTGATTTGCAGCGGCGCGGCACGCTCGCTAACCGTGGCAATCGACGACAGCGGCGTGGTCACGCCCGCGCCGGTTTTCAGCGGCAGCTCGCCCAGCGCGGCGGGCGTGGCCAGTGCGTCGGGCCGGGCTTCGAGAATCACCCGGTACTGGTTGGTTTCCGTAAAAATCGTCGAGACGATGCGCTGGCCGTAGGCGCTGTAGAGCGCGTCGTCAATCGCTGAGGTGGCAATACCCAGGCGCGAGGCGCTGTCGCGGTCCACTGTGATGTAGGCGGCGGCGCTTTGGGCGCCTGCGTCGGAGGTGACATGACGCAGCGCGGGCAGTTGCGCCAGGCGCTGGGTGAGTTTGCCGGCCCATTCAATCACCGTGGCGTTGTCCGCGCCTTCGAGCGAAATGCGGAACTGGGTCGGGCCGGTTTCAGCGTCAATCGTCAAGTCCTGTGTCGGCTGCAGGTACAGCGTCACGCCCGCCACCTGGGCGACGCGCTGGCGCAGCCGCTCCATCGTTTCGCTCTGGCTGCCGGTGCGCCCGCGCTTGAGGTTGATGAACAGGCGCCCGGTGTGCAGCATGGTGTTGTTGGCCGCATCGACGCCGATGAAGGCGCTGAGCGTGTCCACATCCGGGTCTTGCAGCATCGCCTGCGCAGCGGCCGTTTGCAGCCCGGCCATGCGCGCATACGACACGGATTGCGCCGCTTCGATGCGCGCTTGCAACTGGCCGGTGTCCTGCGTTGGGAACAGCCCCTTGGGAATCAGGATGTAGAGCAGCACGGTCAGCGCCATCGTGGCCAGCGCTACGGCCAGCGTCGCGCCCTGGTGCCTAAGTACCCAGCGCAGTCCGTCGTCGTAGCGGACCATCACGCCCTCGAAAAACTGCTGCAGCCGTGCGCCCCAAGCCGCCCCCTCGGGGCTGAAGGCTGCGGCTCCCGCCTGAAGATGTGCCGCCTCTGGCAGCGTGGGGGCTTTTTTCAGCCAGCGCGCCGACATCATCGGCACCAGCGTGAGCGAGACCACGGCGGAAATCAAAATCGTGATCGCCAGCGTGACGGCAAATTCGCGGAACAGCCGCCCGACCACATCGCCCATGAACAGCAGCGGAATCAAGACCGCAATCAAGGACACCGTCAGCGAGATGATGGTAAAGCCGATCTGTTTGGCGCCCTTGAGCGCCGCTAGCATGGGCGCCTCGCCTTCCTCGATGTAGCGCGAGATGTTTTCAATCATCACGATGGCGTCATCGACGACGAAGCCGGTGGCAATCGTCAGCGCCATCAGGCTCAGGTTGTTCAGGCTGTAGCCCAATAAATACATCGCGCCGCAGGTGCCGACGAGGGAAATTGGCACGGCCAGGCTGGCAATCACGGTGGCGCGCAGGCTGTGCAAAAAGGCAAAAATCACCAGCACCACCATCAGCACGGCCAGCAGCAGCTCGATTTCGACATGCAGCACCGAGGCGCGGATGCCGGTGGTGCGGTCGCTGAGCATATCGACGCGCAGGCTGGCGGGCAGCCCGGCTTGCAGCTCGGGCAGGCGCGCTTTGATGGCGTCCACCGTGGCAATCACGTTGGCGCCGGGCTGGCGCTGCACGTTCAGGATGATGGCGGGACGCATGCGCTTGCCGGGCGTGCCAATGCAGTCGCTGCTGTCGTCGGGGGCGCTGCAGGCGATGCTGGCCCAGGCGCCGAGCTGGGTGTTTTCGGCGCTGTCGATGACGCGCGCCACGTCGGCCACGCGCACTGCCGCGCCGTTGCGGTAGCTGATGATGAGGTTTTGGTAGTCGCTGGCGGCCAGCAATTGGTCGTTGGCGTTGATCGAATACGAGCGCGTCGGGCCGTCGATGCTGCCTTTGGCGCTGTTGGCGTTGGCGCTAGCAATGGCGCTGCGCAGCGCGTCCAGTCCCAGCCCGTAAGACGCCAGTGCCCGCGTGTCGGCCTGAATGCGCACGGCGGGGCGCTGGCCGCCGCTGAGCGAGACCAGCCCGACGCCGCCGACCTGGCTGATTTTCAGCGCCAGCCGGGTGTTGACCAGGTTTTGCACCTCGGTCAGCGCCAGCGTGTCGGAGGTGATCGCCAGGCTCAAAATCGGCGCGTCGGCCGGGTTGACTTTGGCATAGACCGGCGGGGCGGGCAGGTCGGCGGGCAGCAGCGAGCCGCCCGCGTTGATGGCTGCCTGCACCTGCTGTTCGGCCACGTCCAGCGCCAGCCCCAGGCCGAACTGCAGCGTGACGATGGACACGCCCGCCGCGCTGGTCGAACTCATGCGGCTCAAACCGGCCATCTGGCCGAACTGGCGCTCCAGCGGCGCGGTGACGGTTTGCGCCATCACGTCGGGGCTGGCGCCGGGGTAGAGCGTTTGCACCTGAATCGTCGGGTAATCGACCTGCGGCAGCGCCGACAGCGGCAAAAATTTAAAGCCGACCAGGCCCGCCAGCACGATGGCGACCATCAGCAGCGCCGTGGCCACCGGGCGCAGGATAAAGGGGCGCGAGGGGCTCATGCGCCCTCGGCCTGCGAGGCGCGGCGGTGGCGGCGCGGTGCGCTGGCGCCGTCAGCGGGCTTGGCCGCGCCCGGCAGCGTCACGCTGGCGCCGTCTTTGAGGCGGTCGGCGCCTTCGGTGATGACCTGCTCGCCCGCTTTCAGCCCGGAGGCGATTTGAATGCTGTCCGCCGTGGCCTGGCCGCGCTGCACGGGCCGCAGGCTGACGGTGCGCTCGGCGGCGTTCAGCACATACACATAATCGCCATCGTTGCTGTGGCGCAGGGCCGTGACGGGCACCATGACGGCGTTGTCAATCAATGCCAGTTGCAGCCGCACATTGACAAACTGGCCCGGAAACAGCGCCAGCTGGCTGTTGGCAAAGCGCGCCTTGGCCTTGACCGTGCCGGTGCTCGTATCGACCTGGTTGTCCAGCGAGGCGAACACGCCGCTGTCCAGCGTGGCCGAGCGCGTGCGGTCCAGCGCGGTGACGGTCATCGCCGTGCCTGCGGCGGCGCTTTGCTGCAGCGCCCCGGCCTGGTCCTGCGGCACGGCAAACACCACGTCAATCGGGCTGATTTGTGTGATCAGCGCAACGCCGTTGGCGTCGCTGCTGCTGACCATGTTGCCCACATCGACAGCCCGCAGGCCGACGCGCCCGCTGACCGGCGCGGTAATGCGCGTGTAGCTCAAATTCAGCCGGGCCACGCCTTCATTAGCCTTGTCGATGGCGACCGTGCCTTCGAGCTGCTTGACCAGCGCGGCCTGCGTATCCACCTCCTGGCGCGCAATCGAGTCTTGCGCCAGCAGGGTTTTGAAGCGTTGCAGCGTGACGCGCGCGCTGTCCAGCTGGGCGTCATCGCGCTGGCGCTGGCCGCTGGCTTGCTGCAGCGCCAGCTCAAACGGACGCGCGTCCAGGGTGGCGAGCAAGTCGCCTGCGCGCACTTTTTGGCCTTCCTTGAACAGCACTTTTTCCAGCACGCCCGAGACCTGCGGGCGCACCTTGACGCTGGCCTGCGGCGTGACCGTGCCCAGCGCTTCGAGCGTGACCGGAATGCTGGCGCGTCCGGCGGTGGCCACGCCAACGGTGCTGGCGGGCGGGCCGCGCCGCCCGGACGCGCCGCCTGCGCCGGAAGAGCTGGAAGGGCTGGAAGGGCTGGAAGGGCTGGATATGCCGGGGCCGCCGGGGCTGGTGGCCGGATGCGTTAAATGCCAGGCCAGCCAGCCAGTGCCGCCGAGCGCGATGACGGCCAGCAGGCTGCCCAGCAGACGGGTGCGGCGGCGCAGGGGGTTGTGGGGGAGGGTGGGGGCGCCAGCGGGCGGCGTTTGGGATGTCGGAGCCATCAATAATTATCGCGGCCAGGCATATCAACAGTTGGCAGGCGGCGGGTAAATGCCCGGTAAAGCCGCTGCCCGGAGCGCAGGCGCGGCCGTGTCCTTAAAATTGCTTTTTATTTTTTAAGCCAGGCCCGCCCTGGAACAACAAGCACCTCATGAGCGACACAGCACTGGCTACCCCCCGTCAACCCGTGGTGATTTACACCGATGGCGCCTGCAAAGGCAACCCCGGCCCCGGCGGCTGGGGCGTTTTTCTGAGCAGCGGCAACACGACCAAGGAGCTGTTTGGCGGCGAGCTGGACACCACCAACAACCGCATGGAAATGACCGCCGTCATCGAGGCGCTGGGCGCGCTGAAGCGCCCCTGTCCGGTGGTGATGTACATCGACAGCCAGTACGTGCTCAAAGGCGTGACGGAATGGCTGGCGGGCTGGAAGGCGCGCGGCTGGCGCACGGCGGCCAAAGCGCCGGTCAAGAATGTCGATTTGTGGCAGCGCCTCGATGCGCTGCTGGCCTCCAGCGGCCACACCATCGACTGGCGCTGGGTGCGCGGCCACAACGGCGACCCCGGCAACGAGCGCGCCGACATGCTGGCCAACAAGGGCGTGGACAGCGTCCAGCGCGGCGCCCGCTAACCGGCCAAAAAAAGAAAAGGCGCCGGGAGGCGCCTTGGTTTTTTATTTGTCAGCGTCCGGTGGGGCGACGCCCAGATTTATCTTTCCAAGAAACAGGCGCAGGAAAAAAATACCCATGCCGATCATGAAAAAAATCCCGCCAATACTCATCAGGCCATAGTCGGTAGAAAACAGATCAGTCAACAGTTTCATGGTGATAACTCCTTTTGTGCAATTTGTTACGACTATCCCCCTGTCTTGCGCAACCGACTCTGATCCTCGTCAACAGTTGATGCAATGCCGGGCCGGTCAGCCCATGTGGTGCAGACCGGCATCGACATAAATCACGTCGCCCGTCATCCCGCTGGCGCCGCCGCCGACGAGGAAGGCGACCACGCGGCCGACTTCTGAAATATCCACCAGCCGCCGCCCCGGCGAGCGCGTCACGGCCATGTCGATCAGCTCGTCAAAGTGGCCGATGCCCGAGGCCGCCCGCGTGCGCAGCGGGCCGGGCGAGACGGCAAAGACGCGGATATCGCGCTCGCCCAGCTCCTTGGCCATGTAGCGCACCGAGGACTCCAGCGCCGCCTTGACCGGCCCCATCAGGTTGTAGTTGTTGATCACCTTGTCGGCGCCGTAGTAGCTCATGGTGATGAAGGCGCCGCCCGGATTCATCAAGGGCTCGGCAAAGTGCGCCATCTCGATGAAGGAATGCACCGACACCTGCATGGCCTGCAAAAAGCCCGCTTGCGAGCAGTCGGTGATGCGCCCGTGCAGATCGTCGCGCGGCGCAAAGGCGATGGAGTGGACGACAAAGTCCAGCTGGCCCCATTCGCTTTTAATGCGCTCGAACACCGCCTGCATCTGGCCGGGTTGCGTGACGTCCAGCGGCAGCAGCAGGTCGGCGTCGATCTGCTGGGCCAGCGGCTCGACATAGCTTTTAGACTTTTCGTTCAGGTAGGTCAGCGCAATCTCGGCGCCGAAAGCGCGCAGCTTGGCCGCGCAGCCAAAGGCGATGCTGTCGCCGTTGGCCACGCCGACGACCAGGCCGCGCTTGCCCTTGAGCATGTCGCCGATGCGGGTGTTTTCATCCCAGACCTTGGGCAGGGGATCGTTGGTAGTGATGTCGTTCAACATGGATTTCCTGCGGGGCGGGTTTATTGCTGCGCGCGTTTTTTCCCGCTGGTCGCTGGCGCGCTGGGGGTGTCGGTGAGCTGGATGATTTCCTGGGGCAGGTTGTCTTCCGGGGCGGCCAGCAGCTGCTCCATGCGCAGGAGCATTTGCGCGGAATGGGGCTCCATATCTTCAAGCGCGCCCACGATGTGATGCACGATCTCCAGCGCCTGACGGCGCTGCTCGGGCTGGGCCAGCAGCAGCGGCAGGCCCTGCAGGGCGCGCTCGGCCTCGAACTCGACGATGATGGTCTGCTCGCGGATCATCGCGGCGCGGCGGTCCAGACCGAGCGCCACAAAAGCCTCATGCGTGGTGAGCACCTGCGAGGAGCGCTCCAGCCGGTCCCGGCGCACCGAGCCGCGCGAGCCGGCCAGCAAAATGAGCATGCGGATGACGGCGGCTTCAAAACCGCCGCTGTCCACGCCCAGCAGCATCGCCTGGACCTCGGGCAGGAAGCGCAGCTCCTTGGGGTCTTTGGGCATGCTTTCCTGCGCATGCGAAGCCCCGAACCAGCGCAGGAAGGGCGCGCCATAAATCGACAGGAAAGTCGTCTCGAAAGCGGCGTCGCGCACATCGCGGTAAAAGTCCAGTCCCTGGATGAAGGCGCTGGCCATGATTTTTTCCAGCCCGAGGAAAGGGTTGCTGGCCTCGGCCGACTGGCGGCTGGACTTGGCCCAGTCCGTGGCCTGGGCCAGCGAGGCCATGGCCGGATTCTGGTCAGAAAACGCCTTGCGGCTCAGGCGCGAAGGGTGATTCTCGCGCAGCGCCTCGGACAGCTGGGGCGTGACCATCGCCTGCACCAACGGGCGCAAGCCCGCTTCATACGCATCGGCGCCCATCTCGGACAGGCGGGCGACGGCGGCAAAATCGCGCTCCTGCTCGCGGTCGTTTTTGGTGACATTCAAGATGTCGGCCATGGTGCGGGCGTGGAAACTCACCAGGAATCGCTCCTGCAGGCCCTCGCCGGCCGTGTCGTCGATCTTCATCTCGTACAGGCCGGGCGCCAGGGACTCGATGGTCTTGAGCGTGGAGGTCACTTCCGCGTGCTCGCGGCGCGCAATCGAGGAGGAGACAAAAATGCCCAGGTGGCCCACCTTCTCATGCACCATGTAGATGATGCGCTGGCCGCGCACCCGGATTTCGTGCTCGTCGCTGTAGGTATCGACAATCCAGTTCAGCGCCTGCTCGGGCGGGGTGATGTTGTCGCCCCGGCTGGCAAAGACGATGATGGGCGAGCGGATCGCCTTGAGGTCCAGGTGCTGGCCAGGTTCGAGCTGCGCCTGCCCGCGCGCCAGGCGGTTGCCGACAAAAATCTGCTCGATGATCCAGCGGATTTCGGCCTCGTTGCTGAAGTGGTAGCCGCCCCACCAGCGCTCGAACTCCAAAAAGGAAGCGCGGTTTTCCTCGACGTTTGAATACAGGTCGTAGTATTTGCCGAAGAAATTGCGGCTCGGGTTGAGCATTTCAAAGTTGCTCACCAGATGCGCGCCGTCAAACTCGCCGTGGCCCAGGTCGGACATCAGGAGGGCCGGCACCACGCCGCCCAATAAACCGCCGTTGTAGCGCATCGGGTTTTCGCCGATCTGGCCCGACCAGGTGGCCACCGGCGCGCCGTTGAGCACCAGCGGGCCGGTGATGTCGGGGTTGGCCGCCGCCAGCAGCAGCGTGGCCCAGCCGCCCTGGCAGTTGCCCACGACGATGGGCTTGGGCGCCTCGGGGTGGCGCCGGGCAATCTCGCGCAGGAACTCGGCCTCGGCGCGCATCACGTCGGCCAGCGTCTGGCCGGCCTCGGGGTGCTGGCGAAAGACGACAAAATACACCGGATGGCCGCCGCGCAGCGCCACGCCGACCTGGCTGTCGGTTTTAAAGCCGCCAATGCCCGCGCCGTGACCGGCGCGCGGGTCGATGATCATGTAGGGGCGCTTCCAGTCGAACACCTCCACGCCTTCTTCGGGCAGGATTTTGAGCAATTGGTAGTTGACCGGGCGGGGCAGGCTGCGCCCGTCGATCACCAGGTCGTACTGGTAGTTCAGCACCGGCGGCGTGCCCGCTTCCTCATGCGCCTTGTCGTTGTTGCCGCGCTCGCGCAGCACGTCGAGTGTGAGCGTCATGCGCTGGGCGGCGTCAATCGTGTAGGCGCTGGCATCGCTGAGCAACTGCCCGCTGCTGGCGGCCTGCGCCAGGCTTTTCTGGAACTCGGCCAAGCCCAGGCCCAGCATTTGCAGACGCTCGGTATGGGTTTTGCTGATTTTTTCCAGATGGTGCTGGCAGCTGTTCATGACCCGGCCCGACTGGGTGGACAAGGTGGCGAAGTCGCCTTGCAGGCGTTCGTTAAGGTTGGCGGGGCTGAAGGTGGGTTTCATGAGTTTTTCGGTTGAGGCGCCAGGAGCGGCAGAAAATTTGTTTTGAAATTGAACGGCCAGTGTCTGAAGCTTAGGCAGCTTGCGCGACAGTGGCGTGAAAATAGCAGGCCGCAATCGCAGTGCGGTCCGAAAGTGTTTGATGCGAGTCAAACTTTCGTTGAAAATTTGATCGCTAAAACTAGGAATTGCTGCCGCTCAGTATGTCAAAGCCGTCAGCGCCAGGCTTGAAGCCATCGCGCTGCAACTCGGCCTTGATCCCGGAGTTGATCTCCCGCGTCACCTCCAGGCCCAAGTCTTTGATCGACTGGCTCATCAGCTCGCCGCGCAGCACCAGCATGCCGCGCAGTTCCTCCCACTGATGAATCAGCCGACCGGGCTCGTGATTGAACGGATTGTTGCTGATTTGTTCACGGGCGTGCGGCTGCAAGAAAGGCGCTTCCCGGTTCAGGATGCTCTGGATGTCGGCTTCGGTGGCCAGCGGCGCATTGAGCGACATGGCGAGCCGGGCAATCCGGGTGTTGACTTCGACCAGCGTGTTTTCGACGCGGCTGGCGCTGTTGAGTAAGGAGGTTTCATCCTCGGAAGGTTCGTCGTGGTGCATGGATACCTTTTCAAGCGTGGGCCTGGGTTGTGGAGTCTGCGGGGCGGGTTGCGCTAGTGAACGGAAAAGTCAAGTTGAGCGTAGGCATCAAAAATGACAGTATCGCTACAGCATTTTTCGCGCCAGCAGTTTCCGCGAAACTGATGGGCGCGACTTACGCATCGGGGCGCGTGGGGCAGGACGGCGCGCCCGCCATCCTAACCGACAGCGCCCGGCCGGCTGGGCGGCGCGGGAATGGCCGAGTCGATGGCTGCGCTTAGTAAAAAAGCGCGTGGCGCCCACGCTCTCCCTTTTGCAGACCCGTGAATACCACCGTTTTGGCGCTGGCATCCCAGGCGAAGGGCTGGCCGCGCCCTGGCTGCGCAGCTCGGTGGTCAAGACTGCCATGCGGCGCAGCCCCTCCAGGTCGGACACCCGCACCGCATGCCAGACCATATCCCAGCTGGCAAAAACGAGAAAAAATTCCCCGACGGGGTTGTAAATCCGCCGACCGACGAAGGGAAACAGGGGTTCTTCTGTTTGGATGTCCCAGAGGGACTGTGCGCACTCGACGGCCGCCGGGTACTGCGCATACGGCACCTGCAGCGCCGCGTCGCTGGCGGTCAGTCGTTCGGCGAAGTTGTTGCTGCTGTCTTGAGGCTGCAGCAGGGTCAGGCGCGCTGCGGCGCAAACCAGTGCTGCGTGCGGTTGACAAAGCCGACCAGCGACAGCATCACCGGCACTTCCACCAGCACGCCGACTACGGTGGCCAGCGCCGCGCCTGAGTGCAGGCCGAACAGCGAAATCGCCATCGCCACGCCCAACTCAAAGAAGTTGGAGCCACCGATCAGGCAGGCGGGTCCGGCAATGTTGTGCGGCAGCTTTAGCAGTTTGGCGGCGAAGTAGCTGACGAAGAACAGCCCGTAGGTCTGAATCAGCAGCGGCACGGCAATCATGGCAATCACGAGCGGCTTGGCGACGAGGGTCTCGGCCTGAAAGCCGAACAGCAGCACGACGGTGGCAATCAGCCCAATCACCGACCACGGTTTCAGAGCGGCCACAAAATCGCCCACGGCGCGGGCCGAGCGGCGCTCAAGCGCGTAGCGCGTGGCCATGCCCGCCGCCAGCGGCAGCACGACATACAGCACGGTGGACAGCACCAGCGTTTCCCACGGCACGCTGAGGTGTGTGACGCCGAGCAAAAAGGCGGCTATCGGCGCAAAGGCCACGACCATGATCAGGTCGTTGACCGACACCTGCACCAGCGTGTAATTGGCGTCGCCCTTGACCAGCTGGCTCCAGACGAAGACCATCGCCGTGCAGGGCGCGACGCCGAGCAAAATCATCCCGGCGATGTACTCGCTGGCCGATTGCGCATCGACCCAGGGCGCAAAAATGTATTGAAAAAATAGCACGCCCAGCGCGGCCATCGTGAACGGTTTGATGAGCCAGTTGACCACCAGCGTCAGCAGCAGGCCGCGCGGCTTTTTGCCCACATCTTTGACGGCGGACCAGTCGATTTGAATCATCATCGGGTAAATCATTACCCAGATGAACACGGCCACGACGAGGTTGACATGGGCAATTTCCAGAGCGGCAATGGCTTGGAAAGCGCCGGGCGCCAGCAGGCCCAGACCCACGCCGACCAGGATACCCAGTGCCACCCAGACGGTCAAAAAGCGTTCAAACAAGCCCATGATGTTTTTTCTTTGACGCTGCGCTTCAGGCTTGATGAGGCAGTTCGCGGGCGCTGCTTTGCAGCAGGGCGCGTTCGAGTTTTTCCGGCGGCAGGCTGGCTAGCAGCGACAGGCGGCGGTGCAGGGCGAGCAGGGTCTGGCGGAAGGCTTCGTGCTGTTGCGCCGCGCTGGCCTCGCCAGCGGACGGGTCGGCGTAACCCCAGTGGGCGGTGGCCGGGTGGCCGGGCCAGATCGGGCAGACTTCACCGGCCGCGTTGTCGCAGACGGTGATGATGAGGTCCATGTGCGGCGCGTCGGGCTGAGCGAATTCATCCCAGCTTTTGCTGCGCAGGCCGTCGATGGAAATGCCAGCGTGCTGCAGCACTTGCAGCGCCAGCGGGTGCGGCTGCTGGTTCAGCCGGGGGCTGCTGCCGGCCGAGAAGGCCTTGAACTTGCCCTCGCCGATGTGGTTGAGGATGGCTTCGGCCAGGATGCTGCGCGCCGAGTTGTGGGTGCAGAGAAATAAAACGTGAAGCGGGTGTTCGGTCATGGTGATGGGGGCGGTGGGTTAAAAAAAAGGGTTGATGTTTCAGCAAGCCGCTGCCGCGCCGATGCCGCAGGCCTGGCCTTCGCAGCATTGCTCGGTCAGGTAGGCCAGCAGGGCGTTCATCTGCCCGATGCTGGCGCGGTAAATCAGGTTGCGCCCGCGCGCCTCGCTGCTGACCAGTCCGGAGTGCGCCAGCTCTTTTAAATGAAAAGACAGGGCACTGGGCATGACGCCCAGCTGTTCGGCCATCGCGCTGGGCGTGAGACCGGCGGGACCGGCCACCACCAGCGCCCGAAAAGCGCGCAGGCGCTGGGTCTGGGCCAGCGCGGCCAGAGCCTTGACGGCCACGCTTTCGTCAAGCGCGGGCAGGGGATTGCCGGGCGTTGTTGCTTTCATAGTTCAACTCTAATTGAAATATTGAATTAAAACCGTGCCGTATCCGGCAAGGGTAAAAAATTGAACTGGAGAAACTGTGTATGTCTCTTGTGACAGCGCCGCCAACTCAACAGCATCAAAGGTGACCCGTGAAGCAGAAAGTCGGCTTTGCTGACTGAATGGCGTCATCCAACTGCCATTGAACTGACACGCGCCCGTCATGGCCTTCTTTCAGACTCAGGCCATAAGCTGCACGATGAAATCAAGGAATGGCAATGAAGTTGAATCCTGCTGTTAAACCCTCTCAAGGACAAGCGCTAGCCGACAGCACAGGGCGTCATGAACTGGACCGTCAGCGCCTGCGCATCCTGCGCTGCACCGCGCAGGCGATGGCCAGCAGCCCGCAACACAAAGCGTCTTTGCAGGGCGTTTGCGCCGGTAGCTAAATTTTTTTCTCTAGCCCCTTCACCGGGGCTTTTTTACGGTTTGCGCATCCGCCCAAAACAAGGAGTTAGTCATGAAAGAGCTGCCCAATCCCACTTTTGCATTGTCGCCCGTCGCAATGCCACGGGGGTCACTTCATCAAAGCTCTCATGCTGTCAACACCGCTGCGGGCCTTGTCGCGCAGCCTGCGCTGGGCAAAATCTCGGTCAGCTGGGCCAGGCACCAGGATGAAGTCCGGCAAGCCCAGCGCCTGAGGTATGAGGTGTTCGCGCTGGAAATGGGCGCGCGCCTGCCCAAAACCGTGCCCGGCCATGACATCGACCTGTTTGACGATTACTGCGAGCACCTGCTGGTGCGCGACGTGGCCAGCGGGCAGGTAATTGGCACCTACCGCGTGCTGACCCCGGCGCAGGCCAAGCGCGTCGGCAGCACCTACAGCGACACCGAGTTTGACCTGGTCCGGCTGCGCTTTTTGCGCGAGCGCATGGTGGAATTGGGCCGCAGCTGCGTACATGCCGACCACCGGCATGGCGGCGTGATTCTGGCGCTGTGGGGCGCGCTGGCCGAGTTCATGGGGCGCAACCAGTTAGATACCATGATCGGCTGCGCCAGCATTCCGATGCAGCACAACGGAATCTCCGGCGGGCATGCGGCGGCCAGCATCTGGCGCCAGCTCAAGCAGACCCATCTGGCGCCCATCGACTACCAGGTCACGCCGCGCCTGGCTCTGCCAGTCGGGCAGCTCGATGACACGCTGGAAGTCGAGCCGCCCGCCCTCATCAAGGGCTACTTGCGTCTGGGCGCCAAGGTGCTGGGCGCGCCCGCCTGGGACCCCGATTTCAATTCGGCCGACCTGCCGATGATGATGCGCATTGCCGATTTGCCAGCGCGCTACCGCAGGCATTTTTCCGCCAGCCCGGCCTGACTTTAAGTTTGTAGCGTGAGGGGCGGGCGCGCCGCTATCTCAGCCGTGACCTTAGAATCGCGCTATGAAAATTCTGATTTGCAACGACGATGGGTACCAGGCCAGCGGCATCGTTGCGCTATACGAGGCATTGAAAACCATTGCCGATGTCGAGGTGGTGGCGCCCGAGCAAAACAACAGCGCCAAATCCAACGCCCTGACGCTGCACACGCCGATGTATGTGCAGACGGCTGCCAACGGTTTTCGCTACATCAACGGCACGCCCGCCGACTGCGTGCATATTGCCCTGACCGGCTTGCTGGGCTACCGGCCCGATCTGGTGGTCTCGGGCATCAACAACGGCGCCAACATGGGCGACGACACGATTTATTCGGGCACCGTCGGCGCGGCGATGGAGGGCTATTTGTTTGGCATTCCGGCGATGGCGTTTTCGCAGACCGAAAAAGGCTGGGCGCATATCGACGTGGCCGCGCAGCGCGCCCGCGACTTGGTGCAGCAGATGCTGCCATCGCTGGAAACCGTGGCGCACGGCGCGGCGCCCACGGTGGCGCCCTGGCTGCTCAATGTGAATATTCCCAATTTGCCCAGCGAGCAGATTCGCGGCGTCAAGGTGGCGCGCCTGGGGCGCCGCCATGCCGCCGAGCGCGTGATTACCCAGACCAGCCCGCGCGGCGAGACCATGTACTGGATTGGCGGGGCGGGCGCGGCCAAGGATGCGGGCGAAGGCACGGATTTTGACGCGACCAGCCAGGGCTATATGTCCCTGACGCCGCTGCATGTCGATTTGACCGATCACGAACGCCTGCCTTACTGGGCGCAAACGGCCGCCCGGCTGACCCAGTCGCGTTGAGGCTGACGGGCATGAAGAGCTTTCTCAAGCCGCCTGTTCCGGCCCGGCTCCCGCACGACGGGGTATTGAGCGGGCTGGGCATGGACTCGCAGGCGATTCGCACGCGCATGGTGAACCGGCTGCAGGCCCAGGGCATCTCAGACAGCCGGGTGCTGGCGGCCATGAAGCGGGTCGAGCGCCACCTGTTTGTCGATAGCGCGCTGGCCAATCAGGTTTATGAGGACACCAGCCTGCCGATTGGCCTGGGCCAGACCCTCTCCAAGCCCAGCGTGGTGGCGCGCATGCTGGAGCTGGCGCAGCAGGGCGGCTTGCAGGGCGCCAGCGGCAAGCTCGGGCGGGTGCTGGAAATCGGCACCGGCTGCGCTTACCAGGCCGCCGTGCTCAGCCACCTGGCCAGCGAGGTGTACAGCATGGAGCGGCTGCGCGGCCTGTACGACAAGGCGCGGGAAAATCTGCGACCGCTGCGCCTGCCCAATGTGCATTTGCTGTTTGGCGACGGCACTGGCGGTTTTCTCAAGGGTGCGCCGTACGCGGCCATTATTGTGGCGGCCGCTGGCAGTGATACGATTCCTTCGGCGTGGATAGAGCAGCTGGCGGTGGGCGGACGTTTGGTTGCGCCCCTGCAAACGCAGGGCGGCGGCCAAGTGCTGGTGGTGGTTGACAAGACGCCCCAGGGCGTCCGGCAGACAGTGCTCGAAGCTGTTCACTTTGTCGCCTTAAAATCAGGAACAGCTTGAATTTTCAGAAATCAAGATGAAAGAAAAAATGAGTACAAACATACGGTCAAACATGGTGCCTTTTGTTCTTGCCGCTGGCGTGCAGCGCCGGGTCGGCTGGGTCTCCCGGCTGATGCTGCCCTGCACCCTGACGGCGGTCGTCTTGCTGACGGGCTGCGCCCATTCGTCGCTGAGCGATGTGGCGGTCGAGGACAGAAATTCCCAGACCTCCCCGTCCAGCCAGGTGACTCGGCCGCTGCCCGGGATTGAAAATGCCGGAAAGCCCGGCTACTACACCATCAAGCCGGGCGACACGGTGTTTCGCATCGCGCGGGAAAATGGCCAGAATGTGGCCGACATCGTGCGCTGGAACGGCATTGGCAACTCCAATCTGATCGAAGTCGGTCAGGTGGTTCGCGTCGTGCCGCCGGGTGCTGGCGCCTCTGGCGCTGTGCCCGTTGCACGGCCTGCGGTGCCGATGCCGGTTGAGCCGCCTGTTGCCAGCGACGAAAGCGTCAGTTGGAGCTGGCCCGCTCAGGGCGCGCTGATTGCCGGTTTCAGCGAGGTCAAGAACAAGGGGCTGGACATCGCGGGCAAGGCGGGCGATACCGTGGCGGCCTCGGCCGATGGCAAAGTGGTCTATGCCGGTGCCGGTCTGCGCGGCTATGGCAACCTGATCATCCTCAAGCACAACGACACTTTTCTGACCGCCTACGCGCACAACCGGGCCTTGATGGTCAAAGAAGACCAGGCCGTCAAGAAGGGCCAGAAGATTGCCGAAATGGGCAGCACCGATGCCGACCGCGTCAAGCTGCATTTTGAGATCCGCCGCCAGGGCAAGCCGGTCGATCCGGCGCGCTACCTGCCCGCCCGATAAATCAGGCCATGACCGAAGAAACCCAGAAATCGCATCCTGCCGCACTGGCAGACTATCCGCTTGATTTGCTGACCATCGAGTCGCTCGACATTGAAGCCCAGGGCATCGCCCACCGCGCCGACGGCAAGGTGGTGTTTGTCGAGGGCGCGCTGCCGTTCGAGCAGGTCACGGCCAACGTGTACCGCAAAAAAAGCAGCTTTGAAAAAGCCATGCTGACGACGATTTACCAGGAGTCGTCGCAGCGCGTGCGCCCGGCCTGCCCGAGCTTTGGCATGCACACCGGCGCCTGTGGCGGCTGCAAGATGCAGCATTTGCACGTCAGCGCGCAAGTGGCCGTCAAGCAGCGCGTGCTCGAAGACAACCTGCGCCACATCGGCAAACTCACCGCTGGCAACATGCTGCGCCCGATTGAAGGCCCGGCCTGGAATTACCGCTACCGCGCCCGCCTGTCGGTGCGCTATGTGCGCAAGAAGGGCGCCGTGCTGGTCGGCTTTCACGAGCGCAAAAGCGGCTATGTCGCTGACATGAGCCAATGCCCGGTGTTGCCCCAGCATGTCAGCGACATGCTGCTGCCGCTGCGCGCGCTGATCGCCAGCATGGACGCCAAAGAAACCATTCCGCAAATCGAGCTGGCCTGCGGCGACGACGTGACGGCGATGGTGCTGCGCCACATGGAGCCGCTCAGCGCGGGCGATCTGGCGCGGCTGCGCGACTTTGCGGCGACTAACCCCGGCCTGCAATGGTGGCTGCAGTCCGGCGGGCCGGACACGGTCAAGCTGCTCGACGAGGCGGCGGCCGAACTGAGCTACGGCCTGCCTGAGTTCGGCATCGTCATGCCTTTTAAACCAACCGATTTCACGCAGGTGAATCCGCATATCAACCAGGTGCTGGTGTCACGGGCGCTGCGCCTGCTGGCCGTGCAGCCCGGCGAGCGGGTGATTGACTGGTTTTGCGGCCTGGGCAACTTTACGCTGCCGCTGGCCACGCAGGCGCGCGAGGTGCTGGGCATTGAAGGCAGCGAGGCGCTGGTGGCGCGCTCGCGTGAAAATTACCAGCGCAACCAACCCGCCTCGGCGCTACGCCCGGCGCTGGCGCCGACCCGCTTTGTCGCCCGCAACCTGTTCGAGATGACGCCCGCCATGCTGGTCAAAGACGGCATGGCCGATAAATGGTTAGTCGATCCGCCGCGTGAAGGCGCTTTTGAATTGTTCAAGGCGCTGGCTGCGCTGCATCAGCAAATCGTCAGCGGCGTGCCCTGCGACGACGGCGTGCATCAGCAAAGTCTGGCGCTGGAGGGCTGGACGCTGCCCAGGCGCATCGTCTATGTCAGCTGCAACCCGGCCACGCTGGCGCGCGATGCGGGCGTGCTGGAAGAAAGCGGCGCCTACCGCTGCACGGCGGCGGGCGTGGTCAATATGTTTCCGCACACGGCGCATGTGGAGTCGATGGCGGTGTTTGAGCTGGTCGGCTGATTCGGCTCGCTGCGTGATTTGGCCCGCTTCGGCGGCGCATAAAAAAAGGGCCTTGCGGCCCTTTTTTGTTGTTCAGCGTAGCAAAAAAGCTTAATCGCGCTCGCCGCCGAAAATGCCCAGCAGCGACAGCAGCGCCTGGAACACGTTGTACAAATCGAGGTACAGCGCCAGCGTGGCGGTGATGTAGTTGGTTTCGCCGCCGTCGATGATCTGCTTGAGGTCATACAGCATGTAGGCGCTGAAAATGCCAATCACCGCCACCGACAGCGCCATCATGCCCGCCGTCGAGCCAACAAACAGGTTGATGATGCCGCCGACCATCACCACCATCGCGCCGACAAACAGCCATTTGCCCATGCCGGAAATATCGCGCTTGATGACGCTGGCCAGCGTGGCCATCACGAAGAACACGCCTGCCGTGCCGCCCATGGCTGTCATGATGAGCTGCGCACCGTTGCTCAGGCCCAAAATCGCGCCGATCATGCGCGAGAGCATCAGGCCCATGAAAAAGGTAAAGCCCAGCAGCACCGGCACGCCAGCAGCGGAGTTCTTGGTTTTTTCAATCGCATACATGAAGCCGAAGGCGCCGCCCAGAAAGACGATCATGCCCAGCCCGCCGCCCAGCGCCCGCGTGATGCCGGTGGCCACGCCCAGCCAGGCGCCTGCCACCGTGGGCAGCAGGCTCAGGGCCAGCAGCCAGTAGGTGTTGCGCATGACGCGGTTGCGCTGCTCGGCGGAGCCGAGCGCAGCGCCATTGCCGTCGCCGAAAGTCCGAATTTGTTCACTCATGCCTGTATCTCCTTAGCGCCCGCGAAGGCGGGCAACGGGTTCATTTTAGGGCGCATGCCTGAATTCTTTAAGCAGTGGCCCGGTTCAGTGCCTACTATTTGTGAGGATTCTTTTGCCCCAACTGGTATCAATCCTCGCGGATGGGGAGGCTGAATATGCGTATGCTCGACACCCTTGCCTCCCCACAATTTCTGAAAGCGATTGACACCATGAAAACCAAATCCGTGCTTGAGCAGGCCGACATCAAAGCCATCGCCACCGCCGCCGAGGCCCAAGCCTTGGCAAACCACTGGGCCGTGACGATTGCCATCGTCGATGACGGTGGCCATTTGCTGCACTTGAACCGCCTGGATGGCGCGCCGCCGATTTCCGCCCATATTGCGCCCGCCAAGGCCAACACCGCCGCGCTGGGGCGGCGCGAGAGCAAGGTCTATGAAGACGTGATCAACGGCGGGCGCATGTCTTTTCTGTCGGCGCCTTCTATCCAGGGCATGCTCGAAGGCGGTGTGCCGATCATGAAAGACGGCCAGTGCCTCGGCGCCGTTGGCGTCAGCGGTGTCAAATCGAATGAAGATGCGCAAATCGCCCGCGCCGGGATTGCCGCCATCGGCTTGTGAGCCGCGCTTGAGCCACGCCGGGTTCAGGGTTTGGCGGGCTCGGTGATGAAGCCGATTTTGTGCAGCCCCGCCTGCTGCGCCGCTGCCATCGCCTGCGCCACGCGCTCGTAGCGCACCGCTTTGTCGCCCCGAATATGCAGGTCCGGCTGCGGGTTTTGCGCCGCCGCTGCCTTGAGCCGGGGCACCAGCGCCGCGTCGGCAATTTTTTCATCGTCCAGAAAGTAGCTGCCCTGCGCATCCACGCTCAGGCGCAGCGTTTGCGGCTGGGTGACCTGCGCCTGGTTGCTGGCGCGCGGCAGCTCGATGTTGACCGAATGCTTGATGACCGGCACGGTGATGATGAAGATGATGAGCAGCACCAGCATCACATCGACCAGCGGCGTCATGTTGATCTCGTTCATCACCTCGTCGCTGTCCTCGTCCAGGGTTCCGAAGGCCATGCTTAGTTTCCTTTTTTCAGGGGGGGCCGGTTGGCCGAGCCGGGGCCGCTGACGCGCGCGCCGGTGACAAAATAGGCGTGCAGGTCGTGCGCAAAGCGGTTCAATTTGCCAATCACCGACTTGTTGCCGCGCACCAGCGCGTTGTAGCCGAGCACAGCGGGAATGGCGACTGCCAGCCCCAGCGCCGTCATGATGAGGGACTCGCCGACCGGCCCGGCCACCTTGTCGATGCTGGCCTGGCCGTTCAAGCCGATGGCCAGCAGCGCGTGGTAAATCCCCCAGACGGTGCCGAACAGCCCGACGAACGGCGCGGTCGAACCGACTGAGGCCAGCACGGCCAGGCCGGACTGCATTTGGGCGGTGATGTCGTCCATCGAATTGCGCAGGCAGCGCGTCACCCAGTCGCTCAGGTCCAGGGTGTCGTGTAGCTGGGGCCGGGCCTGACCGTCCTTGTGCAGCACATGGGCGGTGGCTTCGCTGCCTGCCAGCACCAGCAGGCGAAACGGATTGGCCGGGTCGGTGCCGAAGCGGGCCAGTCCATCGGAAAAATCGGCGCTGTGCCAAAAGCTTTCGGTGGTGCTGGCCTGGGCGGCGAGGCGGCGCAGGTTCAGCGCTTTGGTGATGATGACCATCCACGAGGCCAGCGACATGAGCAGCAGCAGCACGGCCACGCTTTTGGTGACGATGTCGCCTTGGGACCAGACGTGGGCAAGGCCGAATTGGGTTTCCATTGATTCGCTACTCCAGAGAATTATTCAAGAACAAAGTTGATGGGGACGTTGAACCACATGTCTTCGGCGACGCCGCCGCGCTTGCCGGGCACATAGCGCCATTTCATGACGGTGGTCAGCGCGGCTTGGTCCAGCCGCTCAAAGCCGCTGGACTGTTTGGGTTCGGCTTTTTTGGGCTGGCCGTCGGCGCCTATCAGTACCCGCACGATGACTTTGCCTTGCTCGCCCAGGCGTTTGCTCAGGGGCGGGTAGGTGGGTTTGGGATTTTGCAGGTAATCGGCATCGCTGGACGGCAGTTGAACAGCGGCGGGCGCGGGCGGTGCGGCCGGGGCTAGTGTTGCCGGTGCGCTTGGAGCTGCCGCCAAGGGGGCGAGTGTTGCGGCTGGGCTGGGAGCCAGGCTGCCAGCCGGGGCGTTGGGGGAGGGCGCCGGGTCGGCAATGGCCAGCGGCCGGGGCTGAATTTGTTGAGGCTGAACCGATGCTTTGGGGGCGGTTTTTGCGGGCCCGTTGGGCGTGACGGGCTTGGGGGTCGGCACTGGAGGCGTTGGCGCTGGCCGTGGAATTGGCGGGGCGGGCGTTGTGCTGGGCGCGGGCGGCGTTATCAATTCCGCCAGCACTTCAACCGGCACCAGCACTTCTGGCGGGTGAAACGTTGAACCGCTTTGCAGCACCCAGATCAAGCTGGCATGCAGCGCCACCACGACGGTGGCGATGGCCGCATTTCTGCCCAGCGGCAAGCGTCCCTGCGCGACAGGTGTCGCCACGGCATTGAAGGAGGAGTGCGGCAGAAGGGCGTTCATGAGAGCATTTATTTTTTAAATAAGAATATGTTGCATTTGAAATAAGTGGTGGATTTTTTGCAAGTTACCCAGCAAGCCGCTGCTGACTGTAACGGCTCGCTCAAACGTCGGCCCACATGCGCAGCAAGTTGTGGTAGCAGCCGGTCAGGCGCACGACTTCGGCGCTGTCGGCCGGGCTGTTCTCCAGTGCCTGCTGGCGCAGCGCGGTGATGGCCGTGTCCATGTCGTAGAGCAGGCGCCGCTGGGCGTCGGCGCGCACCATGCTTTCGATCCAGAAAAAGCAGGCCAGGCGCTCGCCGCGCGTCACTGGTTCGACCCGATGCACCGAGGTGCCGGGGTACATCACCAGATCGCCCGCCTCAAATTTAATGCGCTGCTCGCCATAAGTGTCTTGCACGACCAGCTCGCCACCGTCGTAGCTGGCCGGGTCGGCCAGAAACAGCGTGCAGGAAATGTCCGTGCGCACATGGCGCGCCGTGGCCGCGTGCGTGCGCACCGCGTTGTCGATGTGGTCGCCAAAATAATTGCTCGCGCCGCCGTAGCGGTTAAAGAGCGGCGGATACACCGACTTGGGCAGCGCCCCGGTCACAAACATCGGGTTGCGCGCCAGCGCCACCGAGACGATATGGCGCGCCTGCTGGGCCTCTGGCAAGGCTTCGGGCAGTTGCAGGTTTTTCTTCACTGCGCCGCTCTGGCTGCCGGCGGTGATGCGGCCATCGGCCCAGTCGGCTTCGAGAATGAGCTGGCGCACTTGGGCGAGTTCGCCGGGCGTCAGAACTTGGGGAATGCGCAGCAGCATGGTGTGGGGTTCCGAAAAATTAAAAACTAGAACTTGCTCGTCAGCGTCAGGCGCACGCTGCGCTCGTCGCCCGGCGCGGCAAAGCCCCGGTACAGCGTGTTGTAGTAAACCTTGTCGAACAGGTTGTCGATGTTGAGTTTCACGGTGTTGCCTGCGCTGATGCGGTATTCGACCAGCGCATCGGCCTTGACGTAGCCGGGCGCTCGGTTGAGCGTGGTCACGCTGTTGGCCGGTTTGTTTTGACTCACGGCAGTCAAGCCGCCACCGATGCGCCATTGGTCGTTGAGGCGGTAAGTGGTGAACAGGTTGGCCTGGCGGCTCGGGCTCAGGCCGGGATTCTGGCCGACTTCGGCCTGACCGGCCGCGTTCGAGCCAGACTGGTCAATCACGGCGCGCAGGAAACCAAGGCCAGCAAACACATCCCACTGCGGCGTGATGCGCCCGCTAATTTCAAATTCCAGCGCGTCGGTGTGGCGCTTGCCTGAGAGTAAATAGGAATTGTTAGCGGTGTCGATGTCGGTGTTGCGCTCGTTGTATTTGTTGGTGCGGGCCAGCGCGGTGCGCAGCGACAGGTCGCCGTCGTAGAGTTCCCACTTGGCGCCGATTTCCAGGTTGCGGCTGCTTTCGGGCGGTGTGTTTGCTGAGGCCGGGTCGAACTGGTACAGGTCGCCCGAGGTGTTGAACGAGGTGCCGTAGGCGGCGTAGTAGCTCACTTCATAGGTCGGCTGGTACATCAGGCCCAGGCGTTTGCTGAGCAGGGTGTCCGAGCGTGACAGCGGCGTGTTGTTCGGGGCTAGGTTGCCGGAGCGGTCAAAGTCGCCCTGAAACCTGTCCAGGCGCAGACCGGCGACGAGTTTCCAGTTCTTTGCCAGCTCCACCGTGTCTTGCAGATACAGCCCCAGCGTGGTGGCCTTGAACTGGGTCGCCACCTGCTCGGTCAGATTGCCGCTGAGGCCCGCGCTGCTCGGGTTGCCCACGGTGGTGGACGGCTTGGGCAGCAGGCCATTGGCCGTGAACAATGAATTGGCCAGAAACGGGTAAATGGAGCGGCTGGAGTTTTCTACTGCGTACTCGCCGCCTATCAGCAGGCTGTTTTCGCGGCCGAACCAGTCGGTGGTGGTCAGGTAGTCGGTTTGCACGAAGGTGTGGTGCTCTTGGCCTGATTTGGAGTTGTTATTGCGGGTGACCACCGTGTTGTCGTTGAAGTTGGCAAGAGTGGTGCCCGGCGCAAATTTGGACTGCGTGGCCCACATCGCGCGGGAATAGTTGCCGTCGCGCACGGTGGTTTTCAGGTTGCTGCCATCGCCCCAGCGGTGGGTGTGGGACAGGGTCAGCACATCGGCCTTGTCGTTCTGGAAGTCGCTGTCCAGGCCGTACCAGTATTTGTTCGTCGGCGACGGGGCGGGGCGGTTGTCCAGCCACGCCGAGCCCCAGTCTGGCTTGTCGTTGTAATGCAGGTGGTAGTAGCTGGCCTCAAACTCATTGGCCGTGCCTATGCCCCAGCGGTAGTCCAGCGCCAAGCCGCGTCGGTGGGTGGCTGCGCCGGTGTTGTCGCCGCGCCCGTCGCTGTCGGTGGTCATGGCATTGATGCGCAGGGCGGCGTTGTTGTCCAGCTTGAAATTGAAATCGCCCTGTAGGCGCAGATAGTTGCCGGTGCCCACGGTGGCATTGACTTCGTGCGCTGTCACCAGGCTCGGCTGCTTGCTGACCTGGTTGATGATGCCGCCGGTCGAGCCCCGGCCAAACAGCATGGAGGCCGCGCCGCGCAGCACTTCGACGCGCTCGACGTTGAAGGTGTCGCGGTTGTACTGGGCAATGTCGCGCATGCCGTCTTGGTACATGTCGCCCGCCGCGCTGAAGCCGCGCAGCCGGATGTTGTCGCCGACCCGCCCGCCTTCGCCCGCCTCGAACGTGATGCCGACGACGTTTTCCAGTGCGCTTTTCAGGCTGTCCTTGCCCTGGTCGTGCATCAGTTTTTCATTCACCACGGTGAGCGACTGCGGAATGTCTTTGGCGGGCACCGGCACCTTGCCGACGCTGATCAGGCCGCTCTGGTAGGTCTGGTCGATGCGGTCGCGGGTGCCGGTGACGGTCACGGGCGCCAGGGTTTTGGCGGGCGCGGCGCTGGCGGCGACGGCCGGGGTTTCTTGCGCGGGCATGGTGCTTTGCGCCCAGCTGGAGACTGACGCGGCCAGCATCAGCGCGCCCAGCGGCAGCAAAGTCAGCTCGCAAGCGCAGGGCGCGGTGCGGGCGGGGGGCGTGTGAGAGTGTGCCAAAAGAAAGCTCCGGGGTTGAGGATATAGCCTGGCCAGTCCCGGAGCCGTTCAAGGTGAAGGACGCAGGTCTTGGCTGTTAGCGGGTTCGTAAAGTTCGTGCTGAAGTGTACATTAAATGCGAATGATTCTTAATTAGTTTTGTGGATAAACTTTCCCCAAAAACAAAAACGGGGCTGAAAAGCCCCGTAGATGTCAATGCCTCTGCCGCCGTGCTGCGGCTTGGGCGGTCAGGCTGGTGCCGACGTCCGAATCAAATGGTCGAACGCGCTCAGCGCCGCCTTGGCCCCATCGCCCGCCGCGATGATGATCTGCTTGAACGGCACGGTGGTCGCGTCGCCCGCCGCAAACACGCCGGGCAGCGAAGTCTGGCCTCTGGCATCGACGATGATTTCGCCGTGTTTGGACAGCTCGACCACGCCCTTGAGCCAGTCGGTGTTGGGCACCAGACCAATCTGGATGAACACGCCTTCGAGCGCCACGGCGTGCGATTCACCCGTGGCCCTGTCTTTGTAGCTCAAGCCGTTGACCTTCTGGCCGTCGCCAGTGATTTCGGTGGTTTGCGCGTGGGTGAAAACCGTCACGTTGGCCAGGCTGTTCAATTTGCGCTGCAGCACCGCGTCGGCGCGCAGCGCGGTGTCGAATTCCACCAGCGTGACATGGCCGACGATGCCTGCCAGATCAATCGCCGCTTCGACGCCCGAGTTGCCCCCGCCGATCACCGCCACGCGCTTGTTTTTAAACAGCGGGCCGTCGCAGTGCGGGCAGTAGGCCACGCCCTTGTTTTTGTACTCCTGCTCGCCGGGCACGTTGATGTTGCGCCAGCGCGCGCCGGTGGACAAAATCACCGTTTTGCTTTTCAGCGACACGCCGCTGGCCAGCTGAATTTCGATCAGGCCGTTGCCGGTGATTTCGCTGGGAGTCAAGGCCTTGGCGCGCTGCAGGTTCATGATGTCCACCTCGTAGGCGCGCACATGCTCTTCCAGGGCGCGGGCGAACTCGGGGCCGGTGGTTTCTTTCACGGAAATAAAATTCTCGATGCCCATCGTGTCCAGCACCTGGCCGCCGAATCGCTCGGCCACGACGCCGGTGCGAATGCCTTTGCGCGCCGCATACACGGCAGCCGCCGCACCCGCCGGGCCGCCGCCGACGATCAGCACGTCAAACGCCTCTTTGGCGGCGATCTTTTTCGCTTCGCGCTCGGTGCCGCTGGTGTCGATTTTTGCCAGGATTTCTTCCAGGCTCATGCGGCCCTGGCTGAACTCGGCGCCGTTCAAAAACACGGTGGGCACGGCCATGATCTGGCGCTGTTTCACTTCGTCCTGAAACAGCGCGCCGTCGATCATCGTAGTTTTGATGCGCGGATTTTGAATCGCCATCAGGTTCAGCGCCTGCACCACGTCCGGGCAGCTGTGGCAGCTCAGCGAGACATAGACTTCAAATTCGAAATCGCCGTCGAGCGCCCGGATCTGTTCAAGAATGGCCTCGTCCACCTTGGGCGGGTAGCCGCCGGTTTGCAGCAGCGCCAGGATCAAGGAGGTGAATTCATGGCCCATCGGCAGGCCGGCAAAGCGCGGGCCGTGGTTTTCGCCGGGGCGGTTGATCGAAAACGAAGGCTTGCGAAAGCTGTCGCCCTGGCTTTCGCTCACGCTGACCAGCGGGGAGGCGTCGGCAATGTTTTTCAGCAGGGACTGCAGCTGGCCCGACGCCGGGCTGTCGTCAAGCGAGGCAACGATGTTGATCGGCTGGGTGGCGCGGTCAAGGTAGCTTTTGAGTTGGGCTTGGGTGCTGGCGTCGAGCATGGCGGAGTCACATTCAAAGTAAAAAAGAAACAAAAAAGCCCGGTGCCGCAACAGCGCCGGGCTTTGGCGGGAGTGGGGCTGGTGCTTAAATCTTGCCGACGAGGTCGAACGATGGCTTCAGGGTGGCCGAGCCTTCGTTCCACTTGGCGGGGCAGACTTCACCGGGGTGAGCGGCAACGTACTGGGCGGCCTTGACCTTGCGCAGCAGCTCAGCGGCGTTGCGGCCAATGCCTTCGGCGGTCACTTCAACGGCCTGGATTACGCCTTGCGGATCGACGATGAAGGTGCCACGGTCAGCCAGACCCATCGTTTCGCGCATGCAGTCGAAGTTGCGCGTGAGGTTGCCGGTCGGGTCGCCAATCATGGCGTACTGGATTTTGCCGATGGTTTCCGAGCTGTCGTGCCAGGCTTTGTGCGTGAAGTGGGTGTCGGTCGAGACAGAGTAGATGTCCACGCCCATCTTCTGGAACTCGGCGTAGTGGTCGGCCACATCGCCCAGCTCGGTGGGGCAGACAAAAGTGAAGTCGGCGGGGTAGAAGAAGAACACGGCCCACTTGCCGAGCACGTCTTTTTCAGACACGTCGATGAACTTGCCGGCTTGGTAGGCGCTGGCTTGGAAAGGCTTGATTTCGGTATTGATGACGGACATGGTGGTTTCCTCTTGCGGGTGGGTTGAAAATCGGTGTGAGTTGATAGTATATGGCTCTTGATTCAATTTATCGAATAGTAATATGCTATGAATTGAATTGGCTTTGGCTATGCCTTCAAGGCTTGGGGCTGGTTGCGGCGCGGCGCGCAATGGCCCGCTCGGCGGCAATCGGCGCTGGCTGGGGCGGCAGGCTCGCTACTGTCAGATAGCTGTCGATGCGGCTCCAGATCAAATCCAGGGCCGACTCCTTGATGAAGGGCAGGTTCAGCGCCTGGTAAATCGGCACCCAGACCTCTGAGCCGTCGTCCTGTTTGCGCCGCACCGATAGGCTGGGGTTGAGCTGGTACCAGCCTTGCGCGACCCGCATGAACAGGGCGCGGTTGTAGGCGTAGTCGCGGTCCACCTCGTTGCGCGAGAGCACGTTGGACAGGTGGGAGCGCTTGTTGCGCTCGGGCCGCAGCACTTGGGCTGACAGGTGCTGCCAGGCATCCAGAACCGCCTGCGTGTCGAAAGCGCCATAGGGCCGCTGCTGGCGGCGGGTAAAGCGCGATTTAAACAGCGCCCACAGCGTCTGGACCAAAAAATACTCCGTCAGGTGCCGGTCGATGCGCACCAGGCGCTCGCCCGTGTTGACGTCGATGCTGGCCGGTGCCAGCAAGTCATACAGCGCGGGAAACGGCCCTTGCGCGAAAGCCTTGAAGCCAAAGGCCTCGCGCATCGCCCAGTGCAGCGCGTTGCAGCCGTAGTGATCGACGGCCTCGCGATCCGCGCCGCGCTCGATCAAGGCCTGCACCAGCGCCACATTGCCGGCGCTGGCCGCTGCCATCAGCGGCGTCTGGTTCATGGGCAGGCGGTGCTCCAGGCCGTACTGGTCGCACTGGCGCAGGATGTCCTTGAACTTGGGCGCGAAGTAGGGCGTAAAACTCTTGCGCCTGAGCGTCAGGTGCTGGTTGTTGAATTCCTTGGCCACGTCGAATTTGGCCTCGTTGATCAGCCACAGAGCCAGCGCAGGTTCATCGTGGTAGGCGGCGATTTCATAAAGCTGCTGGCGCTGCTTGCTGCCCGGCACCTGCTCGCGAAACACCTTGACCAGCAGTTCTGTCGTGCGCGCCTGGTCAAACACCGGCCAGGGCACTGGCGTTTCCTTCAGGATACCCCGGCGGATCGCGTCGGCCTGCTCCTGCTTGCCTTGCAGTTCGAGCTTGCGCGCTTCCTTTTGCCAGTCTTCCAGCGTCGATTGCTGGGTTTTCAATTGAACCTGCGCGTCCGAGGAGAGCGCTAGCAGATCAAACAGCGGATGCGCCGTGTCGGACTCGATCAGGTACAGGTTTTGCGTCGCCCGCGTCAGCGCGACATAGAGCGCATTGACAAAGAATTTGTAAATTTCCAGCGATTTGTCGCTCTTGTCCTTGGCGCGGCGGTAATCCAGGGTGTCAGTCTGCAGGCTTTGCGCATCCACGCCTTCGACGATTTCCGAGAACTCGGCGCGGTGGTCGGAGACAAAACGGTAAAGCACGATGTTTTCGTATTCCAGCCCCTTGGCCTCGTGGATGGAAAACAGCAGCGGCGTCGCAAAATGCTTGCGCGCCTCGGCCTTGTCCTCGTCGCGCATCACCAGCACGGCAAAGCGGGTGGACTGGCGAATTTGCTTGTCCAGCTCTTTTTTGGTCGCGTCCTTGTCCGGCATCAGGGCGACTTGGCCCATGTCGCCGCCGACGGCCTGCACCAGAAAATTGCTTTCGCGGTCGATGGAGCCAAAGCGCCGGTGCTTGATTTTCAGCAATTGATTCGCCACCCGCGTGGCCTCGCGGCCGTTGCGGAAGTTCGCGGCGAGCACGCGCAATTCTTGCTGTTGGGCGATGTGCGGGTCGCGCCAGAACAGGCTTTTAACCTGGCTCCAGGAAAAGAAATTGGGGTGGACGATCTGATTCGAGTCGCCGCACAGTAAAAAATGCGTGGGCTTGCGCAGGGTTTTGAGCACCAGCGAGAGCTGCACGGCGGTGATGTCCTGCACCTCGTCGATGACGACGAAATCGTAGCGCGGCGCGGCGCGAATTAACCAGTCCTGGGCGACAAGGTTCAAGTCGTAGAGTTTGGACTCCAGCAGCCAGGCGCGGTATTTCTCAAATAATGAATACACCTCGGCGCGCTGCTCGGCCGGGAAAATCGACTGGCGCACGCCCAGCGCCTGATAATCCCCGGCCGACAGCACGCCGCCGGGCGAGGCGGCAATCACGCCGCGAATTTCCTCAAACGCCTGGTGCGCGTCGATGCCGCGAAAAGCCTGCTGCATGCGCGCAAACCAGCCCACAAAATCACGCCAGTGCGCCTCGCGCCCCACGGGAATATGGATGGATTCGACAAACTCCCGGTAAGACAGAAACACCGCGTCCTGGCCGGGGTGTTCAAAACCGTTGGCGTAATAAATGTCGCGCGCGCTCTGGGCCAGAAAGGCCGACTGGGTGACGTAGAGCACTTCGCCCTCGGCGTGCTTGAGCTTTTCCAGGGTGAGTGCGGTCTTGCCGCTGCCGGCGCTGCCCACCACGATCAGCGGCGGGGGCAGATTAAAAATCGCTTCCTGGGCGTCGTCGAAGGAAATCGGCTTGTCCAGCAGGTGAATGGCGCGGCGCTCGGGGTTCAGGTAGCGCAGGGGCTGGGCATCCTGAAGCGCCTCGGCGGCTTCGCAGTCGGGAATCCGGCTCTCGTCGATGCTGGCGCCGCGCAGGAAGCGCGATTTGTCATACGCATGGTTGGCGATGACTTCGAGCATCAGCGCGTACACCTCGCCCTCATGGCGCACCAGGGAAAACAGCAGCCGGTTTGTGTCGTCGAGCCGGGCGCGGTAGAACTTGCCGTGGCCGATATTGGCCAGTTTTTTCACCTGCGCGGCGTGAAAGTCGTCACGGGAAATGGCGTCCAGCACCTTGCGGTAAGCGGTTTTGACGCCGCTGGTGTCCAGGCCGTCGTATTCGAGGATTTTCATGGCGGTTTCAGTACTCCAGCCGCTCGGGCCGCACTTCCTGCAAGATGGTGGTGGCGATTTCTTCGATGGATTTGGTCGTGGTCGAGAGCCAGCGAATGCCCTCGCGCCGCATCATGGCCTCGGCTTCGTGAATCTCGTTGCGGCAGTTGGCCAGATCCGAATAGCTTGAATTCGGGCGGCGTTCGTTGCGGATTTCGCTCAGGCGCGTGGGCGCGATGGTCAGGCCGAAGATTTTCTTGCGGTGCGGCACCAGCGCGGGCGGCAGCTGGCGGCGCTCGAAGTCTTCGGGAATCAAGGGGTAGTTGGACGCTTTCAGGCCGTACTGCATGGCCAGATACAGCGAAGTCGGGGTTTTGCCGCTGCGGCTGACACCGACCAGAATCACGTCCGAGCCAGCCAGATCGCGGTGGCTCTGGCCGTCGTCGTGGGCCAGCGAAAAGTTGATGGCTTCAATCCGGTCGTGGTAGGCCTGGCTTTTGGAGGCGTCCGAAAAGCGCCCGACGCGGTGGTTCGACTTGATACCCAGCTCGCTTTCGAGCGGCGCCACGAAGATGCCGAACATGTCCAGCAGCATGCCGTTGCACTGGCTTTTGATGACGGCGAGGATTTCCATGTTCACCAGCGTGGTGAAGACGATGGGGCGCTTGCCTTCGACTTCGCCGGTGTGGTTGATCTGGCGGATGACCTGATGGGCCTTGTCCACCGTGTCGATGAAAGGCAGGCGCACATGGCGCGGGCTGATCTCGAATTGCGCCAGGATGGCGTTGCCAAAGGTCTCAGCGGTGATGCCGGTGCCGTCGGAGATAAAGAATACGGTGCGATTGGACATGAGGGTTTTTTTTCAAAAGGGCTGGAAAATCATTCAAAGCGCGCGGGGCGGCAGGCCTCTACAATCGCGTTAATTATCCCGATTCTTATCCCATGCACCGCTCCAACCCTCTAAAAACAACAAGCAGGTTACCGGTCGCGCCCCAGTTTTTAAACCTCCCGGAGTCTTTCTATGTCCACCCTCTTTGATGCGGCCGCCCTGGTCGTACCTTTTGAAAACCTGAGAATGAGCGATGTCGAGGCCGTTGGCGGCAAGAACGCCAGCCTCGGCGAGATGATTTCGCAGCTGCCCACCGGAGCCGAAGGCGTGCGCGTGCCGACCGGCTTTGCCACCACCGCGCACGCGTTTCGCGTCTTTCTGGCCCACGACGGGCTGGACAACAAGATCAACGCCGTGCTCGACGCGCTCGACACCGAAGACGTGCGCGCGCTGGCCGAAGCGGGTGCGCGTATTCGCGCGCTGGTCGAAGTCCAGCCTTTTCCGGCGGATTTTGAGCAAGCGGTTCGCGACAGTTTTGCCACGCTGAGCGCGGGCAATGCCCAGGCCAGTTTTGCCGTGCGCTCGTCAGCCACGGCGGAAGATTTGCCCGACGCGTCATTCGCCGGCCAGCAGGAAACTTTTTTGAATGTCGTGGGTATCGAGGACGTGCTGCACAAGATGAAAGAGGTGTTTGCTTCTCTTTACAACGACCGCGCCATCAGCTACCGCGTCCATCAGGGCTTTGCCCATGCCGACGTGGCGCTGTCAGCGGGCGTGCAGCGCATGGTGCGCTCCGATCTGGGCGCGGCCGGCGTGATGTTCACCATCGACACCGAAAGCGGTTTTGAAGACGTGGTCTTCATCACATCGAGCTACGGTCTGGGCGAAACCGTGGTGCAGGGCGCTGTGAACCCGGACGAGTTCTATGTTCACAAGCCGATGCTCAAGGCCGGCAACCGCGCCGTGATTCGCCGCAATCTCGGCTCCAAGCTGCTGCAGATGGAATTCACCACCGCCGAAGAGAAAAAATCCGGCGGCAAGCTGGTCAAAACCACCGACGTGCCGATTGAGCTGCGCAACCGCTATTCGCTGACCGACGCCGATGTCGAGCAGCTGGCGCGCTACGCCGTCATCATCGAAAACCATTACGGCCGCCCGATGGACATCGAATGGGGCAAGGACGGCACCGACGGCCTGCTCTACATCCTGCAAGCGCGCCCCGAGACGGTGAAAAGCCAGTCCAAAGGCAAGGCCGAGCAGCGCTACAAGCTCAAGGGCAGCGGCACCGTGCTGGCCGTGGGCCGCGCCATTGGCCAGAAAATCGGCACCGGCCCGGTGCGCATCGTGCATGACATCAGCCAGATGGATCAAGTGCAACCCGGCGACGTGCTGGTCACCGACATGACGGACCCGAACTGGGAGCCAGTCATGAAACGCGCCAGCGCCATCGTGACCAATCGCGGCGGGCGCACCTGCCACGCCGCGATCATCGCGCGCGAGCTGGGCATTCCGGCGGTGGTCGGCTGCGGCAATGCGACCGAAAAGCTCAAAAACGGCATGCTGGTGACGGTGAGCTGCGCCGAGGGCGACACCGGCAATATCTACGACGGCCTGCTGGAGACCGAAGTCACCGAAGTGCAGCGCGGCGAGATGCCGCCCATCGACATCAAGATCATGATGAACGTCGGCAACCCCCAGCTGGCGTTTGATTTCTGCCAGATTCCGAACCAGGGCGTGGGCCTGGCGCGACTCGAATTCGTCATCAACAACAACATCGGCGTCCACCCGAAAGCGATTCTGGACTATCCGAACATCGATTCGGACCTGAAAAAGGCTGTTGAAAGCGTCGCACGCGGCCATGCCTCGCCGCGCGCTTTCTATGTCGATAAAGTCGCCGAAGGCGTGGCCACGATTGGCGCGGCCTTCTGGCCCAAGCCGGTGATCGTGCGCCTGTCGGACTTCAAGTCGAATGAATACCGCAAGCTGATCGGCGGCTCGCGCTACGAGCCGGAAGAAGAAAATCCAATGCTGGGCTTTCGCGGTGCGGCGCGCTACATCAGCGCCGAGTTCGGCGAAGCCTTTGCGATGGAATGCGAAGCCATCAAGCGCGTGCGCAACGATATGGGCCTGACCAATGTCGAGGTGATGATTCCGTTTGTGCGCACGCTGGGCCAGGCCAAGGCCGTGACCGAGCTGCTGGCCGTACACGGCCTCAAGCGCGGCGAGGGCGGCCTGCGCCTCATCATGATGTGCGAAGTGCCCAGCAACGCGGTGCTGGCGGACCAGTTCCTCGAATATTTTGATGGCTTTTCGATTGGCTCCAACGACCTGACCCAGCTCACGCTCGGCCTGGACCGCGATTCGGGGCTGGAAGTGCTGGCGAAAGATTTCGACGAGCGCGACCCGGCGGTCAAGGCGCTGCTGAGTCTGGCGATTGCTGCCTGCAAGCGCCAGGGAAAATATGTCGGCATCTGCGGCCAAGGCCCCAGCGACCATCCTGACTTTGCGCAGTGGCTCAAGGAAGAGGGAATTGGCTCCATCTCGCTCAATCCCGATACCGTGATCGACACCTGGAAACAGCTGGCCAACTAAAGCCGCCCGACCCGGCTGCTGGCCGGGCTATAATCATAGGCTTCGCCTTGCTGCACCCTCAACGACGCTGGGGCAGCTTTTATCCATCCAAAAGGAGATTTTATGCGTCATTACGAAATCGTCTTGCTGATCCACCCGGATCAAAGCGAGCAAGTCCCAGCCATGCTGGAGCGCTACAAGGGCATGATCACCGCTGGCGGCGGTGCCGTGCATCGCGTCGAAGACTGGGGCCGCCGTCAACTGGTGTACCTGATCCAAAAGCTCGCCAAAGCCCATTACATCTGCATCAACATCGAAGCCAGCCAGGCCGTGATGGAAGAAATTGAACACGCGTTCAAGTTCAATGATGCCGTGCTGCGCCACCTGACCGTGCTCAAGAAAAAGGCTGAAACCGGCCCGTCCCTGATGATGCGCAACGTCGAACGCGAAGAAGCCCGCAAGACCCAGCAGCAGGAGTTTGTGGCGTAATTGCCCCAGCTTTTGAACGCTGCGCTGATGCGCTAGGCAAACCGCCGTGAACCACGTTGAGCTGACCGCCTGTATCGCCGAGCTAAGTCCTTTGCGCTACACGCCCGCTGGCATCCCCGCTCTCAATTTCATTCTCGTTCACGAGTCTGAAATGGTCGAAGCCGGGGTGACCAGACAGGTCAAGTTAACGCTCAAGGCCGTCGCTTTTGGCACGCTGGCTGAACAAGCTGTCCAGCTCGCCTTAGGCAAGGCTTTTCGGTTCACAGGTTTCCTGATCAATGCGCGCACCAGCAAAGGCGTTGTTTTTCATATTCAAGTATTGAACCCCATTTAAGGAGTCCATCATGGCCGGACCAAAACGTTTCAACAAAGACAAGCGCCCTAAGCGCAACACCCAGTCGCTGCTGTTCAAGCGCAAGCGCTTTTGCCGTTTCACCGCTGCAGGCGTTGAAGAAATCGACTACAAAGACATCGACACCCTGCGCGATTTCGTGTCCGAAAACGGCAAGATCATCCCCGCACGCCTGACCGGCACGCGCGCGATTTTCCAGCGCCAAGTTAACACCGCCGTCAAGCGCGCACGCTTTCTCGCGATGCTGCCGTACAGCGACCAGCACCGCACCCTGTAAGGAAATACGACCATGCAAATCATTCTGCTCGACAAAGTCGTGAACCTGGGCAACCTGGGCGAAGTCGTCAAAGTTAAAGACGGCTACGCACGCAACTTCCTGATCCCTTTCGGCCGTGCCCGCCGCGCCACCGCTGCAGCGATCAAGGAATTTGAAGCCAAGCGCGCTGAACTTGAAAAAGCCGCCGCCGCCAAGCTTGCCGAAATGCAAGTTCTGGGCGAAAAGCTCGCTGGCATGACCGTCAAGCTGACGCAAAAAGCCGGTGTCGATGGCCGCCTGTTTGGCTCCGTCACCAACGCTGACATCGCTCAAGAAGTGACCAAGCAAGGTTTTGCGGTTTCCAAATCGCAAATCCGCCTGCCTAACGGCCCGGTCAAGCTCGTTGGCGAGCATCCTGTGAGCATCTCCCTGCACCACGACGTGGTCGTTGAGATCACCGTCACGGTTTACGGCGAAACCGCTTAAACCCGGACTGTTCAGTTCTGGAAAAGCCGCTCTTCGGAGCGGCTTTTTTCTTGGTGCATCGGGGTCCGGGCGTACCATTGCCCCTTCCCAAGGAACTTCATGTCAGCCTTACTTTCCACTTTTGATCCATCGGGCTACGGCGCTGACCGCCAGATTGCCCAGCTGCGCATTCCGCCGCATTCGATTGAAGGCGAGTCCAGCGTGTTGGGCGGCTTGCTGCTCGACAACACGGCCTGGGACCGGGTCGGCGACCTGCTCGCCGACCAGGATTTTTACCGCCACGAACACCAGCTGATTTACGCCGCCATTGGCGTGCTGATCAATGCCTCAAAACCGGCCGACATCATCACCGTTTATGAGCGGCTGCAAAGCCTGGGCAAGGCCGAGGAAATCGGCGGCCTGGCCTACCTCAATGCGCTGGCCCAGTATGTGCCCAGCGCGGGCAACATCCGCCGCTACGCCGAAATCGTGCGCGAGCGCTCGATTCTGCGCAAGCTGGTGGCCGCCTCCGACGAAATCGCCACCAACGCTTTTAACCCGCAGGGCAAGGCGGTGACGGCCATTCTGGACGAGGCCGAGCAGAAGATTCTCAACATCGGCGAGCAGGGCGGGCGCTCGCAGCAGGGTTTCCAGAGCATGCACACGCTGGTGGGCGATCTGCTGGACCGCGTCACCGAAATGGCGGAAAACCCCAACGAGGTCACGGGCGTGGCCAGCGGTTTTCACGATTTGGACCGCATGACTTCGGGCTTTCAGCCGGGCGATTTGGTGATTCTGGCGGCGCGCCCCTCGATGGGTAAAGCGCAGCCGCTGGACGCGAATATCCGCACGCTAGGCGGCTGGAAGCGGATGGGCGAGCTGGAAGTGGGCGACGCGCTGGCCTCGGTGGACGGGCGCACTTCCATCGTCACGGGCATCTTTCCGCAGGGCGTCAAGCAGACCTACAGCGTGGCGTTTTCCGATGGCCGCTCGACGCAGTGCTGCGGCGAACATCTGTGGCGCGTCATGTACCGGGATTGGGCCGCGCCGCGCATTGTCTCCGCTGACCAGCTGCGCGCCATGCTCGGCAAGGTGCGCTACCAGGGCCGTTTGTGGATTGACACGGTGTCGGGCGACTTTGGCAGTCTGGAGCCGCTGCCCGTCGATCCGTGGCTGCTGGGCAGCCTGCTCGGCGATGGCGGCTTGAGCGGTACGGGCAGTGTCAGATTTTCGACCGCGTCCGCGCAAATGTGCCAGACGATGAGCGAGTGCTTGCCGCAAGCGATGGAAATGGTTCATGTCGGGGATGACGACTACCGTCTGGTGCAGCGTGACAGAGGCCACGCCAAAGGCGTGCAGGGCATGGCGGCCAATCCCTTGCGCGAGGCGCTGGATGCGTTGGGCCTGTCCGGGCTGACCAGCGAGCGCAAGTTCATTCCGGCGCTTTACCTCAACGCGGGCAAAGAAGCCCGTCTGGCGCTGCTGCGGGGCCTGATCGACACCGATGGCTGGGTGGAGAAATGGGGCAGCATCCGCTTTTCAAGCGCCAGCGAGCGGCTGGCTTCGGATGTTGCCTTGCTGGTGCGCTCGCTGGGCGGCTGGTGTTCCATCACGCAAAAGCCGCCGCATTTTGTCAACACTGCCGGGGTTCGTGTGCCGGGCCTGTCCGCCTATGTGTGCCATATTTCGCATCCCGACCCCAAATCGTTGATGTCGCTGGCCGAAAAGCAGCAGCGTGCGCCGCAGCAGCGCCTGCGTCAAAAACGCCTGACCGTGACCTCGATTGAGCCGGTTCGTTTGGCCGAGTGCCAGTGCATTTCCGTCAGCCACCCTGACCATCTTTATGTGACCGACGATTACATCGTCACGCACAACACGGCGCTGGCTATCAACATCGCCGAACACGTCGCCCTGCACGAAGCCCTGCCGGTGGCGGTGTTTTCCATGGAAATGGGCGCGTCCCAGCTGGCCGTGCGTATCGTCGGCTCGATTGGCCGGATCGACCAGACGCACCTGCGCACTGGCGCCTTGACCGACGAGGAATGGCCGCGCCTGACCGAAGCCATCGAAAAGCTGCGCACCATCTCGCTGCACATCGACGAGACGCCGGGCCTGACGGTGAGCGAGCTGCGCGCCAATGCGCGGCGCCTGGCGCGCCAGTGCGGCAAGCTGGGCCTGATCGTGGTGGACTATTTGCAGCTGATGAGCGTCTCGACCGGCATGGCCGATGAAAACCGCGCCACGGCCGTGGGCGAGATTTCACGCGGCCTGAAAATGCTGGCCAAGGAATTGCAATGCCCGGTGATTGCGTTGTCGCAGCTGAGCCGGGGCGTGGAGTCGCGCACCGACAAGCGCCCGATGATGAGCGACTTGCGCGAGTCCGGCGCGATTGAACAAGATGCCGACATCATCATGTTCATCTACCGCGACGAGTACTACACCAAGGAAGCGTGCAAGGAGCCGGGCGTGGCCGAGGTCATCATCAGCAAGCAGCGCAATGGCCCGACGGGCACGGTGAAACTGGCCTTTATCAACCGCATCACCAAGTTTGAAAGCCTGGCGCACAGCAGCGGCGATTTTTAACGAACCGTTATGCCGCTGCCTTCGGTCATCCGGCCAATCTGGCGCGCCGCGCCAAAACCGTGGCGCGCAAAGCAGCCCAGCACCGCCTCGGCGGCTTCCGGCGCGCAGGACACCAGCAGGCCGCCGCTGGTTTGCGGGTCGCTCAGCAGCGCCTGCTGGGCCGGGCTGATGTCGGCGGGCAGCGTCACTTCGGCGCCATAGCTGGCCCAGTTGCGCCCGGAGGCGCCGGTGATGTTGCCCTGTTCGGCCAGTTCCAAAACGCCGGGCAGCAGCGGAATCTGGCCCAGTTCGAGCTGCATTTGCAGCCCGGCGCCGCGTGCCAGCTCCAGCCCGTGGCCGAGCAGGCCAAAGCCGGTCACGTCGGTCATCGCGTGGACGGCGTCCATGCTGGACAGCTCAATGCCCGGCTTGTTCAACTGCGTCGTGGTGGCGATCATGCAGGCGTAGCCTTCGGCGCTCAGCACTTCTTTTTTCAGCGCCGCCGACAGGATGCCCACGCCCAGCGGCTTGCCCAGGATCAAGACATCGCCCGCCTTGGCACCGGAGTTTTTCTTCACTTTGGAGGGGTGAATCAGTCCGAGCACGACCAGGCCGTAAATCGGCTCGACCGAGTCAATCGTGTGGCCGCCCGCAATCGGAATGCCCGCGTCGCGGCACACGTCCTGGCCGCCGCGCAGGATGGCGCCAATCGTCTCCAGCGGCAGCACGTTGACCGGCATGCCGACCAGGCCGAGCGCCATGATCGGCGTGCCGCCCATCGCATACACGTCGCTGATGGCGTTGGTGGCGGCAATGCGGCCAAAGTCATACGGGTCATCGACGATGGGCATGAAAAAGTCGGTGGTGGCAATCAAGGCCTGCTCGTCGTTGAGCTGATAGACGGCGGCGTCGTCGGCGGTTTCAATGCCGACCAGCAGCTGCGGCGGCAAATTGAGGCCGGGCAGGTTGCTGGAGTTTTTCAGGATTTCGCTCAGCACGCCGGGCGCGATCTTGCAGCCGCAGCCGCCGCCGTGGGACAGGCTGGTCAGGCGGGGGGCGGCGCTGGCGGGCGCTTGGGGGGGATTCAGAGAGGAGTTTGCGTTCATTTGTTCCAAGTTTATGCGCAGCTGGATGATGGCCGGTCATCGCCTGCTTTCACTTTGACCTGTGTCAGTGCGCCCAGTCGTGATTGCCTGCATTCTCTGGGCTTTTCAGCATAAAAATCACAGGGGGGGCACTTCCATGAAACACACCAGTCTGCAAATCATCCATGACGAGCATTCGTCACTGGCGGCCATGCTGCGCTCGATGCAAAAGCTGATCGAGCGCGGCCCCGACGAGGAGCATCCGCGCGTCTTTTTTGACGTGGTGCGCGCCATGCTGTTCTACATTGATGAGTTTCCCGAGCGCATGCACCACCCCAAGGAATCTACGCTGCTTTTTCCGCACCTGATGCGGGCCTCGCCAGAAGTCGCGGCCGTGGTGGCGCAACTGGAGCGCGACCATGTCAATGGCCAAAAAATGGTGCGCGAGCTGCAGCATCTGCTGCTGGCCTGGGAGTTGCTCGGCGAGTCGCGCAGGGCCGATTTTGTGGAAAAGTGCCAGTGCTATGTGACTTTCCACATGGAGCATATGCGGCTGGAAGAAAGCGTGATCCTGCCCGAAGCCCAAAAGGTGCTGACCGATTGCCAGTGGAAGGCGCTGAACGTCGCGTTCGAGAAAAACTGCGATCCGCTGACCGGCAAATACCCGCATGACCCGGCTTATGACCGCCTGTTCACCCGCATCGTGATGCAGCAGGCCCGTGCTTCGGTGGGCCTGGAGTCAGCGTAAATTCGTTGGCGTTGGCTATGACGCGCGCGCCGCGATAAAAAATGCCGCCGTCTTGATCCCGGCCACCGTCATCAGCAGCGAGCCGAGCACATGCACCAGCGCCACGGCCACGGCCAGGCCGTAGCGCGCTTCGAGCAGGTAAATCACGACTTCAGCGGAAAACGTCGAAAACGTCGTCAGTCCGCCCAGAAAACCCGTCACCAGCAGCAGGCGCCAGAGCGGGTCCAGCTGCGGCATGGACTGGAGCACCGCGACCGCCACGCCAATCAAATAGCCGCCCAGCAAGTTGGCGGCCAGCGTGCCCCAGGGAATCACGCCGCCGGGCGTGAGCCACAGCGCCAGTCCCCAGCGCGACAATGCACCGACCGAGGCGCCCAGGCAGATGGAAAGAACAGGGAGCATAAAAATTCAGTTGTAAAGAGAGTGGCAAGCCGGACAGCAAGGCGTGTGGAACTGATAATAAGCGGCGGATTTTAAAATCTTGTAGCAAATTCTGATGGCAGTCTTATCAGGGAGGCAGATCAGAACCCGGCCAGCGCAGCCAGGTTTTGTATTCGCAACTTTTAACGACACACCATGCATATTGAAACGCCTCCTTCCGACAAACCCTATGACAAGCCCGAGGGCGAGCGCCGGGGCCTGCTGATCGTCAACACCGGCGACGGCAAGGGCAAAAGCACCGCCGCTTTTGGCTTGGCCCTGCGTGCCCACGGGCGCCAGCATGTCCACGGCAAGACCGTGAAAATTTTTCAGTTCATGAAAGTGCCCAGCGCCCGCTTTGGCGAGCACCGCATGTTCGAGCAGCTGGGTATTCGGATTGAGGGGCTGGGCGACGGCTTTAGCTGGAAAAGTCAGGATCTGGAGCACTCGGCCCAACTCGCCCGCAACGGCTGGGAAAAAGCCAAGGCCGCCATCCTGAGCGGCGAGCACTTCATGGTGGTGCTCGATGAAATCACCTATCCCTTGATTTACGGCTGGATGCCTTTGGATGATGTGCTGCAGACGCTGCAAAGCCGTCCGAAAGACGTGCATGTGGTCATCACCGGGCGCCGCTGCCCGCCCGAGCTCATCGAACTGGCCGACACCGTGACCGAAATGACCAAAATCAAGCACGCGTTTAACGCGGGCATTCCGGCCCAGCGCGGCATTGAAGATTAAGCCGTGAGTCACGCTTTTAGCCTGCCCGAGCAGCAGGCGGTTTACCGCGCCATTTACGAGCGCCGCGACATGCGCCATTTCAGCGGCGGCGCAGTGCCTGACGATCAGCTCCAGCGCTTGCTGCAGGCGGCGCACCATGCGCCCAGCGTCGGCTTCATGCAGCCCTGGCGCTTTATCCGCGTGCGCAGCCAGCCGCTGCGCGAGCGCCTGCACGCGCTGGTGGAAGAAGAGCGGCTGCTGACTGCCCAAGCGCTGGGCCAGCGCGAAGATGAGTTCATGAAACTCAAAGTGCAGGGCGTTCTCGACGCCGCCGAGCTGCTGGTGGTGGCGCTGCCGCCGGGGCGCGAGGCGCATGTTTTTGGCCGCCGCACGCTGCCCGAGATGGATTTGGCCTCGGCCGCCTGCGCGATTCAAAACCTGTGGCTGGCCGCCCGTGCCGAGGGGCTGGGCATGGGCTGGGTGTCGATTTTTTGCCCGCTCAAACTGGCCGCGCTGCTGAATATGCCTGAGGGCAGCAAACCGGTTGCCATGCTGTGCCTGGGGCCGGTTCACGCTTTTTACGACCAGCCAATGCTGCAGGCCGAAAAATGGGCGGCTCGGGCCGAATTGGCCGACATGGTGTTTGAAGACCGCTGGGGCCAGAGCGCCGGGCCGTCGTGAAAGGTGTCTGAAGTGTTGCTGTTGTGGACAGGAAATTACGTGTTGCTCGGCTTGGCTTGTATGGCTGTAGGGCTGCTGGCGCTCTGGATGGACTGGCGTTTCGGTGAGCCACCTGTCGCTGTTCACCCCGTCGTCTGGATGGGCCACTACCTCAAGGTTTGCGGCCGCGTCACCGTGCGCTGCCCACCAGCGCTGGCTTTTGGACTCGGTGCGCTGGCCTGGAGTGTCGGCGTGCTGGTGATTGGCTGGCTGGCCTGGGTTGTGCAGGCGTGGGTTGTCGTGCAACTGGGTCAAGCGCTGCAAGTACTTCGCTATGGGGTTGCGACTGTGATGACGGCAGGTGGTTTGATCGTCTGCGGACTTGCCATGACCGGACTGGTCCTGCTGGCCTGGCTGCTCAAAACCATGCTCGCCTGGCGCATGCTGCGCGACGAGGCGGGTGCGGTTGAAGCCGCGCTGGCCCAGTCGCTGGAGGCCGGGCGCGAGCGCCTGTCCTGGCTGGTCAGCCGCGAAACGGCCCAGCTCAGCGCCAGCGAAGTGCGCGAAAGCGCGATTGAAACGCTGGCAGAAAACCTCAACGACTCCGTCGTGGCGCCGATTTTCTGGTTTCTGCTGCTGGGTTTGCCGGGCGCGGCGGTCTATCGCTTTGCTAACACCGCCGACGCGATGTGGGGCTACCGGGGCACCTACAAAGGCCAGCATTGGGAATGGGCCGGCAAATGGGCCGCCTGGGCCGACGATGCGCTGTCCTGGCTGCCCGCGCGCCTGACCGCTTTGTTGCTGGCGCTGACCGCTGGCGGCCTGTCGTTTCAAGCGCTACGCCTGGAAGCGCGCAAAACCCCGTCGCCCAACAGTGGCTGGCCGATGGCCGCGATGGCGCTGGCGCTGGGCGTCAGCCTGCGCAAGCCCGGCGTCTATACCTTGAACCCCCAGGGTCAGGCGCCGCAGGCGCCGGACACCGCCCTGGCCCAAAAACATGCTGCCAGAGCGTTAGCGGCGCTGCTGGCATTGGCCTTCACCGCGATTGTTTTCATTGAATTTGCAGGGTTTCCATGAACATCAGCCAGCCCCCCCCCCCACTTCGTATTCACGGCGGACCTGACCTGCAGGGCGTGCCGCGCCATGATTTTTCCACCAACAGCAACGCCTGCGGCCCGTGTCCGGCGGCGCAGTCGGCGGTGCGCCAGGCCGACGCCCGCCTTTACCCGGACGCCAGCTATGCCGCCTTGCGCCAGCAACTGGCCGAGTTTCACAGCGTGGCGCTGGGGCGCGTGGTGCTGGCCGCCAGCGCCAGTGAATTCATTTTCCGCATCACGGCCTGGACGGCGCAGGGCGGCGCGTCGGCCAAGCTGGCCGTCTGGCTGCCGCCGCACAGCTATGGCGACTACGCCCAGGCCGCCAAAGCGCACCGGCTGGCCGTGGCCACCCAGCCCAGCCGCGCCCAGCTGCTCTGGGCCTGCGAGCCGTCCAGCCCGCTGGGCGCGGCGCAGGCCGGTCTGGCGGAAATGGCCAGTCAGCGCCGCCTGGCCGCCGCCCTGGTGCTGGACTGCGCTTACGAGCCGCTGCGCCTGAGCGGCACGCCCACGCTCACGCCCGCCCAGCAGCAAAGCGTCTGGCAGCTCTGGACGCCGAACAAGGCGCTGGGCCTGACCGGCGTGCGCGCCGCCTACGCCATTGCCCCCGAGGGCGCCGAGTCGGCCGCCGCCGCGCTGGAGCAGCTGTGCCCTTCTTGGCCGCTGGGCGCGCATGGCGTGGAGATGCTGCAGGCCTGGGCGCGCCCCGGCGTACAGGCCTGGCTGGAGAACAGCCTGAAGAATCTGCGCGCCTGGAAAGCGCGGCAAATCGCCCTGTGCGAATCCTGGGGCTGGACCTGCCTGCCCGGTGACGCGAATTTTTTCTGCGCCCGGCCCGCCTTGCCTGAAGGCATGAGCCTGGCCCAAGTGCTGGAGCAGTTGCGCACGCAGGGTATCAAGCTGCGCGATACGGCGTCTTTCGGCCTGAGCGGCCATGTGCGCCTGAGCGTGCAGCCGCCCCCGGCGCAGGACGCGCTGAGCTACGCCTGGCAGCAGATTTTGCGGCGCAACCGCTGTGCAGGAATCCAGGAACGCGTTGTGACCTTGAAAGAAACCACCATGAGAGTGACATCATGAGCGCCAAAGCCATCATGGTGCTGGGCACCACCAGCAATGCCGGAAAAAGCTGGCTGACCACGGCGCTGTGCCGCTACTACGCCCGCCAGGGCTTGAAAGTCGCGCCTTATAAATCGCAAAACATGAGCAACAACGCTAGAGTCGTGGCGGGCGGCGAGATCGGTAGCGCGCAGTATTTTCAGGCGCTGGCCGCGCGCGCCGTGCCCGATGTGCGCATGAACCCGCTGCTGCTGAAACCCGAAAAAGACACACAAAGCCAGGTCGTACTCATGGGCCAGGTGGACGCCGAACTTTCGCGCATGGCGTGGCGCGGGCGCAGCGCCACGGTCTGGCCGGTGCTGGCGCAGGCGCTCGACGAGTTGCTGGCCGAAAACGACGTGGTCATCATCGAAGGCGCGGGATCGCCCGCCGAGATCAACCTCAAGTCCAGCGATGTCGTGAACATGCGCGTGGCGATGCACGCCAGCGCCGCCTGCCTGCTGGTGACGGACATTGACAGGGGCGGCGCGTTTGCTCATCTGTACGGCACCTGGGCCATGCTGGACGAGGCCGAGCGTACGCTCATCAAGGGCTTTGTACTGAATAAATTCCGGGGCGACGCCAGCCTGCTCGCGCCCGGCCCGCAAATGCTGCAAGAGCTGACCGGCGTGCCGACCGTGGCCACACTGCCGATGTGGTGGCAGCACGGCCTGCCGGAGGAAGACGGCGTGTTTGACGCGGCGCCCACGCTGGGCGCTGGCGCTTCCCCGCTGCCTGCAGAGGCGGGCGAATTGGCCGGTGGCGCTATTTCGCGGCGTTCGCCGCCGCCGGTGATTGCCGTCATCGCCTACCCGCGCATCAGCAATCTGGATGAATTCCAGCCGCTGAAAAACGTGCCCGGTGTGCGCCTGAAATGGGTGCGTAGCCCGGTCGAATTAACAGACGCCGACTGGATCATCCTGCCCGGCTCCAAAGCCACGAGCCGCGACTTGGACTGGCTGCGCGCGCAGGGGCTGGACCAGGCGATTTCCGCCCACGCGGGCCGGGGCGGCGCGGTGCTGGGCATTTGCGGCGGCCTGCAAATGCTGGGTGAAGCTTTGATTGACCCGCACGGCATTGACGGCAACGGCCCCGGCCTGGGACTGCTGCCGGTGGTCACCGTGTTTGAGCAAGCCAAAACCGTGCGGCAGCGCCAGGCCGTTTTTGCCGAGGTGCGCGGGCCGTGGGCGACGCTGTCGGGCGTGCAAGTGCAGGGCTACGAAATCCACCACGGCCAGACCCGGCCCCATTCGGCGATGGCGGCGGCGGGCGACTTGGCTTATCCGGCCATGCCGCACGGCCTGGGCTGGCAAAACGGCGCGGGCAATGTGCTGGGCCTGTACCTGCACGGACTGTTTGAAGACCCGCGCGTGCTCCAAGCCCTGTTTGGCGCGGCCACGCCGACGCTTGATTCTGTCTTTGACGGGCTGGCCGACTACATCGACGCGCATTTCGAGCCCGGCGTGCTGCAGTCGCTGATTGCCTGAAAAGCGCCTGTTTGCCGGGCCGGATGACTGCGCTGCGCTGACGCAATCTGTCGGGTTGCGTTGACAGCGTGTCGGGCCATCGGGATACGCTGCGCCAGGCCTGATTGCGGCTCCAATGGTTCGCATGAATGTGCTCATCATTCTCGGCCATCCGCGCAGCGCCAGCCTGTGCGGCGCGCTGGCCAATGCCTTCGCCGAGGGGCGCGCGAGGCTGGAGCGAAGGTGTGCCAGCCCGATCTGGCCGCGCTGGCGTTTGACCCGCATGTGCGCACGGCCTCGCCGCGCGATCAGGAGCTCGAAGAAGACCTGCTCAACGCCCATGACCTGATCCTGTGGGCCGAGCACCTGGTGTTTGTCTATCCGACCTGGTGGGGCACCGCGGGCGACCCTGGGGTTTTGCGGCATCCGGCCGGTGCGCTCGCTGGTGTTCGGGCCGGTCAGGAAAACCGGCCCCAAGGAGCGCGAGCAATGGCTGGCGCGGGCGCGGCGCCAGGGCTGGCAGCTCAGGCACGGCCGGCTGGATGCCGCGCAGCGGCTGGGGCAAAAGACCGGCGCCTGGCTCACCGCGCTGCGGCTGCAGTTCTACCCGATGGCCTGGGCGGGCTACCTGTGCCTGTTCCTGCTTGAGGCGGCCACGGTGCTGATCAATGAGCTGGTGGATGTCCAGAGCGACCGCAGCAACCGCTTTTTCAGTTTATTCACGGGCGGCTCGCGCGTGCGGGTCAATCGCCGACTGAGCCTGCGCGAAGTCAAGGCCGGCATTTCGGTCGCCCTGCTGGTCTGGCGGCGGCTGCTGCTGCGCCTGAAATCGGGTCAGCCGCCGGGGCCGGGTCGATGGGCTCATGGCCGTGTCGCTGAGCTTCCTGCTGTGGTTTGGGCTGATCCCGCTGTTCAACCTGGCCGGCTGAAGGCTCGGGCTGCGCGTTAGCATCACGCTTTGACTCAAGGAACCAACCCCATGCAACAACGCAGCAGCGAACCCGAACCCTCGGTGGCCCTTTACTGGGATTTTGAAAACCTCCACGCCAGCCTGGCCGAGGCCCGGCAGGAAGGCGCCTACAGCAAGCAGGACAACCGCTTCAAGGTGCAGGAGCCGCTGGTCGATGTGCAGGCGGTCGTGGAGCTGGCCGCCTCGTTCGGGCCGATTGCCATCAATCGGGCTTACTGCAACTGGCAGTATTTCAGCCGCTACCGCGATGCGCTGCTGCAGTGTGGCGTCGAGCTGATCCAGCTGTTCCCGCCCGGCGGCTCGGCTAAAAATGGCGCCGACATCAGGCTGTGCCTGGACGCGCTGGAAGACATGGGGCGCTTTGGCCACATCGGCACCGTCCTCATCGTGGGCGGCGACAGCGACTTCATGGCGCTGTCGCAAAAGGTCAAGGCCGCCGGGCGCCGCCTGGTGGGCATCGGCGCGCGCAAGAACACCAACCGCCACTGGGCCCGGAGCTGCCACGAGTTTCGCTATTACGAGAGCTTGGTGGACGGCGCGCAGGAGTCTGACCTTGTGCCCTCAGCCCGGCCGCTGCAGGCCGATCCGGCGGCCGAGATGGTCAGGCGGGCGCTGCGCCTGCTCGCGCAAACCCAGGACGAGGCCTGGGTCAGCCAGTCCGCGCTGCGCCAGCTGATCAAGCGCCTGGACTCGACCTTCGATCCGAAAGAGCACGGTCACGCGGGTTTTGCGGCCATGCTGCAGGCGTTTGGCGCGCTGCTGGACATCAAGGAGGGCGAGTCGGACCTGCTGGTGCGGCTGCGCTGAACGCTGGCCCGGTTTTTTTCAGGGCCATTCGCTGAACGGAAACGGCAGCTCTTCGCTGGCAAAGCTTTCAAAGTCTGCAATCTGGGTCAGGTAGCGGCCCAGGCTGCGGCCGAAATGCTGCAGTCGGACATTGGGCGCGCCGGTGGCCACGGCCAGCACCAGCTGCACCAGCGCCAGAAACAGCAGCACCGAGGCGGCCAGCTGGAAAGCGGCCGCCAGCAGCAGCATCAGCAGCAGGCGCACCCAGAGCTTGCGCGGCGGGGGCAGGGGGGTCATGGGGGCACTCCTTTTTCTGGTGGGTCAGCGCACCACCATCACCGGCACCGTGGCTTCGGCCAGCACTCTGGCGGCCACGCTGCCGAGCATGAGCCGGACCAGCCCGGTGCGCCCGTGCGAGCCGACGATGATGAGGTCAGCGCCCTCGTCCTTGGCGGTATGCACAATGCCCGCCGAGGCGGTCATGTCTTCAAGCATGCGTGCCTGCAGATCAATTGGGGCGTTCTCCTGATCGCACAGCGCGGCCACCTTGGCGTGGGCCTGGGCGGCGTCTTCGTGGGCGGCGGCCATGTAGGCCTGAAAACCCAGCGGATTGGACTCGCCAATGCCCAAATAAGGATAGGGGTCCACGACATACAGCGCTGTCAGGCGCGCGCCGTGGGTTTGCGCCATGCCCACGGCCAGTTTGGCGGCGTGTTCGGAGGCGGCGGAACCGTCGGTGGCCAGGAGGATGTGCTTGAACATGGTTATTTTTCTTCAGAACGGGTTGATCGGAGAGCTATAGCCTACCGCAGCCAGATAAAGCGGATATTTTTCTTTTTGAAATGCGGGCCGTAAACGGGCGCTGGCGTTTTAATGGTGGGGCTTTCCCGGTTTTTAAATCCTTCAGGAGTACCGCATGTCCACACGCCGCCAGATCATCCGTTTTTCCTTTGCCGTTTTGACCGCTGCCGCCATCACCGGCTGCGGCATGATGCCGCCAGCGCCAGCGCCGGACGCCAATCTGGTCACTTTCACCACCCAGTTGCGCGCCGCCAACGAAGTGCCGCCCAATGCCAGCCCGGCCAGCGGCGCTGTCGATGCGGTGTTCAACAAGGACACCAGCCAGCTGCGCTGGAAAGTCAGCTTCACCGGCCTGAGCGGCCCGGCCACCGCCGCCCATTTCCACGGCCCGGCGGCAGTTGGTGCCAATGCGGGCGTGGCGCTGCCCTGGCCGCAGCCCATCACCAGCCCGATGGAAGGCCGCGCCACGCTGACCCCAGCTCAGGCCGCCGACCTGCTGGCCGGGCGCTGGTACGCCAACATTCACACCGCCGCCCATCCCGGCGGCGAGGTGCGTGGCCAGATGATGCTGCGCCATTGAGACGGCTGCGCCGCAGCGAGTACCCATTAAGGCGGCGTTGACAGGCGTAAAACCTTAAAATCGCCGGTTGTCCTTTTGACGCGCCAGCCGTGCAGCCAGCACGGCTGGCGCGTTTTTCACCGATTGCCCGCCGTCAACCGCCCCGGCCTAAAGGCCGGAGCTTAAAGTCGAAAGACAAAGAGTTAGGTTGAAGCAGGGAAAGCGGTATCCAGCCCGCTTGCGTTAGCAATGGGTCGTTCAGACGCACCAGCGAATGCTTCCTCAGTTCGCTGCTCTGCAAGGCTTTAATCATGCAGGCCAAAGGTAAAGGGGCTAAGGTTTTAGCCGCTGCTCGCAAGAGCAGGAGCCGGTTGCTGACATTCCCGAGGGGAGATTTGCCGAAAGGCTTACGTCACCAGGCCCGTAAGGGCAGAAGATTTTGAAATGGCAGTATTTGTTTTAGACAGAGGCGGCAGGCCCTTAGTGCCCTGCACCGAGAAGCGGGCCAGGCTGCTGCTGGCGCGCGGCCGGGCGCGCGTCCACAAGGTCATGCCATTCACGATTCGCGTCGTTGACCTCGACGCTGACGATTGCAGGTTTCAGGCGCTGCGCGTCAAACTTGACCCCGGCAGCAAGACCACAGGCATGGCTTTGGTGCGGGAAACTGCACAGAACGGCGTGGCCATTCTCAACCTGTTTGAGCTGATACACCGGGGCAAGCAAATCAGCGAAGCCCTCACGGCCAGACGCGGGCACCGCCGGCTGCGGCGCAGCAAACTTCGCTACCGTGCGCCCCGGTTCCTGAATCGGGGCAACAAGGGAAAAGGCTGGCTGGCGCCAAGCCTGCAACACCGGGTTGATACGACGCTGGCATGGGTCAATCGTCTGCAGCGCCTCGCGCCGGTGTCAAGCCTCAGTACCGAGCTGGTGCGCTTTGATATGCAGGCACTGGAGAACCCGGAAATTGAGGGCGCGCAGTACCAGCAGGGAACGCTGGCGGGCTACGAGGTGCGTGAGTACCTGCTGGAGAAATGGGGCCACACTTGCGCCTACTGCGGCGCCAGGAACGTGCCATTGCAAATTGAACACGTCCACCCCAAGTCGAAAAGTGGCTCAAACCGCATCAGCAACCTCACGCTGGCTTGCCAGTGTTGCAACCAGAAAAAGGGAATATTGCCCGTTGAGGTGTTTCTGGCCAGCAAGCCAGCGCTGCTCAAACGCATTTTGGGGCAGGCCAAACGGCCCTTTAAGGATGCCGCAGCGGTGAATTCAACCCGCTGGGCCTTGGTTAATACCCTCCAAACGACGGGCTTGGCCATTGAAACCGCATCCGGCGGCAGAACCAAATTCAACCGAAGCCAGTTCAACATTCCTAAAACCCATGCGCTTGATGCGCGGCCTGCGTCGGCGATGTACACGCCATGACCGGCTGGCAAAAGCCGACCCTGTGCCTCAAAGCGATGGGGCGCGGCAGTTACCAGCGCACCCGGCTGGACAAATATGGCTGCGTGCGCGGCTACCTGACCCGTTCAAAAAGCATCCAGGGCTTTCAGACGGGCGACATGGTGAAAGCCCAAGTCACCCAAGGCAAGAAGACAGGCCGCTACACCAGACGAGTTGCGGTCAGGGCATCGGGCAGTTTCAATATCCAGACCCGCAATGGTTTGGTTCAAGGTGTATCCCACCGCGATTGCACCGTCGTGCAGCGCGGCGATGGATACGGTTATTCACTGGTGGCAAAAACGGACGCGACAGGTACGCCACCAAAGCAGGGAGATGCTTCGCATCCCGCGCTCTACCTCCCCGGTCTAAGGCCGGGGTTTCACGCGCAAACTGATGAACGCCCCCGTTGACGTCTCCTTTTTCACCCGCGCCGCCAAGCCGCTGACCAGCTACCGCAAATACTGGGCGGCCCGCTTTGGCACCGCCAAATTCCTGCCGACCAGCCGTGCCGAAATGGAAAAACTCGGCTGGGACAGCTGCGACGTGGTGCTGGTCACGGGCGACGCTTATGTCGATCACCCGAGCTTTGGCATGGCGGTGATTGGACGCATGCTGGAGGCGCAAGGCTTTCGCGTCGGCATCATCGCCCAGCCTGACTGGACGAGCGCTGAAGCCTTCAAGGCGCTGGGCAAACCGAACCTGTTCTGGGGCGTGACCGCCGGGAACATGGACTCGATGATTAACCGCTACACCGCCGACCGCAAAATCCGCAGCGACGACGCCTACACGCCCGGCGACGTGGCCGGCAAGCGCCCGGACCGCGCCGCCGTCGTCTATAGCCAGCGCTGCCGCGAAGCCTACAAGGACGTGCCCCTCATTCTGGGCGGCATTGAAGGCAGCCTGCGCCGCATCGCCCATTACGACTACTGGAGCGACAAGGTGCGCCGCTCCATCGTCGTCGATGCCAAGAGCGACTTGCTGCTCTACGGCAACGCCGAGCGCGCCCTGGTCGAAATTGCCCACCGGCTCGCCGCCAAAGAGCCGGTGCAGAAAATCACCGACGTGCGCGGCACCGCCTTCGTGCGGCGCCAGGACGACGAATCGGGCAAAGGCTGGTTCGAGATCGACTCCACGCAAGTCGATGAGCCGGGCCGCGTTGAGTCGCACATCAACCCCTACATGACCACCAGCGAGCAGGCGGCGGGGCAGGGCGCATCCTGCGCCAAGGAAGATGCGGAAAAAGAGGCCGCGAATCCGCTGGACACCGACGCAAGCCAGCCCGCCGCCAAATCGGCTGCGCAGGCTAACCCGGCGATTCAGCCGCTGACTTTCTTCCCGAACCCCGCCCTGCACGGCAAGGGCAGCCTCAAAGTGCCGCCGCGTGACAAGACCGTGATCCGCCTGCCCAGCTACGAGCAAGTGAAATCCGACGCTGTGCTTTACGCCCACGCCAACCGCGTGCTGCATCTGGAAACCAACCCCGGCAACGCGCGCGCTTTGGTCCAGGCCCACGGCGAAGGCACCACCGCCAGAGACGTGTGGCTGAACCCGCCGCCGATTCCGCTGACCACCGCCGAGATGGACTACGTGTTCGGCCTGCCCTACGCACGCGGCCCGCACCCCAGCTACGCCGACGAGCAAGGCCGCCACGACGGCGCGACCAAGATTCCGGCCTGGGAAATGATCCGTTTCAGTATCAACATCATGCGCGGCTGCTTTGGCGGCTGCACGTTTTGTTCGATTACCGAGCATGAAGGCCGCATCATCCAGAGCCGCTCGGAAGAATCCATCATTCACGAAATTGAAGAAATCCGCGACAAGGTGGAGGGTTTTACCGGCACCATTTCCGACCTGGGCGGCCCGACGGCCAATATGTACCGCCTGGGCTGCCGCAGCCCCGAGATTGAAGCGGCCTGCCGCAAGCCCAGCTGCGTCTATCCGGGCCTGTGCCAGAACCTGACCACCGACCACGGCCCGCTGATCAAGATTTACCGCCGTGGCCGCGCCCTGAAAGGCATCAAGAAAATCCTGATCGGCTCGGGCCTGCGCTACGACCTGGCGGTGCAAAGCCCGGAATACGTGAAGGAACTCGTCACCCACCACGTCGGCGGCTACCTGAAAATCGCGCCCGAACACACCGAGCAGGGGCCGCTGACCAAGATGATGAAGCCCGGCATCGGCAGCTACGACAAATTCAAAACGCTGTTCGAGAAATTCAGCCTGGAAGCGGGCAAAAAGCAGTTCCTGATTCCCTATTTCATTGCCGCCCACCCCGGCACCAGCGACGAGGACATGATGAATCTGGCGATCTGGCTAAAGAAGAACGGTTTCCGCGCCGACCAGGTGCAGACGTTTTATCCCAGCCCGATGGCTACGGCGACGGCCATGTACCACAGCAATAAAAATCCGCTGCGCAAGATCACCCGCGACAGCGAGACGGTGGACATCGTGCGCGGCGACAAGCGCCGGCGCCTGCACAAGGCTTTCCTGCGCTACCACGACGCCAACAACTGGCCGCTGCTGCGCGAGGCGCTCAAGGCCATGGGCCGCGCCGACCTGATCGGCAACGGCAAGCACCACCTGATTCCGACCTTCCAGCCGATGACGGACGGTACTTACACCAGTGCGCGGCGCAAGAATTCGACGGCGGTTTCGACTCCGGCGGCTGCGCCGGTGAAAGGGCGGATGCTGACGCAGCACACCGGCTTGCCGCCACGGGTGAGCGGGGCGGGCAAGCCGCCGCTGGGCGGGAAGCCTGCGCGTAAACGCTGAGCGGTGTAAGCAAGTTCTTTCTGTACGGCTGGATAATGGCCCTCGCCGATGAGGCGATGGGTTTCATGGAGAAGCCCTTCGTCTGTTGAATTTCAAACTTGAATCTGCAAACGACAACAAAGGGATAAGAACATGAACAAGCCGTGCGAACCTGAACGCCTTCGGCAGTTGCGCGATGCGCTGCTCACGGGGCTGGTTGAGCGTGATTTGCCGGTGCGTCTGGCGCTGATTGCGTCGCTGGCCGGGGAGCATTTGCTGATGGTGGGGCCGCCGGGAACGGCCAAGAGCCTGGTTGCCCGCCGCTTGCATCTGGCCTTTGCCAAATCGAGTTACTTTGAACGTCTGCTGACGCGCTTCACGGTGCCTGAAGAATTGTTTGGGCCGCTGTCCATCAAGGGGCTGGAAGAAGACCGCTACGAGCGCCTGACGGAAAAATACCTGCCATCGGCCTCCATCGCCTTCCTCGACGAGATTTTCAAGGCCAACAGTGCCATTCTCAATTCGCTGCTTACTCTGCTCAACGAGCGCGAGTTTGACAATGGCACCCGGCGCGACAAGACCCCGCTGATTGCGGTCATCGGTGCCAGCAATGAATTGCCCGAGAGTGAAGAACTCGATGCCTTGTTTGACCGCTTTCTGCTGCGCGTACATGTGGGGGCAGTTTCCAAGGCTGGATTTTTCAATTTGATTGGCCTGCGCGGTCATGCTGCGCCCAATGTGCCTAGTGCGCTCAAACTGACAGATGCCGATGTGGCTGCGATTCAGGCAGCGGCGGAGAAAGTGGATGTTCCTGAAGACGTGGTGTCGCTGCTTGGTGCGCTGCGCGAGCGGTGCGGTGCCGAATCCATCCATGTGTCAGACCGGCGCTGGCGCAAGATCGTCAAGCTGCTCCAGGTTTCTGCACTGACCAATGGGCGGGAGACTGTGTCGATTTGGGATTGCTGGCTGCTCCAGCATTGCCTCTGGAATAAGGCCGAGGACCGGGAAAAAATTTATGAGTGGTATGCGGCGCGGGTGGGGGCGAGTGCGGCAATGGACCCAGCAAAACTCACGAAAATTGTGGCAGCGTGGGAGGGTGAACTGAAAAAGGATCAAAGTAGCCGGTCACAGACGCGGGATAAAAGCGGGCAACTTTTGTTTAAGGGTTCTGATGGAAAGCAAACATCTAAGCATATCGGGCCTACGCAAGCTAAACGTGCTAACGAACCACTTTATTTAGCACCATCAGATATTGAAGATAATCGTGGATATCGAACTCAAGATCGAACTAATAACGAAAAATACTACACGCTTAAGGAGCTTGATGCTATGCGGTTTGTGGAACAAAACCGCTGGGTTAATTTTTGCAATTGGGCGCAACGTGAGGTTTATTTGATTGAGCGTAGTAATTGGTATATGGAAGATGCTGCTTTTCCGCCAATAATAGAGCCTACAAGATATAAAAAATCACATATTGATGATTGTTTGGGTCAACTTGATGAGGTGAAAAATCAGGTTATTCATTATCAGAAAAAGCTGAATCAACACCTTCAAGGGATACAGTCAGAAATTAAAACCCACCTCTGGGTAACTGATGATTTCATGGTTCCGGCAGCCGAAAACCTCAAGCAGACCCAGCAAAACGTTGAAACTTTGCTGGCCAGAGTTAGTAAGACGCGGGCAGGTTTTGAACTTCTCCCGCGTGAGGCCGATTTTGTTCAGCCAGCGGAGGATGAAACCGAAGAAGCAGTGGCCCAATGAGCGCAGCCTTCGACGCCGCGTCACTTGAACGCAACTACGCGTTTCTCGACGACTGCCCGGAAAACCTGTTTGACGACATCGTCACTCTGCCCATAGGAACGCTGGCCGAGCGTGTCAGTGGCGCTCGCCAGTGGCACGATGCCTTGCTGGCAGGCCGCTTGCCCCCTGACGACGCCTGGCCACCGGCTGAAATCGGCAACCCGGTCCGTCTGGCCCTCACTGAACTGGGGCTGGTGCGCTTCTGCAAGGACCAGCCCGAGTTGGTGGATACGCTGATGAAGGAAATTCTGGGTGCTTTCACCCGTCAGGCCGATGTGCAGCGCTCCGAAGTGGCGTCGCGTCTGCGCGAACTCGAAACACTGGAGCGCGAGCGCCTTGCGCACGAAAGAGCGCAGGCAAACCATAAAAAACGGTCCAAATATCCACTGCTTCCTGATCCACAGACCTTGCAGCGCCTGCGTGAACAGGCCATGCGGGAAATGGCGCAGCAGAAATCCAGCGCCGACAGTGATTTACTCGCTGCGTGGGGCGAGCGTTCCCGTGCGTGGGCTGAAATTGCCGACGTGTTCGGCGATCTGGGCGAAATGATGGGGCGGGGCTGGGATTTGTCCCGTGGCGTGCTGCGCCATACCGGCTGGCTGGACCTGCTTCGTCTGCGCAAGCTGATCGAGCAATTGCCGCAGTTGCGTGAAATCGTCCGCGCGCTCGGGCGTTTGCACACGGCGGAAAGCGGGGAGTCGGTTGCCGAGAAAATTCTGGTTCCGGTGCGCCGCCTCGAAGAAGAGCGCCGGGAGGTTCGTACGCCCCTGATTCCGGCGGAGATGCGCGGGCTCGAACGCAGCGGGGAAATTTCGCGGATGCTTCCAGTGGAAGCCTTGATGCTCGGCCATCCCAAGCTTCGTATGCTGTGGCATGCCCGCCGCGCCGAGCGTGCGCTGCTGACGTACCGGGTCGAAGGCATTGAGATTGAGCGTATCCAGGTGGAGCGCGAAAGCCACGAGGAAATCGAGGGCAAGCGCCCGCGCCCGGAGCGCGGCCCAATTTTCGCGGTGATTGATACATCAGGCTCGATGCACGGATTGCCTGAGCAGGTAGCCAAGGCGGTCGTGCTGGAAGCGCTTCGCACGGCGCACGCCGAAAAGCGGCGCTGCTTTTTGTACGCCTACAGCGGACCGGGCAACGTGCTTGAACATGAGCTTGACCTGTCAGCCGACGGCATCGGGCGGCTACTCGAATTTCTGGGGTTTTCGTTTGGCGGCGGCAATGATGAGGCCGGGATGATGGCCAAAGTCATCGCCCGGCTCAAGGAAGAAAGCTGGAAAAAAGCGGACGTAGTGTTCGTCAGTGATGGCGAATGGCCTGCCCCGGCCAGCTTGGTGGCTACCGTCAAAACTGCCCGTGAAGGCGGGACGCGCTTTCATGGCGTGCAAATCGGCAACCGGGGGCGAACCGGGTTGCATGCCGTGTGCGATCCGGTGCATGTTTTTCAGGACTGGGCAACGGCGGGTGGTTGGGCACGAAATTAATCGTGTCTCTGGCGGGCGCGCCGTGCTGCCATGATGGCGCGCGATTCTTCCATGGCTGCGCGTGTTTCAAAATTTGGAATCAAATCGTCGTCCTCAGCCTCCCCGTCATCCGCCCGGCCCGTCAGCACGCCAGTCGCCGCTGATTCCACCACCGCCAGCATTTCCGCGCTGTAGCCTTTGCTGAGAAAAGCCTTGCGCTTGCCGTTGGAAAAACGCCCCTCGTTTTGCAGGCACAGGCGCACCATCAGCGCCAGGGTGTTGCTGTTCAGGTCAATGCGCTCGTTGACCTGGCGCGCAATGGTGTCATAGTTGCGCAGATATTCGGTTTCCTGCCGCAAATCGACTTCCAGCGATTGCCCGGCCATGCGCAGGCCAAACTCGACACAGGGCGTTGCATCCCAGTAACGGTAAATCGACGCGTTGCCTTTGAAGGTGAATTCAAAATGCTCATCGTCAATCATCAGCACATCCCAGAGCCGCCGGGCCGGGGCTGAGAATGACTTCAGCGCCTGCAGGTACTGGTCTTCGTTGCGTTTCATGGCGACGGAAATCGGCAGCACCAGCCCCTGTTTCAAAACGTCGGATTGGCAGATCACCTACGGACTCTGCGCCGGGTCCGGCTCGTTGAGCATGTCCATGATGCCCAGCACGTTACTGCGTTCAATGGCCCAGCGTGTGCAGCGGAATGTCTTTTTCTGCCGCCAGCGCGTCCAGTTGGGCGCGTGTCTGCGTCAGCAAAAACGCCGCTACCGCCGCATGCGTGGCCGCTTCAAACATGGTCTGAATCCCCGGCATTTCAATGCCCGCCGCCATGCACAGCCTGCGCGCGAAATGCGGCTCCAGCGCGGCCATCGCCACGCGGCCGTCCTGGCAGGGATAGACGCGGTAGCCCGCATGGCCGCCGCCCACCGGTGCGCCCGCCTCGGTCACGCCCCAGGCGCGGGGCAGGGCCAGAAAACCCGCCGCGCCCGACAGCGCCACTTCCACATAAGCGCCCAGGCCTTGGCTGCGCTGGTGCAGCACGGCCTGCAACACGGCTTCACTGGTCATCAAGGCGCCGCCCATGTCGGCGTACAGCGTGGCGGGCAATTCCAGGCCGGTGATCAGGTCGTTGTCCGCCTGATAGGTCAGGTCGTGACCGGCTTCCTCGGCGCGCTCGCCGGGGGCGCCGAAGATGGCGATCTGGCTGAGTTGCGGGTATTTTTCCTGCAACGCGGGCCAGCTCAAACCCAGCTTGACCAGCGCCGAGGGCCGAAACGAGGTGATCAGCACATCCGCCTGGGCCAGCTCGCGGTGTAGCTGCTGCTGGCCCACGTCGGCCTTGAGGTCAGCCGTGAGCGTTTCGATGCCCTCGTGCAGCTTGTCGTAGGCCAGCGCGCTGTACTGCGCCATCGGGTCGCCGCCGGGCGGCTCCAGCTTCAGGCAGGTCGCGCCCATCTGCTTGAGGCGCAGCAGCGCGGCCGGGCCGGGCAGGTTGAGCGCCAGGCTCAGGACGCGCACGCCTTTGAGGGGCTGAAATGGGATAAGGGGCATGGTTTCTTTCTGGAGTTTGCCGGAATTGTGCCGCGAACTGATGTGCAACAACTGCAGACTGCTTTTTCGTATCAGAGTGGGTCTGTGATTGTGAATCAGCCGAACTTTGTTTCATCTGGAGGGATTGCGCATGCTGGCCTGCAACCTTGATAAAAAGGAAAAATTTGACCTCAGTTTTGCCGCAAACGCCGCTGACGCCCAGATGGTCAGCCGGATGCGGCTGGTGCTGGCGGTGTCTGTGCTGCTGGCCGTGTTTATTGACCATGCTGGCTTGAGCCGCGTCAATTATTTCACCTGGATTGTTCTTTTTGGTTATCTCGCGCACAGCACTGCTGTGTATGCCTACTCCCTGTACAGCAATTTTCTGTCGCAAAGTTATATAACCCATCGCCTGGATGTTGTGTGGTTTGCCGTGATTATTGGATTTACCGGTGGTGTTAACAGTTTGTTTTTCCTTTTCTTTTTCTTTGCCATTATGGTTGCTTCATTTCGCTGGGGGTTGGAAGAGGGCGCCCGCGTGACACTTGCTTCAGCTGCACTCTTCGCCATATCCGGTCAGATGGCGGATTCTGATCATGAAATTACCAGCCTGCTGCTTCGCATTACTTTCCTGCTGGCACTCGGTTATATGTGCGCGAACTGGGGTGAATCAAAAATAAGGCTCATGCGCCAGCTAGCACTGCTCAGGGATGTCAGCCATCTGTCCAATCCACGTTTTGGCGTGGACCACACGCTGACCAGTATTTTGCAAAAAACCTGCGCTTTTTTTGAAGCTAGCAGCTGTATTTTAATCATGCAGGATCGGGAGTCGGGGGAGAATTTTTTGCGCACGGTCAAGGCGCTTGATGAGGCACCCCTTCTTCATGCCGAGCGGATCGATGAGAAAGCAGCAGAGCCTTTGAGGGGATTCGGGCAAGATCAGGTGATGCTTTACAGCTGTCCCTCATGGCCCGTCATGGCGCATCTGTTTGAAGAATTCCAGGTGTGTGACAGTGAAGGAAAAAACTGGGTCAACGAAATTGATGCATCCACCAGAAATCTGGCCGAAATGATGGAAGCCCAATCTTTTATCAGTGCCCCTGTATTGCTCAGAAAGCAGCAGGGACGAATTTATGTCGTTTCACGCAATCAATCTTTTGGCAAGGCCGACGCCCTGTTTTTAAGCTACATGGCAGATCATGCTTTTCCCGTCATAGAAAATATAGAGCTACTGGATAAAATGGCTTCCGAAGCGGCATTGCAGGAGCGTAAAAAAATGTCGCTGGACCTTCATGATACGGCTATTCAGCCTTATATCGGCCTGAAACTTGGCTTGAGCGCACTGCGGCACAAGGCATCGGCCGATAATCCACTGCGTGGCGACCTGGATAAATTAATTACGATGGCTGAAAAAGTTATCAGTGATTTGCGATATTTTGCAAAAAGTCTGAAAATGGATTCTCCTCTGCAGGAGCCGGTATTTTTGACGATTTTGCGCCAGCAAGCTGCGCAAATGCAGGAATTTTACGGAATAAATATTGACATACTCATGACCAGTGAAATGTCGGTCAGTGACCGCTTGAGCACCGAAGTCGTTCAGATGGTGCGCGAGGGTTTGTCTAACATCTGTAAACATACTATGGCGCAGCGTGGTTTTATCAAAATAGACTGTGTCGATGGCTGGCTGAAAATACGAATTGAAAATGAAGGTGTTGGCTCAGACAGGGAATTTGCCGATTTTATGCCGCGCTCATTAAGTGAGCGGGCGGCCGGGCTGGGTGGCAAGGTGCATGTCATGCAAATCCCCCAGGGAAATACCGTTGTGCATGTGGAAATACCTGTTTAAAAAGGCAAGGCATGGAATTGCAAAAAAAAACGATTCGCGTCATGCTGGTTGACGATCACCAGACGATGCTGTGGGGACTGATTAAGCTGATTGAGACCGAAAAGCCCAGGATGGAAGTGGTGGGTACGGCGCAAACCGGTCCCGAGGCACTGGAGAAAATTGCCCAACTCGCCCCTGACGTGGTCTTGCTGGACCTGGACCTGGGCGAAAGCAGTGCCCTGGATTTACTTCCGGCTTTGCAGTTAAACCCGCAGTGGCGGGTGCTCATTTTTACCGGGGAGCGGGACCAGGAAAAGCTCGATCTTGCCGTATTTCGGGGAGCTCGCGGCATTGTGCGCAAGGATGCTTCAGCCGAACTGGTGCTCAAGGCCATCAAAAAAACGGCTGAGGGTGAAATATGGCTGGACCGTGGAACGCTGGGCCGGGTGTTTCATGAATTCATGGCACCAAAGCCTGCTGACAAACCCGACCCGAATGCCGAAAAAATCGCCAGCCTGACCGCCAGAGAGCGAAAAATAATTCATGTTACCGTTCAAGGCAATGGAGCACTGAATAAAACACTGGCAGATCGGCTTTTTATTTCCGACCATACGCTGCGAAATCACCTGACTTCCATTTACCAGAAGCTGGAGGTTAATAACCGTCTGGAGTTGTATGTCTATGCGCTCAAGCATCAGCTGGGAAGCCTTCCTGATGCGGCCGGTTCAGGTGAATAATCAATTTCCTCCGTTCAGCATGGGCATGATGGTTCGAATAACCTGAATGACTGCGGGCCCCATGATGACCATGACGATGGAGGGAAATATGCAGACGACCAGCGGAAACAGCATTTTGGTGGGGACCTTGGCGGCCAGTTCCTCGGCGCGTATCTGGCGCTTGTGACGCAGGTCATCGGAGAAAACCCGCAGCGATTCGCTAATGCTGGTGCCGAACTTGTCTGCCTGTGTCAGCATGATGGCAAAAGTGCCTATTTCCTCAACACCCGTGCGCAGGGCGAGATTTTTCAGGGATTTTTCACGCGCGCCGCCGGCCCGCATTTCCAGATTAGTCAGGTGCAGCTCTTCGGCCAGGGCGGCACTTTTAATCTGGATTTCTTCGGCGACCTTGGTCAGGCCCGCGTCCAGTCCCAAGCCGGCTTCTATGCACACCAGCATCAAATCGGCCGCATCGGGAAAAGTTTCAAAAATTTCACGCTCGCGCGCCTTGATAATAAAATGCAGGAACAGGTTTGGCAGGTAGCAGCCGAGCAAGGCGGCTGTCATGATATAAAACAAAAAATTCATGCCTGATGAATCGTATCCTCTTAATGCCAGAAAAGTTGCCGTGGAAAAAAGCAGCGGCAGCAAGGTTTTGGCGCCAAAATAGATACTGCTGGCATTCTCGCTTCTGATGCCTGCATTTAAAAACCGGACCCGCAGCCGGGATTGGTTAAAATCTCCCGCAGGCGTTGAAAGCTGGGCAAAAGGACCGGCAATTTTTACAATGTTTTCGGTCCATTGCGATTTTTCACTGGGACCGGTCATTGCTTTGACGCGTTGCTCTGTTTTGCTGGGTGCCAGCCACAAGAATAAACCGGCCAAGCCGAATGTGACCGTAAAAAAGATAAGACCAGGAAGTAGCAGCATTTTTTAGTCTCCTTTAGACGTGAATTTTGATGATTTTTCTTAAAATCAAGACGCCCAATCCCATCAAAATCAACATGGATTTGATGATTGAAATCCCAATCGGGTCATTCCACAAGGGCGACATAAAATCTGGATTAAAAAAATTCATGAGGACTGCCAGGACAAAGGGCATGACGCCTAAAACCCAGGCTGACAAACGCCCCTCCGAGGACAGCACCTTGACCTTGGCCAGCAGCTTGAGCCGTTCGCGGATCAGGCGGCTCAAATTGCCCAGCACCTCGGTCAGGTTGCCGCCGGAGTCGCGCTGAATCAGCACCGAGACGATGAAATAGCGCAAGTCCGTCAGGGGAATGCGCTCGCTCAGGTTCATCAAGGCCTGCTGCAGGGACACGCCAAAGTTCACCTCGTCATGCACGATGTGGAATTCTCCGGCGATGGGCTCAGGCATTTCATCCCCAACCATCTGCAGGGCCGATGAAAACGCATGGCCCGAGCGCAAAGCGCGGGTGATCAGGTCCAACGCTTCGGGCAACTGGCGCTCGAATTTGCCCAGACGCTTGCTGCGCTGGTGGATGACGTAGAGCAGGGGCGTGAATCCAAAAAATGCCCCCGCCAGAGCGCTGACCAGAAACGATTGCTGCAGGCCATACATCATCACCAGGCCCGCCATCAAGCCCAGCGCTGCACAGGAAAGCAAGAGCCGCGACACCGTCCAGTTCAGCCCCGCCTGAAGGATGAATTTGTCCAGCCTTTGCGCCTTGGCAATGCTCAGCAGGAAACGCTCAATGGGGGCAACCTCGCTGAGCATGCGCTGCTTGAGGAGCTGGGTCTGCGCGCTGTTGTCACGCGAGGCGGAGAGGGCGCGCAGTCGTCCGGCAATCTTTTTGGCTTGCGGCCCTTTGTACGATTTCCACAGCAAGTAAGTGCCTTCGAGCAGCAGCAGCACCGCGACGAAAACAAGCACCGACAAAATGAGGAAGGCATGGCTTCCGGTGTTGTGCAGCATGATGGCTCCTGGTTACTGGTAATGCTTGCTCGGATCGAACATGGCGTCGGGCAGCACCACGCCGAACGAGCGCAGCCGGTCGGCAAACTTGGGCCGCACGCCGGTGGCCTGGAAATGGCCCTGCACCGCGCCCTCGGCGCTGACGCCGATCTGGCGGAAGGCAAAAATTTCCTGCATCGTGATGACATCGCCCTCCATGCCGGTGATTTCCTGAATGCTGGTGATCTTGCGCTTGCCGTCGATCAGGCGCAGCCCCTGAATCACCACCGTGATGGCCGAGGCGATCTGCTGGCGCGCCGCTTTGTGCGGCAGGTTCAGGTTGGCCATGCCGATCATGTTTTCAAGGCGCGACAGGGCGTCGCGCGGCGTGTTGGCGTGAATCGTGGTCAGCGAGCCTTCGTGGCCGGTGTTCATCGCCTGCAGCATGTCCACCGCCTCGGCGCCGCGCACCTCGCCGATAACGATGCGGTCGGGGCGCATGCGCAGCGCGTTGCGCACCAGAGCGCGCTGGGTGATTTCGCCCTTGCCTTCGATGTTGACGGGACGGGTTTCCAGGCGCACGACATGGGGCTGCTGCATCTGCAGCTCGGCGGCGTCCTCAATCGTCACGATGCGCTCGGACTCGGGGATGTAGCCGGACAAAATATTCAACAGCGTCGTCTTGCCCGCGCCGGTGCCGCCGGAAATCAGCATGTTGACCTTGGACTTGCACAAGCCTTCGAGCATGAAAGCCATCTCCGGCGTCAGGCTTTTCAGGTCGTTGACCAGGTTGGTCATCTGCAGCGGAATGTGGGCAAAGCGCCGTATCGACATCATCGGGCCATCCAGCGCCACCGGCGGAATCACCGCGTTAACGCGCGAGCCATCGGGCAGGCGCGCATCGACCATCGGGCTGGACTCGTCAATGCGCCGCCCGACCAGCGAGACGATTTTGTCGATGATGCGCAGCAGGTGTTTTTCATCGGTGAAGGTGACGCTGGTCAGCTCCAGCCGGCCTTTGCGCTCGACGTAAATCTGCTTGTAGGAGTTGACCAGAATGTCTGACACGGTGGGGTCGGCCATCAAGAGCTCCAGCGGGCCAAAACCCAGCATCTCATGCTGAATGTCGCGGATCAGCGAGCGCCGTTCGATGTCGTTGACGGGGGCTTGCTCCTCCAGCAGCAATCGCTCGACCATGACGGCAATTTCCTGGCGCAGCACGGGGGGGGGCAAATTTTCCAGCGCGGCCAGGTCAAACTTGTCCAGCAGTTTGAGGTGCATCCGGCCTTTCAACGCCTTGTAGGCCTCGCTGGTGCCATGACTTTGGTGCGTGTCTGGGGTGGCTTGAAGCGGGCGCTGCGCGACAGGCTCGACGGCAGCGGCACGAAGTTTTTCCCGAAATGACATGGTGAGCTTCCTCGAATAACAATAAAAATGAACCAGCCTGTGGCCGTTAAGCCCGGCGCAGCAGCCGGTCCAGCAGGCTGCGGCTTTCCTCGACTCGGGGGCTGAGCGACAGGGCAAACTCGGCCAGGCTTTTGCTGGCGGCGCTGGAGCGGTTCAGCACGGCCAGGGCATTGCCCTGGTTGACGGCGGCATTGACTTCCCGGTAGTCGTTGGGGAGGGTGCGCAGCCGGGAGGCGCCCAGCGTGCGCTGGATGCTGTCGAGGCTGATGGCGCCGGTTTTTTCAAAACGATTCAGCACCCATTCAATCTTCTCCGGCGGGTAGCCCAGCGACTTGAAAATCAGCTGCAGCTTGCGGGCATGGCGCAGGCTGGGCACCCCGGCTTGGAGCACCGGAAAGATCTGGTGCGCATGATCGAGTGCCTTGAGGGTGAGCGTGTCCAGGCTGCGGCTCAGATCGAGCAGCACAAAGTCGTACTGGGTGGCGGCCAGATTGAGGATTTCCTCCACATGCTCGGGCTTGATTTCCATGGCGGTGGAGGGATCTTCAGGCGCAGCCAGGATGCTGTACTGGGCTGAAATTTTCACGCTGCTGGCGGCCAGAAAGGAGGCGTCGAGGCGGTGAATGCCGTGCGCCACATCGGCCAGCGAGGAGGGCGGCTTGCCGTCATGCACAAAGGACAGGGCATCGCCAAACTGAAGATTCAAATCGACCAGCAGCACCGAGCGGGTTTCAGCCAGCTGGTAGCCCAGATTGGTGGCTAGAAAAGTCGCTCCACTGCCCCCCTTGCAGGCGATAAACGCCAGTATCTTGCCCGGAATCGTGGTGCGCAGGCCCATGAATTTGGCGGCAATCCGGCTGATGGCCGCATTGAGCGCATCGGGTGTCACGGGCGACGGTAGAACCTCGCGCACGCCCGCGCGCATAGAGTTGATCAAAAACTCCGGTGTCTGCGACGAACACAGCAACATGACGGAGATTTTCGGGTGATGCGTGGTGACATATTCCACCTGAATCAGCTCATGGGGGTCGCAGCACATGCCATCGACCAGCATCAGGTCGGGCTGCTCCTGCTCGGCAATGGCGCGCATGCGGCTTTTTCCCCCTTCAAGGAGCAAGACGGTGTGAGCCTGCGCTTCAAGCACCCGGCCAATGTCCTGCAGATGGGTTTTGTTGGGGGAGATGATGGCGATTTTCATGTTCATCCTTTTTTTGGAAATACTATTTAGCCAGGCGCGCTGGCCTATAAATGCTGTAATAAGGGCCGAAGCCGCTAAAGCCTCTAAAGCCGCCCAAGTCGCCAATGGTTATTCCTAAATTGAAACGGCCTTCAATATATTTTTCACTGCCACTCTTAATGATATCTATGTGAAACGATGCAAATCCGAAGATTGGAAGCATCGAGTTAACGCCATTAAGTCCATTGGGGTAATTGACGACCGGCATGAAAATCTCGACGTTACCTAAAGGGTATTTCTTTAAAAGTTCTTCGTAGAGGCTGGTTTCAGTGGCGGGCTGAATGTAAATTCCGTCGCCAATATTCAGTTGGGTTGGATTTCCCGTTTTAATTAATTTTTTTAGATAGTTTGCGCTGTTATCGTCTTTTTCAAATGACGTCCATTGGCCGGAATCGCAGCCTGGATAATGATAAGAAGAGCCAATGCGAACTTTCCATGGCTGCCCTATGACTTGAGGGATGCCATTTAAATCGGTGGAGGTGGCGAGTTTTGGCAGGTTGTTGTCTGAATTAAAATACAAATCAAACACGCATTTATTGATGGCTTCCGGGATGAGCGTTCCAGGCAGTACGCTGCTGGGTGAGGAAATCACCGCTATGGCACTGGCTGTAACGGGCGCTGCTGAGCCGCCGAACATGGAAGTAATGAGAGTTCCGACGGGTCCACCATTGCTGCCATCGGACCTGCTGACGGTCACCATGACAGCGGGTTTATCGCAGGCGCTTGTCATGACTCCTGCTGCTGTAGTGCATGGCCCCAGGGGAGAAAGTGATGTGGGTTGCAGAACTGTGCCGTCATTAATATCAAAATAACCGGTTTTTACTGTGCCGCTGGTTAGATTGATGCCGTCTGACTTGTTCAGTCCGATTGAGCTGGCCGCTTTCGCGCTGGCTATTGACCAGTTCAGGATAGGTGAAGGCGTGCTGGTGCAATCGTCGCCAGACGCTGCGGTTGTCTTGCTCAGGCAGTTGGCGCCTGCCAGCGCAGCCGCATCGGCACTATTTTGCAGTTCATTGCGCACCAGCAATAAGTGACCAATATCAAATGCAATAGCTGTAAAGCCGAGAAAAATAATCATCCAGAGCACTGAGGTGATCAGCATGGCGCCAGTTTGTCTGTGTAGAGGTTTTGGCATAAAATTCACCTGCTGGGTTTTATTCGTGATTCATGCTGCTGACAGCAGTCAGGCTCGGAAATTCTGTACTTTCCATCCATGCATTTGTCCGGTTCAGAAGAAACCCGGAATAAGGATAAGTGATGCTGACGGTGATGGGATCGCCAAAGTTTGGCGGAACATTGCCATTGATATTAGACACGGTAATGACCGGGTCGGCAGTTCCGCTGCAGTTTTTGGTGTGAGTGCCGGTTTTGGTGCTGATGAGCAAGCTGGTGAATTTGTTGCTGTTTGGATTATCGGTGTCGGTGTAGGTGTAGCGGCATGCCGTCATGGCCACGCTGGAGCTTGACCACGGGGTGGCGGTCAACACGGTTCCATGGCGCGCGGCCTCCCGGCTGGCATTGGTGATGACCGCCTTGTTGTAAACCATAAATCCCAAATCCATCGTCAGAAAAAGAATTATCAATAAAAAAGGCAGCACCAGTGCAAATTCGACGGCTGAAGCGCCCGATTGTTTTCTGGTCATGAATGGCTCCTTGTGGTTTTGCTGGTAAGTGCAAATTTAATCAGCGCGCTACTTTTATAAAATAAATTTTCATGGACGGCCTCAACGAACCAGCGTGGAACCTGACGAACCGATCACGCCACCCGTCAGACTGCTGGCAGTGCAGGGCTTGAGGGCCACTGGAGTCGGGCAGGTGGTCTGGGTGGGGGTATTGACCCGGGCGGCTACTGCCAGCGCCATCATCTTGTGGCTATTTGAATAATCCACAGTATTTTCCGAGAAAGCCTCCAGAGACTGAAGCAGCCATATCCCGATGCCGGATTGCGTATGTCGGCACTGCGCATATTTGGCATTGGCTGGAATTGTGGTCGCCACATAAGAGGCGTCTTTGAAGGTGATTTCTGCGCTGGTGTTGCCAGCCGTCTGCCCGGCGCTGGCGGCGCGCGCCAAGGATGCACTTTTTCCGTCCAGCTCTTTTGCAGCCGCCAGCGCGCAACTGTTCATTGCGGCCTGAAGATCGGAGTTGACAATAAAGAATCGGCCGAAATCCAGTGCAATTCCGATGAGCACCAATAGAAAAAGCATCGCCATAGATAGAGTGACAAAGAGCGTCCCTTGCTGGTGATGACTATTAGAAGGGGTACGCATGGGAGTTGTTAAAAATAACTGAAAGGTTAGATACAGGCCGCGCTACCGCTCAGGCATTTAGCAATACGAGTGATGAAGCTTGTGAAGCCGCCCGTGGTGTTTGTCAGCCCTTTCAGGGCGAGAATCAGCGCAATCGACACCACGGCGATAATCAGCGCGTACTCGACAACCTGGGCGCCTTTTTCGTCTTTGGCAAACGAGCGGATGGAGTTTTTTACGGTGCTGAAAAATGTTTTCATTTTTAATGCGCATTAGGCTAAAACTTGATTTAAAAAACTGGCTAACAAGAGGCGGGTAAGTGAATTCACCGGCATGAATGAAGGTGAATTCACTTCCGCTTTGCAGCTCCTGAAAATTTAGGCGCAGACCGCGCTACCAGTCAGGCAGGTAGTGACGCGGGTGATGAAGCTGGCGAAGCCGCCATTGCTCAGCCCTTTCAGGGCGAGAATCAGCGCAATCGACACCACAGCGATAATCAGCGCGTACTCGACAACCTGAGCGCCTTCTTCGTCTTGGGCAAAAGAGCGGATGGAATTGTTCACGGTGTTCAGAAATTTGTTCATTTTGGTACCCATTAAGCTAAAAGTTGATTTGAAAAAGTGGCTAACTCATGAAAATATTAAACTTTATTTTCCAAGAGGCGGGTAAGTGAATTCACCGGCATGAATGAAGGTGAATTCACTTCCGCTTTGCAGCTCCTGAAAATTTAGGCGCAGACCCCGCTACCCGTCAGGCAGGTAGTGACGCGGGTGATGAAGCTGGCGAAGCCCCCAGTGCTCAGTCCTTTCAGGGCCAGGATCAGCGCAATCGACACCACGGCGATAATCAGCGCGTACTCGACAACCTGGGCGCCTTCTTCGTCTTGGGCAAACGAGCGGATGGAATTGTTCACGGTGTTGAGAAATTTGTTCATTTTGATATCCATTAAATTAAAAGTTGATTGGAAAAACTGGTTAACACATGTTTTTTAAAAATGCTGCTGATAGATGTCTGGCCTCCCTTCGGTTAAAAAAGCTAATAATTTTTATTAAACTCGGCACTCTCTGGTGCCTTCAAATTGCGCATAGCTATTGACTGCTACTTTCCTCCTCCGATACTCCCTCCGATATTGATGACGTTGACCGCTGGCGGGGGCGATTTATAGCTCAGTTGGTAATTCGTGATGCCTTCTCTGGCCGATTTGCCATCCATACCAAGGGCCTGGTCCGGGTTTTTTCCTGCGTCAGGGTTAATCGTCATTTTTAGTTTGGCCTGGCGCACGGCGTCGCCAAACTTCGCGTCATAGTTGGGCGTCACGGAGGCGCAGCCGGCCAGAACTGTGAGCAGTAAAGGCAAGAGGGCAGTGGCAGGGTGTTTCATGGTGGGTGTCCCTTGCTGGATTTAGGAAGCGGGGGTGGCGTCAGACCGGGGCACGGGCGCAGGCAGCGGCGCTGGCGCGGCAGGCTGGGGCGTGGACGGCGCAGGGGCGGGCGGCGCGCCTTCCAGGCTGCCGTTGAGAAGCACGTCGGCGCGGCTGGGCACGGCATGGTTGTCCGTGGGCAAGGTGGGCATTTCCGTCAGTGGCTTGACCAGGCGCGGTGTGATGACGAACAGCAGCTCGGTGCGGTCGTTCTGGAATTCAGAACTGCGAAACAGGCTTCCCAAAATCGGCACCTCGCCCAGGCCGGGGAAGCGTTTGATGGTTTCGGTGATGTTGTTCTTGATCAGCCCGGCAATGACAAAGCTTTGCCCGTCGTTGAGCTGCACGGTGGTGTCGGCCCGGCGCACGGTCAGCGATGGCAGCACCGAGGTGATGCCGCCCACGGTGGAGAACGGCGAGCCGGTCTGCGACAGGTCGGAGACCTCCGAGATCATCTTCAAATTGATGCGCGTGCCGTCGAGCACAGTGGGCGTGAACTTGACGCCGATGCCGAATTCTTTTTCTTCCAGCGTGATGCTGGGTTTGCCCGCGCTGTTGTCCTGCGACACCGGAATGTAAATTTTCCCGCCCGACAAAAAGCTGGCCGATTGGCCGCTAATGGCCATGATGTTGGGCTCGGCCAGCACGCGCACCAGGCCATCGTCTTTTTCTCCGTCAATATTGATGGCCGTCTTGCCGACCCGCAGCGCCTGCAGCAGCCCACCGCCGTTGCTCAGAAAGCGCGACAGCAAGGTGTAGGTGTTGATGCCGTTGTTGCCCGAGCGGTTCAGGCCCACGCTGGCGCCCAGTTTGTCCAGCAGCGTCTTGCTGACCTCGGCAATTTTCACCTCCAGCATGACCTGCTGCGGCGTCATGATGCGCAGCATGTTGACGACCTTTTTGCCGTCGCCGTAGATGCTGGCCAGGCTCATCACCTCGTCGAGCTTGATGGCGTCGCTGACCTTGCCGGTCAGCACCACGGCGTTTTCCGCCGCTTTGACCAGGATGGCGTTTTCTTCAGGCATCAGCTCGGCGAGCTTGGACTGCAGGCTGCCGGGGTCTATCGTGACGATGATGTCCTTGACCACGCAGCGCCCGTCGGCGCTTTGCAGCACCACATTCATTGAGCCAGCTTTCTTGCCCAGAAAGAACAGCTCTCGGGGGCTGAGCAGCGTGATGTCCAGGTTGGCAACGCCGTCGTCCATTTGGGCCGGGGCGGCCGCGGTGGCGGGCGCTGCGCTGGCGCTCTTGCTGTCGGCGCTGGCGGGCTGGATGGCGCGGCTGGAGGACTGGCCACCGACAATCATCCGGGCGGCCGGGATGGACAGCTTGATGAGGCGGGACTTGCCCAGGGTCAGGTAGGTGGGCGGATCGACCACCACCGACTGGCAGGAGTTGATGCTGGCGGCGCGCTGCGCCTTTTTACTGCTCGGCGCGGTCTGGCCGAAGGATTGGCTGGTCAAGGCGACGATGGCCAGCGCAATCAGGGTTTTGGAATAGGGCTGCACTTGAATTTCTCCCTTGTCGGTTATTTTTAAAAGCAATTCAGGACGCGATAACCGTTTTGAATCACCTCGATGCATTCGGCTTCGGCGGCTGGCTGCGTGACCCGTTTGGCTGCGACGGCCTTTGGCTTGGCGAAAACCCGCCCTGCTTTGGTTTCAACCGGGCCGATGGGGGCTATGGCGTCGTCGTCGTTAAAAAGCTGGCTTTTGGTGATGCCTGCGGTGGCCACGGTCTGTTTGTCGGTCTGGTTGCGCAGCACCAGGGACAGGGAGCCGACGCTACGGGCCAGGTCGAGTTTTTCCGAGTCTTCCAGGCTCAGCTCCAGCGTGACGGCGCTGACGACTTTGGGTTTGGTGTCGTCCCGGCCTGACTCCTGGGCCACAGCCAGCACCAGGACATGCTCGAGAACCGTTTTGCTGATCTGGCGGTTTTCCTCGCTGGCGCCCTTGCCCTTGGCTTTGTCCTGCTGGGCATTGACCATCACATCGACGTAATTGCCGGGCAGGGCGAATCCGGCCACGCCGACGACATCATTGACCCGCACCGTCATGGCCCGTTTGCCCTCCGCAATGACCGCCGACAGGCCGCCTTGCGTTCCGGCCGGGGCCAGCTTGCCTTCGAGCACCGCATCGCCGCGCAGCACGCTGACCTTGACCACCCGGTCCTGCAGCGCCTTGATGTCGATAAAGGCGCCAGGAGGCACCGATCCGCTGGGCCAGTCGGCCGTCGTCAGCATTTGTGGATTGATTTTGCTGCCCATTTCAATATCCGTTGAAGCGACGACGACCTTGTTCGAGGCAATATTGCTTTTTTCTGATGCCCAGCCCGCTGCATAAATGGCAGCCGCCAGACCCATCATCAAGGCCAGAATTAACAGCCCGATTGCTTTGACGTTTTTCATTGCAGACCCCATGAAGTGATTGAATTAATTAGATGTAGCCGAGTTGTCGGGTGATTAAGTAGAGTGTGCTTCCCAGGCTTATACAAATCCCGTAGGGGAGCTTGCCGATTGATTGTTCTTTTTCTAGTGTGACTTCCGGCTTGAAGCCCGATATGGCTGTCAGTATGAATATCTGGCTGATATTTCTGATGTTGACCAGCATTCGGGTCAGTGCCTGGTTGGCAATGGCGAATCCAATGGCCGCGATGCCGCCGATAATGAAGGAGAACAAAATCACATACAGCGTGTCGCTCACCCCCAGGAAAGCGCCAATCATGGCCATCAGTTTCACGTCCCCCGCGCCCATGATCTTCATGGCGTAAGACGGCAGCATGCTGCCAAGGCCAATCAGCAGCCCTCCTGCAGCCCACAAAAACGCATGCGGTGGATTCGTCGAAAAAGGCACGGCCGAGTTGTAGGCCAATCCAAACAGCATGCCGCCGAATGTCAGCCAGTTGGGAATTTTGTAGGTCACATAATCGCTAAATGACGCGATCACCAGAAGGAGCAATAAAATTCCTGTGCGTGGTTCTTTCACCAGCATCAGCAGCAGTTCCAGGAGTGAATCAAGCTCTTGCATGATATGCCTTGGTAAAGTTGAAGAATCGCTATGCGCCCTTGTTCAGCGCCAGCATTAAAAGTGTGAAAACCACCACAATAAGTGCGCCCAGCAAAATGTTTTCTATCAGGGATGAGCCAGATTCATCCCGGAAAAAATCTTTTGAAATATGCGATACATAATTTACAAGTCGCATATTTTTCTCCGGAGTTATGGGTTTCTGGTTATTTTTTATCTGGAGCCTCTGCTCTTTCCGATGAGTCAAATATAAATAAACATTAAAACCAGTACATGGGAATTTGCTCCCTGTTTGAGCGGGACAAACAGACTGTTTTCAGGGGACTTTGCAGGACAAAATGACCAGGGGGGTTTTTGGCGCGCAGGGCTGCGCCCGGCGCAGGGACGGGCCGAGGGCGCGCGAGGGGGCCTGCACGCAGCAAGGCGTGAGGAATTTGAAAGGGGAAGGGGGAAGTTTTTTAGACCGGGCCGCTCAGCTCAGGCTGGCGGCGCTGCGGGTCTGAAAAAAAATGGCCATCGCAGAGCGCGATGGCCGGGGGCGGCGGGCTGTCAGGCTGGGGCTGCCTGCTGCCGTGGCCGGAAGTTCAGTCTTCTTCGTGCAGCAGGCTCAGGCCGATGGCGCCGCGCCGACGCAGCCAGGGCGACGGGCGGTAGCGCTGGTCGCCATAGACGGTTTGCAGGTTGAACAGCACTTCGAGCACATTGGTCGGGCCGCACAAATTGCCCAGCGCCAGCGGCCCCATTGGATAGCCTAGCCCCAGGGTGACGGCGGTTTCCAGGTCTTTCGGGCTGCAAATGCCCTGCTGGCAGATGTCGCTGGCGATGTTGACGATGGTGGCCAGCACGCGCTGGGTGACAAAGCCGCCGCTGTCGCGGATCACGCTGACCGCCTTGCCGTCGCGGGCAAACAGCGCGTGCGCGGCGTCGCGCATGTCGCGGCGCGTGGCCGGATTCGTGGCCAGCACGCGGCGTTTGGTGGTGGCGTCATCGAGCAGCATGTCGATGCCGACAGTGCGCGCCGGATCGAGCCGCTCAACGACGGCAACGGTGGTGATGTCAAAGCCCAGCGGCGCCACCAGCGTCAGCGCCAGCGGCGAAGGCGACGCGCCAGTTTCGATTTTGGCGCCCAGGTTTTTCAGCAGTTGCAGCAGCTCGGCGCGCCGGGCGGCTCTAGGCGAGACCCAGACTGGCGGCATTTCTTCGACCTGCGGCACAGGCGCTTCGGCGGGCACCTGCGCGGCGCCGTTTTCATAGCGATAAAAACCTTCGCCAGTTTTGCGCCCCAGCACGCCGCCCGCCAGCCGCTGGGCGGTGATGACGCTGGGGCGGTAGCGGTCTTCCTGGTAATACTGGTGGTAGATCGATTCCATCACCGGGTGCGACACATCCAGGCCGGTCAGGTCCATCAGCTCGAAAGGCCCGAGTTTGAAGCCCGCCTGCTCGCGCAAGATGCGGTCCACGGTGGCAAAGTCGGCAATGCCTTCGCCGACGATGCGCAGCGCTTCGGTGTTGTAGCCGCGCCCGGCGTGGTTGACGATAAAGCCCGGCGTGTCCTGCGCCTGCACCGGCGTGTGGCCCATCTGGCGGGCGTAGTCGGCCAGCGCGCTGCAGACGGCCGGGCTGGTTTTGAGCCCGGCAATGACCTCGACCACCTTCATCAGCGGCACGGGGTTGAAAAAGTGGTAACCGGCAAAACGCTCGGGATGCTTGAAGCCGGCGGCAATCGCGGTTACGGACAGCGACGAGGTGTTGCTCACCAGCACCGTGTCGGGCGATACCAGCGCTTCAAGCTCGGCGAACAGGGTTTTCTTGATGTCCAGGCGCTCGACGATGGCTTCGACGACCAGGTCGCAGTCTTTTAAATCAGCCAGTGTGGCGGCGACTTGCAGCCGCGCTTTGTGGGCGCTGGCGGCATCGGCGGTGATGCGGCCTTTTTCGGCCAGCTTGTCCCACTGGGCGCCAATCGCGGCACGGGCTTTTTCGGCGGCGCCGGGCTGCGCATCCATCAGGCAGACGGTGCTGCCTGCCTGGGCGGCAATCTGGGCAATGCCCCGGCCCATCGCGCCGGTGCCAACAATTCCAACGGTTTTGTAAGTCATTTTTTTAACGCCTCACCTGCAGCGCGCCGGGGTTGACGATGTTGGTGGGCGTGCCTTTCATAAAGTTGAGAATATTGTCAAAAGCGGTGCCGAAATACGCTTCGTAGCTGTCCTGCTCGACGTAGCCGATGTGCGGCGTGCAGATGCAGTTTTCCAGGCGCAGCAGCGCATGGCCCTGCAGAATCGGCTCGGATTCAAAAACATCAATGGCGGCCAGGCCGGGGCGGCCCCGGTTCAGCGCGGCAATCAGAGCGTCGGGCTCCAGCAGCTCGGCGCGCGAGGTGTTGACCAGCAGCGCCGTGGGTTTCATGCGCGACAGGTCTTCGAGCTTGACGATGCCGGTGGTGTCGTCCTTGAGTCGCAGATGCAGGCTGAGTACATCGCATTCCTGAAAGAAGCTGATTTTGTCGGTGGCGGTCTCAAAACCATCGGCCTTGGCCCGCTCGCGCGAGGCTTCGCTACCCCAGACCAGCACGCGCATGCCGAAAGCGCGGCCATACCCGGCCACGATCTGGCCGATCCGGCCGTAGCTCCAGATGCCCAGCGTCTTGCCTTTGAGGACGGTGCCCAGGCCGAAATTCACCGGCATGGAGGCGGCTTTCATGCCCGCTTGCTGCCAGGCGCCATGCTTTAAATGCGACATGTACTGGGGAATCCGGCGCACGGCGGTCATGATGAGCGCCCAGGTCAGCTCGGCGGGCGCAATCGGCGAGCCCGTGCCATCGGCCACGACAATGCCGCGCTCGGTGCAGGCCGCCACATCCACATGGGCGCCGATATGGCCGGTCTGGACAATCAGCTTGAGCTTGGGCAGCTTTTCAATCACCTGGCGCGTCAGGTGGGTGCGCTCGCGGATCAGCACAATCACGTCGGCCTCCTTGAGCCGCACGGTCAGCTGGCCGGTGCCCTTGACGGTGTTGGTGTAAACCTTGGCCTGGTAGGCCTCCAGCTTTGAGGCGCAGGCCAGTTTGCGCACGGCATCCTGGTAGTCGTCGAGAATCACAATATTCATGGCATTCAATTTCTTTTTTGATTTCTTCTTGATTCACTGATTTAAATCAGTATTCTTTGATTTTCGCATTACGCCGGATGGGAATGCAGGCGTTTCGAGGCCAGCGTTGCAAAACTGCTCACTTACGAGGAAAACATTGTCGTTGATGCTTGGTCAAAATTGGCCATCAGCCACTTTTCAGGAGACACAACATGGATATGAACGACCTGCCGCCGCTGGCCCCCGTCCGCCTGGACGCCGCCTGGCTGGAGGCGCACTGGATGCCCTACACCGGCAACCGCAACTTCAAGGCCAAACCGCGCATGATCGTGGGCGCGCGGGGCTGCCATTACACCGACCAGAACGGCAAGCAAATCTTCGACGGCCTCTCCGGCCTGTGGTGCAGCGGCCTGGGCCACGGCCGCGCCGAGCTGACCGACGCCGTCACCCGCCAGATGGCCACGCTGGACTACTCGCCCGCCTTCCAGTACGGCCACCCGCTGTCGTTTGCGCTGGCCAACAAGCTCAAGGAACTGACCCCCGCCGGGCTCGACTACGTGTTCTTCACCGGCTCCGGCTCCGAGTCGGCCGACACCTCGCTGAAAATGGCGCGCGCGTACTGGCGCGCCAAGGGGCAAGCCAGCAAAACTCTGCTGATCGGGCGCGAGAAGGGCTACCACGGCGTCAACTTCGGCGGTATCTCGGTCGGCGGCATTGCGGCCAACCGCAAGGTGTTTGGCCAGGGCATTGCCGCCGACCACATTGCCCACACCCAGCTCGCCAGCAACGCCTTTTCACGCGGCATGCCCGAAAAGGGCGCAGAGCTGGCCGACGATCTGCTGCGCCTCATTACCCTGCACGACGCCAGCAACATTGCCGCCGTCATCGTCGAGCCGTTTTCGGGCTCGGCGGGCGTGGTGATTCCGCCGCAGGGCTACCTGCAGCGCCTGCGCGACATTTGCACCGCGCACAACATCCTGCTGATTTTTGACGAGGTCATCACCGGCTTTGGCCGCTGCGGCGCCTGGACCGGCGCCGAGGCCTTTGGCGTCACGCCCGACATCATGAACGTGGCCAAGCAGATCACCAACGGCGCGCAGCCGCTGGGCGCGGTGCTGGCCAAGCAAGACATTTACGACACCTTCATGGCGCAAGGCGGGCCGGACTACCTGCTCGAATTCGCCCACGGCTACACCTACTCGGCGCACCCGGTCGCCTGCGCCGTTGGCCTGGCGACGCTGGAACTCTTGGCGCGCGAGAACAGCGTGGCGCAGGTCCAGGCGCTGGCGCCGTATTTTGAGAACGCCGTCCACAGCCTCAAAGGTGCGAAACACATCACCGACATCCGCAACTACGGCCTGGCCGCCGGCATCACCATAGACGCGGTGCCGGGCGAGCCGGCGCGCCGCCCGTATGAAATTGCCATGACCATGCTGGACAAGGGCTTTTACGTGCGCTACGGCGGCGACACGATTCAATTGGCGCCGCCTTTCATCAGCACCCCGGCCCAGATTGACAGCCTGATCAACGCGCTGGGCGAATCCATCAACCAGACCGTCTGAAGCATCTATTGAAGACAAGTCGAGCTCTAGCCATCGCACAATAAGCGCGATCAGCTACTCAATTGATAGCAACACCCCTACCGAAAAGCACCGCATGAACACCCCCACGCTGATCCAGCACCTGATTAATGGCCAATCCACCGCCGGCGGCCAACGCACCCAGTCCGTCTTCAACCCGGCGACGGGGCAAGTGATTGCCACCCTGCAACTGGCCGACAAACTCACGGTCGAGCAAGCCATTGCCAGCGCCCACGCCGCCTACCCGGCCTGGCGCGCCACGCCGCCGCTCAAGCGCGCCCGCGTCATGAGTCGGCTCAAACAACTGCTCGAAGACAACGCCCAAGCCATCTGCGCGCTGGTCACCGCCGAGCACGGCAAGGTGCTGGCCGATGCGATGGGCGAGCTGCAGCGCGGTATTGAAAACGTCGAATACGCCAGCTACGCCCCCGAGCTGCTCAAGGGCGAGCACTGCAAAAACGTCGCCCCCGGCATCGACTCGTGGAGCGAGTTCCAGGCGCTGGGCGTGACCGCTGGCATCACCCCGTTCAACTTCCCCGTCATGGTGCCGCTGTGGATGTGGCCGATGGCCATTGCCTGCGGCAACACCTTTGTCCTGAAACCGTCCGAGCGCGACCCCAGCAGCGCCTTGCTGGTGGCACAACTGGCGCTGCAAGCGGGCCTGCCGCCGGGCGTGCTGAACGTCGTCAACGGCGACAAGGAAGCGGTGGACACGCTGCTGGCCGACCCGCGCGTGGCCGCCATTAGCTTCGTCGGCTCGACGCCGATTGCGGAGTACATCTACGCGACCGGCTGCGCCAACGGCAAACGCGTGCAAGCATTGGGCGGCGCCAAGAACCACGCCGTCGTCATGCCCGATGCCGACATCGGCAACGCCGTCAGCGCCCTGATGGGCGCGGCTTATGGCTCGTGCGGCGAGCGCTGCATGGCGATTCCGCTGGTGGTCGCCGTGGGCGATGCCGCTGCCGACGCCGTGGTGGCGGGGCTGAAGGTTGAAATTGCCAAGATGAAAGTCGGCCCCGGCACCGACGCCCGCAACGACATGGGCCCGCTCATCACCCAGGCGCACCTGGAAAAAGTCTCTGGCTACGTCGATCAGGGCGTGGCCGAGGGCGCCACGCTGGTGGTGGATGGCCGTGGCCTGCGCGTTCCCGGCCATGAAGAAGGCTACTTCATCGGCCCCTGCCTGTTTGACCACGTCCAACCCGGCATGAGCATCTACCAGGAAGAAATTTTCGGCCCGGTGCTGGGCGTGATGCGCGTGGGCACGCTGCAGGAAGCGATGAACCTGATCGACGCCCACGAGTACGGCAACGGCACCTGCATCTTCACCCGCGACGGCGAAGCCGCCCGCTACTTCAGCGACAACATTCTGGTCGGCATGGTCGGCGTCAACGTGCCGCTGCCGGTGCCCGTGGCCTACCACTCGTTTGGCGGCTGGAAACGCTCGCTGTTTGGCGACCTGAGCGCCTACGGCCCGGACGCCGTGCGCTTTTACACCAAGCGCAAAACCATCACCCAACGCTGGCCGTCGGCGGGCGTGCGCGAGGGGGCGACGTTCAGCTTTCCTAATGCGCGTTAAAGCGCTGCTTTAAAAACTGAAACACCCGCCTGGCTTGTGAGAGCCGGGCGGGTGCTTTTTAGTGATCAATCCTTGAGATTTACCCCCAGAACATTCAGCTTTTGGGCATACGAATCCCTGCGTTTAGCGGCCTTTGCAGCGGTTTCGGCAGCCGTCTGAATGGCCTTGGGGCCTTTTTTTCCAGCCGCTTTGATCAATCCTAATTTGTGAGCAGCATCGGCCTGCGCCCTCCTGAAAGTGGCGATAAGTTCGGCATGGGCAAGGGATTGATTCACAAGAACCTCATTGGCTAAAGCGCTATTGTCGGCGCTTTTTCGCGCTGATAGCTCTTGACGGGGAGGTGACGCCAAAGGAGGGCAGTGGCTAAGATGGACAGCCGCATACACATTTCGCTCCATCGCACTCAAACAAGGCCGTCGTTAAACGTACCTCGATCAATTCAAATGAACCCCAAAACCCTGGTAATTCTGGCCACTGGCGGCACGATTGCCGGTCAGTCGGCTCAGGCCTGTGACAACATTGGCTACACCGCCGCCCAGCTGGGCATTGACCAGCTGCTGGCCTGCATTCCGGCACTGGCCGGGGCTGGGCCGTTGCTCACCGAACAGGTGGCGCAAATCGACAGCAAGGACATGGACTTTGCCGTCTGGGCGCGGCTGGCGGGGCGTGTCAATCACTTTCTGGCCCGCTCCGACGTTCAGGGCATTGTGATTACGCACGGCACCGACACATTGGAGGAAACCGCTTATTTTTTGCAGGCCGTGTGCCAGCCGCTCAAGCCGGTGGTGTTGACCTGCGCGATGCGCCCGGCCACCGCGCTGGCACCCGATGGACCCCAAAACCTGCTCGATGCCGCCCGCGTCGCCCGTCACGCAGGCGCGCAGGGTGTGGTGGCAGTCTGCGCCGGGACGATTCACAGCGCGCTCGATGTGCAGAAAACACACACGTACAAGCTGGATGCCTTCAGTTCGGGTGACGCGGGCCCCATCGGTTATGTGGAAGAAGGCCAGCTCAGGCAGCTGCGCAACTGGCCGCAGCCGCCCGAGGGCCGACTGGGGCTGAGCGCGCAACAGCGGGTGAATTTGCCCGCTGCCGTAGCCGACTGGCCGCACGTCGAGATCGTTATCAGTTACGCAGGCGCCAGCGGTGCTGTCGTCGAGGCGCTGCTGGCGCAGGGCGTGCAGGGATTGGTGGTCGCTGGCACCGGCAACGGCACGCTGCACCACGCGCTGCTGGCGGCTTTGCGCAAGGCGCAGGCGGCGGGCGTCAAGGTGGTGCGCGCCACGCGCTGCGCCAACGGCCGGGTGCTGGCCATGCCGGGCGAGGCGCTGGCCGATTCGCAGGGCCTGAGCCCGGTCAAGGCACGGGTGGCGCTGCTGCTGGCCTGTCTAGATGCGGCCCATCAGCAGCAGGATGACCAGGATAAGGACAATCAGCCCGATGCCCCCGCTGGGGCCATAACCCCAGCTGCGACTGTGACCCCAGGTGGGCAGGGAGCCGAACAGCATTAAAATCAGAATGATCAGCAGGATGAGCGAGATGGACATTGGAATAACTCCTTGTTGTAGGTATTGATTCTTGTCCGGGCATGGCCGCTTTCTGGCAGGACGGCGGCCTGCTTCGCCGTCAGGGCTTGCCTACAGCAGGGCCGACGCGGGGCTGGTTCATAGGTCATCGAGGCGCCCGCTCATGGCTCGCGTAATCAGGGCGCGGTCGAGCTTGCCGTTGATTAGTTCGGCAAATTTATAGACAAAATTGCGCAGGTAGGCGCTGCGCTTGAAGGCCACGCGTGCCACGTTCACGCCAAACAGGTGGCCCGCCGGGATGGCCCGCAGGTCGCTGTTGGCGCCGCCGTCGGCCAGCGCCATTTCGGCCACGATGCCCACGCCCAGCCCGAGGCGCACATAGGTTTTGATCACGTCAGCGTCAATCGCTTCCAGCGCAATGCGCGGGTGCAGGTGCTTGGCGGCAAAGGCCTGGTCCAGCTTGGTGCGCCCGGTGAAGGAGGGGTGGTAGGTGATGAGCGGCTCATGCGCCAGGTCTTCGAGCGTGATGGCCTCTTTTTTCGCCAGCGGGTGGTCCAGCGGCATGACCAGAACATGCTGCCATTCGTAGCAGGGCAGCGTCACCAGATCGTCGTACTGGTTCAGCGACTCGGTGGCGATGCCGATTTCGGCCACTTCGTCGAGCACCATGCGCGCCACCTGGTCGGGCGAGCCTTGGTGCAGGCTGACGTTGACCTTGGGGAAGGCCTCGCGCAGGCGGGCGATAGGCTGGGGCAGCACGTAGCGCGCCTGCGTGTGGGTGGTGGCAATCGACAGCGTGCCACTGTCCTGCGCCGAGAACTGCTCGCCGATGCGCCGCAGGTTGCCCACCTCGCGCATGATGAGTTCAATGCTTTTGAGCACATGCTGGCCCGGCTCGGTGACGCGCTTGAGGCGTTTGCCGTGGCGGGCAAAAATCTCCACCCCCAGCTCTTCTTCAAGCTCAATGATGGCTTTGGACACGCCGGGCTGCGAGGTGTGCAGGGCGCGGGCCGTTTCGGTGAGGTTCAGGTTGCGCCGCACGGCCTCCTGGACAAAGCGGAATTGGTGAAGGTTCATATCATTTATAGGCTAATTAATGGTTTTATTATGCCTGCATAGTGATAAGAACGCCTGCTTTATAAGGCCAGTGCAATGTCGGCCATGAGGGCGATCAGCTGGGGGTGTTCTCCGACGGCGGGCAGCAGTTCAATCTCCAGGCCGGGGTGGGCCGCCTGCAGGCTTTCGATCAGCTCGGGCAGGTCTTCGCGAGCATGTTTTCCGACGCCCAGAAACAGCGGAAATACTTTTAAGCGGCGCACGCCAGCGGCGACTAAATCGGCAGCGGCTTCGGCCAGCGAAGGCACGCACAGTTCCAGGTAGGCGCACTGCACGGGCGTGCCGGGCTGGCGCGCGCGGATCTGCGCGGCCACGGCCTCAATCGGCGCGCGCCACAGCGGGTCGCGCGAACCGTGGGCGAATAAAACGATGCCACGGGGGCTGGGGGCTGAAAGTGTCATGATTGATTATCAGCGCTTGAGCACCAGCCAGCCAAACGCCCCCAGCGACACCGCCATGTAGAGCAGGCCAGGCGTGGCGGCGGCCAGCCAGGGCTGCCAGTTGCGCAGGGTGCCGATGTAGCCAAACACGTTGTTGAGCAGGAAAAAGCTGATGCCTATCATCACCCCGGTAAAGACGTAGCTGGCAATGCCGCCAGCGCGGAAATGCAGGTAGGCAAAGGGCAGGGCCAGCATCACCATGACCAGGCAGCTCAGTGGATAGAAAACCTTTTTCCAGAACTCGATTTCATAGCGCTGGGCGCTTTGGCCGTTGGCCTTGAGGTGGCGCACGTAGTTGAACAGGTCAATCGTGGCCATGCGGTCGGGTTTGAGCAGGGCGACCGAGACCATTTCGGCGCTGATGCTGGTGGGCCAGCGAAAGCTCTCCACGGTGCTGCGGTTGATGCGGGCTTGGGCGCTGGCGCTGGGGCTGTCTGCGCCAGTTGCTGGCAGGTCAAATTCGGCCCGCGTTGCGTGGCGCAGCAGCCAGGCTGCGTCGGCGCCAAAGACGGCTAGCGGCGCTTCGGTGCTGGAGACGATCAGCCCCTTGCGGTTGAATTCGTAAATCTGCACGCCGCGCATTTCATTGTCCGGCGAGAGTTCCTTGACGTTGACGATGAAGTGGGTGTAAGTCTGCTTTTCCTTGAGCCAGGCGCCCGTGTGGCCCAGCGTGAGCCGGTTCTGGTAACGCGCTTTGAGCAGCTGCGCGGCGCGCTCGCTGGCGGGCGCCACATAGTCGCCCACCGCAAAGCTCAGGACCACAAACACCGCGCCCAGCCCGAGCAGTAGTTGCAGCGCTCGCCACGGCCCCAGGCCGCTGGTGCGCAAAATGGTGAACTCCGAACTCTGCGCCAGGCGCGCCATCACCACGATGGTGCCTATCAGCACCGAAATGGGCAGCAGCTCATACAGGTGGTTGGGCATCAGCAGCGCCACGTAGAGCAGGGCGTGGCGCAGCTGGTAGGCGCTGGCGCCGGCGATGGCGCTGCTGTTCTTGCCCAGGTACTGCAGCTCATCGACCAAATCAAAAAACATGAAAAGCGCCAGAAAGCCCAGCGCCACCAGGGCGATGGTGGCCAGAACCTCCCGGTAAATCAGGCGGCGTACGGTGTTCATGCGGCGCTCCCGAACTTGATAGTCCAGCTGTGGTGTCGCTTGGCCAGCCAGCCCAGACCTAGCAGCAGCACGCCGCCGTGCAGCGCCAGCAGCAGGCTGCCAAAGCCGATCCGGCCCGAGAAAATCCAGCTCTGCCCCAGATTGAGCAAGTTGTTGTACACCGCGAAAGCGAGCACCGCAAAAATCAGGTTGCCGCTGCGCCCGCCGCGTGGATTGGCGCCCGCCAGCGCCAGCGCCAGCACGACAAAGTTGGCCGCCGTCAGCGCCAGCCCGATGCGCCAGGCCAGCTCGCTGAGGTTGACCCGTGTCGGCTCCTGGATGAGCGCGCGGGTGGACAGGCGGTTAGCCTCGGGCTCGGACTGGCTGAGCAGGCCGGTCTCGCCGATTTTCACGCCGTACTCCTCGAAATTGCTGACCTTGACGGCCGTCTGCCCCGTCTCGTTTTCAACGCGCTGGCCGTTCGAGAGCATCAGGAACTGCGCGCCGTCTTTTTGTTCGAGCCGACCGGACTGCGCCGTGGTGATGGAGCTTTTTCCTTTTTCAGTGGCCGCAATGAAGACGTTGCTGCTGGACTGTTCGCCGGCCTGATGGCTGTCGATGAAAAACACCCGGTTGCCTCGGGACGATTCCTGGAACTGGCCCGGCGCGACGCGCTCCAGATCGCCGCGCTGCTGGTAGCGGCTTTGCATGTCCTTGCTCTGCTGGTTGGCCCAGGGCCAGACAAACAGCGCCATCAGCGTGATCACCAGCAGCACTGGCCAGGCAAAGGCAAACAGCGGGCGCAGAAAACCCGCCAGCCCCTGGCCGCTGGTGAACCAGACCACCATCTCGCTGTCCTGGTACATGCGCGACAGCGTGCTGACGATGGCCGCAAACAGCGACAGCGTCAGCAGGGTCGGCATGCGCCCCAGCGCCGAGTAGGCCATGAACAGCACCACGTCCTGCGGATTGACAGCCCCGCGCGAGGCTTGGCCCAGAGTGCGAATCAGCACGATGGTCATCACGATGGTGATCAGCACCACCAGCGTGGCGCCGAAACTGTGTGCCAATTCCTTACGAATTGAAGATTGGAATAACATTGACTGGGTAAACGCTTTTGTTTGCTTTATTTGTTGTAAGTTGGCTGACCTGCCGAACCCTGAATTATGGACTTTGAACTCAAAACACTGACTCTCGCCACCATTTGCAACGAAAAAGCTGATGCGCTCATCGTCCTTGTCCCCGAGGGGCTGGTCGCTGGCGCTGATCCGATCTCGGTATTGGCCGCTCTGGCCATCAAGTCTGGCGATTTTGAAGCCAAGCCCGGCAAGCTGCTGAGCGCTTACCGCACGGCGGGCATTGCTGCGCCGCGTGTGCTGCTGGCGGGCGTCGGCGACGCCAGCGCCAAGAGTGTACGGGCCGCCCTCATGGCCGCTATGGGCGCCTTGAAGAGCGGCAACGCCCAGCGCGCCGTTGTCAGCCTGAACGCCTTGACTGGCCTGCAGCCTGACATGGTTCGCGTGGCGGTCGTGGCCTGCAGCGAGGCGGTGTATGCCTACGCCACCACCAAGTCCAAACCGGCGCCGGTCAAACTCCAGCGGGTGCTGCTGGCCGTCGAAAAAGCCGCCAGCGTCAAGGCCGGTTTTGACAAGGGTGTGGGGCTGGTCAAAGGCATTGAGCTGGCCAAGGAATGGGGCAACCGCCCGGCCAACCACGCCACGCCGACCCTGCTGGCCGAAGCGGCCCAGGAGCTGGCCAAACTGCCGCGCCTGAAAGTTGAAGTGCTGGGCCCCAAGGAAGTTGCCAAGCTCGGCATGGGCTCCTTCATGGCGGTGGCGCAGGGCACAGCCGAGCCGCTGCGCTTTATCGTGCTGCACTACGAAGGCGCGGCCAAGGCCGACGCGCCGGTGGTGCTGATCGGCAAGGGCGTTACCTTTGACTCGGGCGGCATTTCCATCAAGCCTTCGGCCGAAATGGACGAGATGAAATTCGACATGTGCGGCGCTGCCAGCGTGCTCGGCACCTTCAAGGCGCTGGCCGAGCTGCAACCCGCGCTCAACGTCGTTGGCTTGATTCCGGCCTGCGAAAACATGCCCGGCGAGCGTGCCATCAAGCCCGGCGATGTGGTCACCAGCATGAGCGGGCAGACGATTGAAATCCTCAACACCGACGCCGAAGGCCGGCTCGTGCTGTGCGATGCGCTGAGCTACGCCGCCCGCTTCAAGCCCACAGCGGTGATCGACATTGCCACGCTGACCGGCGCCTGCGTGGTGGCGCTGGGCGGCGTGCGCAGCGGGCTGTTTTCCAGCAACGAGGCGCTGGCTGCGGCGCTGCTGAAGGCGGGCGACTCCTCGCTGGACCTGTGCTGGCGCATGCCGCTGGACGACGACTACGCCGAGGGGCTGAAAACCCATTTCGCCGATGTCGCCAATGTGGCGGGCCGGGCGGGCGGCGCGGTGACGGCGGCCAAGTTCCTGCAGCGCTTTGCCGGGGACTTGCCCTGGGCGCATCTGGACATTGCCGGAACCGCCTGGAAAAGCGGCGCCGCCAAGGGCGCGACCGGTCGGCCCGTGGCCTTGCTGGTCGATTATTTGCTGGGCCAGGCGTCGGCAGCGCTGCCCGCCAAAGCGCAGCCTAAACCCAGGCCCGCCAAGAAAACCGCCCCAGCCTCCAGAACGCAGGCATGAGCCGGATTGACTTTCACGTCCACGTCAGCGACAAGCTGGCTTACAGCTGCCGCCTGCTGCGCAAGGCCTGCCTGAGCGGCGCGCGGGTGGCCGTGGTCGCCGAGCCTGAGGTACTGGTGGCGCTGGACGATTTGCTGTGGCGGTTTTCGCCGGTCGAGTTCGTGCCGCACTGCCGCGCTGGCGCGTCTGCGGCTAGTCTGGCCGCCTCGCCGATTGTGTTGAGCAAGTCTTTGAGCGCGCCTGCCTGCGCCGGGCGTGGAATTGTCCTGAATCTGGGCCGCGATGTCCCCGCCGGGTTTGAAGCCTTTGAGCGCCTGATTGACGTGGTGGCCGCCGGGGGCGATGAGGTCATGGCCGGGCGCAGGCGTTGGAAGCATTACGTCGCCCTGGGCCAAGTTCCGGAAAAGCATGAGCGCAGCCAGTCGAAGGGAGCGCCATGAGCGAGCTGCCCGTCCCCCTGCGCCTGGTGCCGACATTGACCGATGTGGTGGAGCCGCAGGCTTTGGCTGCAGCCTTTGTGTTGCCGCCGCCACAGTCCCTGGAGGCGCCGACCCCGGCCGCTGATTTTTCCGGCGCTGTTGCCGAAGCGATGGCGTTTTGTTTTGACCCCGAAGCGTTGATGCTGCGCCGTGTTTTGCAGCGCATCGAGCGCGTGCTGGAGCCGCGCTTGCAGGAGGTGGTGGATCGGATCATTCTGGAGCACGTGCAGGCGCTGGTGCCCCGTTTGCGCCAGGAGATTGATGCGGTGGTGCGCCAGGCCATTGCCCAGGCGCTTGAGAAGGAAGTACCGCCGTCATCGGTGCCGCCCTGAGCACTTGGGGAACGCCCTATGGTGCGGGCCTGAAAATTGCGTTATTTTCAGTTTCGGCAAGCCGATAGTCTCAATCCTGACAGGTGTTTTTTAACTGGAGTGTTTATGCAAAAGAACTTGAAATTGACGGCGGTGGCGACTCTCGCAATGGTGGCGGGCCTGGCTGCGGCGCAAGATGCTGTGGTCAAAATTGGCCATGTGGCGCCCATGTCCGGCGCGCAGGCGCACTATGGCAAGGACAATGAAAATGGTGCCCGCATGGCCATTGAGGATCTGAATGCCCAAAACATTGTTATTGGCGGGAAAAAGATCAAGTTTGAACTGGTCGCCGAAGACGACGCCGCTGACCCGAAACAGGGCACGGCTGTGGCACAAAAACTGTGCGACGCGAAAGTCTCTGGCGTCGTGGGCCACCTCAACTCTGGCACCACCATTCCCGCCTCCAAGGTCTATCACGACTGCGGCATTCCCATGGTCACGGGCGCGGCTACCAACCCAAGCCTGACCAAACCGGGCTACAAGACCACTTACCGCATCATTGCCAATGACTTGGCGCTCGGCGCGGGCTTGGCCTCCTATGCGGCTGACACGCTGAAGCTGAAAAAAGTCGCCATCATCGACGACCGCACCGCTTATGGTCAGGGCGTGGCCGAAGTGTTCAAAAAGACGGCGCTGGCCAAAGGCATGACGGTGGTCGATGAGCAGTACACCACCGACAAGGCCACCGATTTCATGGCGATTTTGACGGCCATCAAATCCAAAAGCCCGGAGGCGATTTTCTTCGGCGGCATGGATGCCCAGGGCGGCCCGATGCTGCGCCAGATGGAGCAGCTCGGCTTGAGCAAGCTCAAGTATTTTGGGGGCGATGGCATTTGCACAACCGAAGTGGCTAAGCTCGCCGGTAGTGCCAAGGCGGTGAGCAATATGGTGTGCGCCGAAGGCGGCGCCTCCCTGGCGAAGATGCCCGGCGGCGAAGCCTGGAAAAAGCGCTACGACGCCAAATATCCCGGCCAGTACCAGATTTACAGTCCGTACACGTATGACGCAACCTTCGTTCTGGTGGACGCCATGAAGCGCGCCAATTCCACTGATCCCAAGGTCTATACGCCTGAACTGATCAAAGCCAACTTCAAGGGTGTGACCACCACCATCGCTTTCGAGCCCAATGGCGAGCTGAAAAACCCGGCTATCACTCTGTACATGTACAAAGACGGCAAGAAAACGGCCATGAACTAAACGTTCAGCAGCAACGAAAAAAGCCACCGAAAGGTGGCTTTTTTGCGGGTCTTGCGACCTTGTCAGACTTTGGATTGCCTGACTAATTATGGCGGAAGAGGCGGGATTCGAACCCGCGGTAGGTATAACCCTACGCACGCTTTCCAGGCGTGTGACTTAAACCGCTCATCCACCCTTCCGCGAAGTCTTCGATTATAGCAGTGCTACAGCGTGTTTTCGCATTTAAGGCTGGTTGGCCTGCACCATTTTCATCGCCGAAGCAATCAGGGCCGACACTTCGGTCATGTTGCTGGGCACGATCAGCGTCGTGGTGGCGTCGCTGGCCACGCGTGAGTAGGCTTCGACGGCTTTTTCGGCCACCTTGAGCTGCACCGCCTGATTGCCGCCGGGCTGGCCAATGGCCATAGCGACCACTTCAATCGCCCTGGCGTTGGCCTGCGCGACCACCAAAATGGCCGCAGCCTCGCCTTGCGCGTTGTTGATGGCGGCCTGCTTTTCGCCTTCGGAGCGGGCGATGGAGGCTTCGCGCTCGCCGGTGGCGATGTTGATCTGCTCTTGCTTGCGGCCTTCCGAAGCGGCGATGAGCGCGCGCTTTTCACGCTCGGCCGTGATTTGCGACTGCATGGCGTGCAGGATTTCCTTGGGCGGCGTCAAGTCCTTGATCTCGTAGCGCAGCACTTTCACGCCCCAGTTCAGCGCGGCCTCGTCAATCGCGGCCACGACCTGCGCGTTGATGATGTCGCGCTCTTCAAAGGTCTTGTCCAGCTCTAACTTGCCGATGACCGAGCGCAGCGAGGTTTGCGCCAGCTGCGTCACCGCCATGATGTAGTTGGACGAGCCGTAGCTGGCGCGCATCGGGTCGGTGACCTGAAAATACAAAATGCCATCGACCTGCAACTGGGTGTTGTCGCGGGTGATACAGACCTGGCTGGGCACGTCGAGCGGGATTTCCTTCAGGCTGTGCTTGTAAGCGACCCGGTCCATGAAGGGAACGACAAAGTTCAGGCCCGGTGTCAGGCTGCCTTTGTATTTGCCCCAGCGCTCAATGACCCAGGCATTTTGCTGGGGAACGACCTTGAGGCTGCGGACGATAAAAACAGCCATCAGGACGAGGAAGACGAGTGCAATTTCAATTCCCATGAGAACTCCATTTCTTGATTTAACGATGCTTGAACGATACTTTTGAAGCAGGACGCAGGCGCCGGATGCGCTTGAGCCTACAGTTTTTCCAGGACCAGCCGGTTGCCGCGCATTTCCTTGATGCGGAAATTTCCCGCAGCGGGCTGCTCTTGGGGTTCGGCGGCGATGGCGCTCCACTGGGCGCCGCGAAACTTGACGCTGGTCGTGCCGTCGGCATTCCAGTGCCCGACATGAACCAGCTCACCGATGTCCAGGTGAACATCCCGGTTGGAATTGGCGGGCAGGGGCGGATTTTTGCTGCGCTGCCAGTACCAGGCGATCACCGCTCCGCCGCCCACGCAAGCGGCAATGGCAATTTGTCCGGTCAACCCAAAGCCTAGGTGAGCCGCCAAAGCCCCGGCCGAGAGTCCCACCGCAAACATCAGCAGATAAAACGTGCCGGTTACCAATTCTGCAATCACGGCGGCCCCGGTCAACAGCCACCAGACACTCGATTCACCCATGATTTTTCCTTTTTTCGGGGTTACGCTACATTTTGAGGTAATTAGACACCAGCGCCAAAGTCTATTGACACAATAATTCCTTACACTTCGCAGTCCTCAAAGAGGCTTCGCCTTCCCACCGTTCGGGCTCAACCTGTCTATGCCATGAGCGTTTTTTCCATGCCCTCCGACAGGTTCAGGGCACTCTTGAACTGCTATATATAACGCCATGAAATTTCGCTTTCCGATTGTCATCATTGACGAAGACTTCCGCTCCGAAAATACCTCCGGACTGGGGATTCGCGCGCTGGCCCAAGCCATCGAAAGCGAAGGTTTTGAAGTGCTCGGCGTCACCGGCTATGGCGACCTGTCGCAGTTTGCCCAGCAGCAAAGCCGCGCCAGCGCCTTTATTTTGTCGATTGACGATGAAGAATTCACGCCGGGGCCGGACCTGGACCCGGCCGTTTTGAACCTGCGCAACTTCATCGAAGAAGTGCGGCGCAAAAATCTGGACGTGCCAATTTACGTCTATGGCGAAACCAAAACTTCGCGCCACATTCCGAACGACATCCTGCGCGAGCTGCACGGTTTTATTCACATGTTCGAGGACACGCCCGAGTTCGTGGCGCGCCACATCATCCGCGAAGCCAAGAGCTATCTCGAAGGCGTGCAGCCGCCGTTTTTCAAGGCGCTGCTCGACTACGCCGATGACGGCTCTTATTCGTGGCACTGCCCCGGCCACTCGGGCGGCGTTGCTTTCCTGAAAAGCCCGGTCGGCCAGATGTACCACCAGTTCTACGGCGAGAACATGCTGCGCTCGGACGTGTGCAATGCCGTCGAAGAACTCGGCCAGCTGCTCGACCACAACGGCGCCATCGGCGCCAGCGAGCGCAACGCGGCGCGCATTTTTAACGCTGACCACTGCTTTTTCGTGACCAACGGCACGTCCACGTCGAACAAGATGGTCTGGCACCACACGGTGGCGCCGGGCGACGTGGTGGTGGTGGATCGCAACTGCCACAAGTCCATCCTGCACGCCATCATCATGACCGGCTCGATTCCGGTGTTTTTAAAACCCACGCGCAACCATTTCGGCATCATCGGCCCGATTCCACAAAGCGAATTCGAGCCCGAAGCCATCCGCGCCAAGATCGCCGCCAATCCGCTTTTAAAAGGCGTGGATGCGGAAAAGGTCAAACCGCGCGTGCTGACGCTGACGCAATCGACCTACGATGGCGTGCTCTACAACACCGAGACCATCAAGGGCATGCTCGACGGCTATATCGACAACCTGCATTTCGACGAAGCCTGGCTGCCACACGCTGCGTTTCACCCGTTCTACGGCACTTACCATTCGATGGGCAAGAACCGCATCCGGCCGAAAAATGCCGTGGTCTATGCCACGCAGTCGATCCACAAGCTGCTCGCCGGCATCAGCCAGGCCAGCCATGTGCTGGTGCAGGACTCGCAAAACGTCAAGCTGGACAGGCACCTGTTCAACGAGGCTTACCTGATGCACACCTCAACCTCGCCGCAGTACAGCATCATTGCCAGCTGCGACGTGGCCGCCGCGATGATGGAGCCGCCCGGCGGCACCGCGCTGGTCGAGGAAAGCATTGCCGAGGCACTGGACTTTCGCCGCGCCATGCGCAAGATCGACGACGAGTACGGCGCCGACTGGTGGTTCAAGGTCTGGGGACCAGATAAATTGGTGGACGAGGGCATTGGCCGCGCCGAAGACTGGATCATCAAGGGCGAGTCGCGCAGCGCCAAGACGGCCAAGAACGGCGCCAACAACTGGCACGGCTTCGGCCAGATGGCCACGGGTTTTAATATGCTGGACCCGATCAAGGCCACCATCGTCACGCCGGGGCTCGATTTGAATGGCAAGTTCGCCAAGACCGGTATTCCGGCCAGCATCGTGACCAAGTTTTTGGCCGAGCATGGCGTGATTGTCGAGAAAACCGGCCTGTACAGCTTTTTCATCCTGTTCACCATCGGCATCACCAAGGGCCGCTGGAACACGCTGCTGACGGCGCTGCAGCAGTTCAAGGACGACTACGACAAGAACCAGCCGATGTGGCGCATCCTGCCCGAGTTCTGCCAGAAGTTCCCCAAGTATGAGCGCATGGGGCTGGCCGACCTGTGCCAGCATATTCACGCCCTGTATGCAAAATACGACATTGCGCGCCTGACGACCGATGTGTATTTGAGCGACCTGACCCCGGCCATGAAGCCCAGCGACGCCTATGCCCACATTGCGCACCGCACCACAGAGCGGGTCGAAATCGACCATCTGGAAGGCCGCACCACCGTGGGGCTGGTCACGCCTTACCCGCCGGGCATTCCGCTGTTGATTCCCGGCGAGGTGTTCAACAAGAAGATCGTTGATTACCTGAAGTTTGCCCGCGAGTTCAATGCCCAGTGCCCCGGTTTTGAAACTGACATTCACGGCCTGGTGGCGCAAGAAGACGCCAAGGGAAAGGTTCGCTATTACGCGGACTGCGTGAAAAAATAATCAACACCTGATTTGTGTCAATAAAAAAAGGTCGGCCGCGTAAGTGGCTGGCCTTTTTTAATGGGAGGGCGGTTTTTTTGCAATGATAAATTCATTGGTAGTGGTTTAATTTTGACTGTCACATACGAAAAGTATTTGTTTCGTGCGGCAATGTTGTACTCATGAATGAACAGCTTGATTGAAGCTTTATGATTTTCTTCTGTCTTGGAAAAGGAAAGTGTTTTCCTCACAAACCGTCCAAGTCGCTGGCGCAGCGTATTGTTCCAGCGCTCAACGTGTTAGGTTTCTCCAGTTTCCTTGCCCACACGCTTGTGATTTTATCCAAAGACATTTTTATACGGCTCCCAAAAGTCACTCACCGTCTGCACATGGCCGTACATCTTTAGGATGCTGGCCTTGAACTGCTCGCACACCTGTGTGCCACGCCCGCCCACAGCATAGGCAACCAGCTCAAGCGTGCGCCGACACAGGCCGATCCACAGTCATGACTTGTTGGTCTTCTTCTGCACGAAGGAGCAGACTTCATCGAATTCAAGAACATCGTCGGACTGGGCTGGAAGCAGCTTTTCACTCAGGCTTGGCAAACTTTTGGCTTTTTTTATCCAGCTTGTGAGGGTCAGGCGGTTAATACCAAAGGTGCGCTCCAGATCACGGATGCTGGGGCGCTCCAAGTAGGCGCTCAGAACCTGCTCGCGAACTTCTTGCGAGTAATTCAATTTACATATCAATAAATTAATAATTCTTCAATCATATGTAATGCTCAACCGGCACGCAGCTGCACGACAAATTCCGGTCCCCATAGACGTTGTCCACGCGGCCAATCGGCGGCCAGTATTTCACCTGTTTCAGGCTGGTCAGCGGAAAAGCGCCGGTTTCGCGTGAATAGGGCCGTTCCCACGCCGCGCCCAGCAGGCTGGCTGCCGTGTGTGGCGCGTGTTTCAGCGGGTTGTTGTCCTGCGGCCAGTGGCCGGTTTCAACCAGGCGAATCTCTTCGCGGATGGCGATCATGGCGTGGATGAAGCGCTCCAGCTCGGCCAGGGTTTCGCTCTCGGTGGGCTCGATCATCAGCGTGTTGGGTACCGGAAAGCTCAGCGTTGGCGCGTGAAAGCCGTAGTCCATCAGCCGCTTGGCCACGTCTTCGGCCATCACGCCGCTGGTGTCTTTCAGCGGGCGCAGGTCCAGGATGCACTCGTGCGCGACGTGGCCGTTGGCGCTGGCGTACAGCGTCGGGTAATGGTCTTTCAGGCGGGCGCTGATGTAGTTGGCGCTCAAAATCGCTATTTCAGTCGCCTGCTTGAGGCCGTCGGCGCCCATCATGCGGCAGTACATCCAGCTGATCGGCAGCACCGCCGCGTTGCCCAGCGGCGCGGCGGAAATCGCGCCCACGCCGTTGACGTGGATGCCGCCGGTCGCGTGGCCGGGCAGGTAAGGCACCAAGTCCGCCACCACGCACACCGGGCCAACGCCGGGGCCGCCGCCGCCGTGCGGAATGCAAAACGTCTTGTGCAGGTTCAGGTGGCTCACGTCGCCGCCAAACTCGCCCGGCGCGGCCACGCCGACGAGGGCGTTCATGTTCGCGCCATCGACATACACGCGCCCGCCGTGCGCATGCACCAGCGCGCACAGCTCTTTCACCTGCGTTTCAAACACGCCGTGCGTGCTGGGGTAGGTGATCATCACGCAGGCCAGATTGGCGCTGTGCTGCTCGCATTTGGCCTGCAAATCGGCCATATCGACATTGCCCTGCGCGTCGCAGGCGGTGACGACGACGGTCATGCCCGCCATCTGGGCGCTGGCCGGATTCGTGCCGTGGGCGGACGACGGGATCAGGCAGATGTTGCGGTGGCCCTGGCCCTTGGCCTCCAAATAGGCCTTGATGACCAGCAGGCCGGCATATTCGCCCTGGGAGCCGGCATTGGGCTGCAGGCTGATGCCTTTGTAGCCGGTGGCCTGGCACAGCCAGTCGCGCCTGTCAGGCGTGGCCGTTGACGGGGCGCAACTGCAAAACGGGTTGTAGTCAGCCATCGACATGGTCTACCAAGCCAATTGGCTGCCAGTGAGTCCCCGTTTCCGCCTATCCTGACTGATGTCTGGAATATGGGATACGCCCATTGAACACCTCCAAAATATTTTTGGCAATCAGCGCAAAACGACACAGCCTGTCCGATAGGGTGTTTATGCTATCCCCATGTCCGAAAAAAATATCATCACGCGGTCAAACACAGTGGAGGCTTACTAAATGTCAAAAGAACTTGCCGAGCACGACAAGCTGGCCTACCGGCTGACCCAAATACTGGTCAAGTTAAACGACGGTGAAGCGCTTGACCCGGTGGCTTTGGCAAGTGAGTTTGGCGTACATCCCCGAACCATTCAGCGTGATCTCAACACCCGCTTTGCCAGCCTGGCCCTCAAGCGCGTTGACGGACGCTACCAGTTGGATCCTGCCCACCTGGGAAAACTCAACTTCAGCGACATTGAGCACTTTGCCAACCTCGCAGGCGTGCGAGGCCTGTTTCCCAAGCTCACGGGCAACTTCATGCGCGAGTTGGCTGCCCGCAACTCGCAAGGCGCACTGCTGGTCAACGGCTACCACTACGAAGACCTGCGCGGCAAAGAAGGCATGTTCAGCCAGCTTGAACAAGCCATAAAAACTCACCAGCGTATCGAGTTTGACTACCTAAAACCTGAAGGCCGAAAAAGCTACGCCATCATCGAGCCGTACAAACTGATCAACCATAGTGGCATCTGTATCTGGCAGGCAAAGACGGCGACAAGCTCAAGTCGTGGACGTTCACCAAGATTGAAAACCTGCAGACCCTGAACGCCTTCACCCCCGACTCCAGCGTGCATGACATCCTGGCGAAGGAGGACGGTATCTGGCTCAACGCCAAAAAGATTGAAGTGGTGCTGAAAGTCTCCTCTGCCGTGGCCAGCTACTTTCAGCGCCGCAGCCTTATCGCGCATCAGGTGATTGAAAAAGAACTGGAAGACGGCGGCCTAATCGTGTCATGCAGGGTGGCGCATCCGAACCAGATTTTGCCCATCGTGCGCTATTGGCTGCCCAGCGTGCGAATCATCAATCCAGAAATCATGCAAACCACGCTGGAAGCTGAGTTGAAAGCCTACTTGGCCGCCAGCTAAAGCCCCAGACATTCAACCTCAACGACAGGAGATCGTCATGCTTGATAGTTTTTCACCTCTTGAGAATTTAAAAGCCTTTGCCATTACCTACGTCGCCGGAATTGCATCGGCGGTGTTGGTGAGCTTGTATGTGAAGTGGGCCAAGGAGAGCAATGGTGAAACACCGCAGTGATGCTGCGTAGAAACTCCTATTTTCAATCACTGCACAGATCACACAGCCTGGAAACCCAATGAGCCCTAATGTCATGTCCGACACCACTTCCCCTCTCTATGGTTCGAGTCGGGAGCAAAAAGACCACGCTGAAATCGAGCAAGACATCGCTCGTACCGGTGTTGCGATGTCAACCAATGAAGTTGTTAGCCGGTATGGCAGCGCCAATGCTGAATTCATCAAAGGCTACTCTGGGATAGACAGCGAAACCGGCCAAAAATTTGCCAAGGGGCTGGCCGATATTGCCAAACACAAACTCAACGCAAATCCTGAGGAAGCTGCCAAGAACATCAAACAGCAGGCAGGTTTCTCAGCTGAAGTTGCTACCACCAGTCGTGACAATGCCGAGGCCATCATCGCTGGAACTGAGGCTCGAACTTTCAGGAGTGATGACCTGCCGCAATATGGGAGAAACCATAATGTGGTGGATCGCGTGCAAATCCTCAACGGCGAAATTGTGGAAGGTTCGCAAGCTCAGATGAAATTCGTGGGCAACCGCGAAGATTTGTTCAAAGATATCGCTAAAAATGACGGCAAGTTTGCTCGCTACCGAGGCGTCAAACTCGAACTCCCCAGCGAACAATTTGAAGGTGCTCAAGATTTTTGCCGCGAAAAAGCCAATGCGCTACGGAACCAGGCGCGTACAGTGGAGCAGCAGGGCAAGCCTGACATCGCCGCTAAGCTCCGGCACGAAGCCAATAACTACGACCAGCTGTCAGATAACGTAAGAGACAGTGGGCTGACCACCGAGCAAGCCATCTACTATCGGCAGCACCCCAAGATGGCCACTGCTTTTGACATTGGGCGTACCAGTCATCGATCTGGTCTAGAAGGAGCCAAGTGCGCTGCGACCATTGGTTTGTCGATTTCAGTGCTGAAAAACCTATTTGCTGCGGCTCAAGGAGAAAAAGACGCTAGCGGAGTGGCCAAAGACTTGGCGCTTGATACTGCCAAAGCGGGTGCTATCGGTTACGGCACAAGCTTTGTCGGGGCAGCCATCAAGGGGGGGATGCAGCAATCAGGGAGTCAAACCATGCGCACGCTCGCTGGCACCAGCGCCCCTACCTTGGCCGTCAATGTCTGCTTGTCGTTGGGCGGTTCTGTTAAACGCTATGTGACGGGCGAGATCAGTGAAACACAGTTGCTTGTCGAGGTGGGTGAAAAAGGCGCCGGCATGCTCTCCAGCGGGATGATGGCCGCCATAGGGCAGGTGGCCATCCCTGTGCCCTTCGTCGGTGCAGCCATCGGCGGCATGATTGGCTATACCCTCTCGTCTCTCTTCTATCAAAGTGCCCTTGATGCTGCGGCAGGTGCTGAAGCTTCGCGCGAGAATTTGAAACGCATCCGCGCCATCGAAACCGCAGCACGCCTTCACATTGGCGAACAGCAAGCGGAACTGGATGCCTTCATGCGTCGCGAAATTCCCCAACTACTGCAACAGACGCAGCAGCTTTTTGCTTTGGTCAATTCGGCTGAGAGTCAGGATGCAGACACTTTGGCCTCTGGCATCAATCAATATGCAACTCTTCTGGGAAAGCAATTGCAGTTTCAGTCGATGGCGGAGTTCGATGAATTCATGAAATCGGACCAACTTTTTACGTTTTAACAGCTATCATTGTCAGTTACCTTCAATCTCATCAAAAAGAATTAAACATGTTATTAAAGCTACTATCCTCGCAGGATAAATCGGATTTTCTTGTTATTGCAGAGCTACTCTCGCTCTGCGATAAGCCACTTCTATGGGACGGAGTAAAAATAGAAGACATCACGCCTCAAACAAATTTGGAAAATGTTTCCATCCAGAAGGGTGAAAAGAAAAACAGTCAAATTCCCAAATTGAAAAGTGGAAAGGATGGCTTTGGCGACTTCGCTGCAGCTTTTGGGGATATATTTAGAGATGGGTTTGCCGGTTATAAAGTGGAGAGCAAACTACTTGAAAAAATAAAAACTATCCCACTGCAAAAAACTCAAGATCCAGCAGTCCGCTTGGAAGTAAGCGTAAAAGTTTTAAGAGAACTGCTTGCAGGTAAAAAAGCAGAATTACCGTCCGTTCCAAAGCTGATGCTTTTTGAGTTGATGCAGGCTGCCCTAACCGAAGGAAACATGTCAAACATTAAATTACAGCTTCTCAATGAATTCAAGCTGCATTACAAAATAGAAGACTACGTTTTTGACGAGCTTTTGGAACGGGCGGAAGTCACCGTTCGAGAAACAAATAAAACCATCACCATCATTTTTGAATAAGGAAAAACTATGGCAGTACCACTCATCATTGTTGGAGCATTAGGCTTGTACGGTGCCTACAAAGGCGTTAGCGGCGCCATCGATCACAGCAATGCTAAAGACATAAACACTGATGCGAAGTCAATGATTGATGGCGCTAATAGAAATGTCGAAGAGCAGCGCAAATCCACGAATGCCGTTCTGGAGGACTACGGCTCACGCAAACTGCGTGCCTTCAACGGCGTCATCACCGATTTCATCGATACTTTCGGGCTTCTTAAAAATGTGGAATCCATCAAAACACCAGAACTTGATAAGTTGAATATTGGTGACTTTTCCACTGTATCGCTCAATGGTCTGAGAAACGATTACCAACTGCTCAAAGACTCGGGTCTGGGGCTTGGGGCTGGAGTGAGCGGCGGTGCAGCGCTGGCCTTCGGTGCTTACAACGGCACTATGCTTTTAGCTACAGCGAGCACGGGCACGGCTATCTCTACTTTGAGCGGTGCGGCAGCCACCAATGCTACTTTGGCATGGCATGGCTTGGCGGCGGCACTATCGCAGCAGGCGGTGGCGGTATGGCTATGGGTGCAATGGTGTTGGGTGGCATCGTCGCCGGGCCAGCTCTAGCTATTTTCGGTCATATTGTTGGCAACAAGGGCGAGGAAGCATTGAATAATGCGTACAGCAATTTGGAACAAGCTCAGACCATAAGAGAACAAGCCACGCTGATGTGTAGCCAACTTGAGGCCATTCAGAATGTTACTTCGCTAGCAAACGGTACTTTTTCCAAAATCAGCGGTCTGCTTCGGCACTCCGTGCGTGGGCTAAAAAATGTTATCGACACCAATGGTGAAGACTACCAAAATTTTCCCACTGAATGCCGTGAGACCGTATTTCGATCAGTTAAGTTTGCTCAGCTTTTGAAAGCCATGATTGATACGCCCATCTTGGATAAGGATGGAAATTTAATTCTCGCGACTAAAGATCGGGTGCTGAAAATGGAAAGCATGGCTTCAGACCAAAAACCTGGTTCGGACGCATCGGCATAAACTGTTGTTGCTTTCTGATTTTGCTTTTGAATTTAGACTTAAGAAGTCACTGCCATCCTGTTTGCGGTGACTTTTTATTTTCCTAATCGAACAGTACTGCCAATGAATTCTTTTCCATGCTATCAGTGTGGCTTGTGTTGCAGGCATGTTCATCTGGCTGCTGAAACGAGATTTTTGGATCGTGGCGATGGAACCTGCAGTTACTACGATGCGCTGACAAAATCATGCGCTATCTATGCTCAACGTCCAGATATTTGCCGAGTGGATAGACTGTACACATTGCAATATTCAAAGCAGTACACATGGAGTGAATTCGTGGCTTTGAATCTTCAAGTCTGCGCTAGTTTGAATGAACTAAATTCTGAGGCGGACAATGTAGGGGCTGCAAGCCAAACGCTGCGAACTCTTTAGATATCCGCCATCAGTCTAAATCTGGTATTCAGAAACACACCTTTCACGGTCTGCTATTTCCATTAGCTCTCGTTCAAATGAACAAGCCTCCTGAGCGTTGGAAACCAGGCACAGGAGGCTATGAAATCACTCGCAAATCAACCCAGCCGGGCCGCAAGCAGCCCGGCTCCAAACGCTCCCGTCAGGCGTAGTGCTCAACCGGCACGCAGCTGCACGACAGGTTCCGGTCCCCATAGACGTTATCCACCCGGCCAATCGGCGGCCAGTATTTGACCTGTTTCAGGCTGGCCAGCGGGAAGGCGCCGGTTTCGCGTGAATAGGGCCGTTCCCACGCCGCCCCCAGCAGGCTGGCTGCCGTGTGTGGCGCGTGTTTCAGCGGGTTGTTGTCCTGCGGCCAGTGGCCGGTTTCAACCAGGCGAATCTCTTCGCGGATGGCGATCATGGCGTGGATGAAGCGCTCCAGCTCGGCCAGCGTTTCGCTTTCGGTCGGCTCGATCATCAGCGTGTTGGGTACCGGAAAGCTCAGCGTTGGCGCGTGAAAGCCGTAGTCCATCAGCCGCTTGGCCACGTCTTCGGCCATCACGCCGCTGGTTTCTTTCAGCGGGCGCAGGTCCAGAATGCACTCGTGCGCGACATGGCCGTTCTCGCTGGCGTAGAGCGTCGGGTAATGGTCCTTCAGGCGGGCGCTGATGTAGTTGGCGCTCAGAATCGCCACTTCGGTAGCTTGCTTCAGGCCGTCCGCGCCCATCATGCGGCAGTACATCCAGCTGATCGGCAGCACCGCCGCATTGCCCAGCGGCGCGGCAGAAATCGCGCCCACGCCGTTGACGTGGATGCCGCCGGTCGCGTGGCCGGGCAGGTAAGGCACCAAATCCGCCACCACGCACACCGGGCCGACGCCGGGGCCGCCGCCGCCGTGCGGGATGCAGAAGGTCTTGTGCAGGTTGAGGTGGCTCACGTCGCCGCCGAACTCGCCCGGCGCGGCCACGCCGACGAGGGCGTTCATGTTGGCGCCGTCCACATACACGCGCCCGCCGTGGGCATGGACCAGCTCGCACAGTTCCTTCACTTGCGTCTCGAACACGCCGTGGGTGCTGGGATAGGTAATCATGACGCAGGCCAGATTGGCGCTGTGCTGCTCGCATTTGGCCTGCAAATCGGCCATATCGACATTGCCCTGCGCGTCGCAGGCGGTGACGACGACTTTCATGCCCGCCATTTGCGCGCTGGCCGGGTTCGTGCCGTGCGCAGACGACGGAATCAGGCAGATATTGCGCTGGCCCTGGCCGTTGGCTTCCAGATAAGCCTTGATGACCAGCAGGCCGGCGTATTCGCCCTGCGAGCCGGCGTTGGGTTGCAGGCTGATGCCCGCGTAGCCGGTGGCCTGACAGAGCCAGTCGCGCAATTGCTGATCCAGCTCGGCGTAGCCCTGCAATTGATCGTGCGGCGCAAACGGGTGGATGTGCGCAAACTCGGGCCAGGTGATGGGAATCATCTCGCTGGTGGCGTTGAGCTTCATGGTGCAACTGCCCAGCGGAATCATGCTGCGGTCCAGCGCCAGGTCTTTGTCCGACAGCATGCGGATGTAGCGCAGCATGCCGGTTTCAGAATGGTGCGTGTTGAACACCGGGTGCGTCAGAAAAGCGCTGGTGCGGCGCAGTTCGGCAGGAATCAGCGGCTCGATGCCGTCTTCAAAGCTGCTCACCACGGGCAGGCTCTGGCCGGGCTGGGCAAAAAACGACCAGAGCAGCTCGATGTCGCTGCGGCGCGTGGTTTCGTCCAGCGACACGCCCAGGTGGTGGTTCAGGCGGCAGCACAGATTCGCGCCAGCCTGGCGGGCGCGCTCGGCGATGGCGTGGGTCGCGTCGCCGGTGCGGATGGTGACGGAGTCAAACGCGCCCTTGTTGGCGATGCTGTAGCCCAGCGTTTCCAGCCCGCGCACAAAAATCGCGGTGTAGGCGGCAATGCGCTCGGCAATGCGTTTTAAACCCTGCGGGCCGTGATAGACGGCGTACATGCTGGCGACGACGGCGGGCAGCACCTGCGCGGTGCAGATGTTGGAGGTGGCTTTTTCGCGGCGGATGTGCTGCTCGCGCGTCTGCAGCGCCAGCCGGTAGGCCGGATGGCCGTGGCTGTCGATGCTGACGCCGACCAGGCGGCCCGGCAGCGAGCGCTTGAATTCGTCGCGGCAGGCCATGTAAGCGGCGTGTGGGCCGCCGTTGCCCATCGGCATGCCAAAGCGCTGAGTGCTGCCCAGCACGATGTCGGCGTCCCACTCGCCGGGCGGCGTCAGCAGGGTGAGGGCCAGCAGGTCGGCGGCCACGCACAGGGCGGCGCTGTCGACGTGGGTTTGTGCGGCCAGCGTGCGCAGGTCGTGAATCGTGCCGGTTGTCGCCGGGTATTGCACCAGCACGCCGAAATAATCGCCCCCGGCCATCAGTTGCGGCACGGTGGCGGCGGCGGTGCTGACCTTGACTTCAATGCCCAGCGGACGGGCACGGGTCTGGATCACTTCAATGGTTTGCGGATGGCAGTCGCCCGCGACGATGAACAGGTTGCTTTTGCTTTTCACGCTGCGCTTGGCCAGCGCCATGGCTTCGGCGGCAGCGGTGGCTTCGTCCAGCATGGAGGCGTTGGCAATGGCCATGCCGGTCAGGTCGCAGACCATCGTCTGGAAATTCACCAGCGCCTCCATGCGGCCCTGGGAGATTTCGGCTTGGTAAGGCGTGTAGGCGGTGTACCAGGCGGGGTTTTCCAGAATGTTGCGCAAAATCACGCCGGGCGTGAGCGTGCCGTAATAGCCTTGGCCGATAAAGCTTTTGAAAATCTGGTTTTTCGACGCCATCGCTTTGAGCTGCTTAAGCGCCGCCGCTTCGGTCACGGGCGGGGGCAATGTCATGGCGCTGCTGCGGGCAATCGAGCGCGGCACGATGCCGTCGATCAGCTCGCGGCGCGAGCTGGAGCCGACGGCGGCCAGCATCAGGGCTTCATCGGCCTCGTCAATGCCGATGTGGCGGGCGATGAATTCAGAAGAGTTTTCAAGCGCGATCAGCGGCTTGGCGAAGGGCGTGGACATGGAAAATTTCCAGAAAAAGACATTGCCCTGAGCCGGTCGCCGGGCAATTGACGTGAAAGAAAAATGGGTTTTTTGAAGCGGGAAGGGCTTGGACCGACTCAGCCTGCACGGGGCTGAGTCGCCAGGCGGGCGCTCGCCGGGTAGGCGCTTAGGCCGGGGTCGAGAAGCGGGTGTAGCTGGTTTCGTCCATCAGCGCGTCAATTTCCGATGGCTTGGACAGCTTGACCTTGAAGAACCAGCCCGCGCCCAGCGGGTCGGAGTTGGCCAGCGACGGGTCGTCGCGCAGGGCTTCGTTGACTTCGGTGACTTCGCCGCTGACGGGCATATACACATCGGCGGCGGCCTTGACGGACTCGACGACGCCAGCGGGGTCTTTCTGCGTGAACACGGCGCCGACTTCAGGCAGCTCGACGAACACCACATCGCCCAGCGCGTCCTGCGCATGCACGGTGATGCCGACGGTGGCGCTGTCGCCCTCGACGTTGATCCATTCGTGGTCTTCGGTGTATTTGATCGTCATAAGGGTTCTCCTGAAAAATAAAAAATTTGGTTGATAAAAGCGGGGCTTGGCAAAAATAGCATGCTTTGACGGGCCTTTGCCCTTCGTTGGCTGGCAGCGTGCAGGCTCAGGCGCCGGTTCCCCGGTAGTAGCGCGTGGGCACAAACGGCATGGACGCGACTTGCATACGCACCGGCTTGCCGCGCACCAGCGCATGCACCACGGTGCCGAGGGCGGCGAATTCTGGCTGCACATAGCCGATGGCCACGGGCTGGTTGATGCTGGGGCCGAGCAGGCCGCTGGTGACTTCGCCGATGGGCGCGCCCTCGACGCTTTGCAGCGCGGTGTGGTCGCGCACCGGGATGCGCTCCAGCGCAATCAGGCCGACGCGCTTGCGGGTCAAAATCGCCGGGTTGTCGAGCTGGGCCAGAATCTTGTCCGCACCGGGAAAGCCGCCCGCCCGTGCGCCACCGCTGCGCCGCACTTTTTGCAGCGCCCAGTTCAGGCTGGCTTCAACGGGCGTGGTCGTGGTGTCAATGTCGTTGCCGTACAGGCACAGACCGGCTTCGAGGCGCAGCGAATTGCGCGCGCCCAGGCCGACGGGCTTGACTTCGGGCTGGGCCAGCAGGGCGCGGGCGAGGGCGTCGGCCTGCGTCGCAGGGACGGAGATCTCGAAGCCATCTTCGCCGGTGTAGCCGCTGCGGGTGATAAAGCAGTCGCAGTCCGCAACGCTGAAACGCCCGCCGGTCATGAAGACCAGTTTTTCTATGCTACTCGCCAGACGCGCCAGCGCGGTCACGGCTTGCGGCCCCTGCAGCGCCAGCAGCGCCATTTCGGGCATGGGAATGACCTCGCAGCGCTGGCCAATTTTGGCTTGAATGTGCGCGATGTCGCCGACTTTGCAAGCACCGTTGACGATGACGAAAATGTCGCCGCCGTTGGCGTAGTCGCGGTTGAAAAACATCAAATCGTCGATGATGCCGCCTTCGTCGTTGAGCAGCAGGCCGTAGCGCTGCTTGCCGACGGGCAGGTTGATGACATCGACGGGCATCAGGCTTTCAAATGCGGCGGCGGCGTCCGGGCCAACCAGGCGCAATTGGCCCATGTGCGACACGTCAAACAGGCCAGCGGCGCTGCGCGTGTGCAAATGCTCGGCCATCAGCCCGGCGGGGTACTGCACCGGCATGGAATAACCGGCAAACGGCACCATGCGGGCGCCCAGTTCAAGGTGCAGGGCGTTGAGCGGCGTAGTCAGCAGTGGGGCAGGGGTGGCAGAGGCGTTGTCGGACATGAGAAATTCTCCGGGGGCAAACATAAATCCATGACGCGAACGTCATGCGCTGCCCCGACTGTCCTCTTTACCTGAGAGATTCACCTGGCGATGCAGGCTTGCTCCTTCGGTGGACCGTTTTGAAAAACGGCCTCTCTCCAGTTGGGAACGCCCTGGGCGCGACATGCGCTGCAAGGGCGGTTGCCAGTCCTTTTGCCTGAGCGTTCAGTCCACCATTGAGGGTGGCGCATGCGCCTTCGGCGGTTTTCTCGGGGAAAACTCTCTCCTGACCGGGCGAGTGTAATGCAAGCGGCGTTCAGCCAATCGTGTCGGCAAAGGTGTTTTCGGGCGGCAAGAGCATGGCAATGCGCTCGCTCAGGGCGTCGGCGCGCTCGGGACCGGCCAGCTTTTCAATGTATTCGAGCATCTCGCGCGAGGCGGTCAGCATGCTCTCACGGTCCTTGGCGTTGCGCAGAACGACACGAAAGTATTCGGCCATTTCGGGGTTGCGCCGGGCAAACATGCGCTCGCAGATGTCGAACAGGAACATGCGCGTGGTCGCCATCGAGCGCTTGCCCTCGAACTGGTCAGCGCCTGCCGGGGGCGCGCCGAAGCTGGAGATGCTGGGCAGCTCCGAAGGCGTCATGGCCTCGGATTCTGGCGCTGGCTTGATTTTCGGCCGTACTGGTGGCTGGGCTGGCTGCGTAGATTTGACGGCCGGTGGCGCCGGTTTGGCCGCCGTCTGTCTTTCAAGGTAGCCCTCGTTGAGTAGGCGCAAGGCAATCTCTTCGCCGTCGCCGCCAAACAGGATATGAAAATCCTGCGCTGATTTGCTGCCGTCGGCTAGCAGCAGCAAGGTGCGTTCGCGCTGGCCAAGCGTGCGTACACCAGGTTTGAGTTCAGCGTGGGCCCGGCTGGTTTTGTGAAGCTGCATGCTATCTCCACGAAAATAAAAGCCTGAGCATCCCTTTAAAACATGACAGGTTCGTGAATACGGCGAGTTTTTCTTAAACAGGCGCTGCGCCTGGCGTGATGCTGCTTGATGTAAATCATTCAAATTTGCTGGTGGATAGACCATTCTTGCGACGGGTGCTGCTGTCAGGGCGCGACCCGGTCATGACTCAAAAAAAACTCCGGGAAAGCGCAGGCATGCCATTTCACACCAGTTTCTCAGGCGAGGATTCGGCACGCTATCTGGCGTTGATCGGCGATGCGGCGGTCATTCGCAAGCACGCTGAATTTCTTCACTGGCTGCAGGGCGATGTTCAGCATTACCTGCCGCACGATATTTTGCTGGCGGGCTGGGGGAATTTTCAGGAAAAAGTCATTCACCACGACATGCTGTCCTGGCTGCCGGGCGTGCGCTCCTATGCGGCGGGCACCGACGGCCTGCCTTTTCTTCTGAGCCGGTTTTATGACTACTGGGTTGGCGCGGGCCGCAAACCGTGCAGCCTGAGCGCTGGACAGTTCGAGTTTCTGCTGGGCCAGAGCAGCTTGCCAGGAGGCTTCAGCAGCGCCTTGCGGGGCATGCGCTCGGCGCTGATTCATGGCCTGCGCGACGAAAGGAGCCAGCAGGAATGCATTTACATCCTGCTGAACGCCCAAGAGATTCCGGTTCAATCGGCCAGCAGGGCCATCGGGGTGCTGATGCCCTGTATCGACGCGGCCTTGCGCCAGCTCCCCCATCTGCCGCAGCAGCAACAAATTTCCCTCAAATCCCTGCAGCATGCCCAGGACGAGACTCTGGGCCTGAGCGAGCGCGAAAGCCAGATCATGGACTGGGTGGCGATGGGGAAAACCAACGCGGAAATTGGCTGCATTTTAAATATCAGCGCCTTCACCGTGAAAAACCACATGCAGCGAATTTTCCAGAAATTGAATGTATTTAACCGTGCCCAGGCGGTTTCAAAGATCAACAGGGTGACGCTCCATGGCTGAGTAAAATGACCAACGTCCTGACTCGGGAAGGGTCACGCTAACTAGGAGTTGCATCATGAACGAACGAATTTCCCTGATACTGGCCCAGATGGCGGCGCTGGAAGGTGATTTGCGCACGGCGGTCCAGGAGCAGGAAAGCAAAATGTTCTTTCAGCTCAAGGGAAAGCGGGTGGAGTTTGAGGGCTCGGTTAAGGCCGCACACCTCAAGCTGAAAAAGAATTTCTTTCGTTGGCTGGTCACCAACCGCCCGCAAAACCTGCTGACCGGACCCATTATTTACGCCATGATTTTTCCGCTGATGCTGCTGGACCTGTGTGTCAGTTTTTACCAGTGGAGCTGTTTTCCCATTTACGGCATTGCCAGAGTTCGGCGCGCTGACTACATAGTGTTTGACCGGCGTTACCTCGGCTATCTCAATTTCATCGAAAAATTCCACTGCACTTACTGCGAATATGGCAATGGGTTGATGGGTTACATGGCCGAGATTTTGGCGCGTACTGAACAGTATTTTTGCCCCATCAAGCACGCACGCAAAATTTTAGGCACTCACAACCGCTACAACCGCTTCCTGAACTATGGCGACGCCGCCGACTATGAGGCCAGGCTGGAGGAATACCGCGCCGCCCTCGGCAAGAGCAAATAAGCCCTGAAAGCCTGGCGATGTCGGTATTTCGGGGATACCGGCTGCGCAAGCACGGCCATTTCCCGGGTCAATAGGGCTTGTAAGGCTTGGTGGGGGACAAGCGCTGGGTCGCGCGGCGAAAGGGGAAGTCCATCGGCTCCCGGAGAATCCGGCTGGCGATAGCTTCGGTGGCGCTCTGGCGCGGCTGGAGCAGCCCGCGCACCAGCCCGGCAGCGTTGAAGGAGCCGGACACTATGGAATAAACCGCCTGACGCCAGGAGCGCTTGCGCCAGCCCATCACCAGCACCGGCCCGGCAAGCAGGGCGCCCAAACAGGCCAGACGCACTGCCAGGGGCAGCGGCCAGAAGGGCGTGCTCAGCAGCACCGCCCACCAGCCCAGAATGCCGAGGTAAATCCGCAGCTCGCGCAGCTCCTGGTACAGCAGGCGCAGGCGCGCTTGTCCGGCTGAAGCCCGCAGCAGTTCGCCCAGCCCGCACAGGTAGCCGCTGCGCCAGCGCTGCAGGAGCAACTTATAAGGCGGCGTTTCATGGCCAAAGTGACGCACTGCATTGACCGGCAGGCAGCACAGCTCCCAGCCCAGGCTGCGCAGGCGCACGGCCAGATCAAGTTCTTCATAGCTGTGCAGGTTGCGGTCGGACAGGTAGCCGACCGCCTCAATGGCGCTGCGTCGGTACAGCCCGCCGCCGTCGAGCCGCTCTATGCTGCCGGGCTTGAGGGGCTTTTGGGCCTGTTTCTGTCGGGCGCTGGCTTGTTGGCAGGCCGGGTTTGCTTCGACCCGATGGCCGCCCGCACCGGCCACCGCCGGGTAGGCCTTCATGAAGTCCAGTGCCAGCGCCAAAAAGCCGTCGATCATTTCCATGTCACCGTCCAGCAGGTAGATGAACTCGCCGCTCGAATGCTCAAAGCCCAGTTGTGGGCCGACGCCGCAGCGCCTCTCCTCGGGGTGGCTCAGCTGCACGATGCGTATCGGGTAGGCCAGCGCCCGCTCGACCGTGCGGTCGGTCGAAGCGCAATCGGCCAGCACCACTTCGCCGCCCACGCTCGCCACGGCGCGCAATGCGCTTTCGATAGCTGCGCAGATGCGCGCCTCTTCATTGAACGCTTTGATGACCACGGAAACACCGCGCGGCAGAGGCGGGAACGCTGCAGAAAAGTTCTCAGGTCGCATGGCAATATCCTGTTTTTATGTCCGGTGCTGGCGTGTTTTTTTGAACTGGAGTGAAGTTTGTTGCGCAGACAACTGATCAGCAATAGTCCGAATGGCCCATGACTGGCGCTGGCCAGCTGTCGCGGGCGACGGATTTTGGACGTAAAAAAACCCGGTACTTCCGGGTGTTTTGAGTGCTGGCGGCAGGGCCATTTACATGGCGCCTTGATTGGCTTGGCGATGCGCCCGTCGGCGCGCTTGCTGTTACTGCTGGCGAGGCTTGTTACATGCCGCTGTAGTTAGGCCCGCCGCCGCCCTCGGGCGTGACCCAGACGATGTTTTGCGTCGGATCCTTGATGTCGCAGGTCTTGCAGTGGACGCAGTTCTGGGCGTTGATCTGCAGGCGGTCGGTATTGTCGGGGTTTTTGACGAACTCATAAACGCCGGCCGGGCAGTAGCGCGTTTCCGGCCCGGCGTAGATCGCCAGATTGACGTTGACCGGCACGCTGGCGTCTTTCAGCGTCAGGTGCGCGGGCTGGTTCTCTTCGTGATTCGTGTTGCTGATGAACACCGAGGTCAGCCGGTCAAACGTGAGCTTGTTGTCCGGCTTGGGATAAACGATGGGCTGGCATTCGGATGCGGGTTTGAGCATCGCGTAATCGGGCTGGTGACGGTGAACCGTCCACGGCGGGCTCTTGATGCCGAGTTTGGGCAGCAGCCACTGCTCCACGCCGGTCATCAGGGTGCCGATATACATGCCTTTTTTGAACCAGCCTTTGAAGTTTTTGGCTTGATTCAGCTCTTCGGCGAGCCAGCTGGTTTCGTAGGCTTTGGGGTAGGCGGACAGTTCGTCGTGCTGGCGCCCGGCCGTCACGGCTTCATAGGCGGCTTCGGCGGCGAGCATGCCGGTTTTGATCGCCGCGTGGCTGCCCTTGATGCGGCTGGCATTTAAATAGCCGGCTTCGCAGCCAATCAGCGCGCCGCCAGGGAACACGGTTTTTGGCAGGCTCAGCGCGCCGCCAGCGGTAATCGCGCGGGCGCCGTAGCTCAGGCGCTTGCCGCCTTCGAGGTATTGGCGAATCGACGGGTGCGTTTTCCAGCGCTGCATTTCTTCGAACGGGCTCAGGTACGGATTGGCGTAATCGAGACCGGTGACAAAGCCCAGCGTGACCTTGTTGCCCTCCAGGTGATATAAAAAGCCGCCGCCGTAAGTCGAGCTGTCCATCGGCCAGCCAGCGGTGTGAATGACCAGGCCGGGCCTGTGTTGGGCCGGGTCGATTTCCCAGAGTTCTTTCACGCCGAGGGCGTAGGCCTGCGGGTCGCGGCCCTCGTCGAGCTTGAATTTGGCAATCAGCTGGCGCCCCAGATGGCCGCGCGCGCCTTCGGCAAACACGGTGTATTTGCCCAGCAACGCCATGCCCAATTGAAAATTGTCCGTCGGCTCGCCGTCTTTTCCGATGCCCATGTTGCCGGTGGCCACGCCCTTGACCGAGCCATCGTCGTTGTACAGCACTTCGGCGGCGGCAAAGCCGGGGAAGATTTCCACGCCCAGGCTTTCCGCGTGCGTGGCCAGCCAGCGCGTGACGTTGCCCAGGCTGATGACGAAGTTGCCCTCGTTGTGAAAGCACTCGGGCACCAGGAAATCGGGCGTTTTGGTGGCGCCGGTTTCGCTTAAAAACAGCACTTCGTCGGCGGTGACGGGCTGGTTCAACGGCGCGCCCAGCGCTTTCCAGTCGGGAATCAGCTCGGTCAAGGCGCGCGGGTCCATGACGGCGCCGGACAAAATATGCGCGCCCGGCTCGGAGCCTTTTTCGAGCACGACGACGGACAGCTCGGCGCCTTTTTCAGCGGCCAGTTGCTTCAAACGGATGGCCGTGGCCAGGCCGCCCGGGCCGCCGCCGACGATCACCACGTCGTAGTCCATCGCTTCGCGGGGGCCGAACTGGGCCAGAATTTCT
>JBBRWN010000003.1:0-207732 GCA_038249155.1 Burkholderiales bacterium | reverse complement strand
GGCAAGCCAAAGGGCGTGCAGCACAGCACCGGCGGCTACCTGCTGTGGGCCAAGCTGACGATGGACTGGACCTTCGACCTGCAGCCCAACGACGTGTTCTGGTGTACCGCCGACATCGGCTGGATCACCGGCCACACCTACATCACCTACGGCCCGCTGGCCGCTGGCGCCACGCAAGTCATTTTTGAAGGCATCCCGACTTTCCCGAATGCTGGCCGCTTCTGGCAGATGATTGAGCGCCACAAGGTCACGATTTTTTACACCGCGCCTACCGCTATCCGCTCGCTCATCAAGGCTGCAGACGCTGATGCCGCTGTGCATCCAGACCGCTCTGACATGAGCAGCCTGCGCATTCTGGGTTCGGTCGGCGAGCCGATCAACCCAGAAGCCTGGATGTGGTACTACAAAAACGTCGGCGGCGAGCGCTGCCCGGTGGTCGATACCTTCTGGCAGACCGAAACCGGCGGCCACATGATCGCCCCCATGCCCGGCGCCACGCCGCTGGTTCCTGGCAGCTGCACCTTGCCGCTGCCAGGCATCATGATTGCCATCGTCGATGAAACCGGCCACGACCTGCCTAACGGTTCGGGCGGCATGCTGGTGGTCAAGCGCCCTTGGCCTTCGATGATCCGCACGATCTGGAACGACCCAGAGCGTTTCAAGAAGAGCTATTTCCCTGAGGAAATGGGCGGCACGATCTACCTGGCCGGCGACGGCGCCGTGCGCAATGTGGACAACGGCTACTTCCGCATCACCGGCCGCATCGACGACGTGCTCAACGTGTCTGGCCACCGCATGGGCACGATGGAAATCGAGTCCGCCCTGGTGGCGCACCCGCTGGTGGCTGAAGCCGCCGTCGTGGGCCGTCCTGACGACCTGACCGGCGAGGCGATTGTGGCGTTTGTGGTGCTCAAGCGCTCGCGTCCTGAAGGCGACGAAGGCAAGGCCATCGCCAAAGAACTGCGCGACTGGGTCGGCAAGGAAATCGGCCCGATTGCCAAGCCCAAGGACATCCGCTTTGGCGACAACCTGCCCAAGACGCGCAGCGGCAAGATCATGCGCCGTCTGCTGCGCGGCGTCGCCAAGGGCGAAGCCGTGACGCAGGACACCTCGACGCTGGAAAACCCAGCGATTCTGGAGCAACTGCTGCAGAATCTGTAAGGCTTGCGCCGGGCCTCGAAAGAGGCCTGCCCATCAAAAAAAGCCCGTCAATTGACGGGCTTTTTTTGATTCGGATTCAAGAAAGGCCGGAGGAGTCCGGCCGCCTTGCGCGCGAATTATTTCTGCGACAGAACCCATTTCACCAGGGTGTGTGCTTCAGCTTCGGTGACCTGGGTGTTGGCTGGCATCGGAATGGCGCCCCAAGTACCTGAACCGCCAGCCAGGACTTTCTTGACCAGCTTGGCTTCGGCATCCTTTTGGCCTGCGTATTTGGCGGCCACATCCTTGTAAGCCGGACCAACAATTTTGGTGGCAACGGAATGGCAGGCCATGCAGTTTTTCGACTTGGCCAGCTCCAGCGTGTCAGCCATAGCCGAAGAAGAAACTGCAAAGCCTGCAGCGACGGTGGCGATAGCCAGAAGAGTGCGTTTCATCATGTGTCCTTGGGAGTAATGGATCGGTTACATTCAATTAAACGAGATTGTACCGACGGCGGTTGACTCCGACAACACTTCGTTTTTGGTCTTTACGTTTCAAAAATTCAGGAGTTGGCGATGTTTTTTTTATTAATGGGTGTTGCAGGCTTGCTCCTGAAATTCCTGGAAATCACTCCTGTGGCTCAATTGGACTGGTGGATGGTGTTGACCCCCTTTGGCATGGCCGTGGCCTGGTGGGCCTGGGCTGACGCTTCAGGCTATACCAAGCGCCAGGAGATCAAAAAGATGGATGTGCGCAAACAAGAGCGGCTGGCAAAGCAGAATGCTGCCCTGGGCATCAACACCAAGCCCAAGCGCAAGTAAAAACCGGCAAACCCCATGCGCCTTGCCCGTACAGACAATCGGCGCATTCTGGGCGCCTTCACCGATTCCTGAACGGGGTGTCATCAGATGAGCATGCCGGGCAGGCAAAATACAGCCCATGCTCATCCATCCGCAAATCAACCCCATCGCGCTCCAGCTCGGCCCGCTCGGCATTCACTGGTACGGCCTGACTTATCTGGCCGCTTTCGGCCTGTTCTTTTTTCTGGCCAATTTGCGCCTGCGCCACCAGCCCTATGCGTCCACCACCGGCCCCGGCGCCTGGTCGCGCCAGGATATCGAGGACATTTTGTTTCTCGGCGTCATGGGCGTGGTGCTGGGCGGGCGCATCGGCTACTGCCTGTTTTACAAGCCCGGCTACTACGCGGCCCATCCGCTGGAGATTTTTGCCGTCTGGCAGGGCGGCATGAGCTTTCATGGCGGCCTGCTGGGCGTGCTGGTGTCGCAGTGGTGGTTTGCGCGCACGCGCCAGCGGCCCTGGCTGCAGGTGATGGATTTCATCGCCCCCTGCGTGCCCACCGGGCTGGCCGCCGGACGCATCGGCAACTTCATCAATGGCGAGCTGTGGGGGCGTTTCAGCGCGCCTGATCTGCCTTGGGGCATGGTGTTTCCGCACAGCGGCTCGCTGCTGCCGCGCCACCCGTCGCAGATTTACCAGCTCCTGCTCGAAGGACTGCTGCTGTTTGTGCTGCTCTGGCTGTACGCCCGCAAGCCGCGCAAAACCGGCCAGGTGGCGGGCGCCTTTTTGTTCGGCTACGGCGTGTTCCGTTTCATTGCCGAATTCTTCCGCGAGCCCGACGACTACCTGGGCATTTTGTCGCTCGGCCTGAGCATGGGCCAGTGGCTGTGCGTGCCGATGATTCTGGGCGGCGCGGCGCTGTGGCTCTGGGCCTCCAGGCGCCAGGAAGTCCGCTAGGGCGCATTTTCTTTCTCACCAGACACCGCAGGAGTCCTTGTTTTGAGCAACACCGTTTCACTGAAAATTAACGCTGGCGTCGCCACTGTCACCCTGTGCCATACCGGCAAGTTCAACGCCATGTCGCGCCTGATGTGGCATGAGCTGCGCGCTGTGTTTGAAGACCTGCAGCAGCGCACCGACCTGCTGGCCGTGCTGGTGCGCGGCGAGGATGGCCATTTCTGCGCCGGTGGCGATATTTCCGAATACACCAGTTTTCGCTTTAATGAAGCGGGCCTGCGCGATTTTCACGAAAACGATGTCTGGGGCGGGCTGCAGGCGATGCTGGCCTGCGACCTGCCCATCGTGGCGCAGATCGAGGGCAATTGCATGGGCGCGGGCGTCGAGATTGCCAGCTGCTGCGACATCCGCATTGCCGCTGACAGCGCCCGCTTTGGCGCGCCGATTGCCAAGCTGGGTTTCCCGATGGCGCCGCGTGAGGCTGCGCTCGTGATGCGGGCCGTCGGCGAGCTGACAGCCCGCGAAATGCTGCTGGCCGCCGCCGTGCTGGATGCCGCCGAGATGAAGCAGCGCGGTTTTCTGAACCAGGTCGTGCCCGCCGATGAAGTGGCTGGCGCCGCGCTGGCGCGCATCCAGCGCATTAGCCAGCTCGCACCGCAGGCCGCCCGCATGAACAAGGCCGCGCTGCGCACGCTGGCGCCCGTGCCGCACGGCCCGGCTGCCGCGCAGCTGATTGCCAGCGCCTACGACTACGCCAATTCCGCCGAGCACCACGAGGGCATCGCCGCCTTCATGGAAAAGCGCCCGCCGCAGTTTCAGGCGGGCCTGGCCGAGCCGCATATTCTCTGAAATCGCTGAACGCCCGGCTTTTTATGCGCAACCACAACCTGTTTGCCGCGCTGCGTGCGGCCTTTCCCGCTGACCTGGACGGCGTTGCCGTGGAAACCGGCGGCGGCCTGCATTACTCTTGGGCCTTAAGGCGCAGCTGGTCAATTTCAAGCTTCCCAAGCAGTGCTTTGTGGTGCGCGAGCAGTACCGGGCGCTGTTTACCTGAAGCGCACTTCTAAAATTAATCATCATCAATACCAGGACCAACATGGCTTCAATCAATTTCATCGGTGGCGAAAAGGGCGGCGTCGGCAAATCAGTGACGGCCCGCGTGCTGGCGCAGTATTTCATTGACAAGGGCGTGGCCTTTACCGGTTTTGACACGGACCGCTCGCACCACTCCTTCAAGCGCTTTTACGCCGATTACGCGTCGCCGGTGATCGTGGATAGCTTTGAAGGGCTGGACCAAGTGGTTGCTGGTTTTGAGGACAATCTGGCGCAAAGCGTGATCGTCGATCTGGCGGCGCAGACTTCCGCGCCCCTGTCCAAATGGATCAAGGACGCTGACCTGCTGGCGCTGTTTGCCGACATGGGCGTGACGGTCAACTTCTGGCATGTGATGGACGACGGCCGCGACGCGGTCGAGCTGCTTGGTGGCCTGATCGACACCTACGGTCAGGGGCCGAACTATGTCGTGGTGCAAAATCATGGCCGGGGCTCGAATTTTTCGATCCTGCGCAGTTCCGAGGCGTTGCAAAAAGCCCAGGCCGCTGGCGCGCACCTCATCGAGTTGCCCGGCCTGCACGAGACCAGCATGCGCAAGATTGACCAGAACAACCTGAGCTTCTGGAAAGCGGTCAACAACCGCCAAGGCCCGGACGCGCTCGGTCTGCTGGAGCGCCAGCGCGTCAAGATATGGCTGAAAAACAGCTACGAGGTATTGGACCGGTTGCCGCTGTAAGGCTGGGACTGGGGGCGCTGAAGTGAGGCTCATTTGTGGGTCCATCCGGCCTTATGATGGGCTTGTAGAGTTAAGCCAAGAACCCAAGCAAACCAACACAAACAGGCCACGCCATGCTGACTGACCCGGAAAAAACTTCCCAAGCCTTGGTGTGGCTGCCCGCCGATCACCGTTTTCTGGGCGAGGATGGCAGCCAGATGCCTTTTTTTGTGCTGGGTGATAAATACGCCCGTGCCCTGCGGGACTGCGCCCATGCCCAGCCTGTGCTGTTTCCGCTGGCCGATGCGGCCCAGATTCCGGCGCTGCTGGCCGTTGTCGATGGCGTGATGCTGACGGGCTCGGCCTCGAACGTGCATCCGTCCCACTTCAACGAGGAGGTGGCCGATACCGAACTGCCGCTCGATAGGCAGCGCGATGCCCTCACGCTGGCGCTGGTGCGCGCCTGCCAGGTTTTTGATGTGCCGCTGCTGGGCATCTGCCGGGGCTTTCAGGAAATTAATGTGGCGCTGGGCGGCTCGCTGGAGCAGGCCGTGCATGCCCGGCCCGGCCACTTCGATCACCGCGAACCGCAGGGGCTGGGGCTGAACGAGGCTTATGCCCGGCTGGCGCATGAGGTGCACTTTGCGCCCGGCTCGGCCTTTGCCCGCTGGGCCGGGGCTGAGACGGCGCAGGTCAACTCGCTGCACGGCCAGGGCATCGCCCGGCTGGCGCCCGGCCTGCGCGCCCTGGGCCACGCGCCCGACGGGCTGATTGAGGCGGTGGAAATTGAAGGCGCGGCCACCTTTGCCTACGCCGTCCAATGGCATCCCGAATGGGGCTGCGGGGGCAACCCTTTTTATGGCGCCATCCTGGCCGCGTTTGGCCAGGCCTGCCAGCGCCGCCATGCCACCCGGACCCGGCAAGAGGCCTGCGCCGTCTGAATTGGGCGTTCCCCAACCCTACAGGGGTTGACAGCAGATGTGCGTCATGGTCGAGGAGCCTTGGCATAACTCCCCTCTTCACGGACGGGCAGATGGACTGAAGGCGAATAGAATGTTCGTTGTAAATTTCTGTGACAACTGGCGCGCTGGATTTTCTCCTGTGTGACTGGCGCCTTCTGTCACCGGCCAACGCGGTGGATGATCCTCTTTAGCTTCTGCCTTCACCTTCTATCTGGAGTCTCTTTCCTTAAATGAAACAACTTGTGCTGTTGATGGTCATGTCTGCCACCTTGCTGGCCGCTTGCGAGAGAAAAGAAGAGCCCGCAGCAGCGGCACCGGCAGTGGTCAACACCGAGGAGAAGGTGCTCAACATCTACAACTGGCCGGACTACATTCCCGAGGGCATGATTGCCGCCTTTGAAAAGGAAACCGGCATCAAGGTCAGCTACGACACCTTTAAAACCGATGAAGTCCTCGAGGCCAAGCTAGTGGTTGGCAACACCGGCTACGACATCGTGGTGCCCAGCAGCGGCTTTGCGAAAACCCAGATTGAGGCGCAACGGCTGCAGCCGCTGGACAAGTCAAAAATCCCCAATCTTGCCAATCTGGACCCGGCCATCATGAAGGTGCTGACTAAGGCCGATCCGGGCAACAAATATTTGGTGCCCTGGGCCTGGGGCTTTACCACGGTAGGCATCAACAAGACCAGGGCAGACAAAGCCCTGGCTGGTCTGCCCATGCCTGAGAATGCCTGGGAGCTGGTGTTTAACCCCCAGTACACCGCCCGACTCAAATCCTGCGGCATCGCCTACCTGGACTCGCCCGCCGAGATCATGCCGGTGGCGCTGCATTACCTCGGCAAGGACGCCTATTCCAGCGATCCGGCCGACTACCAGGCAGCCGCCGACATGCTGGGCAAGGTGCGCAAGGATATTCGCCTGTTCAGCTCTTCCATGATTGACGATGTGGCCGCTGGCCTGGCCTGCGTGGTTATTGGCTGGTCGGGCGACATCAACATTGCCGCCAGCCGGGCCCGGGAAAACGGCTCCAAGGATCAGATTCAGGCGCTGTTGCCCAGCACCGGCGCGCTGCTTTTTGCCGACACGATGGCGCTGACCAAGGATGCCAGGCATCCGAACAATGCCCAGGCCTTCATCGACTTTTACCTGCGCCCGGAAAACGGCGCTTCAGTGACCAATCAGCTGAACTACCCCACGGCCAACAAGGCTGCCATTGCCCAGATCAAGTCTGACATCGCTAGCAACACAACCATCTTTGTGGAATCTGACTACTTCAGCAAGATGATTCCTCCCAGCAGCTTTACCCGCCAGGCCCGCGAAGCCATGACGAGCGCCTACAACAGGTTCAAACAAGGCGGTTAACTTTGATCGACAAGGCTGTCTGTGACTGCGCACGGGTGATCCGTTGTGTTTATTTTTACTTTCTCCCTGGAGTTTTACCCCATGAAAAAACTTGTGCTACTGATGGCCGTGGCCACCGGTGTGCTGGCTGCCTGCGATAAAAAAGAGGGGCTGGCGGGGGCAACTGCGGCGCCCGTGGCAGAGGTGCTGGTGAACGCCGAGGAAAAGGTGCTCAACATCTACAACTGGCCGGACTACATTCCCGAGGGGCTGATTGCCGCCTTTGAAAAGGAAACCGGCATCAAGGTCAACTACGACACTTTTGAAACCAATGAAGCCCTGCAGGCCAAGCTGGTGGCAGGCAGCACCGGCTACGACATCGTGGTGCCGGGCACCGTGTTTGCCAAGCCTCAGATTGAGGGCAAGCTGCTGCAGCCGCTGGACAAGTCAAAAATCCCCAATCTGGCCAATCTGGACCAGGCCATCATGAAGGTGCTGACCAAGGCCGATCCGGGCAACCAGTACCTTGTGCCTTGGGCCTGGGGGTTCACCACGGTGGGCATCAACAAGACTCAGGTGGACAAGGCCCTGGCCGGTCTGCCGATGCCTGACAACGCTTGGGAGCTGGTGTTCAACCCCAAGTACACGGCCAAACTCAAATCCTGCGGCATCGCCTATCTGGACTCGCCCGCCGAGATCATGCCGGTGGCGCTGCATTACCTCGGCAAGGACGCCTACTCCAGCGACCCGGCCGACTACAAGGCTGCGGGCGAGGCGCTGTTCAAGGTACGAAAAGATATCAAGCTGTTCAGCTCGACGATGATTGACGACGTGGCGGGCGGCAAGGCCTGCGCCGTCATTGGCTGGTCCGGCGACATCAACCTTGCCGCCAAGCGTGCCCGGGAAAACGGCTCGAAGGATGAGATTCAGGCCTTGCTGCCCAGCACCGGCGCGCTGCTGTTTGCCGACACGATGGCGCTGACCAAGGATGCCAAGCATCCAAACAACGCCTACACCTTCATCGACTTTTACCTGCGCCCGGAAAACGGCGCCTTGGTGACCAATCAGATGAACTACCCGACGGCGAACAAGGCTGCCATCGCCCAGATCAAGTCTGACATCGCTAGCAACACAACCATCTTTGTGGAATCCGACTATTTCAACAAGATGATTGCGCCCAACAGCTTTACCAGCGAGGCCCGTGAAGCTATGACCAACGCCTACACCAGCTTCAAAAAGGGCAGTTAATTCGCTCAACGGGGCCGCCTGTGAGTGAGGGTTCACCGGTCAACTTGTTTATTTTTTACTTTCTTCCTAAAGTCTTATTTCATGAAAAAAATTGTATTGGTTATGGCCGTGTCCGCTGCCCTGCTGGCTGCCTGCGATAAAAAAGAGGAGCCGGTTGCGGCAGTGGCTGCGCCTGCTGCACGCGTGGCGTCAGCCAACAGCGAAGAAAAAGTGCTCAACATCTACAACTGGCCCGACTACATTCCCGTGGGCATGATCGCTGCCTTTGAAAAGGAAAGTGGCATCAAGGTCAACTACGACAACTTTGAAACCAACGAGGCCTTGCATGCCAAGCTGGTGGCGGGCAATACCGGCTACGACATCGTGGTGCCCGGCACCGTGTTTGCCAAGCCCCAGATTGAAGGCGCTCTGCTGCAGCCGCTGGACAAGTCAAAAATTCACAACCTGGCCAATCTGGACCCAGCCATCATGACGGTGCTGACCAGGGCCGATCCGGGCAACAATTACCTGGTTCCCTGGGCTTGGGGCTTCACCACGGTAGGCATCAACAAGACCCAGGTGGACAAAGCCCTGGCGGGCCTGCCCATGCCTGATAACGCCTGGGAGCTGGTGTTCAACCCCAAGTACACCGCCCGACTCAAATCCTGCGGCATCGCCTACCTGGACTCGCCCGCCGAGATACTGCCGGTGGCGCTGCATTACATCGGCAAGGACGCCTATTCCGTCATTCCCGGCGACTACAAACTAGCTGGCGAGATGCTGGACAAGGTGCGCAAGGACATCCGCATGTTCAGCGCCACGATGATTGACGACGTGGCGGGCGGCAAGGTCTGCGCGGTCATCGGCTGGTCCGGCGACATCAATATCGCTGCGGGCCGGGCCAAGGAAAATGGCTCCCAGGATGAAATTCAGGCGCTGCTGCCCAGCACTGGCGCGCTGCTGTTTGCCGACACGATGGCGCTGACCAAGGATGCCAAGCATCCAAACAACGCCTACACCTTCATCGACTTTTACCTGCGCCCCGAAAACGCCGCGCTGGTCACCAACAACATGAACTACCCCACGGCCAACAAGGCAGCGATGGCCCAGATCAAGTCTGAAATTGCGAGCAACAAGACCATTTTTGTCGGGGACGACTACTTCAGCAAGATGATTGCGCCCAGCAGCTTTACCAACGAGGCCCGCGAAGCCATGACCAACGCCTTCAACAGCTTCAAAAAAGGCAGCTGATTTTCTTTTTGAAATCAATCGGGGAGGGCTGTTTCTACCAAGTGTATAAACAGCCCTTTTATTTTTTCAAGAATGAATGCAAAAAGGCAGCAGATGGCAGACATGGATGCAAAAGCAGGTTACCTGGTCACTGAAAAACTGGTGAAGAACTTTGACGGGGCCCTGGCGGTCGATGAGGTGTCGCTGTCGGTAGGGCAGGGGGAGATTTTTGCGCTGCTGGGCAGCTCGGGCTGCGGCAAATCGACGCTGCTGCGCATGCTGGCCGGTTTTGATGTCCCTAGTGCGGGCCGGATTTTGCTGGGAGGGCAGGACATGGTGGCCATCCCGCCGCACCAGCGGCCTATCAACATGATGTTTCAGTCCTACGCACTGTTTCCCCATCTCGATATTTGGGAAAACATCGCTTTTGGCCTGAAGCGCGAAGGCCTGCCCAAGGCTGAAATCCAGCAGCGCGTCGGCGAGATGCTGGAGCTGGTGCAGTTGAACGCTTACGCCAAGCGCAAGCCGCACCAGCTCTCGGGCGGCCAGCAGCAGCGCGTCGCGCTGGCGCGCAGCCTGGCCAAGCGGCCCAAGCTGTTGCTGCTCGATGAGCCGCTGGGCGCACTGGACAAAAAACTGCGCGAGCAGACCCAGTTCGAGCTGGTCAACATCATCAAGCAGGTCGGCGTGACCTGCGTCGTGGTGACGCATGACCAGGAGGAAGCCATGAACATGGCCAGCCGCATTGCGGTGATGAACCGGGGCCGGGTGCTGCAGGTGGGCACGCCCGAGGCGCTGTACGAGCATCCGGCCAGCCGCTTCGTCGCCGACTTCATTGGCAGCGTCACCTTGTTCGAGGGCTGGCTCAGCGTCGATGAGCGCGATTGTTGCGCCGCTATGACCAGCATTGGCGAAATCAAGGTTGGGTATGGCGTCAGCGGCATGCTGAGCATGCCGGTGGCGATTGCCGTGCGGCCCGAAAAAATCGGCATCAGCAAGACGCGGCCCGCCGTCAGCAAAAATTTGTTTGCCGGCAAGGTTCAGGAAATTTCCTATTTCGGCGCCTACAACAGCTACATCGTGACGGCCAGTGACGGCTCGCAGGTCAAGATCACCGAGGCCAACGCTTCGCGCCAGGATATCGGCAGCTTCAAGCGCGAAGACAGCGTGTTTTTCTGGTGGGACGACCGCGCTGGCATCGTGCTGCGCGATTGAGGCAATTCTGATGGCTGCTTCAACTTTTCCGATGCCGGGCCGACGCTTTGTGATTGGCGTGCCTTATTTCTGGCTGATCCTGTTTTTTCTCCTGCCTTTTTTGATCCTGCTCTACATCAGCTTTGTCGATATGGGCAACGACATCCATCCCTTCAAGTCGCTCTGGGACGCGCAGACGGGCCAGCTCAAGCTGAAATACGAAAACTACAGTTCGCTTTTCCGCACCCATGAGGGCGGCGAGCTCTTTGAGACGATGTATGTCGAGGCTTATCTGCGCTCGCTCTGGTACGCGCTGTGTACGGCCGTGCTGTGTCTGCTGATGGGCTATCCGTTCGCCTATTTTCTGGCCCGCTCGAGGCCCAGCCTGCGCCCGGCGCTCTTGATGATGGTGATGCTGCCGTTCTGGACCTCGTTTTTGCTGCGCGTCTATGCGTGGAAAGGCATTCTGGCCGACCAGGGCGTCTTGAATCAGGTGCTGATGTTTCTTGGGCTCAGCGCCGAGCCGATCCAGCTGCTCTACACCGACGTGTCCATGCTGGTCGGCATGAGCTATGTCTATCTGCCCTTCATGGTGCTGCCGCTGTATGCCAATCTGGTCAAGCTCGATGTGCGCCTGCTGGAGGCGGCCCGTGACCTGGGCGCTTCGCCGTGGACGGTTTTTTGGCTGATCACGGTGCCGCTGTCGCGCGCAGGCATCATTGCTGGCTTCATGCTGGTCTTTATTCCGTGCGTCGGCGAGTTTGTGATTCCCTCGCTGCTGGGCGGACCGGAGAACCTGATGATTGGCCGTGTCGTCTGGGATGAGATGTTCACCAGCAACAACTGGCCCCGGGCCACTGCGCTGGCGGTGCTGATGATCGCTGTCATCGTGGTTCCGTTGGCCATTTATTACTACTGCTATAACGGCGCCGCCGCCGAACCGGAAACTGAATCATGAAAACCTTTCTGGAAAAGCATTTTGGCAAGCTGTGGATGGGGCTGGGCTATCTGTTTTTGTACCTGCCGCTGATCTTCATGATCGTTTTTTCGTTCAACAGCACCCGCCAGGATGCCGTGTTCACCGGCTTTTCGCTGCGCTGGTACGAGGCGCTGGCGCAGGACACCAAAATCGTCGATGGATTCTGGCTGTCGCTGAAGGTGGCGGCCGTATCCGGGCTGCTGTCGGCTATTTTGGGCATGTTTTGCGCTTTTGTGCTGGTGCGCTACCGGCGCTTTGCCGGGCGCACGATTTTTTCCGGCATGGTCAATGCGCCGCTGGTGATGCCCGAAGTGGTCATCGGCCTGTCGCTGCTGCTGTTGATGGTGGGCGCGCAAAACTTTCTCGGCTGGCCGCAGCGCGGCATGCTGACCATCATCTTTGGCCACACCCTGCTCGGCATGGCTTACGCCACCGTGGTCATCCAGTCGCGCCTGCTCGAGGTGAACCGCTCGATTGAGGAGGCTGCGATGGACCTGGGCGCACTGCCACACCAGGTGTTTTTTCTGATCACGCTGCCCAATATTTTTCAGGCGTTGCTGGCGGCTTTTTTGCTGGCCTTTACCCTGTCTTTCGATGACGTGGTGATTGCCGAGTTTCTCTCCGGGCCCGGCGTCAACACCCTGCCGCAGGTGATTTTTGGCTATGCGCGGCGCGGCATCAATCCGACCATTTATGCGGCCGCCACTTTGTTGATCACCACCGTGACGGTGGTCATCATCGGCTACAGCGTCTGGGTGGCGCGCCAGGCCCGCCAGCGCCAACGCGAGATTGCCGCCGCCGCCCGCGCCGGGCTGAAGGCGCTGCGCCGGGGTGCCTCCCCGGAGGCCATGCTGGCGGGCTCTGGCGGGGTGACAAGTACACCGAAATCAAGACCCCCGGGATAGGGCTAGACAGCCCGATGTGAGAGGGAGTGGTGTTTTGCTGCAGAGCAACATTTTTTTCATGAGTCGGGTGTTCTTTTTATAATATGAAAAAGTATTCTTTTTTTGAAGGGCATGAAAAATCATATCGAAATAATTTATTTCATTATGCGAAATAAATTCATAAGTCATTGATTTTAAAAGATAAAAATAGTCTTATATAAGACATAAGACAGTCGCAATTGTCTTATGCAGGCCCTAAAATAAGGGCACTTCCTTTCAACCTCTGGAGCTCACCATGTCCAACAGCCTTAACGAACAACTCAGCCGCGAACAGCAAATCGAAGCCCTCGAAAAAGACTGGGCAACCAACCCCCGCTGGAAGGGCATCAAGCGCGGTTACAGCGCTGCCGATGTGGTGCGCCTGCGCGGTTCGTTTCATATCGAAAACACCCTGGCTCGCCGTGGTGCTGAAAAGCTCTGGAACCTGGTGAACACCGAGCCTTACGTCAACTGCCTGGGCGCGCTGACCGGCGGCCAAGCCATGCAGCAAGTCAAGGCTGGCGTCAAAGCCATCTACCTGTCGGGCTGGCAAGTCGCCGCTGACAACAACAGCTACGCTTCCATGTACCCAGACCAGTCCCTGTACCCCGTGGACTCGGTGCCAACCGTGGTTGAGCGCATCAACAACACCTTCCGCCGTGCCGACGAAATCCAGCACTCCAAAGGCATTGACGCAGGCGACGCAGGCTACATCGACAACTTCGCGCCCATCGTGGCCGATGCTGAAGCGGGTTTCGGCGGCGTGCTGAACGCCTTTGAATTGATGAAGGCCATGATCAAGGCTGGCGCTGCTGGCGTGCATTGGGAAGATCAGCTGGCTTCCGCCAAGAAGTGCGGCCACATGGGCGGCAAAGTGCTGGTTCCTACCGCTGAAGCCTGCCAGAAACTGATCGCAGCGCGCATGGCTGCCGACGTTTGCGGCGTGCCTACCCTGGTGATCGCCCGTACCGATGCTGAAGCCGCTGACCTGCTGACTTCCGACTACGACGAAAACGACAAGCCATTCCTGACCGGCGAGCGCACCGTCGAAGGCTTCTACAAGACCACCAAGGGCATGGACCAGGCTATCAGCCGCGCCATCGCTTACGCTGAGTACGCCGATCTGGTCTGGTGCGAAACCGGCACGCCGGATCTGGAATTCGCCAAGAAGTTTGCTGATGCCGTGCATGCCAAGCACCCCGGCAAGATGCTGGCTTACAACTGCTCGCCATCGTTCAACTGGAAGAAAAACCTGGACGATGCCACCATCGCCAAGTTCCAGAAAGAACTCGGCGCGATGGGTTACAAGTACCAGTTCATCACCCTGGCTGGCATCCACTCGATGTGGTACAACATGTTCGATCTGGCCCAAGACTACGTCGCTCGCGGCATGTCGGCTTACGTCGAGAAGGTGCAAGAGCCTGAATTCGCAGCTCGCGGCCGTGGCTACACCTTCGTGTCGCACCAGCAGGAAGTCGGCACCGGCTACTTCGACGAAGTGACCACCGTGATTCAGGGCGGCAAGTCCAACGTGACCGCGCTGACCGGTTCCACCGAAGAAGAGCAGTTCCACTAATCTGACCTTCTGAGTCAGGCCACAAAAAGCCCGCAAGCTATGCTTGCGGGCTTTTTTTATCGGCGCCAGCCGCCGCCGCGCAGATGCCAGTTGCCGCGCGGACCCTGAGCCCAATGATGCGGCTCCCAGCGGTAGCCGGGGCGTGCGCGCTCGTAGCGGCCAGGAATCCATTGGTGCCGCCCCTGTGACCAGCCCCAATAGCCATTGATCCAGAGGGCGCCCAGGAAGGGCGCCGCAGGAATGACTTCCACGTAAGGCGCAGGCGGGGCGGCCTCAACCACGATCTCGGACTCATTCGGGACCGGCTGGGTATAAACCACCTGACCTTGCCGGTAGGGCGCGACCACGCAGGCCGACAGTGTCATCGCGGTAACCGCGCCTACGGCGGTGATGCGAAAAAAGGCGCTTGAGTTCATCATGCATCTCCTGAGACGGAAGACTCCAGAGTGGAGCAGCGTGATGCATTGTGAAGGCTGGCTACAGATCTGGCGCCTGGATGCAGCAGGCTGCGCCATGTTTTACCGGCCAGTTACATTCCTGATGCCATCACGCTCTGCCCTGGGGCCGACGGGTAGAATCCATTGAATCAAGTTTGACGTCCTGAAGCTCGCCAGTATGCCTTGCGCCCTGAGTGTCAGGCGCTCGTCAATTCAAATCCAAAGCGGCGGTTTTAGCGGCGCTTTGTTCATTGCATTTTCTTTTTTCTTCGCCATTTGTCATGATCCAGATTACGCTTCCCGACGGTTCCCAACGCGAATTTCCCCAGCCGCTGACTGTGGCTGAGGTGGCCGCCTCCATTGGCACCGGCCTGGCCAAGGCGGCCCTTGGCGGCAAGGTCGATGGCAAGCTGGTCGATACCAGCTTTCTCATCAGCCAGAACAGCGCCTTGTCCATCATCACCGCCAAGGACGCCGACGGCCTGGAGCTGATTCGCCACAGCGCCGCGCACTTGCTCGCTTACGCGGTCAAGGAGCTGTTTCCCGAGGCCCAGGTGACCATCGGGCCGGTGATTGACAACGGGTTTTTCTACGATTTTTCCTACAAGCGCCCGTTCACGCCCGAAGATTTAATCGCCATCGAAAAGCGCATGACCGCGCTGGCCGCCAAGGACGAGCCGATCACGCGCCGCGTGCTGCCGCGCGACGAAGCCGTGGCGCATTTCAAGGCCATTGGCGAGAATTACAAGGCCGAAATCATCGCCAGCATTCCGGCCGATCAGGATGTGTCGCTGTACCGCGAAGGCGCTTTTGAAGACCTGTGCCGTGGCCCTCACGTTCCGAGCACCGGTAAGCTGAAATTCTTCAAGCTGATGAAGGTGGCGGGCGCTTACTGGCGCGGTGACCACCGCAACGAGATGCTCCAGCGCATCTACGGCACCGCCTGGGCCACCAAGGACGACCTGCAGCAATACCTGACCCAGCTCGAAGAGGCCGAAAAGCGCGACCACCGCAAGCTGGGCAAGGAACTGGACCTGTTCCACATCGACGAGCATTCGCCGGGCCTGGTGTTCTGGCATCCCAAGGGCTGGACGGTCTGGCAGGGCGTCGAGCAGTACATGCGCAAGGTCTATCAGGATAACGGTTACCAGGAAGTCAAAGGCCCGCAGCTGCTGGACAAGACGCTGTGGGAAAAAACCGGCCACTGGGACAAGTACCGCGACAACATGTTCACCACCGAGAGTGAAAAGCGCGACTTCGCCCTCAAGCCGATGAACTGCCCCGGCCACATCCTGATCTTCAAGCAGGGCATCAAGAGCTACCGCGACCTGCCGCTGCGCTACGGCGAATTCGGCCAGTGCCACCGCAACGAGCCGACCGGCGGCCTGCACGGCATCATGCGCGTGCGCGGCTTCACGCAGGATGACGGTCATATCTTCTGCACCGAGGATCAGATCCTGAAAGAGTGCGTCGATTTCACGACGCTGCTGCAAAAAGTCTATGCCGATTTCGGTTTCAAAAACATCATTTACAAAGTGGCGACCCGGCCCGAAGCGCGCATCGGTTCGGACGAAAGCTGGGACCGGGCCGAAGGCGCGCTGATCGAAAGCCTGCGCGCTTCCGGCTGCGAGTTCGAGATTTCACCGGGCGAGGGCGCTTTTTACGGCCCGAAAATTGAATATACGCTGAAAGACGCGATTGGTCGGCAGTGGCAGTCGGGCACGATTCAGGTCGATTTTTCGATGCCCGAGCGGCTCGACGCCGAGTATGTCGGCGAAGATGGCGCACGCCACCGCCCGGTGATGCTGCACCGCGCAATTGTCGGTAGCCTGGAGCGCTTTATCGGGATTTTGATCGAGGAACACGCTGGCGCCCTGCCTGTCTGGCTGGCGCCCGTGCAGGTTTCTGTGCTCAATATCACGGATTCCCAGGCCGATTACGCCCGGGACGTTGTCAAGATGCTGCAGAATCAAGGGCTTAGGGTCAACCTTGACCTGCGCAATGAAAAAATAACGTATAAAATACGCGAGCACGCATTACAAAAGCTGCCTTACATTCTTGTCATTGGTGACAAGGAAAAGGCGGCTGGCGCAGTTGCAGTGCGCGCCCGTGGCAACAAAGATCTTGGCGTGATGTCTGTCGAAGCATTTGCACAGCAAATTGCACTGGACATCGCACAAAAAACCTGATTTTTCACCTGTGTGAATGAATTCGGTCTGACGTTTTTGGCGCCGGGCTTACAGGCAGCTATAGCTTTTATAGCAAACATTGAAGGACTCGCACCATCGCTACAGAATTTCGTGACCGCCGTCACCGTGAAGAACGCAAGCATCGCTTGAACCGTGAAATCATGGCCCCTGAAGTACGCTTGAGTGGGCCGGACAACGAGCCTTTGGGCGTTGTCAGTCTCATGGAGGCGCTTCGCCTGGCTGGCGAAGCGGATGTGGACTTGGTTGAAATCTCGCCTACGGCGGTACCGCCAGTATGTCGGCTGATGGACTACGGCAAGTTCAAGTACGCCGAGCAAAAGAAGGCGGCTGAAGCGAAGTCCAAGCAAAAAGTCATCGAGGTCAAGGAAGTCAAATTCCGTCCCGGCACCGATGACGGCGACTACAACATCAAGCTGCGCAATATCAAGCGCTTCCTGGATGACGGCGACAAGTGCAAGATTACCCTGCGCTTTCGCGGCCGGGAAATCACGCACCAGGAACTGGGCTTGGCCCTGCTGGCCCGGATTCGGGATGAGCTGGCTGACCTGATTTTGGTCGAGCAGTTCCCCAAGCTTGAAGGTCGGCAAATGGTCATGATGATCGCGCCGGGCCGCAAGAAGGCTGCTTCCAAGTCGGCTGCTGAATAAACGCCAGCGGCTACAAAAAAAGGAGCGTCTGAAAAGAGGTTCCCAAAAAGACGGGCGCCAAGCCGGTCTTTTTAAAAGTGACGATTTAATTCGTCGCGCCAAGCGGCAGGCTTTCGGGTTTGCCGCGACAAGTGGCTCGGGGCCATCAAGTCTGCGTAGGTTCGCAGCGCCTCACGAGCACAATGAAAAGGAGCATACACATGCCCAAAATGAAGACCAAAAGCGGCGCCAAGAAGCGTTTCCGCGTTCGTCCAGGTGGCACCGTCAAGCGCGGTCAAGCCTTTAAACGTCACATCCTGACCAAGAAGACCACCAAGAACAAGCGTCAACTGCGTGGAACCACCGGCGTTCATGAGACCAACATGGGTCACATGGCGCAGATGCTGCCAGGCCGTGGCATTTAATCAACGACGAACAAGGAGTAATACATGCCTCGCGTCAAACGTGGTGTAACGGCTCGCGCCCGCCACAAAAAAATTCTCGCCCTTGCAAAAGGTTTTCGCGGTCGCCGCGGTAACGTCTTCCGTATCGCTAAACAAGCGGTAATGAAGGCTGGGCAATATGCCTACCGTGACCGTCGTAACAAAAAGCGCGTGTTCCGCCGCCTGTGGATCGCCCGTATCAATGCTGCAAGCCGTTCATTTGGCCTGACCTACAGCCAGTTCACCAACGGCCTGAAAAAAGCCGGTATCGAGATTGACCGCAAGGTTCTGTCCGATATGGCGATTCACGACAGCGCTGCTTTCGGCGCCATCGTCGAGCAGGCCAAAGCCAAGCTGGCTGCCTGATTTTTCAGGACAGCGTGCTATTGAATCAATAGCTGCTTGCGCAAGCAATAAAGGGCTGGAGCTTGAAAAGGCTCTGGCCCTTTTTTTGTGATTTTCCCCGCATCCCTACCCGTACAAGAGAATTTATGAACGATGCCGATACCCTTCAAGAACTGGTCAGCGCTGCCCAAGCCAGTTTTGCGCAGGCTGCCACGCCCGCTGATCTGGAAAATGCCAAGGCGCAGTTTCTGGGCAAGTCCGGCCGCATCACCGAGCTGATGAAGGGGATGGCGCAGCTGTCCGTGGACGAAAAAAAATCCCGGGGCGCCGCCATCAATCTGGCCAAACAGGCCATTGAAACCGCACTCACCGGCCGCCGCCAGGCGCTGGCCGACGCCGAACTGGACAAGCAACTCAAAGCCGAGGCGCTGGACGTGAGCCTGCCCGGTCGCCAGCGCGCCCAGGGCGGGCTGCATCCGGTCTCGCTGACGCTGGAGCGCATCGAAGCCATTTTTGGCTCTATGGGTTTTGACGTGGCGCAAGGCCCGGAAATCGAAACCGACTGGTTCAACTTCACCGCGCTGAATACGCCCGAAGACCATCCGGCGCGCTCCATGCACGACACGTTTTATGTCGAGGGCGGCACGGAAACCGCGCCCAATCTGCTGCGCACCCACACCAGCCCGATGCAGGTGCGCTACGCCGTTCAGCATGTGAAAAAACACAAGGCGCTGATCGAGGCCGGTGGCCGCATGCCCGAAATCCGCGTCATCGCGCCGGGCCGCACCTACCGGGTGGACAGCGACGCCACCCATTCGCCGATGTTCCACCAGTGCGAAGGCCTGTGGATTGGCGAAAACGTCAGCTTCAAGGATTTGAAGTACGTGTTCACCGATTTCTGCCGCACCTTCTTCGAAAGTCATGATTTGGTGCTGCGCTTTCGGCCCAGCTTTTTCCCGTTCACCGAGCCCAGCGCCGAGATCGACATCCAGTTCCAGTCTGGCCCGTCGGCCGGGAAATGGCTGGAAGTGGCCGGTTCCGGTCAGGTGCATCCGAACGTGGTGCGCAACATGGGCCTGGACCCCGAGCACTACATCGGCTTTGCCTTCGGCATGGGGCCGGATCGGCTGACGATGCTGCGTTACGGCGTCAACGATTTGCGCCTGTTTTTCGACGGCGATGTGCGCTTTTTGTCTCAGTTCCAGTCGTCATAACAAGAAGAAAAAGGATAGATCATGCAATTCCCCGAATCCTGGTTGCGCGAATTCTGCAACCCGCCGCTTTCCACCCAGCAACTGGCCGACACGCTGACGATGGCCGGGCTTGAAGTCGAAGAGCTCAAGCCCGTCGCCCCGCCGTTTACGCATATCGTTGTCGGCGAAATCAAAGAAGCCGTGCAGCATCCGAATGCGGATCGCCTGCGCGTCTGCCAGGTCGATGTGGGTCAGGCCAGCCTGCTGACCATCGTCTGCGGCGCGCCCAATGCGCGCGTCGGCATCAAGATTCCGTGCGCGATGGTCGGCGCGGAACTGCCACCCGGCGAGGACGGCAAGCCGTTTTTGATCAAGGTTGGCAAGCTGCGCGGCGTCGAAAGCCAGGGCATGCTGTGCTCGGCGCGCGAGCTGAAACTGTCCGAAGAGAACGCCGGCCTGCTGGAACTGGTACCCGACGCGCCGCTCGGCCAGGACATCCGCGAGCATTTGAAACTCGATGACACGCTGTTCACGCTCAAGCTGACGCCGAATCTGGCGCATTGCCTGAGCGTCTATGGCGTGGCGCGTGAAGTCGCTGCGCTGACTGGCGCGCCGCTGAACACCCCGGTTTTTCCGGCGGTGGCCGTGGCCGATGCCAGCCGCGTGGCGGTCAAAATCAGCGCGCCTGATTTGTGCGGGCGCTTTTCCGGCCGCGTGGTTCGTAAGGTCAACACCAAAGCGAGCACACCGCAGTGGATGGTGGACAAGCTGGCGCGTTGCGGCCAGCGCAGCGTCACGGCGCTGGTGGATATTTCCAACTACGTGATGTTCGAGCTGGGCCGCCCCTCGCACATCTTTGACCTCGACAAGATCAAGGGCGGACTCGACGTGCGCTGGGGCCAGCCCGGCGAGACTTTGACACTGCTCAACGGCACGACGGTCACGGTCGATGAAAAAGTCGGCGTGATTGCCGACGAAGCCCAGGTCGAATCGCTGGCCGGCATCATGGGCGGCAACGCCACCGCGGTGTCTGACGACACGCAAAACGTCTATGTGGAAGCCGCTTTCTGGTGGCCCAAGGCGATTGCCGGGCGCTCGCGCCGCTTCAATTTTTCCACCGACGCAGGTCACCGCTTCGAGCGCGGCGTCGATCCCGGCCTGACGGTCGAGCACATCGAGCGCATCACCCAGCTCATCATCGACATCTGCGGCACGCCCGAGACGGTTTGCGGCCCGATTGACGATGCGCAGGTCAATCTGCCCGAAGCTGTGCCCGTCACCCTGCGCGTGGCCCGCGCCGCCAAGATCATTGGCATGCCGTTGACGCAGGCGCAGTGCCTGGACGCGCTGCAGCGCCTGGGTCTGTCTGTCAGCGAAGGCGATGGCACGCTGACCGTCACGCCACCAAGCTACCGTTTTGATTTGCTGATTGAAGAAGACCTGATCGAAGAAGTGGTGCGCATGGTTGGCTACAACGAGCTGCCGCACACGCCGCCGCAGGCGCCGATCACCGCCCGCATCCGCCCTGAATCCGAGCGCAGCCCGTTTGCCGTGCGCCGGGCGCTGGCCGCGCTGGGCTACCAGGAAACCATCAATTTCAGCTTCGTCGAAGAACGCTGGGAGCATGAGCTGGCGGGCAACCCGAATCCGATCAAGCTGCTGAACCCGATTGCCAGCCAGATGAGCGTGATGCGCTCGTCGTTGATCGGCTCGCTGCTGCAGGTGCTGAAATTCAACCTGGACCGCAAGGCGCCGCGCGTCAACGTGTTCGAGCTGGGCCGGGTGTTCCTGCGCGACGCGCAGAGCCAGAACACCGACACCACAGTGGCCGGTTTTGACCAGCCGATGCGCGTGGCGGGCCTGGCCTACGGCCCGCGCGCCACGCTGCACTGGGGCCAGTCCGACAAGGCGGCCGACTTTTTTGATGTCAAGGGCGATATTGAGGCCTTGCTGGCGCCGCTGCAGGCGGTGTTTGCGCCTGCGACGCATCCGGCCATGCACCCTGGCCGCTGCGCCAGCGTGTCGGTGGGTGGCAAGCCGATTGGTTTTGTTGGCGAACTGCATCCGCAATGGCGTCAAGGCTACGAGCTGGCCCAAGCACCGCTGCTGTTTGAACTCGAACTCGACGCGCTGCTGCAGCGCCCGGTGCCGGTGTTCAAGGCGGTCAGCAAGCTCCAGCCGGTCGAGCGCGACATTGCGCTGATCGTTGCCGAAAGCGTCACCCACGCCGCCTTGATGGCCGCGATTCACGGCGCCGACACCCAGGGTCTGCTCAAGAGCGCGACACTGTTCGATGTCTATCGTCCTCAGCCAGGCAACACCAGCTTGCAACAGGGCGAGAAAAGCCTGGCAGTGCGCCTGGTGCTGTCCAGCGACACGGTGACACTGACTGATGAGAGCATCGAAGCGGCGATTCAGGCGGTGCTGGCCAGCGCGCAGGCGCAGCTGCAGGCGCGACTGCGCGCTTGAGTCTATTGATATTTGCGCCAGAAAAATAATAAACCGGAGACTTAGTTTCATGGAATTTCCCGCAGAAAACCCGGAAACCCCGGCGCTGATCAAGGCGCATTTGGCCGAGCTGCTGTTTGACAAAATCGGGCTCAACAAGCGCGAGTCCAAGGACATGATTGAGGCGTTTTTTGAGCTGCTTTCGGAGCGACTGGTCGAGGGCAAGGATGTGAAAATTTCCGGCTTCGGCAATTTCCAGATACGCACCAAGGCGCCGCGTCCGGGGCGCAACCCGCGCACTGGCGAATCCATCCCCATCCCGGCGCGCCGGGTGGTGACGTTTCATGCCAGCCACAAGCTCAAGGATCAGATCCAGGGCGACAAACCAGCCGGGCAAGCGCCACAAGCGGGTGGATGAAAGGTTTTGCGGGTCGGGGTAAATGTATCAAAAGTGTAAATTTTGATACGGAATCGCTTGAAATGTCATCTGAATTTTCGGCGCTGGCTCCAAGTTTGAGGTAGATTTAAACATTTCCCCCCTTCAAACCTTGATTTCATTGGCGCCAATCCTTCCCCCCATCCCGGCAAAGCGCTACTTCACCATTGGTGAAGTCAGCCAGTTGTGCGGCGTCAAGTCTCATGTCCTGCGTTATTGGGAGCAGGAGTTCACGCAGCTACGCCCAATGAAGCGGCGCGGCAACCGCCGTTACTACCAGCATCATGAAGTGCTGATGATTCGCCGGATTCGTGAGTTGCTGTATGAGCAGGGTTTCACGATCAGCGGTGCGCGCAACAGGCTGCAGGAGCTTGCCCACGCTGAACAAGGCCAGCGGCGCAGCGGTGAAGACTTGTCGGGAAGCGAAAATTTCCTGCAGGATGATCTCGATGAGTCGGCGCCGCTGGAGCATCTGCAGTTGGACTTGCCATGGCTTCGGCGAGAGTTGCACGAAATTCGGGATTTGTTGAGGCTCCCTTTCTGATATGTCACACGGCCGGGTTATAATTTAAGTCTAGTCGGTGTGTGGCGCAGCCTGGTAGCGCACTTGCATGGGGTGCAAGGGGTCGAAGGTTCGAATCCTTTCACACCGACCATAACGAATGTCAGAAGCCTCCAAGGATTAATTCCTGGAGGCTTTTTTCATGGGTGAATAAACGCCGCGCCTGGATCAGCCGTTTAACCGATGCCGGTGAGCTGTAAGAGACAATCGCCGGATGGCAAAAACACACATGCAATTACAGGAAATACTTTTTTCACAGGGCTTTGGCACGCGCCGCGTCTGCGCCGGGCTGGTGCAGCAGGCTCTGGTGACGGTGGCAGGCGCGGCTTGCACCGAGCCAGCGATGGAATTTGAGCCGACAGGCCTGCACTTCACGGTGCAGGGCGTGGCCTGGGAATACCACGAAAAAGCCTATCTGATGCTGCACAAACCGGCCGGCTACGAATGCTCGCAAAAGCCCAGCACCTACCCCAGCATCTACACGCTGCTGCCCGCGCCGATCCGCCAGCGCGGCGGCGGTGCGGCGGCGGGCGTGCAGGCAGTGGGACGGCTCGATCAGGACACAACCGGGCTGCTGCTGCTGTCGGACGACGGCAAATTCATTCACCGCATGAGTTCGCCCAAGCACCATGTGCCCAAGGTCTATGACGTGACCGCCAAGCATCCGGTGGACGCGCAGCAGGTTCAAAAGCTGCTGGCGGGCCTGGTGCTCGACGATGATCCCAAGCCGGTGCGCGCCGCCGCCTGCATGCAGACCGGCCAGCGCCAGCTCAGCCTGACGCTGACCGAGGGCAAATACCATCAGGTCAAGCGCATGATTGCTGCCGTCGGCAACCGGGTCGAAGACGTTGCGGGTCTGCACCGCTCGCGCATCGGTTCGCTGGATTTGCCAGCTGATCTCAAACCGGGCCAGTGGCGCTGGCTGACGGCGCAGGACCTGCTTAGCATTGCGGCGGTACCGGCGCAAAAGGGTTGAGTTAGCGCAAAGGTTACATGCCTTTGCAGTCTTTTGCAGGCATTTGATTAAAGGGGCTCGCTACACTACAGGGTTGACCCTTGAAAGCCCTTTTTGTGAATGCTTACCTTCATTTTTTAGCAGGCGGGCTGTTTGCTGCTGCCAGCCTGCTGTGCCTGCCCACGCTGGCCCAAGTGGCCCAGGTGGCCAAAGTGCCCCAGGCGTCCACGCCTGCTGCTGCGTTGCCCGTGTTCGTGCTCAATTCGCTCGATGACACGGTCAGCGTGATCGATCCGCTAACCTGGACCGAAACCCAGCGCATTCCCACCGGCAAAGAGCCGCACCACCTGTACCTGACGCCCGACGAGAAGTCGGTCATCGTTGCCAACGCGCTCGGGGATTCGCTGACCTTCATCGACCCGCGCACGGCCCAGGTGCAGCGCACGGTGCGCGACATCATGGACCCTTACCAGCTGCGGTTTTCGCCGGACATGAAATGGTTTGTCACGGTGGCCAACCGGCTCAATCATATTGACATCTACCGCTGGGATGGCAACAACATGACCCTGAGCAAGCGCATTGCCAGCAGCAAAACGCCCAGCCACCTGTGGATTGACAGCAAAAGCACCACGGTTTACGCCACCATGCAGGACAGCGACGAGCTGGTGGCGGTGGATCTGGCCACCCAGACCCTCAAGTGGCGCGTCAAGGTGGGCACCATGCCGGCCGATGTGTTCGGCACGCCTGACGACAAGCATTTGTTGATCGGGCTGACGGGCGGCGACGGCGTGGAAGTGTATGACGTGACGGGCAAGGAAGCGCGCTTTGTCAAGAAGATCAACACCGGCCTGGGCGCGCACGCGTTTCGCGCCGCTGGCGACCTGCGCCATGTCTATGTCAGCAACCGCGTGGCCAACACCATCAGCAAGATCGACTACCAGACCTTCGAGATGGTGAAGACTTTTCCGGCCTTCTCCGGCCCGGATTGCATGGATATTTCACCGGATGGAAAGACCATCATGGTGGCTTCACGCTGGGCCAAGAAGCTCAGCGTGATCGACACCGTCACCGGCGCAACCGTCAGGCAGGTCAATGTAGGCAAGTCGCCGCACGGCGTCTGGACATTGAACCATGCCAAGCGCCAGTAAAGGCGCGTGGGCTCTTGTCTGGCTAGCCGCTTGCGCTGCACCCGCCGGGGCTGCAGCGCAAGACGGCGCCCGCTGCGCCAAGCCGCTTTACCTGACCTTTGACACCGGCCACATGGAAGTGGCGCCGCTGATTGCGCAGGTGTTGAGCCGCCAAAAAGTCCGGGTCACTTTCTTTGCCGCCAACGAAAAGACGAAAATAGGCGACGGCAGCCTGGGCGCGCACTGGGCACCTTGGTGGAAGGCGCGGGCCGCCGAAGGCCATGAGTTCGCTTCGCATACCTATGACCATGCCTACTGGCGCGGCGACCTGCCAGGTGCAGCGCCCGCGTTTCGCATCCGCCCCTCGGCAGGCAGCCAGGAAGGGCAAACGCTGACCTGGGAGGCGCCGGCTTACTGCGCCAACATTGCGCAGGCGGCTCAGCGGCTGCAGGACATCACCGGCAAGAAACCGCTGCCGCTGTTTCGCGCGCCGGGCGGCAAGACCTCGCCCCGGCTGCTGGCGGCGGCCAAGGCCTGCGGTTGGGCCCATGTCGGCTGGGCGCCAGCGGGTTTTCTGGGCGATGAGTTGCCCAGCGAAAAATTCAGCAACCAGGCGCTGCTCGACAAGGCGCTCCAGGACATCCGCAGCGGCGACATCCTGGTGGCCCACCTGGGCATCTGGTCGCGCCAGGATGCCTGGGCACCCGCCGTCCTGGAGCCGCTGATTGTGGGGCTGAAGGACAAGGGTTTTTGCTTTGAAACCCTGCGCGAGCATCCGGCCTATCAGGGCTGGATTGCTGCACAGGGAAAATGAATGTTGAAAAGGAAATTTTCGTGATGGAATGGATGCAGGATCAGTTTGCTGTGGTGCAGCAATGGCTGTTTGAGACGGTGGTTCAGCCTCTGGCCTTCTGGCTTGGGGTGGGTAACCTGCTGGAGCTGGCTTATAACGGCACAGGCTGGCTGCTCGCGGGCCTGCTGCAGGTGCTGGTGCTGGTGGTGCTGATCGGGCCGCTGCAGCGGCTCTGGCCGGTTGAAGCCGTCACCGAGCCGCGCGCTATTCGTGTTGATGTAATCTACACATTAATTCACCGTTTAGGTCTGTTTAAACTCCTGATGTTTTTCAGCATTGAAAACTGGCTGGAATCGGGTATTGGCGAGTTGCGGGCGCAAGGTCTGTCCACGTTTCACCTGGACCAGCTTTGGCCTGGGATAACGGATAGTGCGCTGACAAGTTTTGTCATTTACCTGATCGTTTTTGACTTTGTCAATTACTGGTTTCACCGTGCCGAACATCAGTTCAACTGGTGGTGGGCGCTGCATTCGCTGCACCATTCCCAGCGCCAGATGACGATGTGGACCGACAACCGCAACCACCTGCTCGACGATGTCCTGCGGAGTATCCTGTTTGCCGTGATAGCCATTTTGATTGGCGTTGGGCCGGGTCAGTTTGTTGCCTTGGTCGCCTTTAGCCAGCTCAGTGAGAGCTTTCAGCATGCTAATTTGCGCCTGTGGTTTGGGCGCGTGGGCGAGCGGCTCTGGGTCAGCCCGCGCTTTCACCGGTTGCACCACAGCATAGGCATAGGCCACGAAAGCCAGGGACCCACTACTCTGGGGGGGCACAATTTCGGTGTTCTGCTGCCGTGGTGGGACATGCTGTTTGGTACCGCCAATTTTGAGCTGCGCTACGACGCCACCGGGGTGCGCGACCAAGTCGAGCAGAACCGCGACTATGGCGATGGTTTCTGGTCCCAGCAGTGGCTGGGAGTCAAGCGGCTGTTCGGGCGTGCCTGACCTCCTCGAATCGCGCACACCCCAGGGGTGAAATCGCGCCGGATTCCCGATGCCAAGGATGGCTGGCTTATTTTTCGATGGCCAGCAGCTCAACGTCAAACGTCAGCGTAGCGTTCGGTGGCACCACGCCACCGGCACCGCGATCACCATAGGCGGTGGCGGGCGGGCAGGTCAGCGTGGCCTTGCCGCCGACCTTGATGTGCTGCAGGCCTTCGGTCCAGCAGGGTACGACGCGGTTCAGCGGGAAGCTCACCGGCATGCCGCGCTTGAAGGAGCTGTCAAATTCCGTGCCGTTGGCCAGCGTTCCCCGGTAGTGAACCTTCACGGTGTCGGTAGCCTTGGGCTGGGCGCCGCTGCCGACCAGCGTATAAGCGATTTTTACGCCCGATGGTAGGGTTTCGGCGATTGATGCGGCCGCTGCTGCTACAGCTGGTTTTCCGGGGGGCGTGGTGGCGCAGGCGGTAGAGAGAACGGCGGCCAGGGCAAGCAGAGAAAGAAGAGATTTCATGGTGTCGGGTGGAAGTTGCATAAAAACACGGATTGTCCGCCAGCCCGGGCGGCGCTGCACAGAGTCTGCCGTTCTTTTTCACATTTGGCGCAGCCCTTGCCCGCTGGTCAGTGGCTGGCAAAACCGCGCTGACAGCGCGGCGGGCCTCAGTCCTCGCGCACCCGCAGGAAGCTGGCAAAGCGCGGGATGCCGCTGTCGTTCAAACCCCGGAAGCGGTAGGTCACGCGCGCGCCGATGGCGGGCGGATTTTGCCGCTGGGCGTCGGTAAAGCCGGTGCCCAGCTTGAAGCGCAGCGCGGGCGCGCTGTCGGTGGCCGGGATTTCCACCCGCAGCGCCCCGAGCATGCCTTCGTATTTGCCTTTGCCGGGAACGTGGCCGATAACCCATGCTTCGCTGTCCTCGTGGGTTTTGACCTTGAGCAGGTCGTCGCTGCGCACGCCTTTGTACAGGGAGGCACCGCGATGCAGCATCAGGCCTTCGCCGCCGTCCTGCACCATGTTGTCGAGCAGCGTGAGCAGCGCCGGGTGATTGGCCACCTTGAATTGCACGACGGCCTGAACCCAGGGCTTGGCCATCTGGCTGATGACGCGCCTCAAGACCGGAATGCGCTCGGTGAAGGTGCCGCCTTGCGCAGGCAGGTCAAACACCATAAAGCGCATGCCGCGCCAGGCGGCGTCATCGGGCGTTTGCTGGCGCACGGTGGAGACGGCTTTGGAGAACTGGCCGTGTCCGGCCCAGAGCTCGCCGTCGAGCGGGGTTTTAGGCCAGCCAGCGGTGAACCAGCTTGGCGCGTTGACCGGCTGGCCGCCCCGGGTGAAGAGCTTTTCGCCGTCCCAGTAGCCGCGTACGCCGTCGTATTTTTCACTGACCCAGTAGTCGTCCAGGTTGACGCCGGGGTGATAGATATTGGCCAGCATCAGCGCGGGTGCGGCTGGCGGCAGGGCCGGGGCGGCGACTTGCGCCTGCAACAGGGCCGGTGCTGGTGCTGCGTCGTCGCCAGCGTGTGCCAGTCTTGTCAGCGCTGCGCCCGCCAGCGCCAGGCTGATGAGGGTTAAAAGCCAGTGTCGCCGCATCATGAGTCACCTTTTAATGGTTGTCACAAGGAACCGGGAGGCGCCCGCCCGCTAGACGCAGGCGGGACTTTTTACTTTGAAAATCAGGCGACGGAGGCGCTGTCGCGGCTGGCGCCAGCGGTGGCGCTGAAGCCGCAATCGACATAGGTGATCTCAGCCGTCACGCCGCTGGCCAGATCGCTCATCAAAAAGGCGGCGACATTGCCCACGTCTTCAATCGTCACGTTGCGGCGCAGCGGCGTGGCGGCGGCCACCATGCCCAGCAGCTTGCCGAAGTCCTTGATGCCGCTGGCGGCCAGCGTCTTGATCGGGCCGGCGCTCAGGCCGTTGGCGCGCATGCCGCGTGGGCCGAGGGACTCGGCCAGATAGCGCACGGACGATTCCAGGCTAGCCTTGGCCAGTCCCATGGTGTTGTAGTGCGGAATGATGCGCTCGGCGCCCAAATACGTCAGCGTCAGCACGGCGGACTTGGGGTTCAGGTAGGGCAGGGCGGACTTGGTCATGGCCGGAAAACTGTAGGCGCTGATTTCGTGCGCAATGCGGAAGTTTTCTTTTGAAAAACCGTCCAGAAAATCGCCCGCAATGGCTTCGCGTGGCGCGTAGCCAATGCTGTGGACAAAGCCGTCAAACGTGCCCCAGGTGGCGGCCAGATCGGTAAACATCTGGTCAATCTGCTCGTCGGAGCCGACATCGCAGTCAAAGATCAGGCTGGAGTTGAATTCGGCGGCGAACTCGGTGATGCGCTCCTTGAAGCGCTCGCCGACATAGCTGAAAGCCAGCTCGGCGCCTTGCTCGTGGCAGGCCTTGGCAATGCCGTAGGCGATAGACCGGTTGGACAGCAAGCCCGTGATCAGCAATTTTTTGCCAGCGAGAAAACCCATTCTTTATGCTCCAGTGTGTGCGTGTGAATCGGCAAAATCTTGCCGACCTAAGTAAGGCAGAATTGTCGCATGCAGGATTTGTCTTTTTTGCGGACCTTGATGGCGGTCTTGTTGGCATTTTTTGTCCCGGCCGCCCAGGCCGCGCACGCCTACGCCCAGTTTGGCGACATCAAGTACCCGGCGGGATTCACGCATTTTGAGTATCTGAATCCCGCAGCGCCCAAGGGCGGCGAAATCCGCATGGTGCCGCCGACCCGGCCGACGAACTTTGACAAGTTCAACCCGTTCACGCTGCGCGGCACCGCGCCTTACGGCCTGGGCCTGCTGGTGGTGGAAAGCCTGCTGACCGGCAACGCCGAGGAGCCGACCACCGCTTACGGCCTGCTGGCTGACGATGTGGCGGTTGCGCCAGACCGGCTTTCAGCCACTTTTCATCTGAACGAAAAAGCGCGTTTTCACAACGGCGCGCCAGTGCTTGCTGCGGACGTGCTGCATTCCTTCACCCAGCTCACCAGCAAACTGGCCGCGCCGCAGTACCGCACGATTTATGCCGAAGTCAAGGCGGTCACGGTGCTGGCCGAGCGCGTGGTGCGCTTTGATTTCGCCACGCCCAACCCGGAGTTGCCGCTGGTGGTCGGCGGCATGCCGGTGTTCAGCCGCGACTGGGGCCGCGTGAACGGGCAGGCGACGGCGTTTGACAAGATTGTTTCCGAGGTGCCGATTGGCTCCGGGCCGTACAAAGTGGCCAATCCGGCAATGGGGCGCGACATCACTTATGCGCGCGACCCGGCCTATTGGGGCGAAAATCTGCCCAGCCGCAAAGGCCAGTTCAACTTTGACCGCATCAGCTTCAAAATTTACCTCGATGAAACCTCGCGCTTCGAGGGGCTGAAAGCCGGGGAATTCGACTTCATGCGCGAATTCATCTCGCGCAACTGGGCGCGCCAGTACACCGGCAAGGCGTTTACCTCGGGTGAGCTGGTCAAGCGTGCCTTTGAAAACCGCAATCCGGGCGATTTTCAGGGCTATGTTTTTAATTTGCGCAAGGCCAAGTTCCAGGATGCGCGCGTGCGCCGGGCGATTGGTCTGGCGCTCGATTTTGAGTGGATGAACCGGCAGCTGTTTTACGGCCTGTACAAGCGCGTGAATGGTTATTTTCCGAACAGCGAATTTCACGCCGAAGGCTTGCCCAAGCCCGACGAGCTGGCGTTGCTGGAGCCTTTGCGCTTACAACTCAAGCCCGAGGTTTTTGGCGCGGTGCCGGTGTCGCCCAGTACCTTGCCGCCGGGCAGCCTGCGGGGCAACCTGCGCCAGGCCCAGGCGCTGCTGCGCGAAGCGGGCTGGACGTACCGCGACGGCGCGCTGCGCAACGCCCAGGGCGAAGCTTTCACGATGGAGTTTTTGAACGACCAGCCTTCGCTGGTGCGCGTGGTTGGGCCGTTTCAGAAGGCGCTGGAAAAGCTCGGCATCACGCTGACGTACCGCATCGTCGATTCGTCCCTGAGCAAGCAGCGCATGGATGCGTTTGATTTTGAAGTCACCACGCTGCGCCTGCCGGGCAGCACCGCACCGGGCGGCGAGTTGCTCGAATTGTTTGGCTCCAAAGCGGCCAGCATGCCGGGCTCGTCGAATGTCTGGGGGCTGGCCGATCTGGCGATTGACGCGCTGCTGCAAAAAGTCGTTAGCGCCAAAACCCGGCCCGAGCTGGGCGCGGCGATGCGCTCGCTGGACCGGGTGCTGACGCACGGCTATTACTCGGTGCCGCAGTATTACGGCGACGCGTTTTTTATCGGCTACCGGCCTGCGCATTTGGCGCTGCCCGCGACGATTCCGCCGTATTACCAGCCCGATACCTGGGCGCTGAGCACTTGGTGGAGCAAATAAAACATGGCCAGCTACATCCTCAAGCGCCTGTTGTTGATGATTCCGACGCTGTTTGGCGTGCTGCTGTTGACTTTTGCGATGGTGCAGTTTGTGCCGGGCGGGCCGGTCGAGCAGATGGTGGCGCAATTGCAGGGGCGCGACTCGGGCGGCGAGCGCGCTGCCAGCGCCGGAGCCGGTTATCGGGGCCGCCAAGGGGTGGATGCCGAGCGCATCGCCGAAATCAAGGCGCTCTACGGTTTTGACAAGCCGGTGCATGAACGCTTTTTTCAGATGATCGGGCGCTTTGCCCGCTTTGATCTGGGTACCAGTTTTTACCAGCACAAGGATGTCTGGCAACTGGTGAAGGAAAAGATGCCGGTGTCGGTCAGTCTGGGGCTGTGGACGTTTTTCATCAGCTATTTGATTGCCGTGCCGCTGGGCGTGGCCAAGGCGGTGCGGGCCGGGTCGCGCTTTGACTTTGTCACGTCGCTGGCGGTGCTGGTCGGTTATGCGGTGCCGGGCTTTGTGCTGGGCGTGGCGCTCTTGGTGGTGTTTGGCGGGCAACTGCAGTGGTTTCCGCTGCGCGGGCTGACCTCGGCCAACTGGGACACGCTCAGTTGGGGCGCGCGCATTACCGATTACCTCTGGCACATCACGTTGCCGATCACCGCGATGGTGCTGGGCAGCTTTGCCGTGACCACGGTGCTGACGAAAAATTCCTTTCTGGAGGAAATCCGCAAGCAGTACGTGCTGACCGCTAGAGCCAAGGGTTTATCCGAGCGCCAGGTGCTGTGGAAGCATGTGTTCCGCAACGCCTTGATTCCCATCATCACCGGCTTTCCGGCGGCGTTTATTGGGGCGTTTTTTACCGGCTCGCTCTTGATTGAAACCCTGTTTTCGCTAGACGGCCTGGGGCTGCTCAGTTACGAGAGCGTGATTCGCCGGGACTATCCGGTTGTGCTGGGCACGCTTTATTTGTTCACGCTGATTGGCCTGGTGACCAAGCTGGTCAGCGATCTTTGCTATGTGTGGGTGGATCCGCGTGTCAAATTCGATTGAATCCGTCTCGCCATCGCGCCGCGCCTGGCAGCGTTTCCGGCGCAATCGGCTGGGTTACTGGAGCCTGGTGCTGTTTTGCCTGCTGGTGGTTTTTAGTCTGTTTGCCGAAGTGCTCTCCAACGACAAGCCGCTGCTGCTGCGCTACCAGGGCGAGTTATACGTGCCGCTGCTTAAAGACTATTCCGAAAAAACCTTCGGCGGCGACTTTGACACGCCCACCGATTACCTTGATCCCTTCATCAAGGACAAGCTCAGCCAAAGCGGCAACTGGGCGCTTTACCCGCCCAACCCGTATGGGCCGCGCACCATCAACTATTTCGCCAAAGAGCCAAATCCGTCCGCGCCGTCCCGTGACAACCTGTTCGGCACCGACGACCGGGGGCGCGATTTATTGGCGCAGCTGATCTACGGCTTTCGCCTGAGCGTGCTGTTCGGGCTGGCGCTGACCGCCATCGGCGTGGTGATGGGCGTGATTGCCGGGGCGATTCAGGGCTATGTCGGCGGAAAAACTGATTTGATCGCCCAGCGTTTTATGGAGATCTGGGGTTCGATGCCTGAGCTTTATTTGCTGATTATTTTCAGCGCGATTTTCACGCCCAGCGTGCTCTTGCTGCTGGTGCTGCTCAGCCTTTTCGGCTGGATGGGGCTGTCCGACTATGTGCGCGCCGAGTTCCTGCGCAACCGGCAGATGGATTACGTGCGCGCCGCCCGCGCCCTGGGCGTGAGCAATGTGCAAATCATGTGGCGCCACATCCTGCCCAACAGCCTCACGCCCGTGGTGACGTTTTTGCCGTTTCGCATGAGTGCGGCCATTTTGGCGCTGACTTCGCTCGATTTTTTGGGGCTGGGCGTGCCGCCCGGAACGCCGTCGCTGGGCGAGCTGCTCAGCCAGGGCAAGGCCAATATTGACGCCTGGTGGATTTCGCTGTCCACCTTTGGCGTGCTGGTGGTTACCTTGCTGCTGCTGACCTTCATGGGCGACGCGCTGCGCGACGCGCTGGACCCGCGCAAGGTGGATGCATGAGCCGCTTGTTGTTGGAGGTTAAAAACCTGCGCGTTTCCTTCGCAGGCAAGGAAGTCGTTCGCGGTATTGATTTTTCTGTGGCGCCCGGCGAAAAGCTGGCTTTGGTCGGCGAGTCCGGCTCTGGCAAAACCGTCACCGCCTTGAGTTTGCTGCGGCTGGTGCAAAACGCCGACATCACGGGCCGGGCCTTGTTTGAAGCGCCGGGTGGCCGGGGCGATTTGCTGTCCTTGCCGGAAAGCGCCTTGCGCGCCATCCGGGGCCGCGACATTGCGATGATTTTCCAGGAGCCGATGACGGCGCTCAATCCGCTGTTCAGCGTAGGTGAGCAGATTGCCGAAGTGGTGCAGCTCAAACAAGGCTTGCCGTCGGCGCAGGCGGCTTCAATCGCCGTCAAACTGCTGGCCGACACCGGCATTCCGGAGCCGGAGCGCCGCGCCAGGGCGTTTCCGCACCAGCTTTCGGGCGGCCAGCGCCAGCGCGCCATGATGGCGATGGCGCTGGCTTGCGCGCCCAAATTGTTATTGGCCGACGAGCCGACCACCGCCCTGGACGTGACGCTGCGCGCCCAGATGCTCGACTTGCTCAGCGAGCTGCAGCGGCGCAACGGCATGGCCGTGATTTTGATTACCCACGATTTGAATCTGGTGCGCCGCTTCGCCGACCGCGTGGCGGTGATGGAAAACGGCCATATCGTCGAAACCGGCACGGTGGCCGAAGTGTTTGCCCGGCCGCAGCACGCCTACACCCGCAAGCTGATTGACAGCCGCCCGGTGCGCGATGTCATCGAGGACGGTGTGGCCCCGGCTGAAATGCCAGCGGCTGATGTTCAGCCCCTGATGCAGGCGCGCCAGCTGCGCGTGGCCTATCCGGCGCCGCTTGCTGGCATTCCGGGCTGGTTCAAGAGCGCGGAGTTTGTCGCCGTCAAAGACGCGAATTTCACGATGGCGCCTGGCCGCACGCTGGGGATTGTGGGCGAGTCGGGCTCGGGCAAATCGACGCTGGCGCTGGCCAGTCTGGGGCTGCTGAAGTTTTCCGGCCAGCTGCAAATCGTCGGCCAGTCCTGGGGCGCGCAGGCGGCGGGCGACAAGGCGCTGCGCCGGGCGGTTCAGGTAGTGTTTCAGGATCCGTTTTCGTCGCTGTCGCCGCGCATGACGGTGGAGGCGATTGTGGAGGAGGGTTTGTTGGTGCATGAGCCTGCGCTGGGGCTGGCCGACAGGCGCCAGCGCGTTGAGCAGGCGCTGGCCGATGTGGGCATGACTGAAGCGCAGTTTCCCGGCTTGCTGGCGCGTTACCCGCATGAATTTTCCGGCGGCCAGCGCCAGCGGCTGGCGATTGCCCGGGTGCTCATCATCAACCCGCGCCTGCTGGTGCTCGACGAGCCGACCAGCGCGCTGGACGTGACGATTCAAAAACAGGTGCTGACCTTGCTGCAACGCTTGCAGCGCGAGCGTGGCTTGAGTTATCTTTTAATTACCCACGACATTGACGTGATCCGGGCGATGGCCCACGACGTGCTGGTGATGAAAGATGGCGAAATCGTCGAGTCGGGCAGCGCGCGCGAGGTGCTCGATGCGCCGCGCCACCCTTACACGCGGATATTGGTCGCGCAGGTCTGACTTTGACGCCAGCCAGCGCTGCCTTCTTCGGCGCTGGTCGGCTTGAGCCAGTGATGGCAAAATATAAGCCTTTACCCCGGCTCGCAGCGAGATAATGGCTTGCATTTGGCTGTTCGGCGCATTACAATACGCCTTTCACGACCAAATGGGCGGGTTTTTACCGCCCATTTTTTTTGGGCGTTTGTTTTTGCACCTTGGCAAAATTGGCAAATTAGCTAATAGAAGGAACGATAGACTGCATGGCTTTGCAAGAGACGATTGAGCAAACTGTAACGGGACTGGGCTACGACCTGGTTGAAATTGAGCGCACGGCTGGCGGCTTGCTGCGGGTCACGATTGACCAGCCTTATCAGAGCGGCGTCGATCAGTTCATCAATGCGGAAGACTGCGAGAAGGTTACGCGCCAGCTGCAGTTCGTCCTCGAAGTCGAAGGCGCCGACTATGCGCGCCTCGAAGTCAGTTCCCCCGGCATCGACAGGCCGCTGCGCCACGAAAAAGATTTTGAGCGCTTTGTCGGCGAACTCGTTGACCTGACGCTGAAGGCGCCGATTGGCGTGGCCGCCAGCGCAGGCACCACGGTGTCGGCGAACCGCAAGAAATTTCGCGGCACGCTGGAGCGTGTCGAATTGGCCGATGGCCAGTTCGGCTGGCAAATCGTGTGGAGCGATGAGCCCGCCGTCAAGCCTGGCCAGAAGGTCAGCAAAAATAGAATTCCCGCACCGCTGCAGGCGCTTGGCTTCACGCTCGATGAAATCGCGCAGGCGCGTCTGGCGCCCGTGGTTGATTTCAAGGGGCGCAAACCCAAACTTGTGGCCGATAAACCCACAGAGAACTAATTTAGAAAGGCGGGCTTGTGAAATGAATCGCGAACTGTTGATGTTGGTAGATGCCATCTCCCGTGAAAAAAACGTTGAACGTGACGTCGTCTTTGGCGCCGTCGAGCTTGCGCTGGCCTCGGCCACCAAGAAAGTCTATGCCGACGGCGTGGATATCCGTGTCGTGGTGGACCGTGACAGCGGCAAGTATGAAACCTTCCGCCGCTGGCTGGTCGTGCCGGATGCGGCCGGTCTGCAAAACCCTGAAGCCGAAGAGCTCGTCAGCGATGCACGCGACGAAATTGCCGACATCGAAGAAGGCGACTACATCGAAAAGCCGGTGGAAAGCCTGCCGATTGGCCGCATTGGCGCGCAGGCGGCCAAGCAGGTCATTCTGCAAAAGATTCGCGACGCCGAGCGCGAGATGCTGCTCAACGACTTCATGTCGCGCGGCGACAAGATTTTTGTCGGCACCGTCAAGCGCATGGACAAGGGTGATTTGATCGTCGAATCCGGCCGCGTTGAAGGCCGTCTGCGCCGCAGCGACATGATTCCAAAAGAAAATTTGCGCTCGGGCGACCGCGTCCGCGCCATGATTATGGAAGTCGATACGACGCTGCGCGGCGCGCCGATCATTTTGTCGCGCACCGCGCCCGAGTACATGATTGAGCTGTTCCGCCAGGAAGTGCCGGAGATTGAACAAGGCCTGCTGGAGATTAAATCCTGCGCCCGTGACCCCGGTTCGCGCGCCAAAATCGCTGTGCTGTCGCACGACAAGCGCGTCGATCCTATCGGCACTTGCGTCGGCGTGCGCGGCACCCGCGTCAACGGCGTGACCAATGAACTCGCTGGCGAGCGCGTCGATATTGTGCTGTGGAGCGAAGACCCGGCCCAGTTCGTGATTGGCGCGCTGGCCCCGGCCAATGTGTCCTCCATCGTTGTCGATGAGGAGCGCCACATGATGGACGTGGTCGTGGACGAGGAAAACCTGGCCATCGCCATCGGGCGCGGCGGCCAGAACGTGCGCCTGGCCTCCGAGCTGACCGGCTGGAAAATCAACATCATGGACGCCAACGAGTCGGCCCAGAAGCAAGCCAGCGAGACCGACACCGGCCGCAAGCTGTTTATGGAAAAGCTCGATGTGGACCAGGAAATCGCCGATATTTTGATTGCCGAAGGCTTTACCAGCCTGGAAGAGGTGGCTTATGTGCCGCTGCAGGAAATGCTGGAGATCGAATCCTTCGACGAAGACACGGTCAACGAGCTGCGCATGCGCGCCAAGAATGCCTTGCTGACGATGGAAATCGCCAAGGAGGAAAATGTCGGCGGCGTTTCGCAGGATTTGCGCGACGTTGCCGGCCTCACCCCTGAGCTGGTTGCCAAACTGATCGAAGCGGGTGTCGCCACCCGTGACGACTTGGCCGATCTGGCTACGGATGAACTTACCGATATCACCGGCCAGTCTGCCGATGAAGCCACGGCGTTGATCATGACGGCGCGCGCCCATTGGTTTACCGATGGCGATTCCGCTGCACCTGCAACGGCCCAAGAGCAGTAATCATGAAGGCCAGCCAGGAAAACCAATTATGTCCAGTACCACTACCGTCGCGCAATTCGCAGCTGAATTGAATAAATCTCCCGCTACCCTGATTGAGCAACTGGCCAGCGCCGGCGTTGTCAAAGCGCAGGTCGGCGATCCCTTGTCTGAAGCCGACAAGCAAAAGCTGCTCGGCTACCTGCAGGCCAGCCACGGCACCGTCAGCACCGAGCCCAAGAAAATCACGCTGATGAAAAAATCGACTACCGAGATCAAGCAGGCTGATGCCACCGGCAGAGCCCGCACGATCCAGGTGGAAGTGCGCAAGAAGCGCACCTTCGTCAGGCGCGAAGATGGCTCCGATGGCGCGCCTGAAGACGGCCCCTCCGAAGCTGCCCAGGCGCCCCAGGCGCCGGTGGTTGAAGATGCCGAACTCGTTCGCCGCGAAGAAGAAGCCAATCGCCATGCCGAACTGCTGCGCCAGCAGGAAGCCGAGTTGATCGAAAAACGGCGTCTGCGTGAAGAGCAGGAAGCGCTGGAGGCGGCGCGTGAGCGCGAACGCCAGGCCGCCGCCGAAAAAGCGCAAGCTGAAGCAGCTGCCGCCCAGGCCGCCGCTGAACAAGCCCAGGCTGCAGCCGCCAAGGCTGCAGCACAAGCGGCCCTGGCAGCCACCAAAGCCAAACCTACTATTGGAAAAATAGAAAAAGTAGCTCCCCTCATGACCGCTGACGCACAAAAAGCCGCTGCTGCCGCAGCAACCGCAGCAACCGCCACCCAGACCAGCAAGGCCGCCGAAGCCGCCACGGCCCTGGCGGTCGCCAAGGCCAAGGCCACGGCTGAATTTCAGGCCGATGCCGCCAAGGCCCAGGACCTGCAGGAACGCCGACGCAAGGCCGAGGCAGAAGCTGCCGGTATTCGCGCCATGCTGTCCGCGCCCAAGCGCGTGCTGGTGCCGCATGTGGATCCCAAGGTGGCCATGAAGGGCACGCTGCACAAGCCTGCCGTCGCTCCCGGTGCTGCCAAACCGGCCCCCGGTGCTGCACCTGCTGTCGCAGGCGCCCCGGCGGCTGCTGGCGCCGCAGGCAAAAAAGAAGTCAAGTCCGAAAACCTGTCTTCGACCTGGAAAGATGACGCGGCCAAGAAAAAAGGCATCCCGAGCCGTGGCGCTCCGGCAGCGCCTGGACGCGGCAACTTCCGCGCCGGCCCGCGTGGCCGCCGCAGCGGTGGACGCGATGCGCGCCCCGAATCGACGTTCGTCGCACCTACCGACTTCAAGGTGATTGAGGTTCATGTGCCCGAGACCATCACGGTGTCAGAGCTGGCCCACAAGATGAGCATCAAGTCGTCCGAAGTCATCAAGCATTTGATGAAGCTCGGCCAGATGGTCACCATCAACCAGCCGCTGGACCAGGACACCGCCATGATCGTGGTGGAAGAAATGGGCCACAAGGCGATTACCGCCGCGCTGGACGATCCGGAAGCCTTCACCGTCGATGACGTGCAGGGCCAGCAGGCCGAAGCGCTGCCGCGCGCACCGGTCGTCACGGTCATGGGTCACGTCGATCACGGTAAAACTTCGTTGCTGGACTACATTCGCCGCGCCAAGGTGGCGTCTGGGGAAGCGGGCGGCATTACCCAGCATATCGGCGCTTACCACGTCGAGACGCCACGCGGCATGATCTCCTTCCTCGACACCCCCGGCCACGAGGCGTTTACCGCCATGCGTGCCCGTGGTGCGCAGGCCACCGACATCGTGATTCTGGTCGTGGCAGCGGACGACGGCGTGATGCCGCAAACCAAAGAAGCCATCAAGCATGCGCGTGCTGCAGGCGTGCCTATCGTCGTGGCGATCAACAAAATCGACAAGCCCGGCGTGAATCTGGAGCGCGTCAAAGGCGAGCTGGTCACCGAAGGCGTGATTCCCGAAGAGTTCGGCGGCGATGCGCCCTTTGTGCCGGTTTCGGCCCACACGGGCGCTGGCATTGACGCGCTGCTGGAGCAGGTGCTGCTGCAGGCCGAAGTGCTCGAACTCAAGGCGCCCGTCAACGCCATGGCCAAGGGCCTGGTGATTGAAGCGCGGCTGGACAAGGGCCGTGGCCCGGTGGCCACCGTGCTGGTGCAGTCCGGCACGCTGAAAGCGGGCGACGTGGTGCTGGCGGGTTCCACCTATGGCCGCGTGCGCGCCATGCTGGACGAAAACGGCAAGCCGATCAAGACCGCTGGTCCGTCGATTCCGGTCGAAATCCAGGGTCTGACGGAAGTGCCGCAAGCCGGCGACGATTTCATGGTCATGACGGATGAGCGCCGTGTCCGCGAAATCGCCACCTACCGCGCAGGCAAGTTCCGCAACACCAAGTTGGCCAAGATGCAGGCGTCCAAGCTGGAGAACATGTTCTCCGACATCAACGCTGGCGAAGTCAAGATGCTGCCCATCATCATCAAGGCCGATGTGCAGGGTTCGCAGGAAGCGCTGGCCCAGTCGCTGCTCAAGCTCTCGACCGACGAGGTCAAGGTGCAATTGGTGTACTCCGGCGTGGGCGGCATCTCCGAGTCCGACGTGAATCTGGCGATTGCCTCCAAGGCGGTGCTGATTGGCTTTAACACCCGCGCCGACGCCCAGGCGCGCAAGCAGGCCGAGAACAACGGCATCGACATTCGCTACTACAACATCCTTTATGAAGCGGTGGACGATCTCAAGGCCGCCATGTCCGGCATGCTCACGCCCGACAAGAAGGAAGAAATCATCGGCAATGCCGAGATTCGCAACATCTTCAAGGTCAGCAAGATTGGCTCGATTGCCGGTTGTATGGTCACTGCCGGGGTGGTCCGCCGCACCGCCAAGGTACGCCTGTTGCGCGGCAACGTGGTCATCCATACGGGTGAACTCGACTCGCTCAAACGCTTCAAGGACGATGCCAAGGAAGTCAAGGAAGGTTTCGAGTGCGGCTTGAATCTCAAGAATTACAACGACATCGAAGTCGGCGACATTCTGGAATTCTTTGAAATCAGGGAAGTGGCCCGCACCTTGTAAAGAAATCGGCGGCCTGCCCATGCCTTTGCGGCGCGGACAGGCGGCCTTTTTCAGACCAGGACTGCAAATCCAGACCTTTATGTGATGCGTAAAAAATCCTCTACTCCCAACCGCAGTTTTCGCGTGGCCGACCAGATCCAGCGCGATCTGACGGCCCTGATCGCGCGCGAGTTGAAAGACCCGCGTGTCGGCATGGTGACGGTTCAGTCGGTGGAAGTCACGCCCGATTACGCCCATGCGAAAATTTATTTCAGCGTGCTCGTCGGCGACCCGAAAGAATGCGAAATCGCGCTCAACCAGGCGGCAGGCTTCCTGCGCAACGGCCTGTTTAAGCGCCTGATGACGCACACCGTGCCGACGCTGCATTTCCACTTCGACCAAACCACCGAGCGTGCGGCCGACCTGAGCGCCTTGATTGCCAAGGCAGTTTCTTCCCGCGCCCAGGACGACTGAGTTCGCGCCGTTCCCCCGCTGACAGGTTTTGGGGGACAACGGCGCCAACCAGCGTTCGGGCAGGCCCGGCGCCTAGCCTGTCGGAGCCTTATGACCCAAAAATCTTCTCCCCGCCCAAAAATCCAGCGCCGTCCCGTTCACGGCGTGCTGCTGCTCGACAAACCGCTTGGCCTGTCGAGCAATCAGGCTTTGCAAAAAGCCAAATGGCTGCTGCGCGCCGACAAGGCGGGCCACACCGGCACGCTCGATCCGCTGGCCACGGGCGTGCTGCCGCTGTGCTTTGGCGCGGCGACCAAATTCAGCCAGCTTCAATTAGACGCCGACAAGACCTATGAAGCCGTCTTGCTGCTGGGCCAGAAAACCACGACCGCCGATGCCGAAGGCGACGTGATTGAAACCCGGCCTGTGCCGGAAATCACGCCCGAGCTGCTGGCGGCGGTGACGCAGCGCTTTACCGGCCCGCTGGCGCAGATTCCGCCGATGTATTCGGCGCTGAAAAAAGATGGCAAGGCGCTGTACGAATACGCCCGCCAGGGCATTGACGTGGAGCGCCAAGCGCGTCACATCACGATTTTCCGGCTGGAGATGGTCCCGGTGGCCGATGACCGGGCGCCAGCTTTGAGAATCACCGTCAGCTGCAGCAAGGGCACTTACATCCGAACCCTCGGCGAAGACATCGGCGAGGCGCTCGGTTGTGGCGCGCATTTGGGCGCGCTGCGGCGCATCGAAACCGGCGGCTTTGTGGCGACGCAATGCATCACGCTGGCCGCGCTCGAAGCGATGACCGAGGCGCAGCGCGACGCCTGTCTGCTGCCGCCGCAATTGCTGGTGGCGGCTTACCCGACTGTCACACTGGACGCCGATAATGCAGGGCGCTTTTTAAGCGGCGTGCGCCGTCGCGGCCAATGGGGCGATGCTGCGCCGCTGGTGCAGGTCTATGGCAGCGCGCCAGCGGCGTTTTTGGGCTCGGCCCATATCGTCGCCGACGAGCTGATTCCCCAGCGCCTGCTGAGTCCGGTTGAAATCCAGGACATCCTGCTGGCGGCGCAGCGTGCTGCTGAAGTTTGCGTGCCAGTTTCCACGGCCGAATCGTCCGCGCCAGCGGATGCCGGCTCTTTTCAACATTAATTAGCGTTTTTCAAGTCTCCAGAAAGCAAACCCATGAAACAGATCCGTAATATCGCCATCATTGCCCACGTTGACCATGGTAAAACCACCATGGTCGACCAGTTGCTGCGCCAGTCCGGCACCTTTGCCGAACACGAAAAAGTCGTCGATACCGTGATGGACAACAACGCCATCGAAAAAGAACGAGGCATCACGATTCTGGCCAAGAACTGCGCCGTCAGCTGGGAAGGCACGCACATCAACATCGTCGATACCCCCGGCCACGCCGACTTCGGCGGTGAAGTCGAGCGCGCGCTGTCGATGGTCGATGGCGTTGTGCTGTTGATCGACGCGCAGGAAGGCCCGATGCCCCAGACGCGCTTCGTGACCAAAAAGGCGCTGGCCCTGGGTCTCAAGCCTATCGTCGTCGTGAACAAGGTGGACAAGCCGGGCGCCAATCCCGACAAGGTCGTCAACGCTGCGTTCGATCTGTTTGACAAGCTCGGCGCTACCGATGAGCAGCTCGATTTCCCCGTGGTCTATGCCTCCGGCATCAACGGCTGGTCGTCTCTCGTTGAGGGCGCGCCAGGCGAGCAGTGGGGCCCGGATATGTCCGCCCTGTTTAACACCGTGCTCAAGCATGTGCCCGCCCAAACCGGCGACCCTGCAGCGCCGCTGCAGCTGCAAATTTCCGCGCTGGACTTTTCCACGTTTGTCGGCCGCATCGGCGTGGGCCGCATCAGCCAGGGCACGATCCGTCCAATGATGGACGTGGTCGTCATGGAAGGCCCGGACGGCAAGGCTGTCAAAGGCCGTGTCAACCAGGTGCTGACCTTCCAGGGTCTGGAGCGCGTGCAGGCGACTGAAGCCGGTCCCGGCGAAATCGTGCTGATCAACGGCATTGGCGACATCGGTATCGGCGTGACCATCACCGACCCCGTCAATCCAGCGCCGCTGCCCATGCTCAAGGTCGATGAGCCAACGCTGACGATGAATTTCTGCGTCAACACCAGCCCGCTGGCGGGCCGTGAAGGCAAGTACGTCACCAGCCGCCAGATCTGGGACCGCCTGCAAAAAGAACTGCAACACAACGTCGCCTTGCGTGTCAAGGAAACCGACGAAGAAGGTATCTTTGAAGTGATGGGCCGGGGCGAGTTGCACCTGACCATCTTGCTGGAAAACATGCGCCGCGAAGGTTTCGAGATGGCTGTCTCCAAGCCGCGCGTGGTGATGAAGGATGTCAATGGCGTCAAGCACGAGCCGATTGAGCTGGTGACCGCTGACATCGAAGAGCAGCACCAGGGCGGCGTGATGCAGGCGCTGGGCGAGCGCAAGGGCGAACTGGTCAACATGGAGCCGGACGGCCGTGGCCGCGTGCGCCTCGAATACCGCATCCCGGCCCGTGGCCTGATCGGTTTCACCAACGAGTTCCTGAACTTGACGCGCGGCTCGGGCCTGATCGCCAACATTTTTGACTGCTACGAGCCGCACAAGGGCGACATCGGCGGGCGCAAGAATGGCGTGCTGATCTCGATGGACGACGGTGAAATTTTCACCTACGCACTGGGCAAGCTCGACGACCGTGGCCGCATGTTCGTCAAGGCCAACGATCCGGTATATGAAGGCATGATCATCGGCATCCACAGCCGCGACAACGATCTGGTGGTCAACGCCACCCGCACCAAGCAGCTGACCAACTTCCGCGTCTCCGGCAAGGAAGACGCGATCAAGATCACGCCGCCGATTGACTGCACGCTGGAATACGGCGTCGAGTTCATCGAGGACGACGAGCTGGTCGAAATCACGCCCAAGTCGATTCGCCTGCGCAAGCGCCACCTGACGGAAAGCGAGCGCAAGCGCGCTGGCCGTTAAGCTTGTAGCGTAAAGAGTCCCTTGAAAGGCCACTGCCATGCAGTGGCCTTTTTTTCGTTGACAGAGGAAAAAATGATGACGATTGAAAGCATGAAAAAAGACGAGACACACAGCGACGTTTTGGCCGAGCGCCGGGGCAGCATGGGCCTGATTACACTGAACCGGCCCAAAGCGCTCAATGCGCTGTCGTTGCAGATGGTGCGCGACTTGACCGGCATTTTGCAGGCCTGGCGCGACGATCCGGCGGTGCTGGCCGTGGCCATTCGCGGCACCAACAAGGCCGGGCGCCCCGGCACGCCGGACCGCCTGTTTGGCAACTTCTGCGCGGGCGGCGACATCCGTTTTTTCCACCAGGCGGCGCTGGCTGGGGATGCGGCACTCGATGATTTTTTCACCGAGGAATACACGCTGAACCACCTGATTCAGACTTACCCGAAACCCTATATCGCCTTCATGGACGGCGTGGTGATGGGCGGCGGCATGGGTCTTTCGCAGGGCGCCAAGCTGCGCATCGTCACCGAGCGCACCAAGATGGCGATGCCCGAGACGAATATTGGCTTGTTCCCGGACGTGGGCGGCGGCTATTTTCTCAGCCGCTGCCCCGGCCATGTCGGCGAGTATCTGGCGCTGACCGGCGAGACGATAGGCGCCGATGAGGCCATCGCCTACGGGCTGGCTGATGTCCAGCTAGCTGCCAGCGAACTGCCCGGGCTGTGGGAGGCGCTGGCAACGCACAGTTTTGCCAGCAGCGCCGAGTTGAATCAGTGGCTGGCCGCCCAATGCCCGGCAGGCGAGCGCCCGGCCTGCGACACGGCCCGCATCGACAGTTATTTTTCGCTGCTGCGCGTCAAGCACATCGTCGATGCGCTGGAAGCCTCGACGGATCGCTGGGCGCTGAAGACCGCCGCCTGCCTGCGCAAACGCTCGCCCTTGATGCTGCATGTGACGCTGGAGCAAATCCGCCGTGCCCGTAGCCTGACGCTGGCCGACGACCTGCGCATGGAGCGCGGCATGGTGCAGCACTGCTTTCACCTGAACCCCGGCGCTGCGAGCGAAACCGTCGAAGGCATTCGCGCGCTGGCGGTGGACAAGGATTACACGCCCAAGTGGTCACCGGCGCGCATTGAGGATGTCAAGGCCGCGATGAGCGCCGCCTTCTTTGAAAGCCCCTGGTCGGCGGAAGAACACCCGCTGCGCGGGCTGTGACAGCCCTGTGACACATTTGCTGAGGCGGGCGTGGGCGTTTAGCGGTTGCGCGACTTCATGGCGCGATCTACCTCGCGCTTGCCTTCGCGGTCTTTGATGGTGTCGCGCTTGTCGTGTTCGGCCTTGCCCTTGGCCAGGCCGATTTCACATTTCACCTTGCCCGCTTTCCAGTGCATGTTCAGCGGCACCAGCGTGAAACCTTTTTGCTCGGTTTTACCGATCAGGCGGCGGATTTCGTCCTTGTGCATCAGGAGCTTTTTGGTGCGTACTGAGTCCGGGCGGATATGCGTCGAGGCCGTGCCCAGCGGGTTGATCTGGCAGCCGATGATGAACAGCTCGCCGTTGCGGATCACCACATAGCCGTCGGTCAGCTGCACTTTTCCTTCGCGCACCGATTTGACTTCCCAGCCTTCGAGCACCATGCCGGCCTCGAAGCGCTCTTCGATGTGGTAATTAAAAGTCGCTTTTTTGTTGTCGGCAATGCGGATGGCGGCAGCGGCGGCTTTGGCCGACAGATTGCTGGCAGGCTTGCCGGTGGATTTGCCGGAAGAGGCAGCGGCGGGCTTTTTGGAGGAGGATGCTTCTTTGGTGGCCATGAGGGAGATAGTGGATGCGAAGGGGCGAAGTAGCCTTGTGGCTCATACAATGGCCCCCCAAGCCTTTGATTGTATGAAAACCGTTCACAAGTCCGTTCTAATTTGGTACAGCGCCGCTGAAATGTTCGCGCTCGTTACCGACGTTGCCCGTTACCCGCAGTTTTTACCGTGGTGCGACGAGGCCTCCGTGCATGATGAAACCCCCGAGGGCATGGTGGCGAAAGTTGGCATTTCCCTGGCTGGTTTTTCCCGCAGCTTTACCACCCGCAACCTGCACGAAGCAGATCGCAAGGTCAGCCTGCATCTGGTCGATGGCCCGTTCTCGAAGCTTGAAGGCTGCTGGGAATTTATCCCGCTGGGCGATGGCACGCAGCGCGCCTGCAAGATCGATCTGAAGCTGAGTTATGGCTTTGAGAGCCGCACGCTGGCCGCGCTGGTCGGCCCGGCATTCGACAAGATTGCGCGCAGCATGGTCGATGCTTTCGTCAAAAGGGCGTCTGTCGTGTATGGGGAAAGCTGAAGATTCTGCGGGCCTTTTGCCGCTGAAAATAACCGTGCTCTATTCTCCCGCGCCGCGTCAGGTGCGGCAGTGGGTCTTGTCGCTGCCGGGCGGAGCAACGCTGGCGCAGGCGCTGGCCACCTGCCGCCTTTTTCAAGACTTTCCGGAACTGCAGGCGGGCCGTTTGCAGCTCGGCATCTGGGGCCGAAAAGTCAGCCTGAATCAGCCGCTTCATCACAGTGACCGGATAGAGGTTTACCGCGCTTTGCGGGTGGACCCCAAAATCGCCCGGCGTGAGCGCTTTAACCGCCAGGGCGCCAAAAGCGCTGGCCTGTTTGCGACAAAGCGGCCCGGCGCCAAGGCCGGTTATTGATTACTTTTTGCAGTCGCTTTGAATGATGCCCTGAAGGCGTTTGGTTTCCACCGTGCGGGCGGCATCGTCCATGATTTCTCGCTCGCCCTTGGCGTTCGTGGTGGAAAGCCTGACGCCGGACTGGATTGTGGTCAGACCTTTTTTGGTGCGCTCGCAGTTCTCGGCCCTGATCTTGGCCTGAGTTTCTTCTTCGGCTTTCTTTTTGGCCGCTTCTTGTTCTTCAGCCTGTTTCTTTTTGGCTTCGAGTTCAGCGTCCTTGCCCGAGAGTTTAGGCGCGCTGGCCTTGCCCGCCGGGGCGGAAGCTGCCGGGCTCTGGGTTGCTGCTGCCGCAGCGTCGCTGGCTGCTTGTGCGGCAGCGGTGCCATGCTGGGGCTGTTTGAGGATATTTTTTTGCGGAATGTCAGTGGAGGGCGCTCGATCACTGAACACCTTGCGGCCATCTTTGTCTATCCATTGCCATTGGGCCAGGGCAGTGAGCGCAAAGGAGCTGCTGGCCAGCGCCAGGATCAGGGTTTTTGAGGCAAATTTGAAGTCCATGCGCAAGTGTAGCGCTGTGCCCAGGCCTGCTCATAGCCTGCCCAAAGGTACAATCGTATTTTTGGAGCTTTCCTTATGCGCCTACTCGGCAAAGCGCTTACCTTCGACGACGTATTGTTGGTCCCAGCGTTCTCCCAAGTCCTTCCCAAGGACGCTTTACTTTCCACCCAGTTTTCCCGCAACATCCGCCTGAATCTGCCGCTGGTTTCCGCCGCGATGGACACGGTCACGGAAGCCCGCCTGGCCATTGCCATCGCGCAAGAAGGCGGCATCGGCATCGTGCATAAAAACCTCACAGCCCAAGAGCAGGCCGCCGAAGTCGCCAAAGTCAAGCGCTACGAAAGCGGCGTGCTGCGCGACCCGGTCGTCATCACCCCGACGCATACCGTGCGCCAGGTCATGGCGCTGAGCGAGCAATTGGGCATTTCCGGCTTTCCGGTGATTGAGGGCGGCAAGGTCGTCGGCATCGTGACCGGGCGCGACATGCGCTTTGAGTCGCGCATGGACGTGCCAGTCAGCACCATCATGACGCCCCGCGAGCGCCTCATCACGATGCCCGAATCGGCCACGCTGGCCGACGCCAAGGCGCTTTTAAACAAGCACCGCCTGGAGCGCGTGCTGCTGATCAATGAGAATTTCGAGCTCAAGGGCTTGATTACCGTCAAGGACATCACCAAGCAGACGACATTCCCGAATGCGGCCCGTGACTCGCGCGGCCAGTTGCGCGTGGGCGCGGCGGTCGGCGTGGGCGAGGGCACCGAAGAGCGCGTTGAAGCGCTGGTGCGCGCCGGAGTGGACGCCATCGTCGTCGATACGGCACACGGCCACAGCAAGGGCGTGATTGAGCGCGTGCGCTGGGTCAAGCAAAACTATCCGCACATTGACGTGATTGGCGGCAACATTGCCACCGGCGCGGCGGCGCTGGCGCTGGTCGAGGCGGGCGCGGATGCGGTCAAGGTCGGCATCGGCCCCGGCTCGATTTGCACGACGCGCATCGTCGCGGGCGTGGGTGTGCCGCAAATCATGGCCATTGACAGCGTGGCCACCGCTTTGCGCGGCAGCGGCGTTCCCTTGATTGCCGACGGCGGCATTCGCTACAGCGGCGATATCGCCAAAGCCATCGCCGCTGGCGCGGGCACGGTGATGATGGGTGGCATGTTCGCAGGCACTGAAGAAGCCCCTGGCGAAGTCGTTTTGTTCCAGGGTCGCAGCTACAAGAGCTATCGCGGCATGGGCTCGATTGGCGCGATGCAGCAAGGCAGCGCCGACCGCTACTTCCAGGAAGCCACCACGGGCAACCCGAACGCCGACAAGCTGGTCCCTGAAGGCATCGAAGGCCGCGTGCCGTACAAAGGCTCTATGGTCGGCATCGTGTACCAGATGGCTGGCGGCCTGCGCGCCAGCATGGGTTACTGTGGCTGCGCGACGATTGAAGAAATGCACAACAAGGCTGAGTTTGTGGAGATCACCTCCGCCGGCATACGCGAAAGCCATGTGCATGACGTGCAGATCACCAAAGAAGCGCCCAACTACCGGGCTGATTAATTTTTCTTGCGTATAACCGGGGCGTCTGGCAGCAGACGCCCTTTCTTTTTTTGATTGAATCATTGCGCCAGCCGCCCTTGACACATGCAACACCAAAAAATCCTCATTCTCGATTTCGGCTCCCAGGTCACGCAGCTGATTGCCCGGCGCGTGCGCGAAGCCCATGTTTTCTGCGAAGTTCATCCCTGCGACGTGAGCGAAGACTGGATTCGCGACTATGCCAAAGACGGCAACCTCAAAGGCGTGATTCTGTCCGGCAGCCACGCCAGCATTTACGAAGAAGCCACCGATAAGGCGCCGCAAGTCGTGTTTGAGCTGGGCATTCCGGTGCTGGGCATCTGCTACGGCATGCAGGCCATGGCGCATCAGCTCGGCGGTAAGGTCGAAGGCGGCCACAAGCGCGAATTCGGCCACGCTGACGTGCGCGCACGCGGCCACACCGCGCTGCTCAAAGACATTGCCGACTTCACCACGCCAGAAGGCGAGGGTATGCTCACCGTCTGGATGAGCCACGGCGACAAGGTCACCGAAATGCCGCCCGGCTTCAAGCTGATGGCTTCCACCGACTCCTGCCCGATTGCTGGCATGGCCGATGAAGAACGCGGCTTTTACGCAGTGCAGTTCCATCCCGAAGTGACGCACACCAAGTTGGGCGCGGCGATTTTGAACCGCTTTGTGCTGGGCATTTGCGGCACCCGCCCGGACTGGGTGATGGGCGACTACATTGCCGAAGCCGTCGAAAAAATTCGCCAGCAAGTCGGTGACGAGGAGGTCATTCTGGGCCTGTCCGGCGGCGTGGATTCTTCCGTGGCGGCGGCGTTGATTCACCGCGCCATTGGCGACCAGCTCACCTGCGTGTTCGTCGATCACGGCCTGCTGCGCCTGAACGAGGGCGACATGGTGATGGAGATGTTCGCGGGCAAGCTGCACGCCAAGGTGATCCGCGTCGATGCGGCTGATTTGTTCCTGGGCAAGCTCGCCGGTGTCAGCGAGCCTGAAGCCAAGCGCAAGATCATCGGCGGCCTGTTCGTCGATGTGTTCAAGTCCGAAGCGGCCAAACTGAAAGCGGGCACGGGCGGCCACAAGGGCGCGACCTTCCTGGCGCAAGGCACGATTTACCCGGATGTGATCGAGTCCGGGGGCGCGAAAAGCAAAAAAGCGGTCGTCATCAAAAGCCACCACAATGTCGGCGGCCTGCCCGAGCAGCTGGGCCTCAAATTGCTGGAGCCGCTGCGCGAACTGTTCAAGGACGAAGTGCGCGAACTCGGCGTGGCGCTGGGCCTGCCGCACGCGATGGTGTATCGCCACCCCTTCCCAGGGCCGGGGCTGGGCGTGCGGATTCTGGGCGAAGTCAAAAAGGAATACGCCGACTTGCTGCGCCGCGCCGACGCGATTTTTATTGAAGAGCTGTACAACTTCACCGACGCCGCCACCGGCAAGACTTGGTATGACCTGACCAGCCAGGCGTTCACCGTGTTTTTGCCCGTGAAAAGTGTGGGCGTGATGGGCGACGGGCGCACTTACGACTATGTGGTGGCCCTGCGCGCCGTGCAGACCAGCGACTTCATGACCGCCGACTGGGCCGAGTTGCCCTACGCCCTGCTGAAAAAAGTCTCAGGCCGCATCATTAACGAAGTGCGCGGTATCAACCGCGTGACCTATGACGTGAGCAGCAAGCCACCAGCCACCATCGAGTGGGAGTGAGGTTTTTTTTGTTTGGCTGAATAACCCGGAAGGAAACCCAGATGCGCGCTATTTTTAGCATAGTCAGTTTGTTGGTCGTGCTGGCTGTTGTCGGCATGCTGGCAAAAAAACAGCTGGGCTCCACAGTGGTGCCGCTGAATAATCCCGCTTTGAACGGTGCCGGGCTCACTTTGCCTGTCACCTCGCCCGGTGCGACGCCGCAGGCGCAAAGCCTGCAAATCCAGCAGGATGTGAAGCAAAAACTCGAAGCCAGCATGCGGGCCCAGCCTATGCCTGAGGCTGACAAGCCATAAGTTGAGAAAACAAGGCGCGCATTCACCAGGCGGGTGGCCCCGTCTGTCAGAGGTCGGATGGCTGGAATGAGCGACGAAGCCTTCATGGAACTGGCTCTCGTGCAGGCCCGGCAAGCTGCTGCAGCGGGAGAAATCCCGGTCGGGGCGCTTGTCGTGCGCCAGGGTCAGGTCATTGCTACCGGCCGCAATGCGCCTATCAGTGCGCACGACCCGACCGCCCATGCCGAGATCATGGCTCTGCGCGCTGCGGCGCAGGTCTTGGGCAATTACCGGCTGGAGGAGTGCGAGCTGTTTGTCACGCTGGAGCCTTGCGCGATGTGCAGCGGCGCCATGCTGCAGGCCCGGCTCAAGCGGGTTGTCTTTGGCGCCACGGAGCCTAAAACAGGGGCCGCTGGCTCGGTGATTGATCTGTTTGCGCAAGCGCGCTTGAACCACCAGACCGAGCTCCAGGGCGGCGTGCTGGCGGTGCAAAGTGTGGAGCTGCTGCAGGATTTTTTCCGGCAGCGCCGCGCCGAGCAGCGGCAAGCGGCCCGCCAGCGTCATCCGCTGCGTGACGACGCGCTGCGCACGCCCGATGCGGCTTTTGAAAAGCTGCAGGGGTACGCGTGGAAGCCGCATTACCTCAGTGATTTGCCTGCGCTGGGGGGCTTGCGGATGCATTATCTGGATGAGCCAGGCCGTCAGAAGGAACGCGGCGAGGCGTCATCGACTTTTCTGTGCCTGCACGGCCAGGACGCCTGGAGCTACCAGTACCGAGACATGATTCCATCCCTGCTCCAGGCCGGGCACAGGGTTGTTGCGCCAGATTTGATCGGTTTTGGGAAAAGCGACAAGCCTAAAAAAGAAATTTTTCATACCTTTGCGCGTCACCGGCAGATACTGATCGAACTGGTGGAAAGGCTGGATTTGCAGAATGTTGTGCTGGTGGTTCAGAGCTGGCGTGATCTGCTTGGGTTGTCGCTGCCGATGATTGCGCCGCCGCAACGCTACCGTGGCTTGCGCGTCATCAACGCGCCTTTGGCAGGCGAGTCGGCGCGTTTTCCGGCTGCCTGTTTGGTCTGGCGCGAGATAGAGGGGCGAATGATAGAGTCGAGCACTATTCCTCTGGCTGCCTCTAAGCCTTTTGAGGTAAACGTCGCCGCTTTGCATGCACCGTTTCCAGGCAAAGGGCATAGTGCTGCGTTGCAGGCCTTTCCCATGATGCGCTTGGACCTAAAAACTCCTGAAGATGCGGTTTTTTTAGCAGAAATGTGTCAATTTTGGCGCGATTGGTGGAAGCGGTCAGGCAATCTTTGACCGGTTGAAGACTTACCCAAGTGCAGCCGGATGCTGGGTTTTAATGCAATCTACATATTTAAAAAGTTTTCCATCTAAAGAAGTGAGATACTTATCGTGTGAAAAATATCTACCTTTATTCCCCTTCCAGCGCGATAACAGACAAAGTTGGCTTCAAACGTGCCATAAGACGCCTAGAAGCATTAGGTTACAACGTTGAAGTTGATAAAGCCGCCTTGGCCATCCACCAAAGATTTGCCGGCGAAGATGAAATTCGGCTTGCCGCAATTCATCGCGCTGCAGCCAGCGGCGCCGACGTAACCATGATTTCACGTGGTGGCTACGGACTAACTCGTCTCTTACCCCACATAGACTACCCAAGCGTTGAGAAAGCAATTTCCAAAGGAATGAAATTTGTCGGTTTAAGCGATTTCACAGCATTTCAGATGGCTGTACTGGCAAAGACAGGTGCTGTTACCTGGGCCGGTCCAGCACTAACTGACTTTAGTGCAACAGATGGCGTTGACGACATCATGCAGGCTTGCTTTGAAGACCTCATCACAGGGCAGGGCGAAGGAAGCGGCTGGAAACTGCCAAAAGCCGTCAATAGCCTAGCAAACATAGGTGACTTTACCGTGGACAAAGCCGTTCTATGGGGCGGCAACCTAGCCATGCTTACATCCCTCGTTGGAACACCTTATTTGCCCCGGATAAAAAATGGAATTTTGTTCATCGAAGATATAGGTGAACATCCTTACCGCATTGAACGCATGCTGGCGCAACTACTCCAAACTGGAATTCTGGGTGAACAACAAGCCATCATTTTTGGTAAATTCACTGGTTACAACTTGGCATCTCATGACAAAGGTTACAAGCTGGCCAGCGTCGTAAAATGGCTGCAAAGCGAGGTAAATATCCCGATATTAACTGGATTGCCATTCGGCCATGTGCCGACTAAAGTTCTGTTGCCTGTCGGCCAAACCGTCACACTGGCAGTAGAAGGACGTGATGCTTTCTTGCTTTGGGATCATCAGCATTAAAGAATATATTTATATTAAGCGCTTTACCAGAAGTTTTTCCGTAATCTATGCGCGCATTGCTCCCTGGATGGCTTTGAAATTTACGGAAGTATTTGTTATAAACCGCTTATTAATTAAGTAATACAAAAAACTTATAAAATTTAATGGCAGATGTTACGGTTGTTTTTGCTGACCTCACCGGAAGTACAGGTGTTTTTGAGTCTTTGGGTAATGTCAAAGCGACGCAGGCCATCACACGTTTGACACAATGGATCGGCAAGATTTGCCAAGAACACAACGGACATGTTGTTAAATATCTCGGTGATGGAGTTCTGATTCTCTTTTTACAAAGCAGCGATGCTATCGAGGCGGCGATTGAATTGCAGCGGATTCATCAAGAACGCATTCAAAAATGGCCAGACCCTCTGAAAATGCGTCTTCAAATCGGGATGGCCCGTGGCGAAATTGTTCGACAAAATGGAGATTGTTATGGGGATGCCGTTAACGTAGCTTCACGCCTGAGCGATCTGTCTGGACCGGAGCAGATACTGGTTAACGACCAGGTAATTCGTCAGCTTTCCGAAAACAGCTTTATACGGTACCGTTCTATGGGAAAAATACCCATCCGAGGACGCGTTGAACCAAGTATAGTGTACAGAATTGAATGGCAAGCAGAGGTACTTTCCGAAATATTTACTTTACCTGCCGGTTTAACTCCATCGCCATTTTCTAAACCAGTAGATCGTCCTGCTTTTATCCAATTGTCCTGGCTTGATATTAGCATCGGATTTACCTCCGAAGAACTGCCTATATTTTTAGGACGCGATGCAAGCGCGCAATTTGTTATTCAGGATCCACGAGTTTCACGCAAGCATGCCAGTCTTCAGTGGCGTTTTGGAAAATTCTACCTTGAAGATATTAGCAGTTATGGAACCTGGGTACGATTTCATGATAGTTCTGCAGTAGTGGCTTTACGTCGTCAGGAATGTGTGCTGCTGCTCGAAGGAGAAATGGCTTTGGGGGCGTCTTTTGAAGATTTTACCGTGCCCAATATAAGCTTTAAATTTAAAATGCATTAAATACATCCTGAAAGGATAATACTTTATTTTCCAGCCTGGTTGTCAATAAAAGTATTTATAAATTCAATCTCCACGAGCGGCTTGAAAAAAGGCACTTTGGGAGTACAGGCAGAATGCTGATTCAAAATCTGGCTGTGCGCTGCAGCCTCGGTTTCCTTGCCAAAAATACGCAAGCGTGCCCAACAACTTTCATTATTAATTTCATCTGGAGTAAAGGTTGTACTTAATACCGGGGAAGAACCTGTCAGTGAAGCAAGCTCGGCGATAACATCAAAAATTTCAATGCTCGGCGTAACCGAGATCAGGGCAAGATCCGGCAATTGCTCACTCATTAATTTTAAAAAACTGCGTACCGGGCCAGCCAGTCTCCATGCCCAGACAGGTGCTACCAGAACCACTGCATCATATTCATTGGGAGGTGGACCTGTATAAAAAATAGAGGGGCGTCGGCGTAACCAGGAATCCAGCAGACAACTTAACTGGCCTGACAATCCGCAGCGAGGTTTAACTTCGCTAATTTCAGCCATCGGCCAGCCTTGCTGATTGCAAAGCATCTGAGCCAGACGACGTGATGCCCCCGTATTCGAGTAGCTAATTACGAGAATTTCGCTCATTTATTAAATCTCCTGCATCTTTAAATTACTCTAGATGATGAAAGACAGCAGGATTTGCGCTGGATCAAGCATTCCAAATTATGCTCCCGCACCTTCAAACAGGCGGGCAAGACCGCTGGACAAAGCAGCACCAGCACGGCTGTATCCCAGCACAGTTGCAACGCTGTGGTGACCTGTCATGGCCATGATTTCGGCCAGCGCCATGTTTTGCCGACCTGCTTCAGTCACAAAACCTGAGCGTAGCGAGTGAGCTGAAAAATCTCCTTCCAATCCCGCCAGCTCACAGCGTTTTTTGACAATATCGCGTACCGAAGCATCTCCCAGGGCGTCTCCAAGCCGTCCACCTTTGCGTATTTGCCTGAAAATTCGCCCTTCGGTGATTTGGGATGCCTCCAGCCAGGCGCTTAAAGCCGCCGCCGCTGCACCCAGCAGAGGTTTTTCATTTTCCGGACGCTGCATGCCGGACTGGTTGGTTTTTGAATAGGAGAGGGTATAGATAAACCCTTGGGAAATTTTTCTGAGAAATTTCATGTCCGCGCTGCTCACTTCTGAACGTCGGCGTCCGCCGCTGGACCAGGCGAAAAGGAGTAGGGCGCGGTCACGCTTGCCCTGCAGCGTATCCTCGCAGGTGGCCAAAATGGCCTGCAACGGGTCTTTGGTCAGCGCCTCTTTTTTTTGCGGCAGGACGCCGCGCCTGGCATAGGCTTTTCGGGTACGCGAGAGCAATTCGCGCACCTGGGCATCGTGGCAGGGGTTTTTCAGCGCCTGCAGCTGGTGCGCCTTGGACAGCACGGCGATCCGGTGCGCCAGGGTGTTGTGGGCCAGGGCGCCCAACTTGCCCTTATAGCCTGACTGAACCAGCGCCTGGTCAACTTCAACAGGCAGTTCAGACATCAAGCCGCTGGCCGTGGTGCGCTCGGCATGGTCCACGATGAACTGCAGCACGCAGGCGGCCGGTAGCGGCAACTCGATCTGATGGCCGTAACGCAGCCCGTACCAGGCTGCCCAGTAGCGCAGGGCGCTGCGGTAACTGGCCAGCGTGTTGCGCGACTGGCCTTCGCGCAGCAACTCATTCATGGCTGCTTGGGTCAGGTCATTCAATGCTGCGGGCTCAAGTGCAGGCGTCTTTCGGGGAATCAGTGGATACATGGTGTGCTTTCACTAAAAGATATTTTTTCATACATCATATGTATGATGTAATTTGGTAATATAATTTTTACTACCGATAACAATCCATTATCGGTAGTAAAAATGGCACAAGGAAAAAATCATGCAGTTGAAAAGTAACAGAGGCATTCAGCAGCAGGATGTCCAGCAGGCGGCGGATGCGCTTATCGCTGAAGGCCTGCGTCCAACCATTGAGCGGGTGCGCCAGAAAATAGGCAGAGGCTCTCCGAACACGGTCAGCCCGCTGCTTGATGTGTGGTTTTCCACCCTGGCGGCGCGTCTTGGGCTGGATGGAGACCGGAGCGGGGAAGGGCGCCTGCCTGAGCCGGTTCAGCAGGCCGCCAGTCTGCTGTGGAATGCCGCGCTGGCATCCGCCAGGCAAGAGGCTGCCGAAGCGCTAACGCAGGCGCACCAGATACTGGCTGATGACCGCAGGGCTCTGGCCCAAAGGGAAGGCGATTTTGAGCAGCAAAAACAAGTCCTGCTGACACGTCAGGTGGCCAGGGAAGAGACGCTGCAGATGACGCGCCATCAACTCGGCGAGATGACGACGCGCCTGGAAGAAAGCAGCCTCATGCTGGAGCGCCGGGAACGAGACATTGACGCGTTGCGTGAAAAACTGACGCTGCAGGAAACTGAACGCGCCTCAGAGCAGCACCGAAGTGAGGAAAGCAGCCTGCGTCATGCCGAAGAACGCGCACGGCTGGAAGCGCGGGCAAGTGCCAATGAACGGCGTCTGCTGGAAGAGCTGGACCGGGAAAGGCAGGAGGCCAAGCGGCTCAAGGCGGCACTACTGGAGCAGGAGCGCCGTGCAGCAGCAGCCCATGCTCAATGGGAGGCTGGCAACCTGAGCCTGACAGGCAGACTGCAGGAAAAAGATCAAGCACTCCACGCAGCGCTGCAAACCTTGGCATCGGCTCATTCGCGCATGGGTGAACTGGACGATTCGCTGCAAGCGCAAAAAGCGGCGCATGCCATCACGCTTAAGCAGATTGATGTGCTTTTGCTGAGCACATCCAGAAAGTCATCGACACGACCGTTAACCAAACGGCGACGTATTTAAGAAACTTAACATAATATACATCGTGGAATGTCAATCACGCCTGCTACCACTGGCCAGAAGGCAACTTGTTGCGCAGAAAAGCAGCAATGGCTTCAACTGAATCAGGCCGGTTTCCACGCTGTGCAAATTGCAAAGCCGTGAGACCTTGCTCGTTTTTCAGTTTTGCATCAGCGCCTTCCTGCAGCAGAAAATTCACAGCCGCTGGCGTGCCGTACATGGCGGCCATCATCAAGGGCGTGGTGCCGTTCGGGGACGCGGCGTCAATATAGGCGCTGTTTTCCAACAGCAGCTTGATGATGGGCAAATGCCCGCCACTGGCGGCGTAATGCAAAGGCGCCCAGCCGACCTTGTTGATGTCAGCCCCTTTTTTGACCAGCAGTTCAGCCAGGTCCAGATGCCCTTTAAGTGCAGCCAGCATCAGCGGGCTTTCGTCTGTGGCGTTGAGCTTGTTGACATCCGTCTGGGACCAGTCAATCAAGGTTCTGGCGGCCTGAAGCGTCTCCTCACTCAAGGCGATGCCAAGCGCATTCTGGCCTTTGGCATCCTGGGTGTTGGCATCAAATCCCCTGCTTAACAACTCCTGTATTTTGGCGGGATTGTCCTGCCGCACGGCCCTGAAAAAATCATCGTAGGAACCCGCATGGGCCATGCTGGCACCGGTTAGAACAAATCCACACAGCAGTTTTTTGATAGTCCTTGAAAGCCTATGGGTCACGCGCAAACTCCTGTAAACAGCTGCTCAAAATTGCAGCTGGTAGCCTGGGCAATCACTTCCAGCGACTGCTGCTTGATCTGGGCGATTTGCTGCGCCACAAACGGCACGTAAGACGGGTTATTGGTTTTCCCCCGGTAAGGCATGGGCGCCAGATAGGGGCTGTCTGTCTCGATCAGGATGCGGTTCAGCGGCACAAAACTGGCAACTTCCCGGATGTCAGAGGCATTTTTAAAAGTCAAAATACCGGAAAATGAAATGTAAAACCCGAGGTCCAGTGCGGCACGGGCCACTTCCAGGCTTTCGGTGAAGCAATGAAACACGCCCCTGGCCTGAGCGCCCTCCCCTGCAATTTCATTTTCTTCTTTCAAAATTGCCAGCGTGTCTTGCGAGGCGCTGCGGGTGTGGATGATTAACGGCTTCTGGCTCTGCCGGGCCGCACGGATATGCACCCGAAAGCGCTCCCGCTGCCATTCCATATCCGCCAGCGTGCGCTCACCCAGGCGGTAATAGTCCAGCCCCGTCTCACCAATGCCGACCACCTTGGGCAAACTGGCGCGCAGCAGCAAGTCTTCAAGGGTGGGTTCCTGTACATCCTCGTTGTCCGGGTGTACGCCCACCGTGGCCCAGAAATTGTCATAGCTCAAAGCCAGTTCGTGGACGGCGTCAAACTCTTCCAGTGTTGTGCAAATGCACAAAGCCCGGTCAACTTGCGCCGCCTGCATGGCTAAACGGATCTGCGGCAGTTGCGCTTTTAGCTCGGGAAAACTCAAATGGCAATGGGAATCGGTAAACATCAGATGGTCTGGGTAGGTCTTTCGGAACTCAGGCTGGAGCCAAGTATCTGTTCAATCTTGACCTTGAGAATGCGTGATTTTTCATCCGCAGGAAAGCGGATACCCACACCTTGTGTGCGGTTTCCTGAAGCTTTCGGCGGCGTGACCCATGCCACTTTTCCGGCCACTGGATAGCGCTGTATGTCATCGGGAATCGTCAGCAAGACATAGACATCGTCTCCCAGGTTGTACTCGCGCAGCGTAGGAATAAAAATCCCCCCCTCCTTGAATAAGGGAATGTAGGCGGCATAGAGGGCCGCTTTTTCCTTGATGGCCAGCTGGACGATGCTGGGCCGGGGGGCAGTAGCGGCAGGCGGACTGGTGGGTGGCGTTGTACTCATGGCGCTAGTTTACTTTCTGGTGAATTTATCGGGCATTGAGCGCCCCTCGGGCGCGGCTGACCAGGGACTCCAGCAGCAATCCTGCATGGTAGGGATGCTCCACAGTGCGGGCGATGGCGTTCAACTCTTTTGACCAGCTGGTCAATGCCTGCACGCTGGAATTCAAGGCCGCTGCCGGGGTGTTCCCCGGCCTGCCAGACGGCAGCACAGGCAAATCCTGAACGCTAAAAAACCGGGGCGCTGCGCCCATGCGCAGCGCCAAGACATCATGACAAAGCTTTTGCAGGGCATCCACCACCTGGGCGGGCGCCCAATCGGCCAGGGCGCTGACATCGCCTTTGGCCATTGCTTGCGGCAGTGCCTGCCAATGTTTGGCGGCAACTTCAGGCGGGTTGTTTTGAGCCCAGCGCAGGGCATCGGACGGACGTCCGCCAGCGCCGATCAGAAGCGTTTGCAAATCAGCCATTGCGGGCGCGGAAGACGGTTTTTTTGAACCGCTTTCAGCCCCTTGATGCGCCACTTCACTTTCCAGCCAGGCCAGCGCCTGCGCAAAATCAGGCCAGATCATGGTGTGGCCCAGGCAGCGGCTGCGTATCGTTGGTAGCAACTGGTGCGCCGCCTCAGTGGCCAGAATGAATTTGACAGCGCCAGGCGGCTCTTCCAGCGTCTTGAGCAGGGTGTTGGCGGTGATGTGGTTCATGCGCTCGGCCGGAAACACCAGAACGACCTTGGTGCTGCCACGCGAGCGGGTGAACTGGGTAAACGACACCGCTTCGCGGGCCGCATCCACCTTGATTTCCTTGCTGGGCTTGCGTTTCTTGCCATCCAGGTCGTCCTGGGTTTTTTCATCCAGCGGCCAGCCCAGCGCCAGCGACAAGGTTTCCGGCATCAGCATGCACAGATCGGCGTGGGTATGCACCGCCACCGCATGACAGCTGCTGCAATGGCCGCAAGCGCCCTGCTGCGTGGCCTGCTCGCACAGCCAAGCCTGCGCCAGCGCCAGCGCCAGTTCAAACTGGCCCAGACCGGACGGCCCGCTCAGCAGCCATGCGTGGCCATTCTGGGTCAGCAGGCTTTCGAGCTGGGTTTGCAGCCAGGGCGCCAGACGCGGGGGCTGGACAGCCTCACTCATGCGCCTGCTGCTCCGCTGACTCTGCTGAGCCAGCCTTTTTCGACAAACACCTGCTGCACCGCCTGCCAGACGGCTTCGCGGGGCTGGTCCGCATCAATGCGGGTAAAACGCTCAGGATGGCCTAGCTGGCGCGCCGCATAACCGGCAGCCACCCGGCTGAAAAACTCCACAGGCTGGGACTCGAATTTATCCGGCACACGGGCGCCAGCCAGCCGCAGCGCCGCTCCTTCGGGCGACAGGTCAAACCAGAGCGTCAGGTGCGGCTCGATCACCGTCTCGACTTCGGGCTTTAGCGCGTTGCCGGACGGATCGCCCAGCAGTCCTTCATCGGACTGCACCCACTGCTCCAGCGTGGCCAGCACCTTGAGGTCAAACCCCCGGCCAGCCCCCTGGTAGGCAAAAGTGGCATCGGTGAAGCGGTCGCACAGCACCACATCGCCGCGCAGCAGGGCCGGTGCAATGACAGTCACCAGGTGGTCGCGCCGGGCGGCAAAAATCAGCAGCGCCTCGGTCAGCGGGTCCATCGCGTCGCCCAGCACCATGACGCGCAGCTTTTCCGCCAGCGGTGTGCCGCCGGGCTCGCGAGTCAGCGTGACGCTTTTGCCCTCGGCCCTGAGGGCGTCTGCCAGCGCAGTGATATGGGTGGATTTTCCGGCACCGTCAATGCCTTCAAAACTGATGAAAAGGCCGTGGTGAGTCATGATTTTATTGGCCTCTGATGTATTTGTTGACGGCACGGTTGTGCTCGTACAGGTTGTCGCTGAACTGACTGGCGCCGCTGCCATCGTTGCGCGAGACAAAATAAAGCGCTTTGGTTGATTCAGGCTGAACCGCCGCCAGCAAGGCGGCTTTGCCGGGCATGGAAATCGGTGTGGGCGGCAGGCCGCTGCGGGTGTAGGTGTTGTACGGCGTGTCGGTTTGCAGGTCGCGCTTGCGCAGGTTGCCGTCAAAAGTGGCGCCCAGACCGTAAATCACGCTGGGGTCCGTCTGCAGCGGCATGCCAACGCGCAGCCGGTTGGTGAAAACGCCGCCAATCAGCCCCCTGTCCGTCGATTTGCCGGTTTCCTTTTCGACGATGCTGGCCAGAATCAGGGCCTGCTCGGGCGACTTCAATGGCGTATCAAGGCTGCGCAAGCTCCAGGCGGCATCAAGCCGCTTGTCCATGATGCGGGCGGCACGCTGGAGAATGGCCAGATCGCTGGAGCCTTTGGCATAGGTGTAGGTTTCCGGAAAAAACCGCCCTTCCGGGTGAACACCCGGCCTGCCCAGTTTCTCCATGATGACGTCCGGGCTCAAATTGGCCGTATCGGGCGAGAGATTCTCGGCCTTTTGCAGCGCCTGGCGGACCTGCGAAAAATTCCAGCCCTCGACCAGCGTGACGCTTTTGAGCGTTTCTTCCCCGCGCACCAGCATGCTTAGCAAGGTTCGCGGGGAAATGCCGGGTCGCAGTTCATAGCTGCCCGCCTTGATTTGCCGCGACTGGCCTGAGAGGCGGAACCAGGTCTGCAGCAGCGGCAAAGGCACCTGGACGCCGCCGGCCACAATCACCGCCGCCACCTTGCTTCCGGGTATGCCGGGTTCTATATCGAGGTCCAGCGCCTGACTGCCCGGCTGCAGGCGCAAAGACATGGGCTGGTGTACCCACCACAGCGAAGCCGTCGATAGCAGCAGCACCGCAAGCAGCAATACTTTCATCAAACTTACAAAGAGACAACGCAAACCAACCACCTTTTTAAACGACGCTTGCAGCAAGCACAGGGCTATGATAATTCAGCCCATCCCCCTCATTTCCTCCTACAAGCCATGACCACTTCCAATTCAACCTTTCCTGTTTCCGGCATCACTGAGCTGCCCCATCTGGGCGTGATCCGCGCTGTTGGCGAAGATGCCGTGAAATTTCTGCAGGGTCAATTGACGCAGGATGTAGCCTCGCTTGGCCTGACCGAAGCCCGGCTGGCCGCTTTTTGCAATGCCAAGGGGCGCATGCAGGCCAGCTTTGTGCTCTTCAAGCGCAGCCCGGAGGAAATCGTGCTGGTGTGCAGCCGCGACATCCTCGCCGCGACGCTCAAGCGCCTGGCCATGTTTGTCATGCGCGCCAAGGTCAAGCTCAGCGATGCCAGCGCTGAGTTCCAGCTGTACGGCCTGGCCGGTGAATCGCTTGAAGCCCTGGCCGGTGAATCGCTTGAAGCCCTGGCCGCAGGCGTTCATCCCGCCTGGACAAAAATCGACAGTGGGGAGGCAAATCTGGTGTTTTTGTATCCTGGGGCTGGCCAGCCATGCGCCTTGTGGTGCGCGCCAGCGGGCTCGCCAGCGCCCCAAGGCGTGCCGATGGCGCTGGAACTGTGGCACTGGCTGAATGTGCAATCCGGCATTGCCATGATTAGCCAGCCGATTTTTGAAGCCTTTGTGCCGCAAATGCTCAATTACGAATCCGTGGGCGGCGTGAATTTCAAGAAGGGCTGCTATCCCGGCCAGGAAATCGTTGCCCGCAGCCAATACCGTGGCACGCTCAAGCGCCGCGCGTACCTGGTGCATTCGGACGCAGCGCCTAGCGTGGGCCAGGAAGTCTTTCACGCCCTGGATGCGGAGCAGCCCTGCGGGCAGGTGGCGGCGGCGGCGGCCAGCCCCCTGGGTGGTTTTGATGCGCTTGTTTCCATGCAAACTGCCGCTGCGGCTGATGCCGTCGGCGCTGCTGGCGAAAGCCGCCTGACGCTGGGCAGTGCCACAGGCCCGGTCTTGACACTGCAAGCTCTGCCCTACCAGCTACTCGAAAGCGTTTGAAAATCAGGAGTTCAGATTTTCAAATGAAAGGCATGGCGCAGCGCCCGGGCTGCATCGGCATGGGCATGGCGGGCTTCGGGCAGGATGCGCCCCATCTTGATGAATTCGTGGGTCACGCCACGGTAAATTTCCAGATCAACAGTCACTCCGTTGGCGCGCAGCTTGTCGCCGTAGAGCAAAGCCTCATCAACCAGCGGATCGCACTCGGCCAGCCCCAGCCAGACAGGGGCCACGTCATCGACATGCGGCGCCATGAGCGGGGCAAAGCGCCAGTCTTCCCGGTCGGCCGCACTGCGCAGGTAGTGGCTGAAAAACCAGTGGATGTCAGCCTCCTCCAGCACAAAGCCCTGGCCAAACCGGCGGTGTGAAGCCATGTCCTGGTGTGCGGCGCAGCCGGGATAAAACAGCAACTGCAAAGCCAGTTTCAGGCCCGCATCCCGCGCCATGATGGCGCTCATGGCGGCCAGCGTGCCGCCTGCGCTGTCGCCGCCGACGGCCAGGTGATTGGCCAGCCCCAAGCTTGTGGCATATGCGGCCAGCCACTGCAGCGCGTCCCAGGCATCGTTGGCCGCTGTGGGGAATTGGTGCTCGGGCGCCAGCCGGTAGTCCAGCGACATCACGGCGCAGCCCGCCAAATGACTAAGCTGGCGGCACAACACATCATGTGTGGCAATGCTGCCAATCGTGAACCCTCCCCCGTGAAAATACAGCAGCACCGGCAGCTTTTCGTGCGAAGGTGCATACAGCCGGGCGGGCAAGGCGTAACCGTCACGCGCTGGAATGCTGAAGTCTTCGACCCGGCCTAATACCGGCTTGGAAATCTCCAGCACGCCTGATGCGGACTCGTAGGCGGCGCGGGCCTGGGCAACGCTCAAGGTGTGAAACGGCGCACGGGCGGCGCGCGCCATGCGGCTGATTACATCGCGCATGGCGGGCGTCAGCAGGCTTTGCGGCGCTTTGAAATGCATGGGGCTGGCCTATTTCTTCAGCCCGGCGAGCTTGCTGAAAGCCGAGGCCATCGCGGTGCCCGCCGGGGGCTGAGGCGCATTGGTGCGTATGCCAGCAGCGCCGCTACCCTGGTTTTGCCCGCCGCGCTGATCGCGCCCCGCACCTTCAAAGCGGTTGTCACGCGGACCATCGCGCCTGGGCGGTGCGGCGTCCAGCTTCATGCTCAAGCCGATACGCTTGCGCGCCACATCGACCTCGGTCACGCGCACCTTGACGATGTCGCCGGTTTTGACCACTTCGCGGGCATCGGTGACGAACTTGTGCGACAGCTGGCTCACATGCACCAGCCCGTCCTGATGCACGCCGATGTCGATGAAGGCGCCAAAAGCCGCCACATTGCTGACCGTGCCTTCCAGCAGCATGCCTTCTTTCAAATCCTGGATAGCTTCCACGCCCTCGTTGAAGCGCGCCACCTTGAAGTCCGGGCGCGGGTCGCGGGCGGGTTTTTCCAGCTCGGCCAGAATGTCCCTGACCGTGATGACGCCGAACTTTTCATTCGCAAACAGCTCGGGGCTGAGCGTCTTGAGCATCTCCGCGCGGCCCATCAACTCGGCCACCGGTCGGCCGGTGTGCGCGATGATTTTTTCCACAACCGAATAAGTTTCCGGATGGACGCCGGTCATGTCCAGCGGATTGGAGCTGTTGCGCAGGCGCAGAAAGCCCGCGCTTTGCTCAAATGTCTTGGCGCCCAGCCCCGTGACTTTCAGCAAATCGGCGCGGCTGGCAAACGCGCCATTCGCATCGCGCCAGCGCACCACCGACTTGGCGACGGTCTGGCTCAGGCCCGACACGCGCGCCAGCAGCGGCACGCTGGCGGTGTTCAGGTCCACGCCGACGCTGTTGACGCAGTCTTCCACCACGGCGCTGAGGCTGCGCGCCAGATCGCTCTGGTTCACGTCATGCTGGTACTGGCCGACGCCGATGGATTTGGGGTCGATTTTGACCAGCTCGGCCAGCGGGTCTTGCAGCCGCCGGGCAATGCTGGCGGCGCCGCGCAGGCTGACATCGACATCGGGCATTTCCTGCGATGCAAATTCGCTGGCTGAATAGACAGACGCGCCCGCCTCGCTGACGACCACCTTGTCGATAGTCGCTTGCGCATGCACTGCCTGCGCTTGAGCCGTTTTTGACATGATTTTGATCAGATCAGCGGCCAGCTTGTCGGTTTCGCGGCTGGCCGTGCCGTTGCCGATGGCGATTAAATTGACGCCGTGCGTTTCGCACAGCTTGGCCAGAATGTGCAATGAGCCGTCCCAGTCGCGGCGTGGCTCGTGCGGATAGACGGTGGCCGTTTCCACCAGCTTGCCGGTGCTATCGACCACTGCCACCTTCACGCCGGTGCGGATGCCGGGGTCCAGCCCCATCACCACGCGCGGGCCAGCCGGCGCGGCCAGCAGCAAATCGCGCAGGTTGTCGGCAAACACTTTAATGGCGACTTTTTCGGCGTCCTCACGCAGGCGGGTGAACAGATCGCGCTCCAGCGACAGGCTGAGCTTGACGCGCCAGGTCCAGGCCACACATTTACGGATCAAATCGTCCGCCGGGCGCGCCTTGTGGCCCCAGCCCAGATGCAGCGCGATTTTTCCCTCGGCCAGCGAAACGACCGAGCCGGATTTTCCAGTTTGGGGCTGAACCGCTTCGGGCGGTGGCGGCAGCACCAGCTTGGCGTCCAGAATTTCCAGCCCCCGGCCCCGGAACACCGCCAGCGCCCGGTGCGAGGGCACGCGGCCGAGCGGCTCGTCGTAATCAAAATAATCGCGGAATTTGGCATTGTCCGGATGGTTTTCATCCTTGCCGCTGACCAGTTTGGAAGAAAACAGCCCTTCGCTCCAGAGCCATTGGCGCAGCAGCTGCACCAGCGCCGCATCTTCGGCCCAGCGCTCGCTCAGAATGTCGCGCACGCCATCCAGCACCGCCTGCACGGTGGTGAAGTCGTCGCCCGCCTCGTTCTTTTCGGTTTTCACATACGCGGCGGCCTCGTCAGCTGGCACCAGCAACGGGTTGGCGAACAATGCGTCGGCCAGCGGCTCCAGGCCCGCTTCACGCGCCATCTGGCCCTTGGTGCGGCGTTTGGTCTTGTAGGGCAGATACAGGTCTTCCAGATCCTGCTTGGTCGTGGCTTGTTCAATGGCGGCGCGTAGCTGCGGCGTGAGCTTGCCCTGCTCGTCAATGCTCTTCAAAATGGCCTGGCGGCGCTCCTGCAGCTCGCGCAGATAGCCAAGCCGGTATTCCAGCTCGCGCAATTGAATATCGTCGAGCCCGCCGGTGGCCTCTTTGCGGTAGCGCGCAATGAAGGGCACCGTGGCACCGCCGTCGAGCAGCTCCACGGCCGCCTTGACCTGGTGTTCCTGGGCCTGGATGTCAACGGCAAGCTGGCGAATGATTTTTTGCATGGTCAATGAGGAGTTTTAGGGCCGGCAAGGCCAGGAGGCTGGCCCCGCGCATGATGACGCTAAGGAACGAAATTGTCCCACAGCGCCTATGCATCCCATCGTCCATAATTTGACGCTTGTGCTGCGGTCAATTTTTATAACTTTTTCAGGAGCCCGGCATGCGCCTTCGCACTCTTCTTTTAATCGTTTTTATTTTGCTGCTAGCCGGGTTTGTTGTGCTGAATCTGGGCGAGTTCACCCGTCCCAGCGTGCTGAACCTGGGCCTGAGCACCATTGAGGTGCCGCTGGGGCTGGTCATGCTGCTGCTGCTGATTGTGCTGGCCGTGGGTTTCCTGGCCAACGCGCTGTACACGCAAAGCAAGAACATGCTCGAAAACCGGACCCACACCCGCGAACTCACCGCCCAGCGTGACCTGGCTGACAAGGCAGAGGCATCGCGCTTTACCGAGCTGCGCAGTTTTCTGGAATCCCAAGCCCAGGAAGAACGCCAGCGCGAAGCCGTCATGGACACAGTGCTGGAAGCGCGTTTTCAGGCGCAGGAAAAAGTCCTGCTGGCCCGCATGGAGCAGATGGACAATGCGATGGCCGCCTACATGGGCGAGCTCGAAGACCGGCTGGAGCGCAAAAGCCTGCAATCAAGCCCGCAGTTCCCCGAGCTGCTTGACCCCAAGGCCAGCGGACCCCGCTTTTAAAGCGCCAGCGGCAAACGCTGCTGGCGCGAAAAGAAGGTCCACATCAGCGCCGTTGCGTCCGGACCTTCAGGCGCGCTGAAAGACATTTCCCCGTCGCCGCCGCTCCAGGCGTGGCCGAGCGAGTCGATCTCGCATTTCACCAGGTGCGGCTTGCGACCGGCATAGTAGGTGGCCGTCTGGTAGCCGTGCCTCGGGCTGCGCCCGCCCTGGCGCGCCGCATAGCTGCGCTGCACGGGTACGGGGCTGGTAATGAAAGCGCTGTTGACGATTAAAAACTGCGCCGCCAGCTGGTCCGCGTTGACGGGCCGCACCACCGCGTCGCGCCGACCATGCAGCAGCATCACGGGCATACCGGGAAACTGCGGCTGGCCGGCAAAAAAGTGGTTCGCCGATTCCCGGTAAGTCAGGCCGGAGCCTTGCTGCATGGCCTTGAAGCCGCTCATGGCCGAGTCGCTGGTGCCGTACACCGGCGCTGAATGCAGGCCAAGCGCGGCAATCAGCTGTGGGTAGCGCAGGCCCAGAATCGCCGCCAGCCCCGCCCCGGCGGAAATGCCCGCCACATAAGTGCGGGAAGTATCAAACCGATGCTTGGCCTGCACCTGGGAAATCAGGCCGGCAATCAGTTCAACGTCGCCCAGCCCCTGCTGGGTGGCGTGCTTGTACCAGTGCCAGCAGCGGTGCGAATCGCTGGCCAGCGACTGCTGGGGGTACAGCACCGCAAAGCCCTTGCGCTCGGCCAGCTGGTTCATGCGGGTGGAGGCGGCAAAGTCGCTCGCTGTTTGCTGGCAGCCGTGCAGCATCACGACCAGCGGCCGGGACGCCTGGGCCACGCCCGAAGGCACATACAGCCAGTACAGCAGGCGCCGGGCCGGGGCAAACGTCCCCGCGCCGGGCAGAGCAAAAAACGATTTTTGCCACTTTCCCGGCAATCCGGCCAGCTCTGGGGGGCTGAGAGTCGGCGCAGCTGGCTTGCGCGCTTTTGCAGGCGCAACCCTGACCGGCTTGATCGGTGTGGCGCGCTTGACAGGCTTGGCGCGCGGCAGCGCCGGGGTACGCGCCGGTTTGAGGATCAGGCTCTTGAGCAGTTTTCTGCCCTGCGCCTGCTGGGCTTTGCTCAGGCGCCTGATGCTCTTGATCCAGAGCCGGGTCAGACTTTTAGACATGATCAGTGACATGTGAAGTGCGCCGCCCCGGCATCAGCGTTGGGGTTTTCCTTTTAAATTCGGCTTGAGTCATTGTGTGGCGTTGAAACTGCTCTGTCTGTCAGCCCCAGCGGACAAAACCCCAGCCCGTGCGGATGATTCGGGCAAGCCTTGCAATGCCGGTCGGCCAAACCGTTAGGATGGGATTTATCTCTCTCCCCCTTACATCACCCATGCCTGACTTCCTGACCGCTGCACTGTACAAATTTGTCGAACTGCCCGACTTTGCCGAACTCCAGGCGCCGCTGCTGGCTTGCTGCGAAGCCCACGGCGTCAAAGGCACGCTGCTGCTGGCCCCTGAAGGCATCAACGGCACGATTGCCGGAAAAGCCGAAGGTATCCATGCCGTGCTCGCCTATTTGCGCAGCGACGCGCGCCTGGCCAGCCTGGAGCACAAGGAGGCGCACGCCGCCCAGATGCCGTTTTATCGGATGAAAGTCAGGCTCAAGCGCGAAATCGTCACGCTGGGCGTGCCCGATGTTCATCCTGCGCTGATGGCGGGCGAGTATGTCAAGCCGCAGGACTGGAACCGGCTGCTCGATGACCCGGCGTTGGTGCTGGTCGATACGCGCAACGATTACGAGGTGTCCATAGGCACGTTTGAAGGCGCCATCAACCCGGCGACGCACAGCTTTTCAGAACTTCCGGGCTGGGTGGATCAGCAAATGACCGAAGGCGGCAAACTCGCCCCGGTCGATGGCAAAAAGCCCAAAGTCGCCATGTTTTGCACCGGCGGCATACGCTGCGAAAAATCCACGGCCTTGCTGCGCAGCAAGGGTTTTGAGGAGGTTTACCACCTCGAAGGCGGCATTCTGAAATACCTGGAAACCATGCCGCAGGCGCAAAGCCGCTGGAAAGGGGAATGCTTTGTGTTTGACGAGCGTGTCTCCGTCGGTCACGGGCTGGCGCAAGGTGATTTCACCCTTTGCCGCTCCTGCCGCGACCCTTTGAGCGCCCAAGACCGGCAGTCGCCGCTTTATGAACTGGGCGTGAGCTGCGCGCACTGCCACGCCAACACTACCGAGGCCCAGAAACAGGGCTACCGCGAGCGCCAGCGCCAGGTCGAATTGGCTGAAGCTACCAAGCGCGGGCATATTGGCGTGCGCCAGCCCGGCATTAGCGACTGAAGGCGCGTGGTGATTGCGGTGCCATCCGGTCTTTTGGCTTGCGGGCCGCTGCCGGTGCTGTATTCCTTTAGGCGCTGTCCTTATGCGATGCGCGCCCGCCTGGCCTTGGCCGTCAGCGGCCAGCAATGCGAGTTGCGCGAAATGGTGTTGAAAAACAAGGCGCCGGAAATGTTCGCGGCGTCACCCAAAGCGACGGTGCCGGTGCTGGTCACACCGGATGGAACGGTTGTTGACGAAAGTCTGAAGATCATGCTCTGGGCCTTGCTGCGGCACGACCCAGAGGCCTGGCTCGCACCGCAACACGGCACGCTTCAAACCATGCAGGCGCTAATTACGACCAATGACAGCCTGTTCAAACACCATCTGGATCGCTATAAATACCCGAATCGCTATATCCAGGAACAAGGCGGCGATACCGGTGCGTTTTCACAAATCCACCGCGCCAGCGGCGCAGCATGGCTGTGGGGGCTGGAAATATTACTGACGCCGCATGACTGGCTTTTTGGTTCGACGCCAAGTCTGGCTGACATGGCTATTTTGCCTTTTGTGCGCCAGTTTGCGCATACGGATCAAACTTGGTTTGACGCGCAAACCTGGCCTCGGTTACGGGGCTGGCTGATACGTTGGGAAATCAGCCCACTTTTTCAGAGCGTGATGGAGAAATACCCGCCGTGGTCGTCAAAACAGGCGGGGGCTGTATTTCCGGCCATTCTTCCGGCGTGAGCCAGCCAGTGGCTCGCCGATTTCTATCAAATTTCAGGCGCAATCGCCTCGGCGTAATCGTAAAGTGCGCCAAGAATTGCCTCGCCCCGCTCATCAGCCGTTTCTGACAAGCTGTCAATGGCGGAAAAAAGTGCATCGACATTGCGTGTCCCACCCTCGCCTTCGAGCAATCTGGCGATGCGGTGAGCATTCCAGCTTTCGCGTTCATCTTGTAACAAAGTTTCTGTAAAGTTTCTGGCTCGGTAGCGAAACAGCACTGTTTTTAGCCGGGGATCGTCAAAACCGGTGCGGCTGTGTGCCAGTTCTGCCGGTGACATCGCCAGCAGTTGATGGAGTCGTCGTCGGTCGGCGTTGCCGATGAATCCGCCGTAGAGGTCTTCATCGACATCAAGTGGCTGATCGTCTCTTGGTCGTTGGAAAACTTGTGGCCAGATGGCGTTCATGTCGGGCAGATTGGCGGCGACTTCTGCATTTTTTAGGGCTAAATTTATGTTGATACCCCATTTGGTTTCCATTTTTGAATTTAAAACATGTAGATTACGTACAACCATTGGTGACTTGTTTAAATGCACTGATTTGATCGGCAGACGCTGCACGCCTGGCGGAAGATCGGCTGATTTGGTAAACAGCCGCTGGCGCAGCGTCGCCACGTCGAGCTGAGCCAGCTCGCTCGGGTCGTGAGCCAAATCCCAGGCAAGAATTTCATTCTTGTTGCTCGGATGGCTGGCCAGCGCAAACATGATGGCCAGACAACCGCGCTCGGGTGAAAACATGCCGGAAACATGCAAGAACGGACGGCAGTTTTTCAGGGTCGCGGGCAGGCCCAGCTCGTCAATCACGCGGTCTTTTTTATGCAACCCCAGGCAAAAATCAAACAACTTGGGCTGCGCCGTGCGGATCAGCCGCGCCAGCGCAATGGTGGCGCGCACATCCGACAGCGCGTCGTGCGCCGTCTCGTGCAGCAGGCCGTTGGCGCGGGCCAGGTCTTCGAGCTTGAAACTGGGCTTGCCCTCGCCCGTCAGCGGCCACTCAATACCCTCGGGCCGCAGCGCGTAAGCCATGCGCACGACATCGAGCAAATCCCAGCGGCCACAGTCGTTTTGCCATTCCCGCGCATAGGGGTCAATCAGGTTGCGCCAGAACATGAAGCGCGTCACCTCGTCATCAAAGCGAATCGTGTTGTAGCCCACGCCGATGGTGCCGGGCTGGGCCAGCAGCTGCTCGATCTGTGCGGCAAATGCGTGCTCCGGTAAGCCGTGTTCAAGGCAATGCTGCGGCGTGATGCCAGTAATTAGGCAAGACTGCGGATCCGGCAAATAGTCATTGGCGGGCTGGCAATACAGCATCACCGGCTCGCCAATTTCATTGAGTTCTGCATCAGTACGAATACCAGCAAACTGCGCGGGCCGATCGCGCCTCGGATTAAGGCCGAAAGTCTCATAGTCGTGCCAGAGAAAAGTGTGAGGTGCCATGATAGATATTTCAGTGTGGTTGAGAAAATAAAAAAGGCCGATAGCGTGATGCTACCGGCCTTTTGGAGCGCTATTGCCTTGTCAGGCGGCGCTCAGGAAATCTGCGCGTCAGCTGGCTTCAGCCGCCTCAGACTCGGGCTTAGCGCGGCCTTCACGCTTGGGCAGCGGCTGGATGTCGAGCAGGACTTCGCCCGTTTCAACGCCCTTCTCGCCCGTCGTGACCTTGACATCGACGGTCAGGCGCCCGCCATCGGTCAGGCGGCCAAACAGCAACTCGTCGGCCAATGCCCGGCGAATCGTGTCCTGAATCAAACGCTGCATCGGACGCGCGCCCATCAGCGGGTCAAAACCCTTCTTGCCCAGGTACTTGCGCAGCGCGTCGGTGAAGGTCACTTCCACCTTCTTCTCGGCCAGTTGGGTCTCCAGCTGCAGCAGGAACTTGTCCACCACGCGCAGAATCACCACCTCGTCGAGCGCCTTGAAGCTCACCACCGCGTCCAGGCGGTTGCGGAACTCGGGCGTGAACAGGCGCTTGATGTCGGCCATCTCGTCGCCCGCCTCGCGCGGGTTGGTGAAACCGATGGTCGCCTTGTTCATCGTCTCGGCGCCCGCATTGGTTGTCATGATGATGATGACGTTGCGGAAATCGGCCTTGCGCCCGTTGTTGTCCGTCAGCGTGCCGTGGTCCATGACCTGCAGCAGCACGTTGAAGATGTCCGGATGCGCTTTTTCGATTTCGTCGAGCAGCAACACGCAGTGCGGCTTCTTGGTCACGGCCTCTGTCAGCAGGCCGCCCTGGTCAAAACCAACATAGCCCGGAGGCGCGCCAATCAGGCGGCTCACGGCGTGGCGCTCCATGTACTCGGACATGTCAAAGCGGATCAGCTCGATGCCCATGATGTAGGCCAGTTGCTTGGCCGCTTCGGTCTTGCCGACGCCGGTCGGGCCGGAGAACAGGAAGGAGCCAATCGGCTTGTCTTCCTTGCCCAGCCCCGAGCGCGCCATCTTGACGGAAGACGCCAGCACATCAAGCGCCTTGTCCTGGCCGAACACCACGCTTTTCAGGTCGCGCTCCAGCGTTTTGAGCTTGCCCCGGTCATCACTGGAGACGTTGGCGGGCGGGATGCGGGCGATCTTGGCCACAATATCTTCCACCTCCGTTTTAGTGATGGTTTTCTTGCGCTTGGAGGGCGGCAAAATCCGCTGGGCCGCACCCGCCTCGTCGATCACGTCAATCGCCTTGTCGGGCAAATGGCGGTCGTTGATGTACTTGGCGCTCAACTCGGCCGCCGCCTGCAGCGCCGCCAGCGCGTATTTCACGCCGTGATGCTCTTCAAAGCGCGATTTCAGGCCCTTGAGAATATCGACGGTTTCGGCCACTGTCGGCTCAACCACATCGACTTTCTGGAAGCGCCGTGACAGGGCCGCGTCTTTTTCAAAGATGCCCCGGTATTCGGTGAAGGTGGTGGCGCCAATGCACTTGAGCTGGCCCGAACTCAGGGCCGGCTTGAGCAGATTGGACGCGTCCAGCGTGCCGCCCGAGGCTGCACCGGCACCAATGAGCGTGTGAATTTCGTCAATGAACAAAACGCCATTGGGCTTGTCCTTCAGCGCCTTGAGAACGCCCTTGAGGCGCTGCTCGAAGTCGCCCCGGTACTTGGTGCCCGCCAGCAGCGCGCCCATGTCGAGCGAATAGACGTTGGCTTCGGCCAGGATTTCCGGCACGTCCTTTTGTGTGATGCGCCAGGCCAAGCCCTCGGCAATCGCCGTTTTGCCCACGCCCGCCTCGCCTACCAGCAGCGGGTTGTTTTTGCGGCGGCGGCACAGGATTTGAATAACGCGCTCGACTTCGTAGTGGCGCCCGATCAGCGGGTCAATCTTGCCGTCTTTGGCCAATTGGTTCAGGTTGACGGTGTACTGCTCCAGCGGGGAGGCTTTTTCGTTTTTCTCGGCGCCTTCTTCATTTTCAGCTGCTGTCTCGCCGGTCTTGGTGGGCTCGGGCAGATCGCTTTTTTTGATGCCGTGGGCGATAAAGTTGACCACATCCAGGCGCGTGACGCCCTGCTGGTGCAGGTAGTACACCGCGTGGGAGTCTTTTTCGCCAAAAATCGCCACCAGCACATTGGCGCCGTTGACTTCCTTCTTGCCGCTGCCGGTGGACTGCACATGCATGATGGCGCGCTGAATCACGCGCTGGAAACCCAGTGTGGGCTGCGTGTCCACCTCATCGCTGCCCGCGACCTGCGGCGTGTTGTCCTTGATGAAATTGGCAAGCGACTTGCGCAAATCGTCAATATTGGCGGAACAGGCGCGCAATACTTCTGCTGCACTGGGGTTGTCCAGCAAGGCCAGCAGCAGGTGCTCAACGGTGATGAACTCGTGGCGCTGCTGACGTGCTTCGACAAAGGCCATGTGCAAGCTGACTTCTAATTCCTGGGCAATCATAGATTTTCCTTTCGGCTTGCTTGAAGAGATACTTTACTGAAGAGAATATTGGCCGGTTTTGCGATTATTCAATGGGTTCAGAAACACACTGCAGCGGATGGCCATTTTTTCGCGCCACTTCGGTCACCTGATCGACCTTGGTGGCCGCCACATCCTTGGAGAAGACGCCGCAAATGCCTTTGCCGTCCAGATGAATTTTCAGCATGATCTGCGTGGCGGTCTCCCGGTCCTTGTTGAAGAACTCCTGGATCACCACCACGACAAACTCCATCGGCGTGTAGTCATCATTGAGCAGCACCACCTGATGCATCTGCGGCGGCTTGGTTTTTTGCGGGCGCCGCTCCAGCACCACCGATTCACCGCCATCGGGATTCTTCGGGCGGATGGCGGGGGCCGGAATTTTGGGGGGTTTGGTTGCCATGGAAATCATTCTAGCCATCGATACAGTTAAATGTGTGGAACAAGAAAATTGGCGCCGCAAACAACACGCCAGCGCCCGCTCAGGCTACCAACTTATGTACCAGCATGGGGGCCAGATCAGCCTCAGGCGGCGCGCCAAAACGCGCCCGGATGGCTACCTCAATGCCCGCCGCGTCCAGCCCCTGCAGTGCCAGCAAGTGCGCGTGCTCGCCATGCTCGATGAAAGCGTCTTCCAGCCCCAGCTGCAGCAGCGGCTTGACGACGCCTGCGGCCTGCAGCGCTTCGCCGACAGCGCTGCCCGCGCCGCCCATGATGGCGCCCTCTTCCACCGTCACCAGCGCCTCATGGCGGGCGGCGATTTGCAGCAGCAGCTCGGTGTCCAGCGGCTTGGCCCAGCGCATGTTAACCACCGTAGCACCGAGCTTTTCAGCCGCCTGCAGCGCCGGGTACAGCAGCGTGCCGAAAGCCAGAATGGCGATGCGGCTGCCTTCGCGGCGGATCTCGCCCTTGCCGAAGGGCAGCGACGCCAGCCCGGCTTCGGTCGGCACACCAGCGCCCGCGCCGCGCGGGTAGCGCACGGCCACCGGGTGGTTCTGCTCAAACGCCGACGACAGCAGCTTGCGGCATTCGTTTTCGTCCGCCGGGCAGGCGATGCTCATGTTGGGAATGCAGCGCAGGTAAGGAATGTCATAGGCGCCCGCGTGGGTCGCGCCGTCAGCGCCGACCAGTCCGGCGCGGTCCAGCGCGAACACCACCGGCAGGTTCTGCAGCGCCACGTCGTGAATCAGCTGGTCGTAGCCGCGCTGCAGGAACGTCGAATAAATCGCCACGACGGGTTTGAGCCCCTCGCAGGCCATGCCAGCGGCAAACGTCACCGCATGCTGCTCGGCAATGCCAACATCGTGGTAGCGCGCCGGAAAACGCTGATGGAATTCGACCATGCCCGAGCCTTCGCGCATCGCCGGGGTGATGCCGACCAGGCGCGGGTCGTGCGCGGCCATGTCGCACAGCCAGTGGCCAAAGACCTGGGTGAAGGTCTGCTTGGCCGGCGTGCTGGCCTTTTGCAGGCCCATGCTCGGGTCAAACTTGCCGGGGCCGTGGTAGGCAATCGGGTCGGCTTCGGCCAGCTTGTAGCCCTGGCCTTTTTTCGTCACCACGTGCAGGAACTGCGGACCGGCGCCGCTGGCCATCAGGTGCCTGATGTTTTCCAGCGTCGGCACCAGCGATTCCAGATCATGGCCGTCAATTGGGCCGATGTAGTTGAAGCCGAAACTTTCAAACAGCGCGGCCGGTACCACCATCCCTTTGGCGTGGGATTCGAGGCGCTTGGCCAGCTCCAGCAGCGGCGGGGCCACCTGCAGCACTTTTTTACCCACATGGCGCGCCGAGGCGTAAAAGCGCCCGCTCATCAGCTGGGCCAGGTGGCGGTTCAAGGCGCCCACCGGCGGGCTGATGCTCATGTCGTTGTCGTTGAGCACGACCAGCAACTTGCAGTGGTCATGCACGCCCGCGTTGTTCAGCGCTTCAAAGGCCATGCCCGCGCTCATGGAGCCGTCGCCGATGATGGCGATGGAATTGCGGTTTTCGCCTTTGAGTTCGGCGGCCAGCGCCATGCCCAGCGCGGCAGAAATCGAGGTCGAGGAATGCGCGGTGCCGAAGGTGTCGTATTCACTCTCGTCGCGGCGCGGAAAGCCCGACAGGCCGCCCAACTGGCGCAGGCTGCCCATGCGCTCGCGCCGCCCGGTGAGAATTTTGTGCGGATAGGTCTGGTGGCCCACATCCCAGACCAGCCGGTCATCGGGCGTGTTGAAGACGTAGTGCAGCGCCACGGTCAGCTCAACCGTGCCCAAATTGGAGCTGAGATGGCCGCCGGTTTTGGAAACGCTGTCGATCACATAGGCGCGCAGCTCGTCGGCCAGCGCCTTGAGCTGGGCGCGCGGCAGCAGGCGCAAGTCGGCGGGGCTGTGGATAGTTTCAAGCAAGGAGTACATGGCAGTAGTAATGGGTTGAAGCGGGGCGTGCGGGCGCCTTAGTGCTTGCGGTTGACCAGCATATCGGCCAGCGCCTGCAGCGCCCGGGTATTTTCAAGCCCGCTGGCCTGAAGGCTGGAAAGGGCTTGCGCCAGCAGCTGCCGGGCGTAGTCCTGCGAGGCGCTCAGCCCCATCAGCGAAACAAAGGTGGGCTTGTCTTGGGCTGCGTCCTTGCCGGCGGTTTTGCCCAGCGTGGCGGCGTCGGCGGTCACGTCCAGCACGTCATCGACGACCTGAAAGGCCAGGCCGATGGCCGCGCCGTAGTCGCGCAGCGCGCTCAGCGCCGCTGGCGAGGCCGTGCCGCAGGCCGCGCCCATCATCACGCTGGCCTGCAGCAGCGCGCCGGTCTTGAGGCGGTGCATGGCATGGAGCTGCTCAGAGTTCAAAGGCAGGCCGACGCTGGCCAGGTCAATCGCCTGGCCGCCCGCCATGCCCTGAAAACCGGCCGACTGGGCCAGAATCCGGCACAAGGCGGCCTGCGTGGCGGCGTCCAGCGAGCCGTCTTCGGGCGTGAGCAGCTCAAAAGCCAGCGCCTGCAGCGCGTCGCCGGTCAGCAGCGCCTGCGCCTCGCCAAACTGGACATGCACCGTGGGCTTGCCCCGGCGCAGCACGTCGTTGTCCATGCAGGGCATGTCGTCATGCACCAGTGAGTAGGCGTGAATCAGCTCGACCGCGCAGGCCGGGCGCAGCGCCGCCTGCGCGTTGCCATTGGCCGCTCCATTAGCCGCTTCGCAGGCGGCCAGCACCAGGAGCGGGCGCAGACGCTTGCCGCCATCAAGCACGGCGTAGCGCATCGCCTCAACCAGCGCGGCAGGCGTGGGCGAGCCAGGGGAAGCGGCGACCCAGCTTGACAAGGCCTGCTCAATGCGGACCAGTTGCCGGGCGCTCCAGGCGCTCAGGCTGAACAAAGGAGATTTTTCAGGGGCATTCAAAATCAGGGTCTCTTGCGCTAGGGCGGTGAGGCCGTCAGGCCGTTGATGACAGGGAACGCCAAGCTTATGACGCTTGGGTCCAGGACTTGAGTTCGGTGCCTTCAAGCACCTTGATCTGGTTTTCCACGGCCTGCAGCCTGGCCCGGCAAAACGCCAGCAACTGCGCGCCGCGCTGGTAGCCGCTGAGCAGCTGATCGAGCGGCAACTGGCCGGAGCCCAGGCGGCTGGCCAGTCCTTCAAGCTCCTGCAGTGCAGCCTCATAGGTGTCGGGCAAGGCCGGAGCGGCTGCGTCACCAGGCAAAGCATCGGACGAAGCGGTAGAAGGAGAACTTGGGGCCATGAGATTGAGAGGAAAAAGGTGATTTTAGGCGGTTACAGCAAGCGCTCATGCGGGCTTGCGGCAACGCATGGCCAAAGAGCGTCCCGTGGCGGCGACAAAAGCGCTTGAAAAATAAGCTGCACGGGTAGAATCGAGCCCTTTTCCCGATGCCGGCTCCCGCCTTGCGCAGCCAGTGCCAGTGGTTTCGGGGGTTTTTCACCCGTGGGCTGTCACACAGCTTGCCTATTTACTTGGTTTTTCACCTGCCTCTGGCCAGTTTTAGGCGCTTGGGGCATGTCGAGAGAAATTAATGCCTGATAAAAGTCTTCGCCTGTTGCAGGCCACCAGCCAGCTCCCCGTTTCCAGCTATTTCGACCCCAGCCTGTTCCAGCGCGAGCAGCAAAAGCTGTTTGCCAGCGGACCGCGCTACCTCGGCCACGAGCTGGCGGTGCCCAATCTGGGCGACTACTACGCCCTGCCCCACGAGGGCGAAGGCCGCGCGCTGGTGCGCAACGCCTCGGGCATTGAACTGATCTCCAACGTCTGCCGCCACCGCCAGGCAACCATGCTCAAGGGCCGGGGCAACACCGGCGCCAGCATCGTCTGCCCGCTGCACCGCTGGACCTACAACACGGCGGGCGAGCTGATCGGCGCGCCCCACTTTGAAGTCGATCCCTGCCTGAATTTGAACCGCTACAAGACCACCACCTGGAACGGCCTGATCTTTGAAGACAATGGCCGCGACATCGCCGCCGAGATGGCCTCCATGAGCCACATGGCGGATCTGGATTTTTCCGGCTACCAGCTCAACAAAGTCGAGCTGCACCAGTGCAACTACAACTGGAAGACCTTTATCGAGGTCTATCTGGAGGACTACCACGTCGGCCCCTTCCACCCCGGCCTGAGCGGCTTTGTCACCACCGACGACCTGCGCTGGGAGCTGGCGCCCAACTATTCGGTGCAGACCGTGGGCGTGTCCGACAAGCTGGGCAAGCCCGGCAGCGATGTGTATAAAAAATGGCACGACGTGGTGCTGCAGTACCGCAAGGGCGAGCAGCCAAAATACGGCGCAGTCTGGCTCACCTGCTACCCGCACATCATGATCGAGTGGTATCCGCACACGCTGGTGGTCAGCACACTGCACCCGCAGGGGCCGGACAAGACGCTCAACGTGGTCGAATTTTTCTACCCCGAGGAAATCTGCGCCTTCGAGCCAGAATTCATGCAGGCCCAGCAGGCCGCTTACATGGAAACCTGCATCGAGGACGACGAACTGGCGCTGCGCATGGACGCGGGCCGCAAGGCGCTCTTGCAGCGCGGCGACAACGAGTTCGGCCCCTACCAAAGCCCGATGGAAGACGGCATGCAGCATTTTCACGAGTGGTACCGCCGCGAAATGGGCGCCAGCAAGACCACCCAGACGATTTAAAAAGAAACGGCTGCCGACTGACGCAGCACAACAACCATGAACTACACCACCTTGATTTCCGCCGCACAACTGCAAGCCCTGATGGCCAGCGGCCAGGGCGTGCGGGTGTTTGACTGCAGTTTTGACCTGATGCAGCCCCACGCCGGTCAGCAGCAGTACCTGAGCGCGCACATTCCCGGCGCTGTTTACGCCGACCTGGACACAGCCCTGAGCGCCAAACACGGCGTCCCCGGCCCGCACGGCGTCATCACCGCCAGCGGCGCCGATGCCCCGGCCTCGGGCGGGCGCCATCCGCTGCCCAACCTCGAACGCTTTGCCATCTGGCTGTCCAGCGTGGGACTGGCCAACGGCATGCAGGCCGTCGTCTATGACCGCAACGGCGCCAACTACTGCGGGCGCCTGTGGTGGATGCTCAAATGGGCCGGTCACGACAAGGTGGCCGTGCTCGACGGCGGTCTGCAGGCCTGGCAGGCGGCGGGCGGTCAAGTCAGCAACGGCGAAGAAGCCGCGCATTTCCAGACCCATTTCCAGCTCGCGACCCCGCTGGTGCGGCTGGTGGATGCCCAGAGCGTCGCCGCCCAGCTCGAACGCCCAACCCAGACCCTGATCGACGCCCGAGCCACACCGCGCTTCAAGGGCGAAATCGAACCGCTGGACCCGGTCGCAGGTCACATCCCCGGCGCCCTGAACCGGCCTTTCGGCCAAAACTTCACGCCGGATGGCAAGTTCAAGCCCGCCGAACAGCTCAAGGCCGAATTTGAGGCACTGCTGGGCGAGCGCGACCCGGCCCGTGTCGTGCATCACTGCGGCAGCGGTGTCAGCGCCCTGCCCAACCTGATTGCAATGGAAGTCGCCGGTCTGGGACGAAGCGCCCTCTACGCGGGCAGCTGGAGCGATTGGTGCAGCGACGCCAGCCGCCCCGTGGCGCGGGGCTGAATTGCGCAGCTTGTCCTACACCAACTATCCCGGCAATACTGACAAAGTCAGCCCGCTTCATCCTTTAGATTTGCACGGTGGCAGGCGATAGTGTCTGTTCCACGCATTTTTCCTGAAGGAGAAAGTCCCATGACTTCCAGCAATCAAGGTGATAAACAAGGCACGAAACTCAGCCCCAGCCCCAAATCCGAGCGCGGTTTTGCGGCGATGGATCCTGAGCGCCAGCGCGCCATTGCCAAGGAGGGAGGGAAGGCCGCCCACAAAAGCGGCCACGCCCACGAGTTCACCTCCGAAGAGGCCCGTGAGGCAGGCCGAAAAGGCGGACAGGCCAGCAGCAAGAGCAAGAGCGGCAAAAGCTGACGGGTATTTTGAATACGAAAACGGGGCGCTGCCAGCGCCCCGTTTTTATTCCAGCCCGAGTTCCTGAATCTTGCGCGTGATGGTGTTGCGCCCAATGCCCAGCCGGTGGGCGGCCTCGATGCGGCGGCCATGTGTGGTGGCCAGCGCCGTCTGGATCAGGCAGGATTCAAATCGACGCGTCAGCACATCCCAGACATCGCTGCGGCCGCTGGCCAGCAAGGCCAGGGCATCGGCCTCCAGGGCGCTTTCCCAGGATGCTGACGGCCCGCCAGCGCTGGCGCTGGCCGCAACCGAAGGGGAAACCGGGGGCAAAAGGGCGTCGGCCTGAAACGCTGGCGCGGCCTTATCCGTGTCCTTATCCGTGTCCTTATCCGTGCCCATGCCTCCGCCCTGCTCCTGCAGCCTGAACCCTTCTTCCCGCTCGGCGAATGGCTGGCGCCAGTCCAGCGTGGCGCTAAGCACCTCGGGCGGCAGGTCTTTGGGGTCAATCACCTGGGCGGGCGCCATCACGGTGAGCCAGTGGCAGATGTTTTCCAGCTGGCGCACATTGCCGGGAAAGCTGAAATGGCTCAGCTGCTGCAGCGCCGCTTCCGAAATGCGCTTGGGCTCGACGCCGAGCTGCTTGGCGCTTTGCTGCAAAAAGTGGCGCGTCAGCATGAACACATCTTCGCGCCGCTCGCGCAGCGCGGGCAGGCGCAGGCGGATGACGTTCAGGCGGTGGAACAAATCTTCGCGGAAACCGCCCTCCTTGACGCGCTGCTCCAGATCCTGGTGCGTCGCGGCAATCACGCGCACATTGGTCTTGACGGCGCTATGGCCGCCGACGCGGTAAAAATGGCCGTCGCTGAGCACGCGCAGCAGGCGCGTCTGCAAATCAAACGGCATGTCGCCGATTTCATCGAGAAACAGCGTACCGCCATCGGCCTGTTCAAAGCGCCCGCGCCGCAGCGTCTGCGCGCCGGTGAAGGCGCCGCGCTCGTGGCCGAACAGCTCGCTTTCCAGCAAATCCTTGGGAATGGCCGCCGTGTTGATCGCAATAAAAGGGCCGTTGGCGCGCGGCGAATGCTTGTGCAGTGCGCGCGCCACCAGCTCCTTGCCCGAGCCGGACTCGCCGGTAATCATCACCGTCACCATGCTCTGGCTCAGGCGGCCGATGGCGCGGAACACGTCCTGCATGGCGGGCGCCTGGCCCAGCATTTCGGGCGCCTCGGCCATGCGCTCTTCGGCAACTTCCTCGCGCTGGCTTTCTTCGACGGCACGGCGGATCAGCTCGACAGCCTTGAGCAGGTCAAACGGCTTGGGTAAATACTCAAAAGCGCCGCCCTGAAAAGCCGAGACAGCGCTGTCCAGGTCAGAAAACGCCGTCATGATGATGACCGGCAGGCCGGGCAGCTTGATCTTGACCTTGTCCAGCAGGTCCAGGCCGGAGCCGCCGGGCATACGGATGTCGCTGACCAGGATTTGCGGCCCGTCGGCCTCGGTGGCGACTTCCAGCGCCGCCAGCACTTCGCGCGGACTGGTAAAGCTGCGCGTGGGCAGGCCTTCGCGCAGCAGGGCTTTTTCCAGCACAAACCGGATGGACTGGTCATCGTCCACGATCCAGATCGGTTTCATTTTTTGACTATCCTTTTGATGCATTCAGCTCCCTTCGCGCCGGGGCGGCATGACTCAAGGCAGCGGTATCAGCAGCTTGAAATCTGTATGGCCCGGCCGGCTGTCGCACTCAATCAAGCCGTGGTGTTGCTGGACAAAGGTTTGCGCCAATGTCAGCCCCAGCCCCGAACCGCCCTCACGCCCCGAGACCAGGGGAAAGAAGATGCGGTCTTTGATGGAGTCCGGCACGCCCGGTCCATTGTCAACCACATGCAATTCCAGTGCCAGGCGGTAGCGCTGCTTGCCAAAGGTGACTTGCCGGGCGATGCGCGTCCTGAAAATGATTTCGGCGTCCCCGGCCGCCATGCGCTCGGTGAGCACCTGGGCGGCGTTGTGGGCGATGTTGAGCAGCGCCTGAATCAGCTGCTCGCGGTCACCGCGAAACTCAGGGATGGAGGTGTCGTAGTCGCGTATCACCTGCAACCCCCTGGGAAACTCGGCCAGGATCAGCGAGCGCACCCGCTCGCAGACCTCGTGCATGTTCACGTCGCCGACCAGGTGCGGGCGCCGGTGCGGCGCCAGCAAGCGGTCCACCAGCGTCTGCAGCCGGTCGGCCTCGTGGATGATGACCTGGGTGTATTCAGTCAATTCCTTGCCGATTTCCATCTGCAGCAGCTGCGCGGCCCCGCGAATGCCGCCCAGCGGGTTCTTGATCTCGTGGGCCAGGTTGCGGATCAGCTCCTTGTTGGCCTGGGCCTGGTCGATCAGACGCTCTTCGCGCTCCTGCTTGGCCTGCTGCTCCAGCGGCAGCATCTCGACAATCACTTCGCCCGGCACGTCGGTCTGGGCCACCACCACATGCACCGGCAGCGGCTCATGGTTCAGGCGCCGCAGCCAGGCGTCATAGCGCAGCGCGGCAAACTCGTTGCTGCCCGCCCCCTCCAGCGCATGCCTGAGAATCTGGGGCTCGTTGAAGCACTCGCAAAGCTGCGAGCCTTCGATGGTGCGGCGCGAAATGCCCAGTGCGTCTTCGAGTGCCGCATTGGCAAACACCACGCGGCCATCGGCGCGTACCACGGCCACCAGCGTGGCCAGCAGGTCAAAGGCTTGAAAACGCTGGGTGGCCAGCCCCAGGGAAGAAGAAACAGCGGCGGGAGTGAAGAATTTAGTCAAGCTGCGTATTTTCAGGCACAAGTGGCGCCGCCGCGCTCAATTGGCCGATGGCAGGCGGGAAATCTCGCGTTTCAAGCCAGCAATATCGCTCTGGCTGCGGATGATGTTTTCTTTCAGCTCATTGACGCGGTCCAGATAGCGCTGGTGGTTACGCCCCTCAATGCCCTGCTTTTCCGGCTCGCCCTTGTTGTACTCTTTTTCCAGATCGGCCAGTCTGGCTTCGGATTTTTTGAGTTCGGCTTCGAGAATGCCGCGTGAATCGCTGTCGCGGGCGCGCTGGCCGGGGCTGCTGCCCTCGGCGGAACGGGGTATGACAGGCGCAGCCCCGGAAGCGGCCGCTGTCGGCACGCGAATGACCTCCTTGCGAAAGGTCGAGCTTTGCACCACCGTGACATTGCCGCCGGAAATCAGCTGGCATTTACGGGTTTGCGCATCCTTGACGTTGTTGATGTATTCAGGCGGCGCACCCGCAATACCGGCGCAGCGGTACACCTGCTGGCCCCAGGCGCCAGAGCCAGCCCCCAGGAGGGCCATCGCAAAAAAGCAGAGTGGAAATGTGTTTTTCATAAAAATCCCATGTATCTGAACGCACCATTTTGGCACCTTGCCGCAATCCGTTCAGCCATAAAAAAAGGATGGCAGATGCCATCCTTTTTAAGCGCTTCGCTTTTCAAAAGCGCCAATGGCCGATTAAAACCGCCAAAGCTTGATTACAGCGAGAAGTACATGTCGTACTCGACCGGTGCCACTTCAATGCGGCCACGGTTGACTTCGCCCATTTTCAACTCGATGTAGGCATCAATCATGGAGTCGGTGAACACGCCGCCCTTGGTCAGGAAAGCGCGGTCTTTGTCCAGATGCTCCAGGGCTTGGTCCAGGCTGGCGCAGACGGTTGGGACCAGTTTGTCCTCTTCCGGTGGCAGATGGTACAGATCCTTGGTGGCAGCTTCGCCGGGGTGGATTTTGTTTTCCACGCCGTCCAGACCAGCCATCAGCAGCGCTGCAAAACCCAGGTACGGGTTCATCAGTGGATCGGGGAAACGCGCTTCGACGCGGCGGCCCTTGGGGTTGGCCACGTAAGGAATGCGGATCGAAGCCGAGCGGTTCTTGGCCGAGTAAGCCAGCTTGACCGGTGCCTCGAAGTGAGGAACCAGACGACGGTAGCTGTTCGTGCCGGGGTTGGTGATGGCGTTCAGGGCGCGCGCGTGCTTGATGATGCCGCCGATGTAGTACAGCGCAAATTCGCTCAGACCGGCGTAGCCGTCACCCGCGAACAGATTCACGCCGTCTTTCCAGACGGATTGGTGAACGTGCATGCCGGAGCCGTTGTCGCCTGCGTAAGGCTTGGGCATGAAGGTCGCCGTCTTGCCGTAGGTGTTGGCCACGTTGTGGACCACGTACTTTTGCAGGATGGTCCAGTCAGCGCGCTCGACCAGCGTCGAAAAACGCGTGCCAATTTCGTTCTGGCCCGCGCCAGCGACTTCGTGGTGGAACACTTCGACCGGAATGCCCAGCGATTCGAGAATCAGGGACATCTCGGCGCGCATGTCCTGCGTGCTGTCCACGGGGGGCACTGGGAAGTAGCCGCCCTTGAGGGTCGGACGGTGGCCACGGTTGCCGCCTTCGAGCTTGGCGCCGGTGTTCCACGGGGCTTCGTACTCTTCGATTTCGTAGAAGGTGTGGCCGGGTTCGGTGCTCCAGCGCACGCTGTCAAAAATGAAGAATTCTGGCTCGGGTCCGAAGAAGGCGGTGTCGCCCAGGCCGGTGGACTTCAGATAGGCTTCGGCGCGCTTGGCAATCGAGCGCGGGTCGCGCTCGTAGGCCTTGCCATCAGTCGGCTCGATCACGTCGCAGGTCAGGATCAGCGTCGTTTCTTCAAAGAACGGATCGATGTTGGCCGTGCTTGGATCAGGGATCAGCTGCATGTCCGAGGCTTCAATGCCCTTCCAGCCCGCGATGGACGAGCCGTCAAAAGCGTGGCCGTCGGTGAATTTGCTCTCATCAAAATGGGACACAGGCACCGTGGTGTGGTGCTGCTTGCCCCGGGTGTCGGTAAAGCGAAAGTCAACGAACTTGACTTCGTTTTCCTTGACCATTTTCATGACGTCTGCGACGGTTTTTGCCATCAGAATCTCCTGTTGCTTGGGATGGTGGTTAAAAAATTCTCAGGGCTGCAAGACGCACTTTTTGTGCCACAGCCATGCGTGTGGGGATTTTTGAGAATAGCCCCTAATTGTGCCGCGATTGTGCCCGCGCCCCGACGGGGGGCTGGATTTTTCTATGCACAAAATCTCAGAAAAAAGCGGCGCCCAGAAAACCGGCCCTACAGCGGCGCAAATATGCACCATTAAAGTGCCCTCAATTAGCGCACCAATTCAGGGCCTAACTTCAAATCAAACTGGTGCAGACCGGCGAGCAAGGCGCAGTAAGCTAGGCTGACGGCCTCGGGCGCGCCCTTGACGCCAAGCTCAATGTGACGGCCAAACTGCGGGTGATCGACGCTGGGCAGGCTAAACACCTTGACGCCGGGGTGCGTCGCTTCAATTTCCAGCATCAGCGGGGTGAGCGTCGCCTCCATCGAGCCCATGACGATGACCGATTTTTCCAGCGCTGGCGCGCTTCGGTGCCAGGCGCCGTAGTGCTGATCCAGCGCCCACGCCATCATCGGCCAGGCCATGACAGGAAAGCCTGGCACAAAATGCACCGCGCCCCGCCCCGCCTGACAGCGAAAGCCCGCAATCTTGTTGTAGGGATTGGGAATGATCTCGGCGCCGACGGGAAACACGCCCATGTTCAGGCGGTGCAGGTTGTCAGGGCGATCCAGCTCCAGCGCCACGCCCTGCTCTTTGGCGATGTCACGCATACGCTCTTCAATGAGTGCCTTGGCCTGGGGATGCAGCGCCAGCTCGACGCCCAGCGCAGCGGCGGCGCACTGGCGGGTGTGGTCGTCCGGTGTCGCGCCTATGCCGCCGGTGGAAAACACCACGTCGCCCGACTCGCGCGCCGCTGCAAAGGCGCGCGCCAGCGTCGCGGTGATGCGCGCCGGATCATCGCCGACATACTCGGCGTAGGCCAGCGGCAAGCCGCGTTCGGCCAGCAGCTCGATGAATTTGGGCAGGTGCTTGTCAGTGCGCTTGCCAGACAGAATTTCATCGCCGATAACGATGAGGCCAAAGTGAGGGGTCATCAACAATCTCCTGAAATTAAGACTTGCGCCCGAGCAGTCCCAGCAAACCGGCCAGCCCCGGTGATTTGGGCTTGGGCTTGGGCGGGGGGACTGGGGGCGAAGGCGGGGGGGCGGCGGGCGGTGGCACTGGAGCGGGCTCCAGATGCATGATAAATTTTACGGGCTCGACCTTGACAGGTGCGGGCGCTGGCGTGTTCTTCTTCTTGCGCAGCGCCTCCAGCGCGCCCAGCGTGTAATGCCCAAACCAGAGCGATGACAAGATAAACACCAGGGTGTACATCCACAGCGCCAGCGGCAACAGCACCGGCGCCAGGGCTACAAACACCGCGCCCGAGGCCCACAGCAAACTCGGCGTGGCGCCCAGGTAGCCGCTGATCACGCCCATCGCCAGCAAGGACACTTGGTGCTCCTTGAAAATCTCAATCCGCTCCGGCACGCTGGCGTAGTTGGCCAGCGCGTCGAAAGACATGACGCGAAAGGTCAGCCAGCCCCAGATCAGGGGCGGCACGACCAGCACCACCGGGGGCACCACCCAGAAGGGAATCGACACCAGCATGGCCGTGGCGGCCATCGCCGTCGAGCCGATGGCCCACATCAGGCCAGCCATCCAGGAGCCGCCCTTGTTGCGCTCCAGTTTGGGAAAGCGCTTGGCAGCGATCATGCCCACCATGACGGGCGTCATGAACAGCGTCACCAGCAGCAGCGTGGCGATCACGATCACGGGCACAACCAGGGCCAGCAACGCTGCGGACGCCAACAGCCTGTCCACCCCGACCATCCCCAAGCGCGTCAGCCAGCCGGTCAAATCCTTGAGCGTGTCAAACTCCTGCAGGCTGACGCGCATGGACTCCAGGTCGGCGCTCCAGTGAAAGTGTCCCCAGGTGAAAGCCAGCGCGCTCACGGTGAGGAAGGGCACCATCGACAGCGCAATGACACGCGGATGAAAGCAGTACAGCACCGCCACCTTGAAGGACAAAAGAATCTGTTTGACGGCTGGCGGCATGGCGGGAGTTCCTCAACTGTTAATCTGCGTCCAGGCCTTGTCCAGCCGCTTGATGCTGACCGGCTGGGGCGTGCGCAGCTCCTGCGCAAAAAAGCTCACGCGCAGCTCTTCGAGCAGCCAGCGGTATTCCTGCATGCGCGCATCGACGGCGCCCTTGCGCTCGGCGAGCAGGCGCCAGTAGCGCTGCTCCTGCGGTTTTAATTCGGCCATGCGAGCCGTGTCACGGGCCGGGTCGGCGCGCCATTTTTCCAGACGCAGCGTGATGGCTTTTAAATAGCGGCTGAAATGCTGCAATTGGCCGTAAGGCGTGGCTGTCAAAAATTTCTTTGGCACCAGGCGCTGCAGTTGCTGGGCTGCATCCTGATTGGCTTCAAGGGCGTTTTTCGTGTCCTTGATCTTGCGCTGGGCCACGGCGTATTCCGTCAGGATCACAGCGGCCAGCCGCGCCACCTCGCTGGCAATCAAGGTCAGGCGACCGCGCCCGTCGTCGATGCGCTTTTTAAAATCAGCTTCGCAGGTCGGCAGCGGCTCCACGAGAAACGCCCGGTCCAGCGCCACTTCAATGATTTGCTGGCGCAATTCCTCCAGCGTGCCGCCGCCGGAGTTGTCGGCGGCGCGCCCGACCAGCATGTAGGCCGTGGCGGTTTTCTGCAAATCCGGCAGATTTTTTTCCAGGTATTTCAGCGCGTCGCGGATTTGCAGCGAAAACAGGCGCCGCAGCCCGGCGCGGTGCTTGGCGGCGGCGGCATCGGGCTCGTCAAACACCTCAATTGTCACCGCGTCGCCCAGGTCAATCAGCGCCGGAAAGCCGATCAGCGTTTGCGTGCCCTTGCCGATTTCCATCAGCTCGGGCAGCTCGCCGAAGGTCCAGCTGGTGTAGCGCTCCGGCGTTTTGACGGCGGGCGCGGCGGCTCCGGCGCTTGCGCCAGACCGGGCCGACGCGGCCCCGCTGGCAGTGGCTGGCCCCGCGCCCGGCCCGCGCCGCGCTGGCGCCGCCGTTGATGCGGATGCGGATGCCGAAGAAGCCCCCGGCACTGAACCCGGCCCCGACAGCCCCGTTTGCGGCCCGCCGCTGGCGCTGGCAAGGCCCGTGGCGCCAGACAAAGAACGCGTTTTCAGCCCCGCCAGCGCCTGAAACGCGCCCCGCGCCTGCGCGCCCAAATCGCCCTTGAGCGCGCCCAGATTGCGCCCGCTGCCCAACTGGCGGCCGTGCTCGTCGGTCACGCGGAAGTTCATGAACAGGTGTGCGGGCAGCATGTCCAGCTTCATGTCGGCGCGCTTGATGTCCAGCGAGGTCGCGTCGCGCACCCATTTCAGCACCGCCTCGGTGAGCGAGCCGTGGCCAAATTTCTCCGGCACCAGCAGTTCAGCGGCGATGCGCGCCGCCGTGTCCGGCAGCGGCACCAGGCGCGAGCGCGGGCGCTGGTGCAGGGTTTTAATCAGCGCCTGAATTTTGTCCTTGAGCATGCCGTGTACCAGCCACTCGCAGCGTTCCTCATTGACCTGATTCAGCGCAAAAATCGGTATTTCAATCGTCACGCCGTCGCGTGCGTCGCCCGGCTCGTGCAAATACGTCGCCTGGCAATCGACGCCGCCCAGTCGCAGCGCTCTTGGAAACGCCTGGCTGGTGATGCCCGCCGCCTCGTGGCGCATCAGCTCGTCCTGCGTCAAGAGCAGCAGTTTTGGCTGCTTTTTCACCTCGGTTTTAAACCAGCTTTCAAAACCCGCGCCGGTGCAGATGTCGGCGGGCAATTGCTGATCGTAAAAGGCGTAAATCAGCTCTTCATCGACCAGCACGTCCTGGCGCCGCGCCTTGTGCTCCAGGTCTTCGACATGGGCAATCAGCTTTTCGTTGGCGACTAAAAACGGCAGCTTGGTGTCCCAGTTGCCCGCCACCAGCGCTTCGCGAATGAAAATTTCCCGCGCCGTGACCGGATCGACACGGCCAAAATTCACGCGCCGCCCGTTATAGACCATCAGGCCGTAGAGCGTGGCGCGCTCCAGCGCGGTGACCTGCGCGGCTTTTTTCTCCCAATGCGGGTCGAGCAATTGCTTGTGCAGCAAGTGGCCCGCCACCTGTTCAATCCACTGCGGGTCGATATTGGCAATGCCCCGGCCAAAGAGGCGCGTGGTTTCCACCAGCTCGGCGGCGACGATCCAGCGGCCCGGCTTTTTACTCAGTTTGGCGCCCGGATGGCGGTAGAACTTGATGCCGCGCGCGCCCAGATACCAGTCGTCGGTCTCGTTTTTCCAGCCGATATTGCCCAGCAGGCCGCACAGCATCGACAAATGCAGTTGCTCGTAGCTGGCGGGCTGCTCGTTCAGGTGCCAGCCCTGCTCGCCGACGACGCTGTGCAATTGGGAATGAATATCGCGCCACTCGCGCACCCGGCGGATGTTGACAAAGTTCTCGCGCAAGAGCGTTTCGTACTGGCGGTTCGTCAGCTTGTGCACCGCATCGTGGCCGCCACGCGCATCGCCCAGCCATTTCCACAGTTTTAAATAACCGACAAATTCGCTTTTCTCGTCGTCGAACTTGGCGTGGGCCTGATCCGCCTGCGCCTGCTTGTCCATCGGCCGGTCGCGCACGTCCTGCACGCTCAGGGCGCTGGCAATCACCAAGACTTCATCGAGCGCCTGCCGGTCTTTGGCCTCCAGAATCATGCGTCCGACACGCGGGTCCAGCGGCAACTTGGCCAGCGTCCAGCCCACGGGCGTGAGTTCGTTGTCCTCGTTCACCGCGCCGAGTTCGGCCAGCAATTGATAACCGTCGGCAATGGCGCGGCCTTGCGGCGGCTCGATGAAAGCAAAACTTTCAATCGTGCCCAGGTGCAGCGACTTCATACGCAAAATCACCGAGGCCAGAGAGCTGCGCAAAATCTCCGGGTCGGTAAAGCGCTGGCGGCCGGCGAAATCCTGCGCGTCGTAGAGCCGGATGCAAATGCCGTCGGCCACACGCCCGCAACGCCCGGCGCGCTGATTCGCCGATGACTGGCTGATCGTCTCGACCAGCAGCTGCTCGACCTTGTTCCTGAAACTGTAGCGTTTCACCCGCGCCGTGCCGCTGTCGATCACGTAGCGGATGCCCGGCACCGTCAATGACGTTTCCGCCACGTTGGTCGCCAGCACGATGCGCCGCCCGCTGTGGCCGTCGAAAATTTTGTCCTGTTCAGCCTGGCTCAGGCGGGCAAACAGCGGCAGCACTTCGGCATTGCGCATCAAAGGCTGGTGCGCCAGGTGCTTGCGCAAATGGTCAGCAGCTTCGCGGATTTCGCGCTCGCCGGGCAGGAAGATCAAAATATCGCCCGCGCTGTGCGGGCTTTGCCACAGTTCATCGACCGCGTCGGCAATGGCGCTGTTTAAATCGTAGTCGCGGGATTCTTCAAACGGGCGGTAGCGCTGCTCGACCGGAAACATCCGGCCCGAGACCATGATGACCGGCGCGGGCACCAGCGCGCCCGGCGCCGCGCCCTTTGGCGCCGGCGACGCAAAATAATCCGCAAAGCGCTGCGCGTCAATCGTCGCCGAGGTGATGATGACTTTTAAATCGGGCCGGCGCGGCAGCAGCTGGCGCAGGTAGCCGAGCAAAAAGTCGATGTTCAAACTGCGCTCATGCGCCTCGTCGATGATGATCGTGTCGTAGGCGCGCAACAGCGGGTCGGTCTGGGTTTCGGCCAGCAAGATGCCGTCGGTCATCAGCTTGACGGACGCGTCGCGGCTCAGGCGGTCCTGAAAGCGCACCTTGTAGCCGACCACGTCGCCCAGCGGGGTTTTCAGCTCCTCGGCAATGCGCTTGGCCACACTCGACGCCGCAATGCGACGCGGCTGGGTGTGGCCGATCAGCTTGCCCTGGCCGCTCGGGTAGTTGAGCTTGCCGCGCCCCATCGCCAGCGCGATTTTGGGCAATTGCGTGGTTTTGCCCGAGCCGGTTTCGCCGCAGACGATGATGACCTGATGGGCCGCGAGCGCGGCGCTGATCTCCTCGCGCCGGGCGGAGACCGGGAGCGATTCAGGAAAAGTGATAGCCAGAGGGGACACAGAAGAAGCCAAGGGGAAACCCAGCAGTCAAAGCCGCTGATTATCGGCGCACGATCAGGCCGCCAGCCTCGGCATGGCGACAATTTCGCCGCTGTGCTCGTCATACCAGGCCACCCGGCTGGGGCTGGCCCAGGCGCTGCGGGAAATGCCGCGCGCCAGCGCCACCGATTGGGCTGCCTGCGCGTCAGCCCCGGACACCCTGAGCAGGCCCACCCCGACATGGGCCACCCAGCGGGTCTGCTGCGTTGCCGCACCGTCCAGCGCAGCGATGTCAAAACTGGTGTGCAGCGTCACCGAGCGGGCCAGATTCGCCTGAACCTTGTGGGCCAAGTGAATCAGCTGGCCGCTGTCCCGGCAGTTGGGCAGCAGCAGCAAAAAGCTGTCGCGCGCCAGACGGCCCATTTCAATATCGGTAGGGACGGCGCGGCGCAGCCGCCCGGCGCAGACAAATAGCACATGGTTTACCGCCGCCTGGCCGTAGAGCTTTTCAAGGGCATAGAGGTTGGCGATGGAGATAATCATGATGCCCAGCGGGCCGGGATTTTTTCGGTGCTGCTTGACTCGGTGCTGTTTGAAAGCGGCCGCCACCATAGGCCCGGTTTGCGCATAGGAGCGCATGCGGGTGAGCATGTCGTAATCGGGGCCGTGCTCCATCACCTGGCGCAGCTCAATCAGGTAGGCGTAACGCGCCCACAGCGCCGAGGCCATCGTGGCCAGGTAAACCGTTCCGGCCAAGGCGCTGGCCGCATGCACCTGCCAGGGCACGACATGGTCCCGGTCCAGCGCAATCCAGCCCAGCCCGGCCACGGCAATCAGCATGAAAAAAACACCCACCACAGCCGTGCGGGCCAGCCGCTCGCGGCGCCAGGCGCTGCGCAGACTGAAGGCCAGCGCCACCAGCCCCAGCAAACCCGCCTGGGCCAGCCCCAGCAGCAGCGCCTGCCGGGGCGGCATCAGCCAGCCGACGGCCACAGTCGCCAGGGTCAGGCCGGCCACCCACCCGCCAGGGCGCCTCCAGGTGCGCGCCTCCCGGAACAGGCCCAGCATGGTAAAGAGAAGGCACACCAGCAGCGCCGAAACCGCTGCCGCCACATGCGCCTGAAAGCGGGCCAGAGTTGAACCCGCTTCTATGGGCAGGCCGCCCAGAAAAACCACGGTAAAAAAAGCCGAAGCCAGCGCCGTCAGGGCTGCATTGGCCGCCACCCGGTGCAAAGAGCGGACAAAGCCAAAAACGCAGCCCGCCACCATCAAGCCAATTGTGCCGAAGTAGCAGCCCCAAAAACCAATGATAAATTTTTCCATCGGGCGCAACCATACCCGCCTGGGCGGTCAAATGCAAATCGCCCTGCGCCCTTAAACTCACAGCTATTTTTCTTTTTCTGACCTGAAAGCGCGCCCATGTCTGCGGTATTCAATTTCACCTTTGTGCCTTGGTTCCGCTCAGTGGCGCCGTACATTCACAAGTTTCGCAACCAGACCTTTGTCGTGGGCATCTGCGGCGAAGCGATTGCGGCGGGCAAGCTGGCGCATCTGGCGCAAGACCTGGCGATGATCCAGAGCATGGGCGTGAAAGTCGTGCTGGTGCATGGCTTTCGCCCGCAGGTCAACGAGCAGTTGCTGGCCAAGGGCCATGTGGCGAAATACTCACACGGCATCCGCATCACCGACGAAATGGCGCTGGACTGCGCGCAAGAAGCGGCCGGTCAGCTGCGCTACGAGATCGAGGCCGCTTTCAGCCAGGGCCTGCCGAACACGCCGATGGCGGGCTCGACCATTCGCGTGATCTCGGGCAACTTCATCACCGCCCGGCCGGTGGGCATTCTGGACGGCGTGGATTTTCAGCATTCGGGGCTGGTGCGCAAAGTCGATGTGGCGGGCATCACCCACACGCTCGATTTCGGCGCGATGGTGCTGATCTCGCCGTTTGGCTTTTCGCCGACAGGCGAGGCGTTCAACCTGAGCATGGAAGAAGTCGCCACCAGCGTGGCGATAGCGCTGCAGGCCGACAAGCTGATTTTTGTCACCGAGGTGCCCGGCATCCGCCTGCAGCCCGGCGCGCCCGCCAGCGAAGACAACCCGATTGACACCGAGCTGCCGCTGGCCGCCGCCGAGCTGCTGCTGGCCCAGTCGCCGCCCGGCCTGCGCCCGAGCGACACCGCTTTTTACCTGCAGCATTGCGTCAAGGCCTGCAAGGCGGGCGTCGAGCGCAGCCACATCATCCCGTTCGCCGTCGATGGCGCGCTGCTGCTGGAGATTTACGTCCACGACGGCATCGGCACGATGGTCGTCGATGAAAAGCTCGAAGAACTGCGCGAAGCCACCGCCGACGATGTGGGCGGCATCCTGCAGCTGATCGAGCCGTTTGAAAAAGACGGCACGCTGGTCAAACGCAGCCGCACCGAAATCGAGCGCGACGCCGACCACTACACCATCGTCGAGCACGACGGGGTGATCTTTGCCTGCGCCGCGCTCTACCCCTACCCCGAAGCGAAAACCGGCGAGATGGCCGCCGTCACCGTCTCGCCGCAAAGCCAGGGCCAGGGCGACGGCGAGAAAATCTTGAAACGCATCGAGCAGCGCGCCCGCGCCATGGGCTTGACCAGCATTTTTGTGCTGACGACACGCACCATGCACTGGTTTCTCAAGCGCGGCTTTGTGCTGGTCGATCCAGACTGGCTGCCCGAGGCGCGCAAGCGCAAGTACAACTGGGACCGAAAAAGCCAGGTTCTGGTGAAAAAACTGATGTAAAAATAGATTCCCCTTGCTTTCGTTCACTGACAGGAAAAATATGAAAAGAGACTTTTTGGCCATGCCCGACGACCAGGGCTACTTTGGCGAATACGGCGGCCAGCTGATTCCGCCAGCGCTCAAGGCCATCATGGATGGCATCAACGACGCTTACGAAGAAGTGCGCAAGACCGCCGCCTTCCAGGAAGAATTGAATGACCTGTACGCCAACTACGTCGGCCGCCCCAGCCCCATCTTCTTTGCCAAACGCCTGACAGTGCGCCAGGGCGGCGCGCGCATCTTTTTGAAGCGCGAAGACCTCAACCACACCGGCGCGCACAAGATCAACCACTGCCTGGGCGAAGCGCTGCTGGCCAAGCACATGGGCAAGACCAAGGTGCTGGCCGAAACCGGCGCGGGCCAGCACGGCGTGGCGCTGGCCTCGGCCTGCGCGCTGGTCGGCATCGACTGCGAAATCCACATGGGCGAGATCGACATCGCCAAGGAGCATCCGAACGTCACCAAGATGAAAATCCTGGGCTGCAAGCTGGTGCCCGTGACGCGCGGCACCCGCACCTTGAAGGACGCGGTGGACAGCGCCTTTGAGGAATACATGAAAGACCCGGTCAACTTCCTCTACGCCATCGGCTCGGTGGTCGGGCCGCATCCGTTTCCCAAGATGGTGCGCGACTTCCAGAGCATCATCGGGCGCGAGGCGCGGGCGCAATTTCTGGCGCTGGAGAAGAAATTGCCCGATGTGGTCACGGCCTGCGTCGGCGGCGGCTCCAACGCGATGGGCATGTTCACCGAATTCCTGCCCGACGAGGGCGTGAAGCTGGTCGGCGTCGAGCCCGGCGGCCGGGGTCTGGACACGCCCGACCACGCCGCCACCTTGACCCTGGGCAGCAAGGGCGCGATTCACGGCTTTGCCTGCTACACGCTGCAAGATGAAAAAGGCGAGCCGCTGCCGGTCTATTCGATTGCCTCGGGGCTGGATTACCCCGGCGTCGGCCCGCAGCACTGCTATTTAAAAGACATCGGCCGGGTGCAGTACGAGGCGATTGACGACGCCCAGTGCCTGGACGCCTTCATGACGCTGTCGCGCACCGAGGGCATCATCCCGGCGTTAGAAAGCGCCCACGCAGTGGCCTACGCCATGAAGCTCGCCAAGACCATGTCGCCCGAGCAGACCATTCTGGTCAACCTGTCCGGCCGGGGCGACAAGGACGCCGATTTCGTCGCCAACTACCTGTCACTCTAAACGGCAGCGCTGAGAGCCGCCGACTTCTCACAGACCCCGGCGAAAAAGCCTGACACCGCGCAAAGCCAGCTTTTTATAAGCTGGCTTTTTCTTTTAGCGGGAGACGGCTTTGACGCAATCCACGCAATCCATCGCGCTGCGCGAAGTTCGCATTCCCAGCGGCGACGCCTGGCTGCATGGCGATCTGGCCCTGCCTGCCGGTTTTCGGGGCGTGGTGCTGTTCGTTCACGGCAGTGGCAGCGGGCGGCACAGCGGGCGCAACCGCCAGGTGGCGCAGCGGCTGCAGCAGGCGGGCATCGCCACCTTGCTGTTTGACCTGCTCACCGCGCAGGAAGAGCAAATTGATCTTGACACCCTTCAGCACCGCTTTGACATTGATCTGCTGACGCGCCGCATCCAGGACGCCACCGCCTGGGCCGTGAGCCAGCCCGAGCTGCGACAGGCGTCGGTTGGCTACTTTGGCGCCAGCACCGGCAGCGCGGCCGCCCTCATCAGCGCGGCCCGGCTGGGCAGGCAGATTGCCGCCGTGGTCTCACGCGGCGGGCGCCCCGATCTGGCCGGGCCGGTGGCGCTGGCGGCCGTCACTGCGCCCACACTGCTCATCGTCGGCGGCAATGACAACGGCGTGGTCGGACTCAACGAGCAGGCTTTTGAGCACCTGCGCTGCGAAAAACGGTTTGCCATCGTGCCCGGCGCCACGCACCTGTTCGAGGAGCGCGGCACGCTGGAGCAGGTGGCCGAACTGGCGGCGGCCTGGTTTTCCAGCCACCTGACTGGCAACAAGCCAGCGCCCCAGCCGGACTGAACGCGCTCAAGCACCGGGAAATTTCATCATGCAGCACGACCTTTTACCCTTCAAGGACCGCCACCACGCCGGGCGGGCGCTGGCTCAAAAGCTGGCGCATTACCTGGGCCAGCCCAATGTGCTGGTGCTGGCGCTGCCGCGCGGCGGCGTGGCCGTCGGCTACGAGGTGGCGCGGGCGCTGGAGGCGCCGCTCGATGTGCTGGTGGTGCGCAAGCTGGGCTTTCCGGGCCATGAGGAATACGCGATGGGCGCCATTGCCAGCGGTGGCGTGCGCGTGATGAACCCGCTACCCGGCGTTGCGCTCGATCCCGACGCGGTGGCTGAGATCGTCGCCCGCGAGCAGGCCGAACTGGTGCGGCGCGAGCAGCTCTACCGCAGCCAGCGCCCGGCCATCACCATTGCGGGCCACACGGTGATTCTGGTCGATGACGGGCTGGCCACCGGTTCCAGCATGCGCGCGGCCATTCTGGCGGTGGCCCAGCAACGCCCGGCGCGCCTGGTGGTGGCCGTGCCGGTGGGCGCCGAAGACAGCTGCCGCGAATTGCGGGTGGAGGTCGATGAATTGATTTGCGCCGCCATGCCGGAGCCGTTTCACGCCGTCGGCCTGTGGTACGAAAATTTTCCGCAAACCAGCGACGAAGAAGTGCGCGACCTGCTCGACCAGGCCCGCGAGCAGCACGCATTGGCTCTGCGCGCTGCCCTGCAAAAAAAAAGCCATGAACGACAGCCGACCCCGTCGCCGCTACAGCAGGCGCAGCCTTCCCATCACCCGCACACCGTCAACCCGCTGGCAGTGAGCCTGCGGCAATACCTGCAGCCGCTGACGGGCAACGTGCAGGATTACGATGCCCTGCTCGAACTGATAGGGCCAGCGCGCTTTGCCCTGCTCGGCGAGGCCTCGCACGGCACGCAGGAGTTTTACCGCGAGCGCTCTGCCATCACCAAGCGCCTGATCCTTGAAAAAGGCTTTACCGCCATCGCCGTCGAAGCCGACTGGCCCGACGCCTGGCGCGTCAACCGCTACGTGCGCGGCCTGGACGGCGACGCCGATGCGGCGGCTGCACTGTCGGGCTTCAAGCGCTTTCCGGCCTGGATGTGGCGCAACACCGAGGTGCGCGACTTCGTCGAATGGCTGCGCGACTACAACACCGGGCGCAGCGCCGAGCGTCAGGTCGGCTTTTACGGCATGGACCTGTACAGCCTGTTCACCTCGATGCACGAGGTGCTGGCCTACCTGCAGCGCACCGACCCCGAGGCGGCCCAGCGCGCCCACTACCGCTACAGCTGCTTTGACCATGCGGGCGAAGACAGCCAGGCTTACGGCTACGCCGCCAGCTTCGGCCTGGCGCCCAGTTGCGAAGACGCCGTGGTCGAGCAGCTGCGCGAGATGAGCCACCCTGCCGCAGACATCCCCGCCACGCCCGGCATGGAGCGCGACGAGGCGTTTTACGCCCAGCAAAACGCCCGGCTGGTGCATAACGCCGAGGAGTATTACCGCACCATGTTTCAGGCCCGGGTGTCGTCGTGGAACCTGCGCGACAGCCACATGGTGGAAACCTTGCAGGCGCTGGAAAAATACCTGGGCGCGGGCGGCCAGCCCCAAAAAATAGCCGTTTGGGCGCACAACTCGCACCTGGGCGACGCCTCAGCCACCCAGATGGGCGACCGGGGCGAATGGAATGTCGGCCAGCTGATGCGCGACCGCTATGGCAGCGAAGCGGTGCGCATCGGCTTCAGCACGCACCACGGCTGGGTCACCGCCGCCTCCGACTGGGACGAGCCGCCCCAGCGCAAGCGGGTGCGCGCTGGCCTGCACGAGAGCTGGGAGGAGCTGTTCCACGACACCGGCAGCGGGCGCTTTTTGCTCGCCCTGCGCGACAACGCGGCCCTGCGCAAGCTGGTCGCGCCGCTGCGGCTGCAGCGCGCCATAGGCGTCATTTACCGCCCGGAAACCGAGCGCCAAAGCCATTATTTCTACACCTACCTGGCTGACCAGTTCGACGCGATGATCCACATCGACGAAACCAGCGCCCTGGAGCCGCTGGACAAGGGGCCGGTGTGGAGCACCGGCGAAGCGCCGGAGACCTACCCGTCAGGCATGTAGAGGGCGCAACTTCACTCCACTTCGGTGATGCGCGTTCGTTTCTGCTCGCGGCGGTCTTCGACGCAGCGGCGCAGCTTTTCGCACCAGTCTTGCGCGCCCGGAATGGCCGAGATGGTCAGCGTCGGCGTGGACGCGTCGCTGGTCATCAGCACCACATTGCCCAGACCAAACAGGCGCATGAAAAAAGGCTGCTCAAACATGATGTCCTTGACCCGGTACAGCTCCAGCTCGTGCGTTGTTTTGGAAAAAATACCAGTTTTCGTTTTCAGCCGCTCGGAGGTCAATTCGTAATGCTGGGAGTGGACAGCGAGGTATTTCCAGCCAATAGCCAGCGCCACGGCAACCATCCAGGCCAGCGCCAGCTCCCACCTGAAAAACATAAAGTAAGCGCCAGCGAGCTGGCAAACGGCCAGCAAAATAAACGCCCAGAAATTCAAAATCTGGGACGAACTGGCGGATAAAACGGTCTGTTCTGGCGGCATATTTATTTTTCCAAATGATTCAGGCGGCGGCGAGCCAAAACGCAGCCGCGCAAAGCCTGCGCGAATTATCGCCACGCCGCCCGCAGCACAAGCTCAGTTACGCAGACGGCTGCAAGCCGAACTGCGCCAGCACACCCTGCCCGGCGGCCCGGCCACTGGCCAGGCAGGCGGTGAGCAAATAGCCGCCCGTTGGCGCTTCCCAGTCGAGCATTTCACCGGCGCAAAACAGCGGCGGCGTTTCAGCCGCCAGCGTGGTGACGCGCAACTGGGCATCCAGCGCCTCAAACTTCACGCCGCCCGCGCTGCTGATCGCCTCGTCAATCGGGCGGGTCGCCAGCACGCACACCGGCAGCGCCTTGATGCCCGCCGCCAGCTGGACCGGATCGGCAATCGCCGCCTTGTCCAGCAACTCGTAGAGCATGGCCGCCTTAATGCCGTCCAGGTTCAAGCGGCTTTTCAGATGGCTCGACAGCGAGCGCGAACCGCGCGGATGGCGCACCTCGGCCAGCACCTGCTCGGGCGACTTGTCCGGCAACAAATCGAGCGTGAAGGTGGCACTGCCATGCGCGGCAATCTCATCGCGCAGCAGTGATGACGCGGCGTAAATCAGACTGCCCTCGACGCCGGTCGCGGTGGCGACAAACTCGCCCCGGCGGCTGAAACTGCGGCCCTGCGAGTCTGTAAAGGAAATCGCCACCGACTTGAACGGCTGACCGGCAAAGCGGCTGGAAAAGTGCTCAGTCCAGCCGACTTGGGGCTGGGGCGCCTGGCCGATCAGCTCACGCAGGAATTCGCGCCGGGTTTCGCCATGCAGAGCGGCGTCGAGCGCCGGAGGCTCGGCCACGTCAAAACCGCAGTTCGACGGCTCCAGCGGCGCCACCGCCACACCGCGCCCGGCCAGCAGCGGCACCCAAGCGCCGTCCGAACCGAGCCGCGCCCAGCTGCCGCCGCCCAGCGCCAGCACCACGGCATCGGCCTTGATGTGAACTTCGCCTGTGGGGGTTGAAAAATTCAGCGCGCCTTCATCGGTCCAGCCGAGCCAGCGGTGCCGCATCGAAAACTGCACGCCAGCGCCGCGCAGGCGGTGCAGCCAGGCGCGCAGCAGCGGCGCGGCCTTCATGTCCTTCGGGAAAACCAGCCCCGAGCTGCCGACAAAGGTGTCAATGCCCAGCGCCTGCGCCCAGTCGCGCAGCGCCACCGGATCGAACGCAGCAATCAGCGGCGCCAGCGCAGCGCTGTGCGCGCCATAGCGGCGCATGAAGACCTCGGGCGGCTCGGAGTGCGTCAGGTTCAACCCACCGCGCCCGGCCAGCAGAAACTTGCGCCCCACCGAGGGCATCGCGTCAAACAGCTGCACCGACACGGCAGGGCCCGCGCTGGCCAGCACTTCGGCGGCGATCAGACCGGCCGGGCCGCCGCCGATGACAGCAACGCGCAAAGGCTGGGAAGGGGAAAAAGAGGGGGTGTTGTTCACAGGAAAATCCGTCTGCACAGGGTGCAACTTGAGGCCAAAAAGGGCTGGCATGGACAAGCCAGGGAAGGCTTGAAAAACAAGCCGCGATTATTGCATTGCGCTGCCTTCAGCGAAACGCCGCGCAGCTATCTAAAACAAGACCGCGCAGCCAGCGATGTGCTGGATCGGCATGCAGCCTCGGATGCCAGAGCAATGAAACCGTCAGCTCGGGCATCGACACCGGAAGGAGAAAGCTGTGCATGTCGGCGCGCAGGTTGCCGGTGTGGCGTTCGGGAACGCTGGCAATCAAGTCCGAGGCCCGCGCCAGCGCCAGCGCGCTTGAAAAGCCCCCGACGATGGTGACTATCTTCCTTTCCAGCCCGAGGGCGCTCAAGGCGTCATCAATTGGCCCCCTGTCTTGGCCCCGCCGCGACACGCAGATGTGCCCGCCCGCCGCATAACGGGAGGGCGTCATCTCGCCCTGGCTCAGCGGGTGCCCGATTCGCACGACGCCAATGAAACGGTCGCGCAGCAATGCCTGCGCGCGCACCTCCGGGCCTGTCGCCCTGCCGACGACACCGGTTTCCAGATCGACGACGCCGTCGCGCAGTGGCGTGCTGTCCTTGTTCGGTTTCTGCGCAAAGCACAGCTGCACGCCGGGCGCTTCTGCGCTGACGCGGGCAATCAGGCCGGGGCCGAAGTTCTCCACAAAGCCTTCGCTGGTGCGCAGTGTGAAGGTTCGCACCAGCTGCTGAAGGTTGAGCATTTCGGCGGGGCGCAGCACCGCTTGGGCGTCTTGAACCAGCTGGCTGACCCGTTCGTGCAGCTCGATGGCGCGGGGCGTGGGAACCAGACCGCGCCCGGCCCTGACCAGCAGCGGATCGCCCGTGGTCTCGCGCAGCCGGGCCAGCGCCCGGCTCATGGCCGAGGGGCTCAGGCGCAGGCGTTCGGCGGCGCGCGCCACGCTGCCCTCGGCGAGCAGCACGTCCAGGATGACAAGCAGGTTCAGATCAGGTGGGGCCATGCGCTTGACCATAGCGCATTGGCCGTGATCGTGACAAGGCGTCAAGCACACGGATAAAGTGCAAATGCTGCGCCTTCCGCTATCTCGGGCAAAGAACTACGCTTGGCTGGCCGCTCCACATCGGGCGTCGCCAGAAAAAGGAGCTCACGTTGAAACCCATCATTGCCACCCCAAAAGCAGCCGCCGCTGCCAGCGCCGCCAGCGCAGAACTGTTGCCTTCGGTGCGCTGGGCGCTGACCAGCCTGTCGCTGTCCATGCTGCTGTCCTCGCTGGGCACCAGCAGCGCCAACGTGGGCTTGCCGACGCTGGCGCAGGCGTTCAGCGCCTCTTTTCAGGAAGTCCAGTGGGTAGTCATCGCCTACCTTCTGGCCATCACCAGCTTGATCGTCAGCGTCGGGCGGCTCGGCGACATCGTGGGCCGCAAGCGGCTGCTGCTGGCGGGCATCGCGCTGTTCACGCTGGCCTCCAGCCTGTGCGGCGCGGCGCCCACGCTCTGGCTGTTGATTGCTGCGCGGGCGGTGCAGGGCCTGGGCGCAGCCATCATGATGGCGCTCACTATGGCTTTTATAGGCGAGACAGCTCCCAAGGCAAAAACCGGCAGCGCAATGGGGCTGCTCGGAACCATGTCCGCCATCGGCACTGCGCTGGGGCCGTCGCTGGGCGGCATGTTGATTGCCGGATTGGGCTGGCGGGCGATTTTCTTCGTCAACGTGCCACTGGGCATTCTGGCTTTTCTTCTCGCTTATCGCTGCCTGCCGGTGGATCGCTGCGGGGCGGCCACTGGCGGCGTTCGCTTCGACAAGCTGGGCACGCTGCTGCTGGCGCTGACGCTGGCGGCTTACGCCCTGGCCGTGACGATGGGGCGCGGCAACTTTGGTCTGCTGAACGTGGCGCTACTGCTGGCTGCAGCCCTTGGCATCGGCCTGTTCGTGCGGGTACAGGCGCGGGCCGCCTCGCCGCTGGTTCAACTGGCGATGTTCTGCGATCCGGCCCTGCGCGCGAGCCTGGTCATGAGCGCGCTCGTCTCGACGGTGATGATGGCGACGCTGGTCGTCGGGCCGTTTTATCTGTCGCGTGCGCTCGGACTGGCGGCTGCACAGGTGGGGCTTGTTTTGTCAACTGGGCCACTGGCTGCCGCGCTGGCCGGTGTGCCAGCTGGCCGCATGGCGGATCGTTTTGGCGCGCAGCGCATGACGCTGGCCGGTCTGGCGGGCATGGCGGCTGGCGCTTTAATTCTGGCCCTGATGCCGACGGCGCCCGGCATGGCCGGTATCGCTGGCTATATCGCCCCCATCGTCGTCATCACCGTCGGCTATGCGCTGTTCATGACGGCGAATAACAGCGCCGTCATGGCCGATGTTCGTGCAGATCAGCGGGGTGTCGTTTCCGGCCTGCTCAGCCTGTCGCGCAATCTTGGGCTGATTACGGGTGCCTCCGTGATGGGCGCGGTGTTTGCGCTCGCATCGAAGGCGAACGACATGACGACGGCGCAGCCCGAAGCCGTTGCCGCCGGGATGCGGATCACGTTCGCAGTCGCTGCGGTTTTGATCGTCGCCGCGCTCGCCATCGCGGCGGGCGCTTACCGCCGCACCTTGCGCCAGCGGGCCATTGCGCCCCAACACTGATGCGGCATTCAGGCGGCAGCTTGAGCAGCAAACACTTCCTTGGCCGCAAACAGACCGTTGAGCGCCGCCGGAAAACCCGCATAAACCGCCATCTGCATGATGACTTCGACGACTTCATCTTTAGACACGCCGACGTTCAGCGCGCCTTGAATATGTACTTTCAGTTGGGGCGCCGCATTGCCCATCGCGGTCAGCGCGGCCACCACGGCAATCTCACGCGAGCGCAAATCCAGGCCGGGGCGGGAATAAATATCGCCAAACGGAAACTCGATCAGGTAGCGGGCAAAGTCGGGGGCAATATCGCGCAGGCTGTTGACGACGTTGGTGCCCGCCTCGCCGTCAATTTCCTGCAATTTGGCGAGCCCTTGTTCGTAGCGGCTGGGTGACATGATGTTTTCCTTTTACAACGGGGTGACAGTTTGCAAAAAGGAATGCTCGACCTGCTGGTAATACGAAATCTTGGCCTGCAATACCTGCGCTGATTGTTGTAGCGCCTGCACTTGGGCCAGTACCTCGAAGAGGTGTTTTTCAAGCATTTCACGGCGTTCACTGGCCGTGGCATTCCCCTGGCTTCGCAGTCTGGCGAATTCCTGCATCTGCTGAATCGGCATACCGGTCGCGCGCAGGCGAAGCAGGAATCCCAGCCAGTCCATGTCCGAGGCCGCATAGCGCCGCTGGCCGCCGCCCGCACGGGCGACCGGCGCAATCAGGCCAATGCGTTCATAGTAGCGCAGCGTGTAGGCGGTCAGGCCGGTGCGTTTTGCAACCTCGTTAATGCTCAAGCAGGATTCCATAGGAAACGACTGTAAAAGTTAGAGCGCACTCCAAGTCAAGCGCCATCAGCCGCTAATTCAGAAAAACAACAAAACGCCCGCTCAGACCAGCTCCACCACCGTCCCCTGCCCGGTCAGGAAAACCGCCCTGACCACCGCGCCAGGGTAAATCCGCTGCACGGCGGCGCGGTAGGTGCGCATTTTGGCGATCAAGGCGGGCTGCAGTTCTGGCTCCGGGGCTGATTTGTAGTCCAGCACCCACCACTGGCCTTCGTAGCCCGCGTCCTTGCGCTGGATCAGCCGGTCCAGCCGCAGCGGCTGGCCTTTGTAAACCAGATTGACTTCATCGCCCTGCCAGGCCACCACGTCGGCGCGCCAGGCCCAGGCGCCCTCGCCCTGCACGATGCGCTGGGCCAGCACCGAGGCTTCGGCAGCCTGCGCCGGACTGAGGCGAAATTCCCGCGCCACCGCGCCCACATGCTCCGGCGACGACGGCCCGCCCCATTCGAGCAGCCGGTGCATGGCCTTGCCGATGCGCGCTTTGGCGGGGTCGGCGTCGGCGGCGGGCGCGCTGGCCTGGCCGTCGGCATCGACGCTGTCGCCCTCTGGCGCAAGCGCTGCCGGGGCGCGCCAGGCCGGGAGTTCGGGCAGGTGGAATACGTCGGAGGATGAAGTGACCAGCCCCAAAGAACAAACGGCCTTCGCCGCCGGGACTGGCGCTGACGCTTCGGCCGCCTCATCCAGCAGCGCCAGCTGCGCCTGCAGCCGCCGCCACCAGCTGTCCGTGGTGGCGCGGTGCGGCTCTATCGACGAAATCACCAGCGTGTGGCGCGCCCGCGTCAGCGCGACATACAGCGCGTTTAATTCCTCGCGCTTGCGCGCTAGCTGCTCGGCGACGAGGGTTTCCTGGGCGCAGGCGGGCGGCGCGCTTTCGCTGACCAGAAAGACGAATTTGCGCGGCGCGATGGCTTCGCCGGGCCAATCGACCAGCACGCTCATGCTGTCGGCGTTGCGCTCCACGGTGTCGGTGTCGAGCAGCAGCACGGCTTCGGCTTCCAACCCCTTGGCGCCGTGGATGGTCAGCAGGCGCACGGCCTGGCTGTTGACGGCGACCGGGGCCAGCAGGCCGCCCGCTTTCAGGGCGCGCACCATGCCGTAAGGCGTGACGTAGCGCCCGCCGTCGCGCTCTAGCGCCACCGCCAGCAGGGCGCGCAGGTTGGCCAGCACCGCCTGGCGCTGGGTCGCGGGCGCGGCAGCAACAAAGCGGGCCAGCACGTCGCCATCGTCGTAAATGGCCTGCAGCGCGTCGTGCGGCGGCAGGCTGTCGAGCCAGCTTTTCCAGCGCGCCAGCGTGGCGGCAACCCCTTGCAGTTCGGGCGCCAGCAGCTCAGTTTGTTTCAGCAACTCGCTCCACGGCTGGGCCAGTTCGCGCTGCAGCAAAGCGAGCTGCACCAGGTTGGCGTCGCTCAGGCCAAACAGCGGCGAGCGCAGCGCCCGCGCCAGCGACAAATCATGCTGCGGCGAGACCAGCACGTCGAGCAGCGCGACCAAATCAAGCACTTCGCAGCAGTCGATCAAATCGGTTTTTTCGCCAATCTGGGCGGGAATGTGCAGCGCCCGCAGTTCTTCTTGCAGCGGCAGCAGACCGGCGCGTCGGCGCGACAGCACCATCACCTGCGCGGGCGGCAGGCCAGCGGCCACCTGCTGCGCAATCCACGCGGCGGCTTGGCGCGCTTCGAGCGTGCGCAGGGTTTCTTCGGGCAGCTCGCGGGGCGTGGTCAGGCTGTCGCGCCAGACGACGCCGGGCAGCAGGTCGGTTTCCACGTCTTTTTTGGGGCGGGCAATGGCGGGCAGGCAGCTAACCTGGCCTTCTTTCGACGAATCGGTGGTGTGCTCGCGAAAACCGTCGTAGCCGTCGGCCTCGCGGGCCTGGCCCAGCGTGGCGTTGACAGTGGCGATGACAGTCAAAGCGTTGCGCCGCGTGTGGTCGCAGCTGAGCAAATCGCCGCCCAGCCCCTCAACGACAAAGGCCTGCGCGGCGCGAAACACCTGCGGCTCGGCGCGGCGGAAGCGGTAAATGCTCTGCTTCGGGTCGCCGACCAGAAACACGCTGGGCGCCGCGCCCGCGCCGCCGTAGCCACTCAGCCAGGACGATAAAGCCTGCCACTGCAGCGGATTGGTGTCCTGAAACTCGTCGATCATCAGGTGCTTGATGCGGGCGTCCAGGCGCTCCTGCACCCAGCCCGCCAGCACCGGATCGCCGAGCATGACCAGCGCGGCGCGCTCGACATCGTTCATATCGACCCAGCCGCGCTCTTTTTTCAGCTGGGTGAATTCGGCTATTAAAACGCGGCTCAGGCGCGCCATGCGCTGCTGGTGGCGCCAGGCGGCATGCTGCGCGCTGGCGGCCTGTACGCGCAAGACCAACTCCTGCGTCTGGCGCACGGTGTCAATGCCGATGATTTTGTCGCTGAACTTGCGCGGCGTGCCTTTGTCGGTCAGCAGCGCGCTGAAGATGGCGGGCCGGTTTTGCGCGGTTAACGCTTGTTCCAGCTCCGCGCCTTTGGCGGAAAAGCTGGGCTGGCTGGCCCGGCCCAACGCCTTGGCCGATTCCCACAGCAGCGGCTCCAGCGCGCCGCCGGGCGCCAGCGCGTCTTCAGGCGCGCTCAGCCCCGCGAACTCGGGAAATATCACGTCAAACGGCTGCACCGACGCATCGACCACGCCTTGCTCGTCAGCGAGCAGAAATTCGGTGCGCTTGTCCAGCGAAGTCTGCAGTGCCTTGTCGGTCTGAAAGCGCCCGTGCGTCAGCACCAGCGCCTCAAAGTCGGCTTTTAAGGCCGCGTCGCTGCTGATCGCTGTGTAAAAGCGCCGCCAGACCAGCGCGCGCGCCGGGCCGTCGTCTTCGAGCAGTTCGTAGTTGACCGGCAGGTTCATGCGGTGCAGCACGGCCACCGGCGCACTGCGCAGCAGCGCGGCAAACCAGCTGTGAAAAGTGCGAATCTGCACGGCGCGCCCGCCCGCCAGCATCAAGCGGTACAGGCCCGCCAATTGGCGGCGCAGCTCCGGGCTGGATTGCAGACTTTTCTGGCTGGAGACGCCGCGCATGATGAGTTCCTGGCGCAGCGTTTCGTCGTCGGCGCTGGTGAATTTTTTCAGCCACTCATCGAGGCGCTCGCGCATTTCACCAGCGGCTTTTTTCGTGAAGGTGATGGCGAGGATTTCATGCGGTCGCACCGGCTCGCGCGGCGTGCCGTCGGCGTAGTCGGGCGCGTTGGCGCCATCGAGCAGGGCGCGCACGATGCGCGAGACCAGCATCCAGGTTTTGCCCGCGCCGGCGCAGGCTTCGACGGCGACGCTGCGGCGCGGGTCGCAGGCGATGGCGTAAAAGGCTTCGGCTGAAATCGGCTGGCCGTTGCGGGCGTAGGCGGCGGCGGTCATGGCTGGTCTCCTTGGGTGTCTTCGCGCCAGAAATCCTTGCGGCACAGGCCGCGTGCGGCGCAGTAGTCGCAGGCGCTGCCTTCGCCGAGGGCGGGCAGTTTTTCGCCTTCAGCAATGCGTGCCATGTCCTGCAGAATGTTTTCAATCAGGGTGTCGCGCAGCTCGACGATGTCGGGCTGGTCGTAGGTGCGGGTGGGCTCTTTTTCGCCGAGGTTGACGTAGGCGGCGGCCAGCGTGTCGTCGGGAATCAGCGCGGCGTAGAACGCCAGCTGGGTGTCTTCGGCGCCGCTGTTAATGCGCTGGGCGGTGGTGGTGCGCGGCTCGGTCTTGTAGTCGATGAGCAGTTGCTGGCCGTCGCTTTGCAGGTCGATGCGGTCGATTTTGCCGACCAGCGTGAGCGCGCCCGGCGGCGTGCCCAGCGGCATTTCCAGCCACTGCTCGGCGATGTCGAAGGCGGCGCCGGTCGCTTCATGCCCGGCCAGCCAGGCTAGGTAGCCGTCGCGCACCGGCGCCCAGGCGGCGGCAAAAGGCAGAAATTCGCTGTCGCCGCTCAGGCCGAGCTGGCGCGTGGCCTGGGCGGCGGCGGCGTTCATCATCCGGCTGCGCTCGGGGAGGCCCGGCGTGGGCGTGGCTTTGAGGGCTTCGTGGAAGATATGCAGCAGGCTGTGCAGCCAGTTGCCGAAATCGCGCTTGCTCAACTCGCCTTCAAGCTCGTCGTGCGATTGCAGCTTGAGCTGGCGCAGCGCGAAAAAGCGGTACGGGCAGCGGCGCAGGTCGTCGTAGGCGCTGGCCGAGAGGCGCGCCACCGGCAGCGCCTCGCCGCTGGGTAGCGGGGGCAGCGTCGGATGGGCGGCGACGGGGCGCAGGCTGCGCGGGTCGGGCGCTGCGCTGCTTTCCAGATGGCGCGTCAGCAGCAATTCCTGAATAAAGCCGCTGGGCATCAGGTGTTCGCCCGCTTCGCTGGTGCGCCAGAGCACATCGAGGTGCGGCAGTTGCAGCGCGTATTCCCAGGCCTGGCGGGCGGCGCCGGTCAGCGCGTCTCGCGATGGCAGGCCGAGCAATTCGCGCTGGGTTGGCGTCCAGTGGCCGGGCGGCTCTGGGGAGACCGGCAGGCGCAACTCGTCGCAGCCGGGCAGCACCACGGCCTGCACCGGACGCGCCAGTAGTTGCGGCAGCGGAAAAATCACCACCTGCTCGGCGGCGGGATGCTCGGGCGAGAAGGTTTGCGCTTCCAGCGCCTGATTGACCCAGCTGGTGAATTCGTTCAGCTTCATCGCGCTCAGCTGGTCGGCAAATTCCTGCTCGGCGCCTTCGTGCAGGCGCAGCACGTCGAGCACGCGCTGGCCGGCCTCGTCGCGCATCAGGCTGTCCCACTGGCCGGTGCCGCTCAGGGCGGCGCGCAGGTCGCTCAGCCACACGCCCAGCGGGCGCGGGCGAAACAGCGCGGCGCGCAAGGCGTTGACCTGCGCGGCCAGCAGTTGGGCGGCAGCAAACATCGGCAGCGGCTTGGACGGCAAATCGCGCCAGACGCGCACGCCGGCCTTGCGCAGCTCGCTTTCAGCAGCCGCCAGCGGGCCAGCCGGAAAGGCTGGGGCGTTTTTCAGCCAGTCGAGCACGGCGTCGGTGGAAACGTCCCAGACCAGCGCACGCAGCAGGCCCATCAGCGTGGCGGCGGCGCGGGTGGTGGAGAGCTTCCAGCCGGTTTCGTCGCGCATCGCAATGCCGCGCTGGGCCAGCATGGCGCCGACGCGGCGCGTGAGCTGGCGGTCCTGGGCAATCAGCGCGACTGGGCTGCGCCCCTGCGCCAGATGGGCCAGCACGCAGGCTGCGGCGCGGGCGGCCTCGTCTTCGGCGTCTTGGGCGGCATGCAGCGCGGGCAGCGGCGCGTCGGGCAGCGCAAATTCGTGCAGCGGCGGGCACAGGGCAATTGAAAAAGCGCGCTCGCCAAAATGGGCGCGCAGCGCCTCGCTGACCGGCTCGCTTTGAAAACCTTCGAGCACCACGAACAGCGCCGGCTCGGCCTGAAACAGCCGGTCGGACGCATAAGACGAGGCGGCGGCCCAGACCAGCGCAATGCGCCCGACGGCCACCTCCAGCGCCAGCACCGGCGAGTCCAGCCCGACGCCCAGCGCCTCGGCCAGCGACTCGCGCCAGGCCTGGCGCTCGGCGGGGCGCACGGCGGCGGCGACGCGGCCCAGACTCCAGGCGGCTTCGACCAGGCGCCCGGTCAGCACGTCTTGCTGCGCGCCCAGCCCCGCTTGCGTGAGCAGCGAAGCGGCGGTCAGCATATCGACGGACACATCCATGCGCAAATCGACGCCCGAGGGCGTAAACATGCCCAGCGTGCCGCCCAGGCCGGTGGCCCAGTTCATCGTGGTTTCAAAACGCGGCACAAAGGCGCTGCCGCCAGCGATTTCGGCCCAGGCGCGCAGCGCGTGCTGGATCAGCTGGGCGTAGGGCACCAGCACCACGGCCTCGGCCGGGTGCAGCTGGCGTTCTTCGAGAATGTCGGCCAGCCTGGCCATGGCCTGGCGCCAGCATCGGACTGAAGGCGTGGGTGCCAGCTCAAAGTCAAGAGGATCAGAAAAGGCGTGCAGGGGCATGGCGTGGAAAGAGGTAAGAGGCGCCACAAAAAGCGCAGGCGCCGCGAGGCAAAAATAAGCTATCGCGGCGATAGCCCCGGCAGCCGGGAATCGGGTTGGTTTCTGCCACAATAACCGCGACTTTAGCCTTATTTCGTATTCAATCACCCGACCCAAGGAGCCTTCATGGCCAATGAACTGATTAAAAACACCACCGATGCCAGCTTTGAAGCCGACGTGCTGAAATCCGCCACCCCCGTGCTGGTCGATTACTGGGCCGAATGGTGCGGCCCCTGCAAGATGATTGCCCCCATTCTTGATGAAGTGGCCACCGCTTACGATGGCAAGCTGAAAATTGCCAAGATGAATGTCGATGAAAACCGCGAAATTCCCGCCAAGTTCGGCATTCGCGGCATCCCGACGCTGATGCTGTTCAAGAACGGCGAACTGGCCGCCACCAAGGTCGGCGCCCTGAGCAAGTCCCAGCTGACCGCCTTCATCGACCAGCAACTGGCCTGAGTTTTCTCGCTGAAAGCGCCCGGCGGCGCTTTCAGCGCCTGTAGCGTGGCGCCGCCCTGTCGGAGTCGCTGCCAGGCGCCCGCAGCGGCGTCGTGTCTGCCACAGCGCCAAATCTGAATTTCCTGTCATAATGCGCTTTATTCACCCGCCCTCTGCTCCAGGCGGGTTCGAGTTCACGGTTTGTCAGCCTTCTTGTTCAGAAGCAGCTTCTTTTCAAACCTCCCCCCGTTTTTTCCCAATCAACTCCGTCTGGAGTCATCCCATGCACTTAAACGAACTCAAGGCGCTGCACGTGTCTGAAGTCCTCAAGCAGGCCGAAGCCCTTGAGATCGAAAATGTCGGCCGTATGCGCAAGCAGGAACTGATGTTCGCCATCATCAAAAAGCGCGCCAAGACCGGCGAAACCATCGTCGCCGATGGCGTGCTGGAAGTGCTGCCCGATGGTTTTGGCTTTCTGCGCGCGCCCGATTCGAGCTACACCGCCTCGACCGACGACATCTACATCAGCCCGAGCCAGATCCGCCGTTTTAATTTACACACCGGCGACATGATCGAGGGCGAAGTGCGCACGCCCAAGGACGGCGAGCGCTACTTTGCGCTGAACAAGTTAGATCGCATCAACGACGGCGCGCCCGAGGACAACAAGCACAAGGTCATGTTCGAGAACCTGACGCCGCTGTTTCCGCGCGAGCAGTTCAAGCTGGAGCGCGACATGAAGGGCGAGGAAAACCTGACCAGCCGCATCATCGACATCATCGCGCCCATCGGCAAGGGCCAGCGCGCTCTTTTGGTCGCGCCGCCCAAGTCCGGCAAGACGGTGATGATGCAAAACATCGCCCACGCCATCACCGCCAACTACCCCGACATCGTCATGATGGTATTGCTGGTCGATGAGCGCCCGGAAGAAGTGACGGAAATGCAGCGCAGCGTGCGCGGCGAGGTGATTTCTTCGACGTTTGACGAGCCCGCCGCGCGCCACGTCCATGTGGCCGAAATGGTGATCGAGCGTGCCAAACGCCTGGTCGAACTCGGCAAGGACGTGGTGATTTTGCTCGACTCCATCACCCGCCTGGCACGCGCTTACAACAACGTCCTGCCCTCATCCGGCAAGGTGCTGACCGGCGGCGTGGACGCCAACGCGCTGCAGCGCCCGAAACGCTTTTTCGGCGCGGCGCGCAAGATCGAAGAAGGCGGCTCGCTCACCATCATCGGCACCGCGCTGATCGACACCGGCAGCCGCATGGACGAGGTGATTTTTGAAGAGTTCAAGGGCACCGGCAACTGCGAAATCCACCTGGACCGGCGCCTCTATGAAAAGCGTGTGTTCCCAGCCATCAACCTCAACCGCAGCGGCACGCGCAAGGAAGAGTTACTCTTGGCGCCGGAAATCCTGCAGAAGTCGCGCATCCTGCGCCAGTTCATGTACAACATGGACGAGATCGAATCGATGGAACTCATGCTCAAAAACATGAAGGCCACCAAGAACAACCACGAGTTCTTCGACATGATGCGCCGGGGCGGCTAAAAATGCGATAATCGCGGGCTAACTGGAAAGTGCCCGGAACGGTTCCGGGTGGCTCCCAAAACGATGAAAAAGGAAAGAGAATCATGAAAGAAGGCATTCACCCCAACTACCGCGAAGTTTGTTTTATGGACTTGTCCAACAACTTCAAGTTCGTGACCCGTTCGTGCGTCAACACCAAGGAAATGATCACCTTGGAAGACGGCCGCGAACTGCCGCTGTACAAGCTGGACACGTCCAGCGAATCGCATCCGTTTTACACGGGCACGCAAAAATCCGTGGACAACATGGGTGGCCGCGTCGAGCGCTTCCGCAACCGTTTCGGCAAGACCGCTGCCAAGAGCGCTGAGCCTGAAGCCGCCGCTGTTGCTGCCGAATAAGCTGCGAAAAACCTTTCGCCAGCCACTAAAAAGCAGCCTGAGTTTCAGGCTGCTTTTTTTTCGCCAAAATTTGTCCAGCACCTGAGCACCTGCCCGTTTTGAACAAGCCCTCCCCCGCCCTGATCGCCCAGTCCGCCGTTCGCCGCCTGCCACGCTGGGCGCTGCTGCTGTTTTGCCTGACCTATGTGCTGCCCGGTTTTCTGGGGCGCGGCCCGTGGAAGAACGAGGATATTTCCGCCTTTGGCGTGATGCGCGAGCTCGCCTCCACCGGCGCCCACTGGCTGCAGCCGCAGTTGCTCGGGCAGGCCACCGGCTTTGACGCGCTGCTGCCTTACTGGCTGGGCGCTATGGCCATCAAAATCCTGCCCTTTCTGGACCCGGCGGCGGCCGTGCGCATTCCCTTCATGCTGCTGCTGGCGCTGACGCTGCTGGCCACCTGGTATGGCATTTATTACCTGGCGCGCAGCCCGCAAGCCCAGCCGGTGGCGTTTGCCTTTGGCGGCGAAGCGCATCCCGTGGACTATGCGCGGGCCATCGCCGACGCCGGGCTGCTGGCGCTGATTGCCAGCCTGGGGCTGGCGCAGTTTTCCCACGAAACCACGCCCGCGCTGGCGCAACTGGGCTTTACCGCGCTGGCGTTTTATGCGATGGCGGCCAGCCCGTACCGGCGCGCCACCCAGGTCGTCGGCCCGGCGCTGGGCCTACTCATTGGCCTGGGCGGGCTGGCCCTGAGCGGCGCGCCGACACTGGCCTTGCTGTTCGGCATCGGCGGCACCCTGGTCGAGCGAAGTCACCTGCGCTGGGGCACCCCCGGCAGCGACGCGGCCAGCCAGCGCCAGTCCTGGCACTGGGTGCTGTTGATTGCCGCCATCACGCTGCTGGTGGCGCTGGTGAGCCTGAGGCTGGACCTGTGGCGCTGGCGCATCGCGCTTGCCGGCACGCGCGCCGAGTCGGCCTGGACCGACTGGCGCAACCTGGGGCGCTTGCTGCTGTGGTTTACCTGGCCGGCCTGGCCGCTGGCGCTGTGGACACTGTGGCGCTGGCGCCGCCAGCTGGCCAGCCGCCATGTGGCGCTGCCGCTGTGGTTTGCCAGCATGGCCGTGATCTCTGCACTGACCACCAGCGCCCCGGATCGCAGCCTGCTGCTGGGCCTGCCACCGCTGGCCGCGCTGGCCGCTTTTGCGCTGCCCACGCTCAAGCGCAGCGTGGCGTCATTGATCGACTGGTTCACGCTGCTGTTTTTCACCGGCTGTGCCCTCGTCATCTGGGTGATCTGGATTGCCATGCAAACCGGCGTGCCGCGCCAGCCAGCGGCCAATGTGGCCAAGCTGGCGCCCGGCTTTGAGCCGAGCTTTTCCGGGGTCGCCTTTGCCTCTGCCGTGGCGGCCACGCTGGCCTGGATCTGGCTGGTCAGATGGCGCACCAGCGCCCAGCGCGCCGCGATCTGGAAATCCCTGGTGCTGCCTGCGGGCGGCGCGACGCTGTGCTGGCTGCTCTTGATGACGCTGTGGCTGCCGCTGCTGGACCATGCGCGCAGCCTGGGCCCGCTGTCGCGCCAGGTGGCCAGCCTGGTCGATGCCAAGCGCTGTGTTGAAATTTACGGCATCGGCAGCGCGCAGGCAGCGGCGCTGCAATACCACGGCAAGCTCGAACTGCGCCAGACCTCCAGCCAGGTCAGCTGCCCTTATCTGGTGGTCCATGTGAGCGCCCTGCCCCGCCTGGGCAGCGTGGTGAACCTGCCGGACTGGGCCTTCAAAGCCACCGTGCGCAAGCCCACCGACAGGAATGAAAGCATGCTGGTGTTCCAGCGCGTGAGCAGGGGCAGCGCGCCCCGGCAGGCCACCGACCCTGAGCCGGATCAGGCAGACTGAAGCGGCCGGACCCGCACGGCCGGGAAAATCATGCGAAAGCACGATCCATGACCCAGCTGGCTGCTGATCTTCAGCTCGGCGCCGTGGCGCTGGGCCACATGCTTGACGATGGCCAGCCCCAAGCCGGTGCCGCCAGTCTCGCGTGAGCGGCTGCGATCCACCCGGTAAAAGCGCTCGGTCAGGCGCGCCAGGTGCTGAGGCGCAATGCCGGGGCCGGAATCCTCGACGCGGAACTCGCCGCGCCCGTCGGCCAGCACCGTCCAGCTCACGGCAATCACCCCGTTTTCAGGCGTGTAGCGCACCGCGTTGTTCACCAGATTGGAAAAAGCACTGCGGATTTCGCTGGCGTTGCCCGCCAGTTCGCAGGCCTGCTCGGCCTCAAACGTCAGGCAGTGACCCTGCGGCGCCAGCAGACTCGACAGCGCCCCAGCCTCCTGCTCGCACTGGGCCAGCAGCGAGGCGCTGAGCACCCATTCGGTGGCGCCGGGCAGCGGGCTGCCCTCCAGGCGCGACAGGGTCAGCAAGTCGTTGACCAGGCTCTGCATGCGCTGGGACTGCTGGGCCATCAGCGCCAGATAGCGCTCGCGCTCGGCTTTTTTCAGGGGCAGGTTTTGCAGGGTTTCGATGAAGCCGGCCACCACCGTCAGCGGCGTGCGGATTTCATGCGACACATTGGCGACAAAATCGCGCCGCATGGCTTCGGCCTGCTCCAGCGCCGTGATGTCACGCGAGAGCATCAGCTTGCGGTTGTCGCCGTAAGCGCTGACATGCGCCGAGAGTTTGACCGGCCGCGCGGGTGTACTGAAGTAGCCCGAAATCACCACATCCCGAGAAAAATCGCCCTGCGTCAGATACGCATTGAAGGCGGGTTCACGCACCAGATTGGCAATGTGCTGCTGGATGTCACGCTCGGCATCAAAACCAAAATGCTGCGCGGCCATCTGGTTGCACCACTCGATGCGGCCCTGGGCATCGAGCAGCACCACGCCGTTGGGCGAAGCCTGCAGGGCGGCTAAAAACTCTTGCAGCCGGGCCTGACTGTCGCCGTACTGCTGGTCACATTTTTTCAGCAGGCGGCGCACCCGGTCCGCCACCTCGCCCCAGACGCCGACCAGCCGGGGCTGCGCACTGGCCATGAGCAGCAGCGTTTCATGGCTCTGCTCCGAGCGCAGCCAGCGCAAAAGCCGCTGCAGCGCCAGCGCGTCCAGCACTTGCCAGACCAGCACGCCCAGCAGCAAGCCCCAGGGCAGACCGCTGCCAGGCATGAATCCCCAGCCGATGGCCCCGCCCGTCAAGGCGCAGACGGCCAGCAGCAGCCAGCGCCGTATCATTGGCCCGGTGACGGGGCTGCGCCAGCAGGCGCCACGACGGCCTTGGTCAGCCGGTAGCCAGCGCCGCGAACCGTCTCCAGCATGACGCTGGCCGCGCCGAGGGCTTCGCGCAGGCGCTTGACATGCACATCCACCGTGCGCTCTTCAATGAACACATGGTCGCCCCAGACCTTGTCGAGCAAGCTGGCACGGCTGTGGACCCGCTCCGCATGCGTCATCAGGTAGTGCAGCAGCTTGAACTCGGTGGGCCCGAGCTTGAGCTCCTGGCCCTGGTGCGTCGTGCGGTGGGTGGCGGCGTCGAGCACCAGCGCGCCCACACTCACCACGGCGTCGCTGCTGGACTCGGGCGTGCGTCGGCGCAGCACGGCGCGGATGCGCGCGAGCAGCTCCTGGGTGGAAAAAGGCTTGGTGATGTAGTCGTCGGCGCCCGCGTCGAGCCCGGCGACCTTGTCGGTCTCATCGCCGCGCGCCGTCAGCATGATGATGGGAATGGCCTTCGTGCGCTCTTGCTTGCGCCAGTGCCGCGCCAGCATCACGCCGCTCTGGCCCGGCAGCATCCAGTCGAGCAAAATCACATCGGGCAAAGCCGCATCGAGTTCGCGCTGGGCGGCGACGCTTTCATAGGCCACGACGGGATTGAAACCGCCGTGCTTTAAATTCACCGCGATCAGCTCGGCAATGGCAGGCTCATCTTCAACAATCAGGACGCGTGGCAGGTGTTTCATTATTTGGCGGCTGACTCGACCTGGTCCATCGGGCTGTGCCGAACATCGGCGCCCTTGACGATGTAGATGATGAATTCGGCGATGTTCTTGGCATGGTCGCCAACCCGCTCAATCGCCTTGGCAATGAACAGCAGGTCCAGGCTGGCCGAGATGGTGCGCGGGTCTTCCATCATGTAGGTGATGAGTTTGCGCACAAAACCGTCGAACTCCTCGTCAATCTGGTCATCTTCCTTCAGGATGGACACCGCCGCCGCCGTGTCCAGCCGGGCAAAGGCGTCCAGCGCCTTGCGCATCAGGCCCGAGGCCAGCTCGGCGGCCACGCGCAAATCCGACGAGGGCAGCACGCGCGCCGAGCCGCTCTGGATGATGGACTTGACCATGCGGGCGATCTTGGTGGCCTCGTCGCCGGCGCGCTCCAGATTGGCCGTGGTTTTTGAAATGGCGATCAGCAGGCGCAGGTCGCGCGCCGTCGGCTGGCGCCGGGCAATGATGGAGGACAGCTCGCGGTCAATGTCCAGCTCCATGCCGTTGACGCGGCTCTCGGTTTCGATCACCTGGTCGGCGCTCTCGGCGCTGAACTGCGAGAGCGCGTAAATCGCCAGCCGCAGCTGGGCTTCGACCAGCCCGCCCAGCTCCATCACGCGGGACGAGACCGCATTGAGTTCGCTGTCGAACTGGGTGGATAAATGTTTGTCTGCCATGATGTGTCTCCTCCACCGGATCAGCCGAAGCGGCCGGTAATGTAGTCTTCTGTTTCTTTGCGCTTGGGCTTGAAGAATATCTCTTCCGTCTCGCCGAACTCGACCAGATCGCCCAGGTACATATAGGCGGTGTAGTCGCTGCAGCGCGCCGCCTGCTGCATATTGTGGGTCACGATGACGACGGTGTAGTCGTTTTTCAGCTCGGCAATCAGCTCTTCGACCTTGGCCGTGGAAATCGGGTCCAGCGCCGAGCAGGGCTCGTCGAGCAGCAGCACTTCGGGCTTGATGGCAATGCCGCGCGCAATGCACAGGCGCTGCTGCTGGCCGCCCGACAGGCTGGAGCCGCTCTGGTTGAGCTTGTCCTTGACCTCATTCCAGAGGGCCGCCTTGCGCAGCGCCCATTCGACCCGGTCGTCCATGTCGGCGGCGTTCAGGTTGTCAAACAGCTTGACGCCAAAGGCGATGTTGTCATAAATCGACATCGGGAACGGCGTCGGCTTTTGGAACACCATGCCGACCTTGGCGCGCAGCAGCGCCACGTCTTCCTTGGAAGTGAGCAAGTTGGTGCCATCGAGCAGTACCTGTCCGACAGCCTTTTGCTCGGGATACAGCTCGTACATCCGGTTGAAGATACGCAGCAGCGTCGATTTGCCGCAGCCCGAGGGGCCGATGAAGGCGGTGACCTTCTTTTCAGGAATTTCCAGGTTGATGCCCTTGAGGGCGTGGAATTTGCCGTAGTAAAAATTCAGGTCTTTGACCGAAATCTTTGATTTTTCGCGGGTTGCGCTCAGGGTTTCCATCATTCACCTTGTCTTGTTCAGTCTTTTTTGCGTGTCAGCACGCGTGCCAGAATATTCAGGCCCAGCACCGCTACGGTGATGATCAGCACGCCCGCCCAGGCCAGTTGCTGCCAGTTTTCATAAGGGCTCATCGCAAACTTGAAAATCGTCACCGGCAGGCTGGCCATCGGCTGGCTCAGGTCAGAGGTCCAAAACTGGTTACTCAGGGCCGTGAACAGCAGCGGCGCCGTTTCACCGGCAATGCGCGCCACGGCCAGCAGCACGCCAGTGATGACGCCAGAACGGGCCGCGCGCAGCGTGATGCTGAGGATGACTTTCCACTTCGGCGCGCCCAGCGCATAAGCGGCTTCGCGCAGACCCGGCGGCACCAGCTGGAGCATGTTTTCCGTGGTGCGAATCACCACCGGAATCACAATCAGCGCCAGCGCTGCAATCCCGGCCCAGCCGGAAAAGGAATGAAAGCGCGACACCACGACCGTATAGACAAACAGGCCAATCACGATGGAGGGCGCCGACAGCAAGATGTCATTGACAAAGCGCGTCACCGAAGCGAGCAGGCCTTTGGCGTTGTACTCGGCCAGGTAGATGCCGGCCATGATGCCAATCGGCGTGCCAACAAACGTGGCCAGCGTCACCATCAGGAACGAGCCGTAGAGCGCATTGGCAATACCGCCCTCTTCATTCGGCGCGGGCGTCATTTCAGTGAAAGTGGCCAGCGCAATACCGCCAAGACCGAGCCGGACAGTTTCCAGCAAGATCCAGAACAGCCAGAACAGCCCGAAGCTCATGGCGCCCAGCGACAGCACCAGCGCCACCTGGTTGACCCGCTTGCGACGGGCAAATTTGGCCACGCGGGCCTGCTGCATCACGGCGCTCATGTCTTGGCTCCTTCATTTTTCTGCAGCTGCGACAGCAGCAGTTTGGACAGCGACAGCACCACGAAGGTGATAAAGAACAGCACCAGCCCCAGATAAATCAGCGACGCCTGGTGCAGGCCTTCGCCCGCCTCGGCAAACTCGTTGGCCAGCGCCGAGGTGATGCTGTTGGCCGCCTGGAACAGGCTCAGGGAGTCGAGCTGGTTAAAGTTGCCGATGACAAAGGTCACCGCCATCGTTTCGCCCAGCGCCCGGCCCAGCCCGAGCATGATGCCGCCCATCACGCCTGACTTGGTGTAAGGCAGAACGACTTTGGAGACGACTTCCCAGGTGGTTGAACCCAGGCCGTAAGCCGACTCCTTGAGCAGCACCGGGGTCACCTCGAACACATCGCGCATCACGGCCGCAATGAACGGAATAATCATGATGGCCAGAATGATACCGGCCGACAGGATGCCGATACCCACCGGCGGCCCGGAAAACAGCGCGCCCAGGTAAGGCACGCCGCTGAACAGGTTTTGCAGCGGCTGCTGCACATAAGTGGCCAGAATCGGCCCAAACACCAGCAGCCCCCACATGCCATAGACGATGGAGGGAACGGCGGCGAGCAGTTCAATGGCCGTGCCCAGCGGGCGCTTGAGCCACGCGGGCGAGAGCTCGGTCAGGAACAGCGCAATGCCAAAACTCACCGGCACCGCAATCAGCAGGGCAATGATGGAGGTGGCCAGCGTGCCGTAAATCATCACCAGCCCGCCGTACTCGTCCTTGACGGGATCCCAGACGCTGTTGGTCAGAAAGCTGATGCCGTATTTGCTGATCGCCGGCCAGGCGCCGATCACCAGAGAGGCCAGAATGGCCAGCAGCAGGCCCATCGTCAGCAGGGCCGCGCCCAGCGCAGCCCAGCCAAAAATTCGGTCTGGCCAGGAACTGCGCCGCATCGGCTTCACGGGAGGAGGATTAGTCATGGCACGTCCGGTCACTTTTGCCGGGAATTCAAAAGCGGCCCGGCTTGCCGGAAGTGTAGAGGACACGAAATAAACCTCCAATATGTTCAGAACGAGTGTTGAGCCGATGTGGGTTGAAGGTTTACTTGTAAGCGATGGCTTTGCCCGACGTGTCCTTGATGGCACTCCAGGACTGCTCGATGATGGTTTTCACAGCCGCAGGCATGGCCACGTAGTCCAGCGCGTCAGCAGTCTGGTCGCCATTTTTATAGGCCCAGGAAAAGAACTTGAGCGTCGTAGTAGCCTGCTCGGGCTTGTCCTGGGCTTTATGCATCAGGATAAAGGTGGCACCGGTCAGGGGCCAGGAATCCTTGCCGGGCTGCTCGGTCAGGATCTGGTAAAAGCTCTTGGACCATTGCGCACCCGCCGCAGCAGCTTTGAAAGCCGTGTCATCAGGGGAGACAAAATGGCCGTCAGCATTTTTCATCTGGGCAAAGGTCAGCTTGTTTTGCTTGACATAGGCGTATTCCAGGTAGCCGATGGAGTTGGGCAGGCGGCTGACAAATGCTGCCACGCCCTCGTTGCCCTTGCCGCCAGCGCCGGCAGGCCAGTTCACCGCTGTGCCTTCGCCGACCTTGGCTTTCCACTCGGCGTTGACCTTGCTCAGGTAGTTGGTGAAGATGAAGCTGGTGCCCGAACCGTCGGCGCGGCGCACCGGGGCGATGGCCGCGTCCGGCAGGGCCAAACCAGGGTTGAGTGCCTTGAGGGCTGGATCGTTCCACTGGGTGATTTTGCCCAGGTAGATGTCGCCCAGCACCTGGCCGGTCAATTTCAGCTGGCCAGGGGCAATGCCCTTGATATTGACCACCGGGACCACGCCGCCGATGACGGCAGGGAACTGCACCAAGCCTTTTTTGGCCAGTTCATCATCCTTGAGCGGCATGTCCGAAGCGCCGAAATCGACGGTTTTGGCTTCAATCTGACGGATGCCAGCGCCCGAACCCACCGACTGGTAGTTGATCTTGATGTTGGTGGCCTTGTTGTAATCAGCGGCCCACTTGGCGTACAGCGGCGCTGGAAAAGTCGCGCCTGCACCGGTCACGTTCTGTGCCGCTGACAAAGTAGCCAGCGACATCAGGGCTGTACCAAGGGTCACGGTCATGGAAGCTTTAAATGTAGATTTCATCAGGGCACTTTCAGGTTATTAATAAATGTGGGGTCACTTTAAAATTCTTATATGACAAAGTCGTGACACGTCCTGCGTGGCAAAAGTGGGGCATTGAACATGCCCCACTACTGTCACACAAGCTTCAAATGTTTGACGCGCAGGAGTCACACCGCGCTTTTAGGCTGGACGCTGTTTTCACCTGGGAGATTTCCATGCTCAAGCGTCCTGTTCCATTTGTCACCGCCTCCAGCCGCCGCCAATGGCTGCAACAGGCGGGTTTGTTCACCGCCTGCGCCGCCACCTCCAGTTGGGCGCAGCACAACAAGTCAGCATCACCCGCCGCACGCGGCAGTGTCGTGGTGGCGCAATGTGTTGATTTTTCACAAACACAGCAGGATGTGTCCAAGGATTTCCTGATCGGCGCGCGCGCCGCCTGGCAGGACATCAACCTGCACGGCGGCATCAATGGCCGACAGGTCGAGCATCTGGTCCTGGAAACCAACGGCACGCCCGCCAGCCTGCACGCTGCGCTGGAGCCGATCAAAAACAACCCGGCCTGCGTCACCCTGTCCGGCAGCGTTGGCGACCAGCTGGCCAGCCAGCTTTTGGCCCTGTCGCGCAAGGACGAGCTGAACATCGCCCATGCCGCGCCCTGGCTGCAAAACGCCAGCCTGGAAATCGACAGCAAAACGTTTCCCATCTTTGCCGCACGCCAGGAGCAAATTTCCCATGCCCTGAAAAACCTCGCCATCATCGGCACCAAGACGCTGGGCGCGGTGTATGCCAGCCCCCAGATGCACGCCGCCTACCATACGGAAGTCGCGCGAATTGCCGCCGACCTGCGCCTTGAGCTGGTTTCCTACCAAGCCACGAACGACCTGCAATCGCTGGGCCAAAAACTCACCGCCGAGACGCCTGCGGTGATCCTGTTTATCGGCGGGACGCCCGAGCTGGCCCAGTTCACGCAAGGCCTGGAAAAACAGTCCCGCCAGCGCTACATCGTGGCCCTGGCCGATGTCAACCTCAAAACCCTGATGCAAATGGGCGCTTCGCGCAACATCCCGGTCACCGCCACCCAGCCGGTGCCGCTGCTCAACGCCCGCCTGCCGGTGGTCAAGCAGTACCGGGAAACGCTGGCACGGCTGTTTGAAGAAGCGCCCACGCCGCTCAGCCTGGCCGGGTTTATCGCCGCCCGCTACACCTATGAAGTGCTCAGTGAGGTTGAGGGCCCGCTGACACGCCAGACGGCGCTGGCGGCCTTTCAGCGGCGAGCCAGCCTTGATGTCGGGGGGTTTCGCATCAGCTTTAACCCGGCGCGCAGAAGCAGCACCTACGTCACCCAGAGCATGCTGACCTCGGACGGCCGACTCATCGGCTGAGCCGCTTGCATGCGGGGGGCGGGTGCAACATCGGAGTGCTATGCTGGCCGATCCCCCGAACAACAGACTCAGACATGCAAAACGGACTTCTTCTCGCCGCTGTGGACCTGGGCTCCAACAGCTTTCGCCTTGAAATTGGCCGCTTGGACCACGGCCGTATCCATCGAACCGAATACCTCAAGGAAACCGTGCGCCAGGGCAACGGGCTCGACGCCGAGCGCAACCTGAGCGCCGCAGCCATGCAGCGCGGCTGGGATTGCCTGGCGCGCTTTGGCGAGAGGATCAAGGGGTTTGACAAAACCCAGGTCCGGGCGGTGGCGACCCAGACCCTGCGCGAGGCGCGCAACCGGGATGAATTCCTGGCCCGCGCCCAGAGCATTCTGGGTTTTCCGATTGACGTGATTTCAGGCCGCGAAGAAGCCCGGCTGATCTACCAGGGCGTGGCCCACATGCTGCCCCAGTCGGAGCAGCGCCGCCTGGTGGTCGATATTGGCGGGCGCTCGACCGAGCTGATCCTGGGCCAGCACCTGCAGTCGCAGACCCTGGAGTCCTACCGCATCGGCAGCGTTGCCTGGTCCATGAAGTATTTTCCGGACGGCCAATTCAGCGCGCGCGCTTTTGAAGTGGCGGAAATTGCCGCCAAGGCCGTGCTCGATGAAGCCGCCATCCTCTACCGCCCTGACACCTGGGACGCCGCCTACGGCTCCTCAGGAACCATAGGCGCCGTCGGCGAAGTGCTGACAGCCGCTGGCTGGCCAGCGGGCGAAGTCACCCGCGCCGGCCTGGACTGGCTGCTGGAGCGCCTGCTGAAGGCGCAATCGGCCGACCGGCTCAAACTCGACGGCATCAAGGAAGAGCGGCGCGCCGTGATCGGCGGCGGGGTCAGCGTGCTGCGGGCCATTTTTGACCTGCTGGGCATTGAGCGCATGGAGGCGGCCCAGGGCGCGCTACGTCACGGCGTGCTGTACGACCTGCTCGACCGCGAGCACGAGTTGACCGACCTGCGCGCGGCCAGCGTGCAGCGCCTGGCGCACAACTTTCAGACCGATGCGGCCCAGTCCGGTCGGCTCAGTGAGGTCGCCCAGCATCTGTTTTTGATGGCTGGCGCCGGCCTGCCCCCAGCCGAACTCGAACGCTCGGGGCGCAAGCTGGCCTGGGCGGCGCAGCTGCATGAAATTGGCTGCCAGATTTCGCACAGCGACTACCACAAGCATGGCGCCTATATCCTTGACAATGCCGATGCCGCCGGTTTCGCCGTGCATGAGCTGCACCGCCTGAGCCTGCTGGTGCTCGGCCATCGCGGCAAGCTGCGCAAGCTTGAAGCCGATTTTGAGGACCGCCTGTTCGTGCAGCAACTGCTGTGCCTGCGCCTGGCCGTGATCCTGTGCCATGCGCGCTGCGAGCCGGACCTGCAAGGCTTGACGCTGGAAACCGACGCCGAACCGGGCCGGCGCTTTGTGCTCGGCTGCCGCCCCGGCTGGGCGCACGCCTTTCCCCAATCAGCGCATCTGCTGCGCGAAGAAATGCTGGCCTGGGAAAAAACTCCGTGGGAACTGCAGCTGGCCGGTCTCTGAAATCCCCTGTCCATAGCCCCCTCACCCGATTACCTTCAACCTCACTCGCCCTTTAACCGGAAAGCATCCGTCATGGTCACCAAAAAAATAGCCTCCCCTGCCGCCATCGCCCTTTCCGGGTCGGTCACCGCGCCTGCAGTGCCAGTCCGAACAAAAGTCGCTCCGGCTGCACCGCCAGCGCCCGCCAAGCTGCCTGCCCGCAAAAGAGCGGTCGCGGCGAAACCTGCCGTCAAAAAAATGCCACTCCTGCAAGCTGCTGCGTCCACGCAGCCTGAAAAGACAACCTCCGCACCAGCGCCCGCTCCCGCAGAAAAAATGCCGCTTCCTGAAAAAGCCAAAAAAGTAAAAAGGGTGCGCGACAGCTTCACCATGCCCAAAGCCGAATATGCCGCGCTTGACGAACTCAAACAGCGCGCCGCGTTGCTGGGCTGCCCGCTGAAAAAAAATCAATTGCTGCGCGCTGGCCTCAAGCTGCTGGCTGCCTTGCCCGATGCCAAGTTCCTGGCCGCGCTGGCCGAAGTTCCCTCTCCCCACGAGCTGCCAGCGGGTGCTTGACAACTAAATGCAACGCGCTGGCGCCACTGCGCCAGCGTCCCACCAGTCAATCCCGCCTCGCGTGAGATTCAGGCTCGAACGTCGTCAGAGGTCAGGCGCTTCCAGAGTCTGGAGAGAAAGGAAATGACCGCAGGCTCATAAATATCGGCAGGCTCTGCACCGCAAGGGGCAGGTTCAGCAGGCGCCAGTGTTCTGTCAGTGTAAATATGGCCACCGGTATAAAGCGTTTCCAGCAGCGAATAAGCGACCGGTGCAGGCATACGCAGAAGCACCGGAACAAACATGCCCACCGATGGCCTGCGTGCCAGCAAAGCGCAGATACGGGCAACATCCGGCACCGCATCCTGTGAAAGACTGGAGAGTGAAGGCCAAGAAGACAGATGCAAAACCCGACTAGTAATGCCTTCAGATAAATTTTTAATCATGCCAATCTTTCAAAAAAATTTATTAACAACCTTCACGAGATTGGCAATTATTATTAATAATCTGACAAATTGACATTTTTTAAATGTAAATCAAGTAACAGATTTAAATACATTACAAGAACATACAAATACAAACAATTAAATACCCCCTCTAAAATTAATTTAAATTACTTTTCCGCAAAGCTTAAATAGTTTTAACCGATAGGTGGAATAAAAAAGCCCGAAACATCAGAGGGCACGGGCTTTTTTTGCAACGCTATACAACGCGCTGCGACACGCTCACATGTTGTCGATCATGACTTGGCCAAAACCCGAGCAGCTGACCTGGGTGGCACCCTCCATCAGGCGGGCAAAGTCGTAGGTAACTTTTTTCGACGCAATCGACTTTTCCATTGAACTGATGATCAGGTCCGCCGCTTCAATCCAGCCCATGTGGCGCAGCATCATCTCGGCCGACAGGATTTCAGAGCCGGGATTGACGTAATCTTTGCCCGCGTACTTGGGCGCCGTGCCGTGCGTGGCCTCGAACATGGCGATGGTATCGCTCAGATTGGCGCCCGGCGCAATGCCGATGCCGCCCACCTGCGCCGCCAGCGCGTCGGAAACATAGTCGCCATTCAGGTTTAGCGTGGCAATCACGCTGTACTCGGCCGGGCGCAGCAGGATTTGCTGCAGGAAAGCGTCGGCAATGCTGTCCTTGACCGTGATGTCCTTGCCTGTCCTCGGGTTCTTCACGCGCATCCACGGGCCGCCATCAATCAGTTCAGCGCCGAACTCCCTGGCCGCCAGGGCGTAGGCCCAGTCGCGAAAGCCGCCTTCGGTGAACTTCATGATGTTGCCCTTGTGGACAATCGTCACGCTTGGCTTGTCGTTGTCGATGGCGTACTGAATCGCCTTGCGCACCAGGCGCTCCGTGCCCTCGCGCGAGACCGGCTTGATGCCTATGCCCGAGGTGTTGGGGAAACGGATCTTCTTGACGCCCATTTCCTCCTGCAGGAACTTGATCAGTTTTTTCGCTTTCTCGCTCTCGGCCTCGAACTCGATACCGGCGTAGATGTCTTCCGAGTTTTCGCGGAAGATAACCATGTTGGTCTTGTGCGGCTCCTTCACCGGGGAAGGTACGCCCTTGAAATACTGGATGGGGCGCAGGCAGACGTAAAGGTCCAGCTCCTGGCGCAGCGCCACGTTCAGGCTGCGAATGCCCCCGCCCACCGGCGTCGTCAGCGGCCCCTTGATGGACACCACATACTCGCGCACGGCCTGCAGGGTTTCTTCGGGCAGCCATACGTCGGGGCCATAGACGCGGGTGGATTTCTCGCCGGCAAACACTTCCATCCAGTGGATTTTTTTCTTGCCGCCGTAAGCCTTGGCCACGGCCGCATCGACCACCTTGAGCATGACCGGCGTGATGTCGGCGCCCGTGCCATCGCCCTCGATAAAGGGAATGATCGGCTCGTCAGGCACAGTCAGCGAGTTGTCGGCATTGACTGTGATTTTTTGGCCCTGATCGGGCACCTTGATGTGCTGGTACATGTGCAGAAGTCTCCTGTAAGCGTCAAGTGGCATGCAGGTCCACGCCACTTTCAGCAGTTTTTTAAAGGCCAACAAATTCTAGCTTCAAAAGTTTTTGATGGACTTGGGTCAAAATGTCCCTTTTATGCAGTTTTTTAGAGGCGTTACGTATGCGAAATGGTCAATTTCAATCGGGTGTACTGCTGCTGTGGCTGGCCCTCGCCGTCGCCTTGGGCGCGCCGCTGGGGGCCGGGGCGCAGGAAGCGCCGCAAATGAATCTGCAGCGCACCAAGCTGTCTGTCGGCATGCATGTGATTGATGTGCAGATGGCGCTTACGCCCGAGCAGCGCCAGACCGGCCTGATGCTGCGCAAAAACATGCCGCAGCACGAGGGCATGATCTTTGTGTTTGAACGCGCTGGCCAGCAATGCTTCTGGATGAAAAACACCCTGCTGCCGCTGACCGCCGCTTTTGTCGCCGACGATGGCACGATTGTGAATCTGGCCGACATGAAGCCGCAAACCACCACGCCGCACTGCTCAACCAGTCCGGTGCGCATGGTGCTGGAAATGAACAAGGGCTGGTTTGCCAAAAAAGGCCTCAAGGCAGGCAGCAAGCTCGAAGGGCCGCTGTTTGACAGGGCGCGCTGACCCCCCTGAAATTGCTCAGGTATTTCAACGAAAAAAGCCGACTTTATGTCGGCTTTTTTACGAACGGATGCGAATTAATGCATCAGGCGAAGTTGGCTTGGGCAAATTCCCAGTTCACCAGGTTGGAGAAGAAAGTCTCGACAAACTTCTGGCGCAGGTTGCGGTAGTCGATGTAGTAGGCGTGTTCCCACACATCGACGGTCAGCAGCGCCTTGTCGGCGCTGGTCAGCGGGGTGCCGGCGGGACCGGTGTTGACGATATCGACGGAGCCGTCAGGCTTCTTGACCAGCCAGGTCCAGCCCGAGCCGAAGTTGCCCACGGCGGACTTGACAAACGCTTCCTTGAAAGCGGCGTAGGAGCCGAACTTGGCGTTGATCGCGTCAGCCAGCGCGCCGACAGGCTCGCCGCCGCCAGCGGGCTTCATGCAGCTCCAGAAGAAGGTGTGGTTCCAGACCTGGGCGGCGTTGTTGTAAATGCCGCCGCTGGACTTTTTGATGATCTCTTCGAGCGTCATGGCCTCGAACTCGGTGCCTTTTTGCAGGTTGTTCAGGTTTACCACGTAAGCGTTGTGGTGCTTGCCGTGATGGTACTCAAAGGTTTCCTGGCTGTAATGCGGAGCCAGTGCGTCGATTGCAAACGGGAGCGGCGGGAGCTTGTGTTCCATGATTTTTCCTCTTGATTGTTGATGCGATGCCCTTTGACATTCCACGGGCATTGTAAAAACTAAATCAATCTGGGGTGCGACACCGTCAAATCGACCTGCCCGTCTGCAAGGATAGCGCGCACCGGCTGGCCGACATGCGTGTCTTTGGCGGCTGTGATCGGGCGCCCCTGCATGTCGGCCAGCCAGGCATAGCCGCGCTGCAGCACCAGCTGGGGATCGAGCAGTTCCAGGCGCAGTTGCAAGCGTTCGAGCTGCTGGCGGCGCAGCTGCAGGGCCGACTGCATCGCGTGGCTCAGGCTCTGGGCCAGCGCGGCCAGCCTGGCCTGCTGGCGCGTCACCAGGTGCGACGGCTGGCTGACCCGCGACGCCGCCCAGTCCAGGCGCTGGCTGCGCGCCTGCATCTGGCGCTGCACGCCGCCGTGCAGGCGCGAATGAATCTGCGCCAGCGCATCCAGGGCGCTGCTTTGCGGCTGGGTACACAGCTCGGCGGCGGCAGTCGGCGTCGGGGCGCGCACGTCGGCGCAGAAATCGGCAATCGTGAAATCGGTCTCGTGGCCGACGCCGCTGACCAGCGGCACCGGCGAAGCGGCGATGGTGCGGGCCAGCTGCTCGTCATTAAAAGCCCACAAATCCTCCATCGCGCCGCCGCCGCGCACCAGCAGCAGCACCTCGACCTGGTCCAGCTCGCGCCGCTGGTACGCCTTGCGCAAGGCCTCACACAGTTCACCGGCCGCCTGGGCGCCCTGCACGCTGGCCGGGTAAATCAGCACCGGAATGTGCGGTGCGCGCCGCTGCAGCGCCGTCACCACGTCATGCAGCGCCGCCGCGCCCAGCGACGTGACCACGCCGATGGCAGCGGGCAGCAGCGGCAAGGGCCGCTTGCGGGCCGCGTCAAACAGCCCTTCGGCTTCCAGCCTGGCCTTGCGCTGCAAGAACTGGTCAAACAACGTGCCCTGCCCGGCCTGGCGCATAGCCTCGACGACCAGCTGCAATTCGCCGCGCGGCTCATACACGCCCAGGCGGCCGCTCAACTCGACCAGCTGACCGTCGCCGGGCGTAAAGTCCAGCGCGCTGGCGGCGCGGCGGAACATGGCGCAGCGAATCTGCCCCTGCGCGTCCTTGAGCGAAAAATAGCAGTGCCCGCTGGCCGCACGCGAAAAGCCGCTCAGCTCGCCCTGCACCGCCACCGGATTGAAACCGGCATCCAGACTGTCGGCAATCGCCCGCAGCAGCGAGCCCACCGGCCAGACGTGCCCGCCAGCCTCGGATGAATTGATAGAGTGCATTGAATTTAAATAACTTGACAACATTCCAGCCCCAGCCTGCGGGCAGATCAGCAACCCCTTGGGCTGAGCCATAATCCAGCACAAATTATCTGTCTGGAGATGTGCATTGTTTTCGATCATACAAGCCGCAGGCTGGCCCATCTGGCCCTTGGTTGCCTGCTCCATAGCCGCCCTGGCGCTGATCATTGAGCGTTTTTCAAGCCTCAAAATCCCCAAAGTTGCGCCCCCGAGACTGCTTGACGAGGTCCTCATCGTCTCACGCGATGGTGTGCCCAAACCCGACATCGTGTCCCAGCTTGAGCAAAATTCGCTGCTCGGCGAAGTGCTCGCCAGCGGCCTGCAGGCTCTGAGCGTTAACCCCCGCATCAGCGAAGACGACCTGCGCTCCACGCTCGAAGGCGCCGGGCGCCAGGCCGCGCACAAGCTGGAGCGCTACCTGGCCGCGCTGGCCACCATCGCCTCGGCCGCGCCGCTGCTGGGGCTGCTGGGCACCGTCATCGGCATGATCGACATTTTCGGCGCCCAGGGCGGCGCCAGCAATTCGATGGGCGGCAACCCGGCGCAACTGGCGCACGGCATTTCCATGGCCTTGTACAACACCGCTTTCGGCCTGATGGTGGCCATTCCCTCCTTGATTTTCTGGCGCTACTTCCGCGCCCGCGTCGATGGCTACCTGTTGACGATGGAGCTGGCCTCCGAACGCTTCGTGCGTCACCTCAACACGCTGCGGAAATAAGCATGAACTTTCGCCCCCATCCGCATGATGAGCCGGACATCAACCTGATCCCGTTCATCGACGTACTGCTCGTGATCATCATTTTTCTGATGCTCTCGACGACTTACAGCAAATTCACCGAACTGCAGGTCACGCTGCCCACGGCCGACGCCGCGCAGCAGCGCGACTACCCGAAAGAAGTGATCGTCTCCGTCAGCAGCGATGGCCGCTACATGATCAACAAGACCCTGGTTGAAGGCCGCAGTATGGAAGCCCTGGGCGCCGCACTGGCGACCGCTGCCAAGGCTGGCAAAGACAGCGTCATCATCATCAGCGCCGACGCCAGCGCCACGCACCAGGCCGTCATCACGGTGATGGAAGCAGCCCGCAGTCAGGGCCTGACCCAAATCACCTTTGCCACCCAAAGCGCCGCACAGGCGGGCAACTAAAGCCGCAAACCGGCCCCGGCCCTTCCACGCTGCAATCCCAGGCTCCCGTGAAACAACTGCTGCTGAAAGCCTGGCGGACGCGGGGGGTTCTAGCCTGCCTGCTCTGGCCTGTGGCGCTCATTCACGGCTTGCTGGTGCAGCTGCGCCGCGCCTTGTACCAAAACGGTTTTTTTGCCTCTGAGCGCTTCGCCCCCCCGGTCATCGTGGTGGGCAATGTGGTCGCAGGCGGTGCGGGGAAAACCCCTTTGGTGATGGCGCTGGTCAGGCATTTTCAGGCGCAGGGGCTGCAGCCCGGCGTGGTCTCGCGCGGCTACGGGCGCGCTGACCGCGACAGCCTGGAAGTCAAAGCAGACACCCCCGTTCAAGCCTCGGGCGATGAACCCGCGCTGATCCAGCGAAGCACCGGCGCGCCGGTTTTTGTGGCCAGTCGGCGCGCCGACGCACTGCGCGCCCTGCTCGGCGCCTATCCGGCCACCGATGTCGTGGTCTGCGACGACGGCCTGCAGCACTACGCCTTGCAGCGCGACATTGAAATCGCCGTGTTTGACGATCACGGCGTTGGCAACGGCTGGCTGCTGCCCGCCGGGCCGCTGCGCGAGCCCTGGCCAGCACGCCAGCGCCACGGCATTGATCTGGTGCTGCACACCGGCCAGCAACCCGCATTTGACGGCTTCACCTCCAGCCGGAAACTGGCCGAGCACGCCGTCGCGCATGACGGGCGCCGCATCGCCCTGGCTGGGCTGCGCGGCCAGCCGCTGGTGGCGCTGGCTGGCATTGCCAGTCCCGAGGCCTTTTTTTCCATGCTCAGAGCGCGTGGCTTAACACTGGAAAAAACGCTGGCCCTGCCCGACCACCACGCTTTCAAGCCGGACGACCTGAGCGCCTGCGCAGGCCGCACCGTGCTGTGTACCGAAAAAGACGCCATCAAGCTGTTCGCGCTGCCGACTCTAGCCGGACTGGAAGTGCTGGCCGTGCCGCTGGAGTTCTCGCCCGAACCGGCTTTTTTGGCGGCGCTGGACGCGCTGCTGGCGCCCTTGATTTCTCCATTACCATCCTAGCTATGGACACCAAACTACTCGAACTGCTGGTCTGCCCCGTCACCAAGGGCGCTCTTGACTATGACCGTGAAAAACACGAACTCATCTCGCGCAGCGCCCGGCTCGCCTATCCAGTGCATGACGGCATCCCCGTGCTGCTGGAAAACGAAGCCCGCCCGCTGAGCGACGAAGAGCTGGGCTTGTGAGCATGCGTTTTACCGTGCTGATTCCGGCCCGTCTGGCTTCGACGCGGCTGCCCAACAAGCCCCTGGCCGACATCGGCGGCGTGCCCATGGTGGTGCGGGTGGCGCAGCGCGCCCTGCAAAGCAGCGCCACTCAAACCGTCGTGGCCGCCGACAGCCTTGAAATCATCGCCCGGTGCGCCGACTTTGGCATCGCGGCCGTGCTGACCCGCGCCGACCATCCCAGCGGCAGCGACCGGCTCGCCGAAGCCTGCAGCCTGCTCGATCTGGCCGACGACGACATCGTCGTCAATGTGCAAGGCGACGAACCCTTGATTGACCCGGCGCTGATCGACGCCGTGGCCTGCCAGCTAATGGCGCGCCCGGACTGCGCCATGAGCACCGCCGCCCACGCCATCGACCAGCTGGCTGATTTTCTGAATCCCAATGTCGTCAAAGTGGTGCTTGATGCGCGCCAGACGGCGCTGTATTTCAGCCGTGCCCCGATTCCGGCGGCGCGAGATTTTGCCGGACAAGCCTGGTGGGAAGCGGGCAGCGCGCTGCCTCCACCACTGCGCCATGTCGGCATTTATGCTTACCGCGTCGGATTTTTGCGGCAGTTCCCACAACTGCCAGCGGCGCCGCAGGAGCAGCTTGAATCGCTGGAACAACTGCGCGCGCTGTGGCACGGCCACCGAATAGCCGTCCACCTTGCCGCAAATGCGCCCGGCCCCGGCGTGGACACGCCGGAGGACCTGGAGCGGGTTCGCCGCCTGCTGGCCTAGACAAAGAAGGCAGGCACAGCGGCTTGCGTGTAAGCTGCCATCAAGGCTGCGCCCCATATCCCTGTAATAATCGGTAAGGAGGTTCGCGCTGGCGATCCTCCTTACCCTGTCAAGCAACCCATTGAGGGATTGGGCTTCCATGCCTTCCGGCTAGACTCCCCCTAATTTATAAAATAATCTGAGGATATTCATGAGACTGATTTTATTGGGCGCGCCAGGTGCGGGCAAAGGAACGCAGGCAACCTTCATCTGCCAGAAATACGGAATCCCTCAAATCTCCACCGGCGATATGCTGCGTGCCGCCGTCAAGGCGGGCACAGCTCTTGGTATCGAAGCCAAGAAGGTCATGGATGCGGGCGGCCTGGTCAGCGACGAGCTGATCATCAACCTAGTCAAAGAACGCATCACGCAGCCCGACTGCGCGAACGGATTTTTGTTCGACGGCTTCCCGCGCACGCTCCCTCAGGCTGACGCGATGAAGGCTGCGGGCGTGAAGATCGACTATGTGCTGGAAATTGATGTGCCGTTTGAAGCCATTGTCGAGCGCATGAGCGGACGCCGTTCGCACAGCGCCTCGGGCCGCACCTACCACGTCAAGTACAACCCGCCCAAAGTCGAAGGCCTGGATGACGTGACCGGCGAGCCGCTGATCCAGCGCGCCGACGACAAGGAAGAGACCGTTCTCAAGCGCCTGGAAGTCTATAGCGCGCAGACCCGTCCTCTGGTCGAATACTATTCGAGCTGGGCCAAGACCACCCCCGCTGACGCCCCGAAATACTGCGCCATCAGCGGCATGGGCACGGTGGATAACATCACTGAACAGGCATTCAAGGCTCTGTCGAACTGACTCGATTCAGTTGGCTCTTGAGCTGGCGCCACGGGTTGCTGCTGACCCGTTCGCCAGCTCTTTGCCTGATTTTCACAATGGCTGCATAAGCCAAAAAAAATCCCTGCTATTTTTAAATAGCAGGGATTTTTTAAATACTGGGGTGGCTGATGGGGCTCGAACCCACGACAACAGGAATCACAATCCTGACTTTATAGTGTTTGCCATTGTTGAGCCATGTTGATAGACTCTATGAAAATCAACAACTTAGCCGATTTTCAACCGGTCAGGTGTTGATTGAAATTGGTCAATATTTCAAAAATCGTCTTACATCCGCCCTTACATCCTGGCCGATGTAAGACAGCAGAGGTTCAACATGGCAAAAATCGCATTCACCGCTGGCCGCGTGGCTGGGTTCAAGTGCCCGGCTGGCAAGGCTCAGGCTTTTTTGTGGGACGTGACCGCGCCGGGGCTGGGGGTCAGGGCAACACCTGCCGGGAAACCGGCCTATGTCTTTCAGGGCGAGTTCCAGCAAAAGAGCATTCGCCTGACCATCGGCAACCCTGACGCCTGGAGCATCCCCCAAGCCCAAGAGAAGGCCCGTGAGCTGCAACGCCTGATAGACGAGGGCAAAGACCCCAGAGACTTGAAGCGCGACGCCCTGGCCGCCGTGGCAGCAAAGCAAGCCGCCGCCACTGTCCAAGCGCAAGCCGACAAGCTGGCCGCCCTGAGCGTGGGCGAAGTGTGGGCCGCCTACATCGAGCAGCGCCGCCCGTTTTGGGGCGAACTGCACTACCGCGACCATATCGACAAGTCCAAGGACGGGGGCTTGCCGTCTGGCCGTCGTGGCGGTGGCAAGCAACTGACCAAACCGGGGCCGCTGGCCGCCTTGATGCCGCTGGCGCTGAAAGACCTTGACCAGCCCACGATTGAACGATGGGCCGCCACTGAAGGCCAGACCCGGCCATCATCGGCCCGGCTGGCCTGGCGACTGCTGACGGTGTTTCTGACGTGGTGCGGTGAACATCCCGATTACGCGGCCCTGCTGCCCGTCAAGAACCCGGCCAAGACCAAAAAAGCCCGCGAAGCATTGGGCAAGGCGGGGACAAAATCGGATGTTCTCCAGCGTGGGCAACTGGCCGCATGGTTTGCCGCCGTGCAGCAGCTCCAGAACCCGGTTATCGCCGCCTGCCTGCAAATGATGCTGCTGACGGGCGCCCGCCCTGGCGAAGTGCTGGCGCTGCGCTGGGAGGACGTGAACACCCAGTGGAAGGGAATCAGCATCCGCGACAAGGTGGAAGGCACGCGGGAGATACCGGCCACACCCTACATGCTGCACCTGCTGGCCGCCCTGCCACGGCGCAATGAATGGGTTTTCCCCAGCAACACCAGCGCCAGCGGCTGCCTGACTGAGCCGAACAACCCGCATACCCGCGCCTGCAAAGCCGCTGGCCTGGAGGGGCTGACCCTGCACGGCTTGCGCCGCTCCTTCAAGAGCCTGACCGAGTGACTGGAAGTGCCCGTGGGCGTGGTGGCGCAGATTCAAGGCCACAAACCCAGCGCCACGGCCGAAAAACACTACACCGTTCGCCCGCTGGAGCTGCTGCGGGTTCACCACGAAAAGATTGAAGCGTGGATTTTGGAACAGGCCGGGGTGAAGTTCGACGCCAGCGCCGCGCCTGGTGCGCTTCGCGTGGTGGCGTAACAGTACCGCTTAAGATACCATTATGAACATTCAGATATACAGCGACAGCGCGGGCCGCGTGCCTTTGACGCAATGGCTTGAGGCATTGGCAGACCGGCAAGGCCGCGCCGCCATCAAGGCCCGGCTGCTGCGCCTGGAGCTGGGAAACTTTGGGGACTGCAAGCCCTTGCGCGACGGCGTGCAGGAGCTTCGTATCGACAAGGGGCCGGGCTACCGCGTGTATCTGAGCCGACAAGGGCCGGTGCTGGTGCTGCTGCTGTGTGGCAGCGACAAGGCCGACCAAGACCGCGCCATAAGGCAGGCTATCGACTACCTGAACGACTGGAAAGAAAGGGGCTGACCATGAATGCACCGCGCAACGTGAGCTATCAAAACTATTTGCTGGAATCGCTGAAAGACCCGCAAGAGGCCGCCGCCTACATGGATGCCGCCCTGGAGCTGGAAGACCCCGCCGCGCTGCTGCTGGCGCTTAGACAAGTTGCCAAAGCGCACGGCATGGCAGAGGTGGCGCGCCGGGCTGACGTGGGCGAAAAGACACTATTCCGCGCCCTGAGCGAAAACGGGAACCCGACCATTGCCACGCTGCACAAGGTATTACACGCCGTGGGCCTGCGCTTGAGCGTGACGCCTGAGCACGCCTGAGCACGCCTGAACCGTTTTTACCCCAGCTAGACCCGCCTCGAAACCGGGTTGAAAAGCAGGAACCTTCACCGGCCTGCTGGGGTTTCTTTATTTGAAGGGCACTTGAAGGAGTGCCAGTGAACACAATCAATCGAGACAATGCCGACCGCCTGAGCGTGGCTGATGCCAAGCGCCTGATTCTTGATGCCTTACCGCACGAAACGAGCGGGGAAGTCTATGCGCGGATTAATGAAAATGGCGAGGTAGATTTTGAAGGTCCAATTGAACTGAGAGAGGTTCACGGCGTTCAGATTTATGCAAGTTTCATGGACTGCGATTTTTTGCCTATGTGCGAGCAATTGAGCATTCAGCCGCGCATGAAATACCGCCCTGCGTTCACCAATTACAAAAACGCGACAGAAGACGATTACTACACCATCGCGCATGATGAATTTGTAAAGTACGCCGAGCTTTTTAGCTTGAGTGTGGCAGTAGGTGGCACACCAAAGCAAGCCAGGACTGGGGCTGAAAACTCAAAACCAGTACAGCGAAGTGCCGCACCAGAACCCCAGGTCGCGCCCGTGGTGGCAACAATGAAAAAGCAGACTTTAATTAATACGCTGGAGTATGAATGGCCGACCATCTGCAAAGATATAAGCGAAGCGACACGAAACGGGCTGAAGAATGCTGCACACGCAAAACATTCAATATGGGACATGGATAAGGCCCGTGCATGGGCAGTAAGCAAGGGCAAGATAAAGCAAGCCGCACCCCTTCACAATTTGGCCGCTGTCTGGACTGGAACAGTGACCCGACACACCATAGGCGACGAGTAAGAGAAAGCGCCCCGAATATCGGGGTTTTGTCGGGCTTTTGTCGGGAAAAGTCGGAGCAAACAAAGTTCACCCCATGACACGAATAAACGTGTTTAAAGGTGAACCATGAAAGTAAAACCAGAACAGCGATTTATCCCGTTGGAGCAAGAACACCGTCCTACGGTGGACACCGCCGCCTATGCGCACTACATGCACATTTCGCAGCAAACAGCCCGCTTGTACGCCTGCAAAGAATCTGGGCCTATCCGACCCCTGCGCATCCCTGGCAGCTCAAAACTTCATTGGCCTACCGCTGAAATCAAGCGCGTGCTGGGGGTGGCAGCATGAACGCCCGGCTTTATGCGCTAGCCTGGCGCGTTCTGCCTTACGCCAGCCTTGGGCCGCTGGGTGCGCTGGTGCTGGTGCAGCTTTTCGGGGCCGCCAAGTGAAAACGCCCGACCCCACAAAAGCAGAATCGAGCGCCCCGAACAAGCGTAAGTTTACCGGAACCGACAACCCGCGCCAGCTTCGCGCCATTACCGTGCTGCTGCGCCGCCCCGTGCCACGTCACCAGCTCGACAGCGTGGCCGGTTGCACCAACAGCCCCGAACTGGTGGCAGAGCTGCGCCGCAAGGGTCTGGAGCTGCCCTGTGAGCGCATCAAGTTCATTGACCGCGACGGCTACCCCTGCCGCCCTGGCGTGTACAGCCTGACCAGTGCCGACCGCCGCATGGTTCGCGCCTGGCTGGCAAGCCGTGGAGGTGCCGCCTGATGAGCGCATTCATCCAACTGGCCGGGCCGAGCTGGAGCTGTGATACATTCCACTCAGCCCCAGCGATGGGGCCGATGCGTAAGAACATCGTCAGTGATTCCGGGGCATACACCCACGCCTTAAGCTGGGTTTTTTCACGTCAAGAATTTTTCGATACGGGCTTTCCCGTGTCGCATGGTTTTGGACGGGATGGCCGGTGCGGCAACGCCCGGCGCATGGCGGAATCCATGTTCTTAACATCCCGTCCACCTTATGCGCGTAAGAACGCAAACGGTGGTCTTCAGTCTCATTCCGGAGTCAGAACCTATGACCATCACCACGCCCAAAATGGGCTTTCTGGGCAACTCGCCCGCTACTTCCCCCGCAACCCTTGCCCGGCGCGTAGCCATCGAAGCGGCGCTTACCCTGGCGCTCTTTCACGTTCGCAACGGCGACACCCATGCCGCCGTGGGCCGCTCTATCCGGGCAACGTCCATGCTCAAACAGGCTTGCGCCGACTCCAAGATTGGCGGTGCAGCATGAACGCCGCCATCAACACCCAGAGCGCCAAAGCACTTAAAAGCGCCTATTTCTGCTACTTCCTTGCCGGACTGGTCATGCTGGTGACGGCATGGGTCATCGTCCAAGGCATTCAGGCGACTGAACCGGCCAGCCCGGCGCGTAACGCCAAAGTGGCATCCGGCGTGCTGCTGCTTGTGTTGGAGGGTTGCGTGTTCTCCCTGGCCGGTCAGTGGCGCGAATTTTCATTCGTTCTGCGCACCTTGGGCTGGTCAATATTCACCCTTCAAATTGCGCTGATGACGCTGGCGAACTACTCCGTAGGCGCAACGGCTGGCAAAGCTGCTGCACTCAGCACGGCAACGGTAGCCCAAATCGTGGCGCAAGCCGACGATTCGCGCAAGAACGCCGCAACCTTGCGCGACGCCGCCGCGAAGCTGAACAAAAGCAAACACGGCTGGCTGAACGAACAGGGCGGCAAGGTTTCCGCAGAGGCCGCGCAACAGACAGCCGCTGGCGCTGGCGCGGTTGAAAAGCTGGAAAAAATGCAGGCGCTCACCACCAGTACGCCACTTGTGGAAACCATCGGCGAGACTGGCCTGATGGTGCTTTCTGGCGCCATATCGCTGGTGATGGAATGCGCCGGAATTGCGCTTATGCACGTTGCTGGCAGCTTGCGCCGCAAAGCGTCATCCGGCGCCCTGCCCGTTGACCAGCAAATCCTGGAGCTGCTGCACCGCATCCACGGCGGGCCAGTCGCGCCCGCTGAAACCGTTGCACCAGTCACAGCGCTGGCCGCGCCGGTTGCGCCAGCTCAGACCGCGCCAGCGCCCGCAAACTACCGGCCAGCCGGTACGGCATCGCCCGCGCAAAAGGACGCTACGGCGGGCCTGTCTTACAGCTCTAAAACGATGTTGGCCGGGGCTGGTGCGCTGGCCGCATTGACCGCGCCGATGGCTCACGCCGCGCCTGCTGCGAATGCGGATACGGGTGTATCGAAACCAATACATGCCGGTGTATCGGAAACGATACATGCGCAGAGCGTGAACACGGGCAGCGCCGACGCATCGAACACCACGCCAGCTTTGCAGGAAATTGCCCTGGCCGATGTATCGAAACCGATACACGCGGATGTATCGAAACCAATACAGCAGATTGTCAAAAAGCCACGGGCAAAACGGGCTGTAAGCGCAAAGCTCGACACCGGCATAGAGGGCAAAGCCGGTGCCCGTTTCAAGCGCATCCGGGCCGGTGTATTGGCTGGAAAAATCCGGCCATCGGTGCGCGGTATTCAGGCCGTAGAGGGCGGTAGCCAAGAGGTTGTAGCCGACTACCTGCAACAGCTCGAAGCCGATGGCGTCATCGTGCGCAAGGGCCGGGGCTATGCCGTGACCGTCACGAAAGGCGGTGCAGCATGAACGCCGCGCTTGACCTGTTGAACACCGTCATGGATGCCGTTATCGGCGCGCTGGCCATGGGACTTAAAGCCACTGCACAGGCGGCGCTGGCGAATGTTTCAGCCGCCGAATGGGTGATGGCCGTGGCGCTGGCTGGCGCGGCATGGATGCTGTCCAGCGGGCGCGGCCGGCGCGCCGTGGGCCTGCTGGTCTTCCTGGTGGTCGTGGGCGCCTGCGCCTGGCTGGCGTGGCGAACGCATCACCACGGCATGGTGGCACAGCAAGCCGTCCTAGCCGTTATGGTGCTGCACGGATTCAAGGGCCGGGGCTGGTCATTGGTTCAAGGCGGTGCCAAATGACCACCAGCTCGACACAAGCGGCGCTGTTGGCCGCCCTCAAGGCCATCGTGACCGAGTGCATGGACTATCCTCCCGTGCCGCGCCACTGCCACGACAGTTATTTGCCCGCGCACCTGCTGCTCGACGCGCAAGAGGCTTTGCGCCTGGCTGAATATGAATCCCAAAAAGGAGGCCGGGCATGAACACCGCCATGAACGACATAGGCCGCGCCCGTGATGCGCTGCACTTCATTCCGGCTGACCTGTCCCGCGATGAATGGGCGCGTGTGGGCATGGCCGCCCAAGCTGCCGGGCTGGACTTTGACGCCTTCAACGACTGGAGCGCCGGGGCTGGCAATTACGACGAACGGGCCGCCCGCGATACCTGGAAAAGCTTCAAGCCCGGCAAGGGCATAGGAGCTGGAACCCTGTTCAAGCTGGCCGCCGCGAACGGCTGGCGCATGGGTGAAGGAAGGCATGGCCCAGCGACAGCCAGCCCCGGCCCCCAGAAAGCCCGCAGAGCCGCCGCGCCAGCCCGTCCAAGGCATGAGCGCCGCCGAAGTCTGGAACCGATGCGAAGCCGCTTCAATCCAGCATCCCTACATCGTGGCAAAGCATGCCGCCGGGGTGCCGTTGAACAGCTTGCGCGTGCTGCCTGCTGGGGATGCACTGCGTATCGGTGGCGAACCGATGGCCGGGGCGCTGGTGGTGCCAGTCATCCGGCCCGATGGCTCACTGTCCAGCCTGCAATTCATTGCCCTGCCTGACGTGGCCGCCCGGCTCAAGGTCAAAGGCAGGCCCGGAAAGCTGAACCTGCCCGGTGCCAGCATGGAAGACGGCTTTTTCACCGTGGGCGAACTGGTGCCCGGCGGGCTGGCCTACATCGTGGAGGGTATCGGCGCGGCCTGGAGCTGCTGGCAACAAACCGGGGCCGCCGCCGTGGTGTGTTTTGGGGCTGGCCGCATTCGCACCGTGGCCGCTCAGTTGCGCCAGCGTGACCCCGCCGCCCGGCTGGTGCTGGTGCCTGACGTGGGCAAGGAAGCTGCCGCCGCCGACATTGCCCGCGAAGTGAACGCCGCCGTGGTCAACATGCCCGATGGCTGGCCGCAAAACAGCGACGTGAACGACCTGGCCGCCCGCGACGGGGGCGATGCGCTGGCCGAACTGCTGGAATCGGCCATTGAGCCGCCCAAGCCCAAGCCGCGTTACAAGCTGCTGGGGGCCGATGACCTGCGAAACCTGCCGCCGCTGGCGTGGCGCGTGCGGGGCGTGCTGCCTGCAACGGGCCTGGCCGGGCTGTATGGCCCCAGCGCCAGCGGTAAATCGTTCCTGGCGCTCGATATGGCCGCCGCCATTGCTGAGGGCCGCCCGTGGTTCGGCAACCGGGTAGAGGCCGCGCCCGTGGTCTATTGCGCCCTGGAGGGTGAAGGCGGGTTCAAGCTGCGCGTGGCCGCATGGGAGGCTCACACGGGCCGCGCCCTGCCCGCTGACCTGCATATCGTCCTGCAACCCTTCAAGCTCACTGAGCCGCAAGACGTGGCCGACCTGGCCGCCGTGGTGCCTGCTGGCGCGGTGGTGTTCCTGGACACGCTGAACCGGGCCGCCCCGACTGCTGACGAAAACAGTTCAAGCGATATGGGCGAGATTCTGGAATCCACCAAGCGCCTGCAAAGCCGCATCAATGGCCTGGTGGTGCTGGTTCACCATACCGGCAAGGACGCGACCAAGGGGCTACGGGGCCATAGTTCGCTATTCGCTGCCTTGGATGCCGCCGTGGAAGTTTCACGCGATGGCGACAAGCGGGAATGGAAGGTGGCGAAGGCCAAAGACGGGGAAGACGGCGGGGCGCATCCGTTCATGCTCCAAGTGGAAACGCTGGGAACCGATACCTATGGCGATGCCATCACTTCATGCGTGGTGGTGCGGGATACATCCGCCCAAGATATTCAGCGGGTGAAGGTGCCCCAAGGGGATAACCAGCGGCTTGTTTATGAGGGCATACGGGGCTTGTTCAAGGATGGCGTGACAGGCAAGCCCGGTGCCCCGCCGCTTCGCCCATGTATCGAGCTTGAAGCCGCCGTGGTTGCTGGCGCTGCCCGATTGACCTGCCCCAGCGACAAACGAACTTCACGCGCCAGACTGGCAATTTCAGGCATGGTTTCCCGTGAGATTTTGGGCCTGAATGAAGGTTTCTTATGGATTACCTGAAACGCCATAATTCTCCAATAACGCCATTTATGGAGGATTCAGACGCCATTTTCCTCCTCTCCCTATATAGGAGAGGGGAAGCAGTGGAGAGTTTTTCGGGAAAGACTGCCATGCCTGATTTATTCAGCCTGGAGCGCCTTCACCATGCCGGGGATGCCATGACCTGCCAAAGCTGCATTCACCGCCTTGACGTGACGCTGTGGAGCTGCTGGCTGGCGACGGGTTGCCGTCTGGGGCTGGTCATCCGCTGCCGGTGCGACAGACACCAAGGCCCGCCGCTGGCCTGAGCTGGTGACACCACCACGACCACGACAAGCCCAGCCCGACCCGCTGGGCTTTTTTGCGTCTGGCGCAGGAGCGTATGCGCCCATTTGTTGTTTTCAGGGATGGGTAACGTCAAGGTTGCATCAAGGGTCGAAGTGCTCAGTCGCGTATGCGCCCGTGAGGTGCTCAAAGAGGGCAAGGTTAGGGCAAGGGCCGTGACTTGAAAACAATCAAGATAATTCAAGTCAATGAGCTGGCCGCTGACGTGAGTCGTGGATTGTGTGACTGTCACGAAAGTGGTGCCGGGCCGGGGCTGGTCAACATCGTACTTTTGGCCGGTTCTGGCCGCCGATTCGGAAAATCGTCTTACATCCGCCCTTACATTTTCAGGCAAGAAAAAAACCTGCTATCTTTTGAATAGCAGGCTTTCGTTACTGTGCTTGGGGTGGCTGATGGGGCTCGAACCCACGACAACAGGAATCACAATCCTGGACTCTACCAACTGAGCTACAGCCACCGTAGATTCTTATTATAGCAAGAAAAAACCCTGAATCAGGATTTCAGCTTGCTTGTTGGATTTCATTTTTGAAGCACCGGTTTTTTCACCAGGATTTCTGCCTTGAAGCGCTCTTTCAGGCCATTGTAATAGGCCAGCGTCTCAGCGGAAGTCCACCATTCGCTGTACTGGTTGCGCTCTTGCTTGGCTCTGGCCTCTGGCTGTGCATCGCGCGGCATCACCTTGCTGACCTTGACAATCGCATAACCCTGCGCGCCCAGATCAACGCCAGCAAATGCGGGCAAGGCGCCGGAGTCCGTGCGCAGCGCTGCATCCACCACAGCCATCGGCAACTGCTGCGTCTGTTCACGCGACACCAGCACCGGTGCCGCCAGCGCTGCCGTGGCCGGAGCAGCTTTCCACGCTGCCAGCTTGGCGACGCCTTCCTTGCGTGCCTCGTCAGCACTGCGCTGGGCCAGCCAGCGCTGGCGCACCAGGTCTTTGACCTCCGCAAAAGGCCGGATGTGGGCAGCAGTGTGTTGAACGATGCGGGCAGACACCAGCTGACTCGGCCCGGTTTCAATCGCTTTGGTATTGCGTTTTTTCTCGATAGCATCGGCTGAAAACAGCTCATTGAGAAATTTCGGATTGGCCAGCAAGCCGGTCACGCCAGCGGCTGGCTGGGGCGTCACGTTGCTGGCGGTTTTAATCTCCAGCTTGAGCTGCTCGGCCACCGGTTTCAGGCTGTCAGACTGCTCGTACACGCTGGTTGAGAATGCTTCGGCTTTTTCTGAAAATTTTTGCTGGGCTTGCTGTTTTTTCAGGTCCGCCTCCAGTTCAGGGCGCATTTCCTCAAAACTGCGCTGTTTTGCGGTCTTGATGTCGGTCAGTTTGATGATGTGGAAACCAAAATCGGACGCCACCACCTCGCTGATATCGCCTTTTTTCATCGAAAAAGCAGCGTCCTCAAACGGCTTGACCATCGCACCGCGCGGGAAAAACTCCAGATCGCCACCGTTAGCGGCAGAGCCAGGATCTTGCGAATTCTTGCGCGCCACGTCGGCAAAGGTATCGGGCGATTTCTTGACCTGAGCCAGCAGTTCCTGCGCTTTGGCCTTGGCTTTTTCGCGCTCAGCGGCCGGGGCCGTGGCGGGCGAAGTAATCAGGATGTGGCTGGCGCGGCGCTCTTCGGCACTACTGAGCCGCGTGGCATTCGCGTCGTAATAGGTTTTCAGGTCAGCTTCGTTGACGGTGATGGTCTTTTTCACCGTGTCGAGATCCAGCTGCACATACTCGATACTGGCCTGCTCGGGCGTCAGGAAAAGCTTTTCATTGTCCTTGTAGAACTTCTCCAGATCGGCATCCGTGGGGCTCAGTTTGGCGGCAAAATCGGCCGCATTGAAACGGGCCAGCTGGATTTCGCGCTTTTCAAAATAGGCATTCAGCGCCAGATCAGCGGCGGCGCTGGACGCCAGCGCACTGCCGCCGACGCCAGCGAGCACCTGACGGGTTGACAGGTCGGCGCGCACATTCGCTTCAAACCCTTCGGGGCTCATGCCCCGGCTGCCCAACACCTGGCGATAGCGCTCCATGTCGAGCGTGCCGTCGGGTCGGCGCAAGGCGGCGATTTCAGGGCTTTCGTGCAACTCGCGCGCCAGGCGCTGGTCGCTGGTGGACATTTTGAGTTTCTCGGCCGCCACTGCGACCACCCGGTCGCGCACCAGGCGCTCCAGCGTGGCATAGCGGGCCTCGGGCGAATCGAGCAGCTTGACATCGAGCGCTGGCTGGGAAGCGCGCAGTCGGTCCACTTCGTTTTGATGGGCACGATCCCATTCAGGCTGGGTGATTTCTACGCCATCGACTTTGGCGACCACGTTAGCCTTGCCGCCCGATGAATTCCCGCTGTTCATGCCTACCAAAATAAAGGAGGGGACTATCAGCAAAAACAGCAAGCCCATGGTCCATTGGGTGTGCTTGCGAATGAAATCAAACATCTCTATGTTTTCCTGTACAACGGCTTTTTAGGGCGCAACAACAAAAAAGGCGAACCTAAGTTCGCCTTTTTCTCTTAGTGGGTGGTGGGTGCTGACGGGCTCGAACCGCCGACCTACGCCGTGTAAGGGCGCTGCTCTACCAACTGAGCTAAGCACCCCACTATTAACTTTTCACATCAGTTCAAAGCATCCCTTAACGCTTTGCCCGGACGGAATTTTGGAACCCTGGCTTCCTTGATTTTAATCGCATCGCCGGTACGCGGATTGCGGCCCATGCGCGAAGCGCGCTCACCAACGGAAAAAGTGCCAAAACCGACCAGAGACACCGTGCCTCCTTGCTTCAAGGTGGACTTTACCGCACCAATGGTGGACTCCAGCGCACGCGTGGCGGCCGCTTTGGAGATGTCGGCATTTTTGGCAATGTGCTCAATTAATTCACTCTTGTTCACAAAAAGCCCCCTTGTTTTTTGGTCGTTAATCCGTCCAGTTTCAAAAATATTTTTCACAACCCTGCAACGGGTGTCGGCAGCGGCGGCTTATGGCGCCGGGATGTTTAAAACATGTGGTGGCGGATTCTAGCTTTTTTTTCGGCACAGACCGGGCGCGACAGCAATTTTCCTTCAGGCCGGGCTGGAGCGGGCGGCCCGCACCACCAGGCTTACACCCAACGCGGTCAGCGCCATGCCGACAATCGTCGTCGCCGTGATGGCTTCGCCAAAAAGCAGCCAGGCCATCACGGCGGTGGTCGGCGGCACCAGGTACAGCAAGCTGGTCACCGAAGTCGCCGCGCCGCGCTGGATCAGCAAATACAGCAGCGAACTGCCGCCCAGCGTCAGGGCCAGCGCCGCCCAGGCCAGCGCACCGACGAAGGAGGCATTCCAGACAATCGCCCCGGTTTCCATCAGCGCAAAGGGCAGCGTCACCAGCAAGGCGGCCATCAGCTGGACCGTGTTGGCGGTGCGCACATCGGTCGGCTGCATGAAGCGTTTCTGGTACAGCGTGCCGGTGGTGATGCTCAGCAGCGCAAACACCGTGCAGCCCAGCGTCAGCGCCGTGACTTCGCTGCCAGAGCCGAATTTTCGCGCCACCACCAACAGCAAGCCCGCCAACCCGAGCAGCAGCCCCAGCCACTGCCTTGGCGTGACTTTGCTGTGCCCGGTGGCACCGCCCGACGCCCCGACCCAGGACAGCCACAGCGCCGTCAGCACCGGCTGCAAGCCGACGATCAGCGCCGCCAGACCCGCGCCCATGCCGCCCTTGACGGCCACCCAGACGCCGCCCAGATAACCCGCATGCATCAGCACGCCAGTCACGGCCAAATGCAGCCACTGCCCGCGCCCCTGCGGCCAGGCGGCGCGCGCCAGCCGACTCCAGACCAGAAAGCAGACGATGGACAGGGTGTAGCGCAGCACCAGAAAACTCAGCGGCGGGGCATACGGCAGGCCGAATTTGGCCACGATGAAGCCGGTGCTCCAGATCAGCACGAACACGGCGGGCATGGCCCGAATCAGGACATGGGCAGGCGGCGCCGAGTTCACGCGCCGCTCACTTGGCCTTGGCGCGGATTTCGGGAATCGCTTTTTGCAGGTAATAAACCATAGACCAGACCGTCAGGACGGCCGAAATCCAGATCAGCCAGGTGCCCCAGACATGGGTGTCGATGACCCCGAACAACATGCTGTCAAACAGCAAAAAGGGAATCGCAATCATCTGCACCGTGGTCTTGACCTTGCCCAGCATGTGAACAGCGACGCTGCCGGAGGCGCCAATCTGCGCCATCCACTCGCGCAGCGCCGAAATGGCGATTTCCCGGCCAATGATGATGAGCGCCACAAACACATCGGCGCGCTGCAGATGCACCAGCACCAGCAGGCAGGCGCAGACCAGAAACTTGTCGGCCACCGGGTCCAGGAAAGCGCCGAATGACGAGGCTTGATTCAGCTTGCGCGCCAGATAGCCGTCCAGCCAGTCAGTGGCAGCAAAGACGACAAACATGACGGTGGCGATCAGGTTGCGCTCAGCGGCGGGAATGTTCAGGTAGAAAACTCCCACAATCAGCGGAATCGCAACGATGCGCGTCCAGGTCATCAAGGTGGGAATGGTCAGAAACATGCGGCCGATTTTCGCATGAGCTGCCCGGCTCAATGCAGAGCCCGGTAAATCGTCTCGGCCAGGTCTTTTGAAATGCCCTCCACCTTCGCAATGTCCTCGACGCTGGCCGCTGCAATGCCGCGCACGCCGCCAAAGCGCTGCAGCAGGCTGGCGCGGCGTTTCGGGCCAATCCCGGCAATGTCTTCGAGCCGACTGCCGCCGACGCGCACTTTTGCGCGCTGGGCGCGCATGCCGGTGATGGCAAAGCGGTGCGCCTCGTCGCGGATTTGTGCAATCAGCATCAGCGCCGCCGAGTCGCGGCCTAAATAGACTTTCTCGCGGCCATCGGCAAACACCAGCTCTTCCAGCCCGACTTTGCGGCCCTCGCCTTTTTCGACCCCGGCGATCAGCCCCAAGTCCAGCCCCAGTTCGGCAAACACCTCGCGCGCCATCGCCACCTGGCCTTTGCCGCCATCGACCAGCACCAGATCGGGCAAGGTCGCTTCGCCATTGCGCGCTGCCTCGGCCAGCGGGGTGTAGCGGCGGGTCAAGACCTGGCGCATCGCGGCGTAATCGTCGCCCGGTGTGATGCCGTCGATGTTGTAGCGCCGGTACTCGCTGTTTTGCATCTTGTGCTCGCGAAACACCACGCAGGACGCCTGCGTCGCCTCGCCCGCCGTGTGCGAGATGTCGAAGCACTCGATGCGCAGCGCCTCCAGACAGTCCTGCGCCAGCCCCAGCGCCTCGGCCAGCGCGCGGGTTCTGGCCTGCTGCGAGCCTTCTTCGGCCAGCAGGCGGGCCAGTTGCAGCGCCGCGTTGGTCTGCGCCATGTCCAGCCAACTGCGGCGCTGGCCCTGCGGCTGGTGAATCGCGCTGATTTTTGCGCCCGCCTGCTCGCTCAAAGCGGCCATGAGCGTTTTGTCCACCGGCGCGCTGCAGACCAGCGTCGGCGGCACCGGCATGGCTATGTAATGCTGGGCAATAAAGGCTTCAAGCACCTCTGCGTCGGTGGCATTTTCAACATGTACCGGGAAATACGGCCGGTCGCCCAGATGGCGTCCGCCGCGCACCATCGCCAGATTCACGCAGGCTTTGCCGCCCTGCACCTTGACGGCCAGAATGTCCACGTCCACATCGGCGTGCTTGGCACCGGTTTCCATCGACTGCTGGTGCATGATTTTTGACAGCGCCGCGATCTGGTTGCGCAGCTCGGCGGCCTTCTCGAACTCCAGTTTTTCGGCGTGGACGAGCATTTTCTTTTCCAGCTCGTTCAGGATGTCCTGCGTCTGGCCTTGCAAAAAGCGCTCGGCGTTGGCCGTGTCCAGCGCGTACTGTTCAGGCGAGACATGGCCGACGCAGGGCGCGGAGCAGCGCTTAATCTGGTAGAGCAGGCACGGTCGGGTTCGGTTGGCAAACACCGTGTCCTCGCAGGTGCGCAGCTTGAAGACCTTTTGCAGCAGCAAAATCGTGTCTTTCACCGCCCAGGAACTCGGGTACGGCCCGAAATAACGGTGCTTTTTCTCCACCGCGCCCCGGTAGTAAGCGATGCGCGGGAACGCCGCCGCAGCGGGCGCTGCGCCCGGCGGCTGGGCCGATGCGCCGGTCAGTTTCAGGTACGGATAGCTCTTGTCGTCCCGGAACAAGATGTTGTACTTCGGGTTCAGCGTTTTGATCAGGTTGTTTTCCAGCAGCAGCGCCTCGGCCTCGGAGCGCACCACCGTGGTTTCCATGCGGGCGATTTTCGTCACCATGTGGCCGATGCGGGTGCCGCCGTGGTTTTTCTGGAAATAGCTGGCGACACGCTTTTTCAGGTTGCCCGCCTTGCCGACGTAGAGCACGCCGCCCTGCGCATCAAAATAGCGGTAAACGCCGGGCAGCGGCGCCAGCGCGGCCACGTCGCGGAGCAGTTGGGGATCGAATTCGTGAGGTGCGGTCATGGCGTCATTCAAGTGGAAAAAGCACGGCCTGAGCGGCCAGCGGCTATTGTGGACAATTCGGCCATGACACCAAGTTTGCAATGGGATATTTTTTGCCAGGTGATCGACAACTTTGGCGACATCGGCGTGTGCTGGCGCCTGGCCGCCGATCTGGCCGGGCGCGGCCATCGGGTGCGGCTATGGGTCGATGACGCCTCGGCCCTGACCTGGATGGCGCCCGGCGGCTGCGACGGCGTGTACGTGCTGCCCTGGGCTGCACCGCTGGATTTGTCAACCGCCCATCTTGGCCAGCAGCCGCCCGACGTGCTGGTCGAAGCCTTTGGCTGCGAGGTGGCGCCGGAATTTATCGCCGCCTGTGCCTATCACGCTAGCACGGCGAGCCGTCAGCCGCCCGTCTGGATCAACCTCGAATACCTGTCGGCTGAAAGCTACGTCGAGCGCTGCCACGCCCTGCCCTCATTGGTCCAGCGCGGCCCAGCGGCGGGCTGGACCAAATGGTTTTTTTACCCCGGCTTTAGCGACGCCACCGGCGGCCTGCTGCGCGAGCCGGATTTAGCCCAGCGGCAGGCGCGCTTTGAGCGCAGCGCCTGGCTGGCCGCGCAAGGCATTAATTGGCGCGGCAACAGTCGCGAGCCAAGCAGCGGCGAAAAAATCGTCTCCTTGTTTTGCTACGAGCCGCCCGCGCTGGGCGCTTTTCTGGCACAGCTGGCCGCGCAAGGGCTGGACGGCGCGCCGGTACACCTGCTAGTGGCGGCCGGGCGGGCCACGCAGGCGGTTCAAGCCATTTTGGCGGGCAAAGACAGTTTTAAACCCCGGCTTGCAGCGCTTGAAACGCTTGGCGAGCCTGGCAAACCTGACGCATCGACACGCCTGCGCGTCACTTATCTGCCCCTCTTCAGCCAAACCGAATTTGACCACCTGCTCTGGGCCTGCGACCTGAATTTTGTGCGCGGCGAAGACTCGCTGGTGCGCGCGCTGTGGGCCGGAAAACCCTTCATTTGGCACATTTACCCGCAGGACGACGACGCCCATCTGGCCAAGCTGCAAGCCTTCTTAACCATGCTGGACGCGCCGCCCTCGCTGCGGGCCTTTCATGCCGCCTGGAATCAAGGCAGCGCCGGGCTGGAGCGCATCGCCATCGCGCCGCCAGACCTACCCGCCTGGCGCGACTGGGCCGAGTCCTGCCGCGCCCGCCTGATGGCCCCGGACGAGCTGGCAACCCGCTTGCTTGGATTTGTGGCAAAAAACCGCTAAAATCACCGGTTTTGCGGATTAGCCCAACGGGCCAAGGCCTCACTTCTTACCCAACCCGCCGCAGAACCTGCACCTCCCTGCAAGCGTTTAGCGGTCCACCCTCGTTAAAACTGCTATGAAAATCGCTCAAGAAATCCGCGCCGGCAACGTCATCATGCACGGCAAAGACCCTATGGTTGTGCTCAAGACCGAATACAGCCGGGGCGGTCGCAACTCCGCCACCGTGCGCATGAAGCTCAAAAGCCTGATCGCCAACTTCAACACCGAGCAGGTGTTCAAGGCCGACGACAAGATCGACCAGGTCATCCTGGACAAGAAGGACTGCACCTATTCCTACTTTGCCGACCCGATGTACATCTGCATGGACTCCGAGTACAACCAGTACGAAGTCGAGGCCGAAAACATGGGCGACTCGCTGAACTACCTGCAAGACGGCATGGAACTCGAAGTCGTGTTCTATGACGGCAAGGCCATTTCCGTCGAAGTGCCCACCAGCGTGCAGCGCGAAATCACCTGGACCGAGCCCGCCGTCAAGGGCGACACGTCCGGCAAGGTTTTAAAGCCCGCCAAGCTGGCCACCGGCTTTGAAATCGGCGTGCCGATTTTTGTCGCGCAAGGCGATGTCGTTGAAATCGACACCCGCACCGGCGAATACCGCAAGCGCGTCTAAGCATCGGATTTCTTCAGCCCGCACAAAAAAGGCCCCTCCGGGGCCTTTTTTTATGGGCGCTGCCATCAAGGCGAAGTCAGGCGTCTTTATGATGTTCCTGTTAGCAACTGCGTTAAGGGCTTATGGAACACACACAAGACATCAAGCAAGACCGCCTGGCCCATGCCTGGGCTGAGCTGCAGGCCCACGCCAACACCACGGCGCCGCTGCGGCCCGACTCGAACCGGCTGGCGTTTGCGGACCCCGAGTTCCTGCTGCGACGCGAAACCCGCGCGGTGCGCATCCAGCTGGAAATGCTCAAGCCCGAACTCGACCAGCAGGAGCAAGGCGTTGAGCACACAGTAGTGGTTTTTGGCAGCGCCCGTTTTCCGGCGCCCGAGCAGGCCAGTGCGGCGCTGCAACTGGCCGAGGAAAGCGGCGATGCAGCCGCGCTGGCGCTGGCCCGGCGCCACATGCACAACGCCCATTACTACGATCAGGCTCGGCTGTTTGCGCGCTTGGTGGCAGAGCACAGCGAGCAGCTCCCTGCATCAGAAAAACTTTTCATCTGCACCGGCGGCGGCCCCGGCATCATGGAAGCGGCGAACCGGGGCGCCCACGAAATGAACGCCCCGACCATAGGGCTGAACATCGTGCTGCCGCACGAGCAAACCTCCAACCCCTACATCTCGCCGTCGCTGAATTTCAAATTCCACTATTTCGCGCTGCGCAAGATGCATTTCATGATGCGCGCCAAAGCGCTGGTGGCTTTTCCCGGCGGATTTGGCACGCTTGACGAGCTGTTCGAGGTCATCACGCTGGTGCAAACTAAAAAAGCCAAGCCGGTGCCGATCATTCTTTTCGGCTCCGACTACTGGAAGCGGCTGCTGAACCTGGACGTGATGATCGAGGAAGGTGCGATCTCGCCCGACGACTTAAAGCTGTTCCAGTATGTCGATGAGCCGCAGGATGCCTGGAACGCCATCAAGGCTTTCTACAAGCTCTAATCGCGCTCGCGCTCTCGCTCCAGCGGCATCAGGCGCGCCGCATCGGCCTCGCTCAAGGCTTCGACATTGCGCAGCGCCTTGCCCATCACCCGGCTGCGCTGCTCGGCGCTGCTCAGGGTGTTGAGCACGGTTTCGGTCTGCGACTTGACCTTGGCCAGCACGTCGCCGAACTTGCCAAACTCCGTCTTGACCGCGCCCAGCACCTGCCAGACTTCGCTGGAGCGCTTTTCCAGCGCCAGCGTCCGAAAACCCATCTGCAGCGAACTCAGCATGGCCAGCAGCGTGGTCGGCCCGGCCAGCGTGATGCGGTGCTCGCGCTGCAAGCTTTCCATCAGGCCGGGGCGGCGCAGCACTTCCGCATACAGCCCCTCGGTGGGCAAAAACAGAATGGCGAAATCGGTGGTGTACGGCGGCTCGATGTATTTTTCGCCAATCGACTTGGCTTCGAGCCGGATGCGCTGCTCCAGCGCCTTGCCTGCGACTGCGGCGCCCGGCCCGTCGGCGCGCTGCTGCGCGTCGAGCAGGCGCTCGTAATCTTCATTCGGAAACTTCGCGTCAATCGGCAGCCACAGCGGTTCGCCCGACTCGCTGCGGCCCGGCAGCCGGATGGCGAAATCGACCGGGCTCTTGCCGCCGCGCCGCGTCACCACCTGGGCGGCGTACTGGTCCACCGTGAACACCTGCTCCAGCAGCGCCGCCAGCTGGGCTTCGCCAAAAATGCCGCGCGCTTTGACATTCGTCAGCAGGTGTTTTAAATCGCCGACGCCCTGCGCCAGCGTCTGCATTTCGCCCAGCCCCTTGTGAACCTGCTCCAGCCGGTCGGCGACTTGCTGAAAACTCTGGCCGAGCCGGGTTTCCAGCGTGGTCTGCAGCTTTTCATCGACGGTGTGGCGCATCTCGTCGAGCTTGGCGGCGTTGCTGTGCTGCAGCTGCGCGAGCTGCTTTTCCAGCGTGTCGCGCACTTCCCCCATGCGCCGGGCGTTGGCCTCGCTGACGGCTTGAAGCTGCGTGGCCAGCGTGTCAGACAGGCTGTGTTGCAGCAGCGCAAGCTGGCGCGAAAAGCCCTCGAACTGCGCGTTCTGCGTGTGAACGGCGTGAGCGCTTTGCTGCGCCAGCGCCTGCTGGAAGGTGGCCAGCGTGGCGGCCAGCTCCTGGCGGCTGCTGCGGGCGCTGTCGCTGATTTCACGGCGCAATTCGCGCTCGACCTTGTCATGACCTGCCGCCATACCCGCCAGCGACCAGACCAGCAAGCCCAGGTTGGCCAGCAGCAGCACGACGATCAGCCATTCAAGCATAGTCGGCTTGCGTCCGGTTCAGGCGGCGGCCAGCACGGCGGGGTTGAGCGGCGTCAGCGGCGCTTTTCCGGTCAAAAAGGCAATCAGGTTGTCGGCGGCCAGATTGGCCATTGCCAGCCGCGTCGGCAAGCTGGCGCTGGCAATGTGCGGCGTCAGCACCACGTTCGGCACGCTCAGCAGATCCGGGTGGACGCTCGGTTCGCCCTCGAACACGTCCAGCCCCGCTGCGGCAATCGTCTTGTTGCGCAGCGCGGCGGCCAGCGCCGCGTCATCGACAATGCCGCCGCGCGCAATGTTGATCAGCGTCGCCGTCGGCTTCATCTGCGCCAGCTCGGCGGCGCCAATCGTGTGGTGCGCGGCGGGCGAATACGGCAGCACCAGCACCAGGTGGTCGGCGCGGGCCAGCAGCTCGTCCTTGCTGACATAAGCGGCCTGGCAGTCGGCCTCCAGCGCGGCATCAAGCCGGGAGCGGTTGTGGTAAATCACCTGCATGCCAAAGCCGTGGGCACCGCGCTTGGCAATGCCTTGGCCGATGCGGCCCATGCCCAAAATGCCCAGCGTGGCGCCGTGGATGTCAGCGCCTGCGAACATGTCAAAGCGCCATTTCGTCCACTGCCCGGCGCGCAGAAAATGCTCGCTTTCGGTGATGCGCCGGGCCGTGGCCATCAACAGCGCAAAGCCGAAGTCGGCGGTGGTTTCGGTCAGCACGTCGGGCGCGTTGGTGGCCAGAACGCCTGCCGCCGTCATCGCGGGAAGATCAAAATTGTTGTAGCCCACGGCCATGTTGGCGCAGATTTTCAGCTGCGGGCAAGCCGCTAGCACCTGCGCATCAATGCGGTCGCCGGTGGTGGTGAACACGCCCGCCTTGCCCTGCAGGCGTGCGATCAGCTCGGCCTGGGGCCAGGTTTCGTCAGCCTGGTTGGATTCGACATCAAAATGCTGTTCAAGGCGTGCCATCACCTCGGGGAAAATAGCGCGGGCAATCAGAATTTTGGGTTTGGTCATGAGCAGCTCTGTGTTGAAGCGGCGCAGGCCCGGAATGCGGGCCTGCGTTAAAAAATCAGACCAATTCGGCCCGAGGCTTATGTGCCCAGAAAGTCCACTTCAAACAGCAGCGTGGCGTTGGGCGGAATCACGCCGCCCGCGCCGCGTGCGCCGTAGCCCAGCGCGGCCGGAATGACCAGGCGGCGCGTGCCGCCCACCGACATGCCCTGCACGCCTTCGTCCCAGCCCTTGATGACTTCGCCCGCGCCCAGCGAAAACTGGAACGGCTGGCCCCGGTCCTTGCTGGAGTCAAACTTGGCGCCCTGCACGCCATCATTGAACAGCCAGCCGGTGTAGTGAACCTTGACGTATTGGCCCGCCTTGGCGATGGCGCCGGTGCCCAGCACGGTGTCTTCGTATTGCAGGCCCGAAGGAGTGGTGGTGGTGCTCATGGCAATGTCCTTTAAAAATGAATGGAAAATCAAACGCCCCCGACTTTACCCGCAAGCAGCACGCTTTTTTCAATCCAGCCAGGTCGTGAACTCGGCCGCGCTCACACGCGGCGTGCGAAAGGTGTTGACCCGCGCCGTCTCGTCGGCATAACCCAACGCGATGCCGCAGACCAGCATTTCGTTCTCGCCCGCGCCGATGTGCGGCAGCACGATGCTCGAAAAGCCGTTCCACGCCGCCTGCGGGCAGCTGTGCAGGCCGTGGCCGCGCGCAGCAATCATCAGGTTTTCCATGAACATGCCGTAGTCCAGCAGCGAGCCGCGCCCCATCACCTTGTCAATCGTGAACATCAGCCCGACCGGCGCGTCGAAAAAGCGGTAGTTACGCTGGTGCTGCAGGTGCATTTTGTCTTTGTCGCCCTTGGTGATGCCGAGCAGGCCGTACAGGCCCCAGCCGTTTTCGCGGCGCCGGTCGATGTAGGGCGAAACCCATTTTTCCGGGTAGTAGTCATAGGGCTCGGGGTACTGGGCGGCCAGCGCCGGGTCGGCGCGCAGCGCGTCGTGGGCCAGGCAGACCTTATCGACCAGCGTGTCGCGGCTGGCGCCCTGCAGCACATAGGCTTTCCACGGCTGGGTGTTGGTGCCGGACGGGGCACGGCTGGCCAGTTCGAGCAGGTGCTCAATCGTGGCGCGGGGCACCGGCGTCGGCAGGAATTCGCGCATCGACTGGCGGCTTTCAATGGCGCGGTCCACCGGGTTGGTGCAGGCGCTGCCGGGCGCATCGTCCGGCGCAAAATCGCCGGCAATCACCGGGTGGGAAGACGAGGCAGGTGAATTCATCGTTGATGAGTCTCCAAGTATTTAAGTTAAGAAGAATAACTATTTTGCCAGCGCCGCCAGTACTCCAGCGCCACGCGCCAGGTGTTCATCTGCACCTGAACCGTGTCGTCGATGTTGACGCCATAGCCGCCCGCCATCGAAAACGCCAGCGGAATGCGCCGCTGCCAGGCCCAGTCAAAGACGCGGCGGTCACGCGCTTCGAGCCCGTCAAACGTCAAGGACAGGCGCCCGAGCCGGTCGCCCTCGAACGGGTCGGCACCGGCCAGATACAGCACCAGCCCCGGTTCAAAGCGCCGCGCCAGCTCGTCAAGCGCCTGCTCCAGCGCCTGCAGATAAGCCGCATCCTGGCAGCCATCGGGCAGCGCCACATCCAGGTCGCTGGCTTCCTTGCGGAACGGAAAATTCTTTTCGCCGTGCAGCGACAGCGTGAATACGCTGGTGTCGCCGGAAAAAATGTGGGCTGTGCCGTTGCCCTGATGCACATCGAGGTCTATCACCGCCACCTGCAGCGGCGCACGCGCCGGGCCATGCTGGCGCGCCCATTCGGCCTGCATCAGCCGGGCGGCGACGGCTGAATCGTTGAAGACGCAAAATCCGCCGCCCTTGTCGGCATAGGAATGATGGGTGCCGCCCGCCAGATTGGCCGCAATGCCCTCGGGCCGCGCGCTCGGCGCCAGCCCCAGCGCCGCGCGCGCGGCAGCCACCGTCGCGCCCGCCGAGCGCCGGGCGCGCTCGGACATGCCAGGGCTCCACGGAAAGCCGATTTCGCGCTGCGCCGCTGGCGCCAGCGTGCCCTGCGTGATGGCCGCTATATAAGCCGGGGTATGCACCAGCGCCAGTTCGCCATCGCTGGCGGCGCGCGCCTGCGCCATGTACACCTGCGGACACTCATCGACCAAGCGGTCGCGCAGCAGCTTGTATTTGCCCATCGGAAAGCGGTGCCCGGCAGGCAGCGGCAGCACAAAATTGTCAGCATAGAAAGCTTGCAAGAGAAAAAGCCCAAAGAAAAATAAAAAAATCGCGCAAACCACGCGCGATATAAGTAATTGTGAACTGCAGCCTCAAAACCTAGGGCGCCGCCCCTATATAGCCACACGCAACTGCAAAAAGCTTGCAATGCAACAGGTTTCTCCTATAATTTATGTCATGTTGCAGTGCAGCAATTCAACGCAAAGCAACTATCGCCCTTTAACGACTAACTATCAGGAGATACTCTCATGCTGACCGCAGAACAAATCATGGCCGCCCACAAAGCCAACATCGAAACCCTGTTTGGATTGACACAAAAAGCCTTTGAAGGCGTTGAAAAGCTGGTCGAACTCAATGTGCAGGCCACCAAAGCGGCGCTGGCCGAAAGCGCCAACAACGCCCAGGCCGTCATGAGCGCCAAGGATGCGCAAGAATTCCTCGCCCTGCAAACCAGCATGGTCCAGCCCCTGGCCGAAAAGACCGCCGCTTACAGCCGTCACCTGTACGAAATCGCCTCGTCCGCCGGTGCTGAACTGAGCAAGACGTTTGAAGGCCAGGCCGCCGACGCCAAGAAGCAGTTCGCCGGTCTGGTGGACAGCGCCACCCAAAATGCACCCGCCGGTTCCGAAACCGCCGTGTCCATGATGAAAAATGCCATGACCGCCGCCAGCACCGCCTACGAATCCGTGCAAAAAGCGGTCAAGCAAGCCGGCGACATGGCCGAAACCAACTTCAACACCGCCACTGAATCGGCCACCACCGCCGTCAAGAGCGCGACCAAAAAGCGTTAATTTTTGCTGAACTAATTACACGAGTTGTCTCCTCGGTTCCTTCTAGAAATTAAGTTTTCAAGGTTCCGATTAAGCCCAGTCTCACGATTGGGCTTTTTTTTGTCTCGCCAGCAGCCCGGCCTTCGCCAGAACGCCGGGCTTTTTCATGGGTCATAATTGACGTTTACGTAAACGTCAATCTCTTGTTTTTTCTCAACGCAAAGGAAACATTTCATGGAAATCGCAGGCAAAGTATTTATCGTCACCGGCGGCGCATCCGGGCTGGGTGAAGGCACGGCGCGCATGCTGGTGGCCAATGGCGCCAAGGTCGTGATTGCCGACATGCAGGCCGAAAAAGGTCAGGCCATTGCCCAGGAACTGGGCGAGGGCAACGCCGCGTTTGTCAAATGCGACGTGAGCCAGGAAGCCGACGGCCAGGCCGTCGTCGCCCAAGCCGTGTCCATGGGCAAGCTGATGGGCCTGGTCAACTGCGCGGGCATTGCACCGGCTGAAAAAGTCGTTGGCAAAAATGGCGCGCACACGCTGGCCACCTTCACCAAAACCATCACGGTGAACCTGATCGGCAGCTTCAACATGATCCGCCTCGCTGCCGAAGCGATGACCAAGAACGCGCCCGAAGCCACCGGCGAGCGCGGCGTGCTGATTTCCACCGCTTCCGTCGCGGCCTACGACGGCCAGATGGGCCAGGCCGCCTACGCCGCCTCCAAGGGCGGCGTGGTCGGCATGACGCTGCCCATTGCCAGAGACTTGGCGCGCAACGGCATCCGCAACATGACGATTGCCCCCGGTATTTTTGGCACGCCCATGATGTTCGGCATGCCCCAGGAAGTGCAGGACTCGCTGGCCGCCTCGGTGCCGTTTCCGTCGCGCCTGGGCACGCCGCAGGATTACGCCAAGCTGGCCAAGCACATCATCGAAAACGATATGCTCAACGGCGAAGTGATTCGCCTGGACGGGGCGATCCGGCTGGCCCCGCGCTGAACACGCCTAAAATCAGGCACAACACACCCGCCACACGTCTTGGTTTCGACCAAGGTTCTGCGCAAGCAGACGTGTAAAAGGCGGGTTTTTTTGTTTAAATTTATGGTTTTTTGTTTTAAAAAACAAACACATTCAAGCGCCCAAGAATTAATTCATGAATAAGATTTTTACACAATCCCACGAAAAATTCATGTTACTGTTTTTTGGAATGACTCCGTTATTCTTAGTCACGGTCCGTGGCTGGACTAATAAAATTCTGATCATTGGATTTCTTCTTGTTTTAGGATTTTCAATTTTTAAAAAAAATCGTTTTCAAATCAACGAAATGCCTTTGCTGAGGTTGGAAAAAATCGTCATTCTTACGCTGATTGCTCCCGTTCTTGCCATTCTTTTCTCCTCTTTGCTGAGAGGAAAAATGAATATTTCAGATTATGATTCAGCCTCAAGATTGCTGATTGGCAGTGTGATTTTTGTGTTTGCATTTCGTAAAAAATTAAATTTTGTTGAAATACTTCAGTACACAGCACCCCTGAGTCTTATTTTCACGCTTGCTCATCAAGTCCTGGCTCCCCAGCCGCACCGATGGGGCTTTGAGCGCATGGCAACATATTTTGCCGATCCGTTGATTTTCGGCTATACGTCACTCACCCTGAGCTTAATCTGCCTTACCTCCATCAATCTGCTAAATAAAGATTCAAGATCAATTATTGCTTTTAAAATTGCAGGCGCAGCCACGGGTGTCTATTTATCTGTCATGTCGGGAAGCCGAACGGGCTGGATGGCCGTCCCACTCATCACTGCACTGCTGCTGTATCTTCGTCAAAAAAACGGAACGCAACAACTCAAGCTGCTACTTTTGAGCATGTCTATTGCCATCTCAATCGCTGTCATGTTGTTTTTCACATCTTCGACCATCCATGCACGGGTAGGTTTGGCAGCGCAAGAAATTATTGGCTATTCATGGACAGGAATTGCCCCCGAAACATCAGTTGGTTTTCGCATTACATTTTTACGAATAGCTGCAGATTTAATTATGGAACATCCCTTCATGGGGTACGGCGACACCAGCCTTGCAGGCATCATCTTGTCCGCACACATTTACACTTATGCTTCGCCTGCCGCGATTCACATGGCTTTGAATTCTGGATTCCACAACGAACTTGTCACCAATGCGGTTCGGGATGGATTATTTGCAATGCTGGCAGCTTTTATGCTTTTTGCAGTGCCTATTTACATATTCTTCAAAAGACTCCAAAGTGACTGTAAAATGCAACGTGCCAACTCCATCATAGGGATTGTTTTTGTCTTGTGTATTTTTATCAGCAGCTTGAGCACAGAAGTATTTGATCTTAAATACATGGCCAGTTTTTACGCCCTCATGATTTCTCTGCTTTGTGCATCCGCTCTGAGTCCGCATGGTGCCTCCTCACTCGATAACAGGGAGCAGACTCTGGCATGAAAAAACTTCGTCACTGGCTCCAACGTTGGCGCGACAAATCTGAAAACACCACGCCTTTGCAAAACTTCCAGCGGCAGCAAGAAAAATTCCGCCGAAAGTATCCTCACTATCTGCTGGGCGAAGGAACGTATGGTTTACCACTTGTTCATGACGACCATGAGGGAAGCACTCTTCGCATAGGCGCTTATTGCTCGATTGCCAGCGGCGTTCAAATTTTTCTAGGAAAAAACCACCGCACAGACTGGGTCAGCAGCTACCCTTTTCCGGCATTTTTTGAAGAAGCCCGTCATATTCCTGATTTTTCAATTAGCCGGGGCGATGTGATCATCGGCAGCGATGTCTGGTTATGCACCGACTGCACTATTTTGTCAGGCGTCACCATTGGGCATGGTGCCGTTATAGGGGCCGGCGCCGTCGTGACAAAAGATGTGGATCCTTACTCGATTGTCGCCGGCAACCCAGCCAGCCATGTGCGGTGGCGTTTTGACGAACCCACGCGCTTGGCGCTGCTTGAGACGGCTTGGTGGGACTGGCCCATCACCGAAATACGCAAAGTCATGAAACTTTTGTGTTCAACGCAAATTGAAGATTTTCTAGCTTACGCACGCACCCACAAATCCAGCCAACAACCGTCATTATGAAGTACGACTACGCCATCACATTTGCCTGTTATAACTCTGTGGCCTACACCAAAATGGTGGTGGACAGTCTCGTCAAAGTCGGCACACCGCTGGAGCGGGTTGTGGTGGTGGACAACGGTTCAACCGACGAAACACGCGACTATTTGTTGACCCTCCCTCTGGGCGGAAGAATTTACAACAAAGGCAACCAAGCCTGTGGCGTGGCCTGGAATCAAGGCATATTGCACTTGCAAGCTGAATGGTCGGTGGTGATGAACAATGACATCATTTTGCCGCCAGAGTGGATTGAGCGAATGATTCAAATTGCGATTGACAACAATCTGCAAGTCATTTCGCCCGCCATGATTGAAGGCGATCTCGATTACGACTTTGAGCAATTTGCACTCACATCTGGTCAAAAACTGCAGTCAGTTTTTCACCCTCAAACGCAGCATGCGGTTTGCGTTGTGATTCACCGCTCGGTTTTTCATGAAATCGGCTACTTCCGCGCCAACCCCAAACTTCTCGGGTTTGAAGACACTATTTTCTTTCATGATTTAGCGAAATCAGACTTTAAAAGCGCTATCAGCGGCGCTGTGTGGATTCACCATTTTGGTTCGATTACCCAAAAGGACATGAAAAAGAAATTGGGAAAATCGGAAAAAGAAGTTCTGGTCAAGGTCAATGACCGCAAGCTGCTCCAGCAAGGCTGGCTTGAACGCAAACTCGAAAAACTCAACGTTAAAAACCAGCGCGCCACATGGCGAAAAAATGAATTGGCTCAATATGGCATGACTTTGCACGGCGAACGGGCTAATCACGAATTTACCTGGCTATAAACTTTTACCATGTGGGCTCCCATTTTTCGCTTCACTGGACTGATCGCAGCGGCCAGCATTTTTGCGGGCTGCACCTTGAACACCGTGTTGATCCAGCCCGAAGCCGCCTCCGGCTACAGCGCCAAACCCGGCTGGGCCACGACCCGCTTTGCCGTCGCCGCCGCCAATCCGCTGGCCACCGAGGCGGGCTACCAGATTTTGAAAGCGGGCGGCTCCGCCATTGACGCGGCGATTGCGGTGCAGATGGTGCTGGCGCTGGTCGAGCCGCAGTCCAGCGGCATCGGCGGCGGCGCGTTTTTGCTCTACGCCAGCGGCAGCAGCGTCGAAGCCTTCGATGGCCGCGAAACCGCGCCTGTCGCCGTCGATGAAAATCTCTTTCTCGGCGCGGATGGCAAGCCGCTGGCGTTTTACGACGGTGTGGTTGGGGGCCGTTCGGTCGGCGTGCCGGGCGCGGTGCGCATGCTGGAGTTGGCGCACCGCCAGCACGGAAAACTGCCCTGGGCGCGGCTGTTCACCCCCGCCATCGCGCTGGCCGAGGGCGGCTTTGAAGTCAGCGCCCGGCTCAACACGCTGCTGGCCAATGACAAATACCTGAAAAACGACCCGGTCGCCGCCGCTTACTTTTACCAGCCCGACGGCGCGCCGCTGGCCGTCGGTACCCGGCTGCGCAACCCAGCACTGGCCGAGGTGCTGCGCCAGATTGCCGCCCGAGGCGCCGACGCGCTGCTGACCGGCCCCGTCGCCCAGGCCATCGTCAGCAAGGTGCAAAGCCACCCGACCAATCCCGGCAAGCTGGCCCTGAGCGACCTGGCCCATTACCAAGCCAAAAAACGCGAGCCGATTTGCAGCGACTACAGCGCCAGCGGCCACGCCTACCGCCTGTGCGGCATGCCGCCGCCCAGCTCGGGCGCGATTGCCATCGGGCAGATTTTGGGCATCTTGAGCCACACGCCCGCCGCCAGCCTCCCGCTAATCAACGGCAAAGGCGGCCTGCCGCTGGCAACCGGCATGCGCAGCGCGCCCAACACCGCAGCGCCCGCGCCATCCGCCGACTGGCTGCATCTTTACACCGACGCGTCGCGCCTGGCCTTTGCCGACCGCGCCCAGTACCTGGCCGACCCCGATTTCATCCAGCCGCCCGGCGGCAGCTGGATGAGCCTGCTGGACGACAACTACCTGCGCCAGCGCGCCAGCCTGATCCAGCCCGGCGGAGCCAGCCTGGAAACCGCCCGGCCCGGAGTTCCGGGCGCCGTCAAAACCGCCTACGCGCCCATGCCGGAGCAGCCCGAATACGGCACCTCGCACATCAGCATCCTGGACGCATTCGGCAACGCGCTGGCCATGACCACGACGATTGAAGACCAGTTCGGCGCCCGCCTGATGACCGACGGCGGCACCGGCAAGCCGGGCGGCTTTCTGCTGAACAACGAGCTGAGCGATTTCAGCTTTGCGCCCACCGACGCCGACGCAAAACCCGTCGCCAACCGCGTGCAGCCCGGCAAGCGTCCGCGCTCGTCGATGGCGCCGACGCTGGTGTTTGACAAGGCCAGCGGGCACATCGTCGCCAGCGCGGGCAGCCCCGGCGGCGCGCTGATCATTCACTTCACCGCCAAGACGCTGTACGGCATGCTCAACTGGGGCTTGAACGCCCAGCAGGCCATTGACCTGCCCAACTTCGGCTCGCTGGGCGGCCCGAGCCTGCTCGAAGAAAAGCGCTTCGCCCCGGCCACCGTCGAGGCGCTGCGCGCGCGCGGCGCCGAAGTGCGCGAGATGCCCATGACCAGCGGCCTGCAAGCGATTGAGAAAACGCCGGGCGGATTTTTTGGCGGTGCTGACCCACGGCGCGAAGGCGTGGTGCGCGGCGATTAGGGGAAGAAGTCGGCCAATGGAGCACTGGGCCAGTGTTGCAGATGGCGGCCCCATCAGGGCGCTGTCACCGCTACGGAGTTCGCAGCGGCTTGACCGGCGCATCCTGCTCCATAGTGCCGATGCGCTCGTACTCTGAAATCACCTGCGCGCCCAGCAGCAGCAAGGTCGCGCCTATCTCCAGGCTCAGCAGCACGACGATGGCGCTGGTCAGCGAGCCATACACCACGCCCACCTGCGACAGCGTCGCAAAGTACCAGACCAGCCCATGGCGCGTCACCTCCCACAGCAGCGCTGCCGCCACGCCGCCCAGCAGCGCATGGCGCCAAGACAGATTGCCCACCGGCATCACCATATAGACCGAAGTGAGCACGAAAATTTCCCCGGCCACGCCCAATAAATAAAGCAGCAACCCCGAAAAGCCGCTAAGCGACCAGCGCCAGCCCAGAAACGCGACACTTTTTTCACCCAGCGCCTGAAAGCTGCCCGCCACCAGCGTCACCAGCAAAAACCCCACGCCCAGGCAAAAGATGTAACAGTAGGGAAGCACGGCAGAGACCAGAAAATGGCGCCGCCGGATCGCCACCCGGTGCAGAAAAATCACCGACATCGCGTTTTCCAGCACCGTGAAAGCCAATGAGCTGAAAAACAGCATCGTGCCCAGCAGCACCCAGCCCATGACTTCGCGGTGCGCCAGGAAATTGGCCAGTTCGCCGACCAGAAAATTCGATTCACCCGGCGCCAGCCAGCCGACGTAGCGCCCCAGCGAGGCCAGCAGCACCGACTGATCGATTACATGCGAGAGCGCAATCGCAATCAAAATGAGCAGCGGCACCATCGACAGCAAAGCGTAATAAGCCACGGCGCCAGCCAGCAGCAACCCCTGATTGGCCCGAAAGCCTTTGACCACCTGCAGCGCAAAAGCGCCGGGGTGGCGGAGCACATAAATGGCCTGCGGGTCGAGAATCATGGGCGTAGGCGGCGGCAATGCGCGGGCTGCAAACAAAGTTGAGCTGATTATGCACAGCCTCTTGCCCTGACCCAGCAGCGGGCCGGGGCGGCTATGCTTAAATCGGCCCTCACTTTTCCCGACTTCATGGCCATTCCCCAATCCTTTATCCAGGAGCTGATCGCTCGCGCTGACGTTGTCGAAATCGTCGGGCGCTCTGTGCCTTTGAAAAAAAACGGCGCCAATTTCATGGGCCTGTGCCCGTTTCACGGCGAAAAATCGCCCTCCTTTAGCGTCAGCCCGTCCAAGCAGTTTTATCACTGCTTTGGCTGCGGCAAGAGCGGCGACGCGATTGCCTTCCTGATGGAGCACGCGGGCATGAGCTTTTTCGAGGCCGTCGAAGACCTGGCCCAGCAGTACGGCCTGCAGATTCCCGAAGACGAGGCCTCGCCGCAAGACCGCGCCAAGGCCGCGCAAATGCGCGAGCAGCAGGCCACGCTGACCAGCGTGCTGGAAAAAGCTGGCCAGGCCTACATCCGCAACCTGCGCACGTCGGAGCGGGCGATTGAGTATTTCAAGGGGCGCGGCGTTTCCGGCGAAATCGCCCGCACCTTTGGGCTGGGCTACGCACCGCAGGGCTGGCGCAGCCTGGCCAGCGTGTTTCCCGACTACAGCGACCCGCTGCTGGTCGAAAGCGGCCTGGTCATCAGCGCCGACGCCGTCGAAGAAAGCCAGGATGCCGAGCACCCGATAGAAGCCAGGCGCTACGACCGCTTTCGCGACCGGGTGATGTTCCCGATTCGCAACGTCAAGGGCGAGTGCATCGGCTTTGGCGGGCGCGTGCTGAGCGACGAAAAACCCAAATACCTCAACTCGCCGGAAACCCCGGTGTTTAGCAAGGGCCGCGAGCTCTACGGCCTGTTTGAAGCGCGCACCGCGCTGCGCGAACACGGCTACGCCTTGGTGACCGAGGGCTATATGGACGTGGTGGCGCTGGCGCAACTGGGCTTTGCCAACGCGGTGGCCACGCTGGGCACGGCCTGCACGGCGGATCATGTGCAAAAGCTGTTTCGCTTCACCGATTCGGTGGTGTTCAGCTTTGACGGCGACAAGGCCGGACGCCGGGCGGCACACAAGGCGCTGGATGCGGCGCTGCCGTTTGCCAGCGACGTGCGCACGATCAAGTTTTTATTCCTGCCCGCCGAGCACGACCCGGACAGTTTCATCCGCGAACACGGCCAGGAAGGCTTTGCCGCCTACGTCGCCCAGGCCGTGCCGCTGAGCCGGTTTTTACTGCAAGCGGCGGGCGAAGGCTGCGACTTGGACACCGCAGAAGGCCGCGCCCACCTAGCCAGCAACGCCCGAGGGCTGTGGAGCGCGCTGCCCGAAGGCGGCCTCAAACCCCAGCTGCTGGCCGAGATTGCCGACCAGGTCATGATGGACAGCCGCGACTTGTTGCAGTTGTGGAACAGCGCAGCAGGCGGGCGCAAGCCCTACGCCCGGAAAAATCCGGCCCCGCCGCAGCAACCGCCGCCGCAAGCGTGGCGGCCAGAAGGCTTCGCGCTGCCCGCGCCCAGCCACGACATGCCGGACTTCGGCGACTACCCGCCGATGGCGCTGCACGGCGGGCCGGATGACTACGCAGGGCAGGCGCCCGACTTTGCGCCGCAGTCGTCGGCCTCTTATTCGGGCGCTTATTTTCCGGCCCCTGCGCCCGCCAATAAACCGGGCAAATTCGGCCGCAAGTCCCAGGCCGGCAGCGCCGCGCCGCACCGCCCGACCGGCCGCCTGCTGCCCGCCAGCCGCGAAGACCGGGTGCTGCGCCTGCTCCTGACCGAACCCCAGCACTGGGACCAGCTCAGCCACGAAGAGCACCAGATCCTGCTCGAACTGCCGGCGCCGCACGGGCCGCTGTTTGCCTGGCTGGAAAGCCAGCTGCACGAGCACGGCCCGCAGCCCTGGGCCGTTCTGCGCGAGAGCCTGCGCGGCCACGCCCACGAACACCACGCCGTGCTCCAGTTTGCCGAAGTGCTCGAAGGCGTGAATTACGACTGGGACGAAGTGCGCAAAATCCTCAGCCACCTGCTCGGCTTGAAGGAGCAGCGTGAAATTGACGAACTCATCACCCGCGTGGCGGGCGAACCCGCGTTAATGGACCGGCTGCGCGAGTTGCTGGCCAAATCGCAAGCCCGGAAAACCGCCCCGAAACCCGCATGAATACAGGCTTTTCGCGCACCTTGATGGTATAATCCGCGCTTTCACGGCAAGCGCGACAGCAATACCTCCGGCACCGGCCCCCTTGCACCCAAGGGAACTCACACACGAGACGGCCTCCTCCCCGCAAGGACTGCACTCCAAATGTTCGCCCGACCAGCTTGCCCCAAAAATAAGCCACCGAATGCTTTTGCCCCGGTGGCCTTTTTTATTGCTTGAAAAATCAGCAAACCCCGTCATATCAGTTACAGGCAGATGTCTGGCTCCGGTGAGGCCACCGCTTGCGATTCTCTGCAAAACCTGATAAGCCCCTTGAAGAAAGTTTCTGCCGTGCAGCCCAAATCTACCCAAGCCCAGCTTCTCGCCGCTGCAGACGCCCTGCTCAAAGGCGCCGCGCCTGCCAAAAAGAAAGCCGGTCGCCCACCAAAGCCAGCAGTTGGCCAAAGCGCGCCTGTTGCCCCGGTTGCAGAAGTCAGCGCCGTCAAGCGCGGCCGCAAGCCCAAGGCTGCCATCGCGTCCAGCAAGCTCGATGGTGATGAGGATCTGTCGGACATTGAAGCCGAATTTGCCGAAGAGCCGGTAGCCGCCGATCCAACTACGGCGGCCACGGCCACCACCGAAAAGGTCAAGCCGCTGCGCATGAAAATCAGCAAGGCCAAAGAGCGCGCCTTGATGAAGGAATTTGGCCTGGACGAGACGGTGCTGTCCGAGGAAGACATCCTCAAGCGCCGCGTGCGCCTGAAAACCCTGATTAAGCTGGGCAAGACGCGCGGCTATCTGACGCACGGCGAAATCTCCGATCACCTGCCCGACAAGCTGGTCGATGCCGAAACGCTCGAAGTCGTCATCAACATGCTCAACGACATGGGCGTGGCCGTCTATGAGCAAGCGCCCGACGCCGAAACCCTGCTTCTCAACAACACCGGCGCCACCGTCGCCACCGAAGAAGAAGCCGAAGAAGAAGCCGAAGCCGCGCTCTCGACCGTTGATAGCGAATTTGGCCGCACCACCGACCCGGTGCGCATGTACATGCGCGAAATGGGCACGGTCGAGCTGTTGACGCGCGAGGGCGAAATTGAAATCGCCAAGCGCATCGAAGGCGGCCTGATGCGCATGATGGAAGCCATCTCCGAAAGTCCGGCGACGATTGCCGAAATCATGCGCCTGGCCGACGACATCCGCGAAGGCAAGGTCGTGATTTCCACCGTCGTGGACGGCTTCACTATCGCCAACGAGGCCGATGACTATGTGGCCGAAGAAGACTTCGACGAGTTCGACGAAGACGACGATGACGACGGCAAGGGCGGCTCCAAGGCGCTGACCAAAAAGCTCGAAGAGCTGAAAAAAGAAGCCCTGAGCCGCTTTGAGAAAGTCGGTGCCTATTCCGAGAAGCTCCAGAAGCTCTACGAAAAAGAGGGTTACGGCACCCCGGCCTATCTGAAAATGCAAAAAGCCCTCAGCGACGAGCTGATGACGGTGCGTTTTACCGCCAAGACGATTGAAAAGCTGTGCGACCTGCTGCGCGGCCAGGTGCTGGATGTGCGCAAAAAAGAGCGCGAGCTGCGCAAGATCATTGTCGATAAATGCCGCATGCCGCAGGAAACCTTCATCAAGGATTTCCCGCCGAATCTGCTGAACCTTGAATGGGTAAAAAAGCAAGTCGCCGCTAACAAGCCCTGGTCCACGGTAATGGCGCGCAATGTTCCGCCAATTCAGGAACTGCAGACCCGGCTGGGCGAGTTGCAGGCGCGTGTCGTGGTGCCGCTGCTGCACCTCAAAGACATCAACAAGCGCATGAACGAGGGCGAGTCCAACTCGCGTGACGCGAAAAAGGAAATGATCGAGGCCAATTTGCGCCTGGTCATTTCGATTGCCAAGAAGTACACCAATCGCGGCCTGCAGTTCCTCGATTTGATTCAGGAAGGCAACATCGGCCTGATGAAGGCGGTGGACAAATTTGAATACCGCCGGGGTTATAAATTTTCGACCTACGCGACCTGGTGGATTCGCCAGGCGATCACCCGCTCAATTGCGGACCAGGCGCGCACCATCCGCATTCCGGTCCACATGATCGAGACGATCAACAAAATGAACCGCCTGTCGCGCCAGCACCTACAGGAGTTCGGCTTCGAGCCCGATGCCAGCGTTCTGGCCGAGAAGATGGAGATTCCGGAAGAGAAAATCCGCAAGATCATGAAGATCGCCAAAGAGCCGATTTCCATGGAAACGCCCATCGGCGACGATGACGACTCGCACCTGGGCGACTTCATCGAAGACGGCGCCAACACCGCGCCGCTCGAAGCCGCGATGCAGGCCGGATTGCGCGATGTGGTGAAAGACATCCTGGACAGCCTGACGCCGCGCGAAGCCAAGGTGCTGCGCATGCGTTTCGGCATCGAAATGTCAACCGACCACACGCTCGAAGAAGTCGGCAAGCAGTTCGACGTGACGCGCGAGCGCATCCGCCAGATCGAGGCCAAGGCGCTGCGCAAATTGAAACACCCTTCGCGTTCAGACAAATTGCGCAGTTTTATCGACACGCTCTAAAGCCCGCCTCAGTTAGCCCGAGACCCAGCGGCCAGCGCCTTGAAAAAGGCGCTGGCCGCTTTTTTAGGGGCGCCAGCGCCGCAAAGAGCTGGCTTCCTGCCTCAGCTATAGTTGATGTAACAAAATCACACAATCGTTCAGGCGATTGAAGGCACTAAAAAGGGAGGCAGCTTCGCCATGAAAGCCATCGCACTGTTCGCCATCAAGGCGTATCAACGCTACCTTTCGCCGCACAAGGGCTTTTGCTGCGCCTACAGAGTTCACACCGGCTACCGCAGTTGCTCGACTCTAGGCTACCGGGCCATTCGCCGCTATGGCGTGCTACCGGGCATTGCCGTGCTGCAACAACGCTTTAAACGCTGCAGCGTCGCCCATCAGCAACATCTGGCCTTGGGCCACACCCATTACCACCGCCTTCGCCACAGCAGCCAGCAAGGATTTTGCGACGTGCCCTGCGACTGCCCCTCTGTCGATATGCCGTGCGACCTGTCGTGCGATTTGCCATGCGACATGCCGTCTGGCGATTCGGTACAGAACTTTTGCGATGCCCTCCATTGCTGCGATTCCTGCGATTGTGGAGACTGGCACCGCCCGCGCAAAGACGCAGAAGAAACACCGCTGCCTTACATTCCGCCCCGCCGACAAGGAAGCTAAAAACGCTTGACAGCCAGTTGCTGCGTATTTTTGCGCATTCACCCCGCAAGCCTATTTACCCGATCCAGCCTGCCAATCCAATTGGCACGCGCCTCGTCAGCTATAAAACTCGTAGCAAAGAAAAATTTTGCGTTATATTCGGCCCCACGCTTTTGGCTTGTCCTGAAAACTGCGACCTGCCCGTGAACCGACCGACCCGAGGAGACGACCCATGAGTGCCAAAGAAAATGCAGCCCTCAGCCTGCTGCTTGAATTGCTGGAATCGCGCTATGCCTTGCGCGTGCTGTGGGCCTTGAAAGACGGCCATCCGCAGACGTTTCGGCTGCTGCAGGACAGCATTGGTCACATCACCCCAAACACGCTGAACACCCGGATCAAAGAGCTGCGCGCCGCCGGCCTGCTCAGCCATGTCGGCGATGGCTACACCGTCACCAGCCTGGGCGCGGACCTGCTCAAGCGCCTGAATGACCTGCAGGCCTTTGCCGGGAAATGGGCCATCAGCCAGACCAAAGCCAGCGCCAGCAGCGCCACAAACTGAAAGAAAGCGCGTTCACAGCCGCCCGATGGCTCTCTGCCGCCAATTCCCCGCCTTGAAAAGGGATTTACCATCCCCAATTGATACGCTTAGCTTCAACCTTTGCCCACCAACATGCCTGAAAACAAACAACCCGAGCAAAACCAACCCCTGACCGGTGCCCCCAGCCCCGAAGAACTGGAAGCAGCCCAGGCGGCTGATGCGTTTGATGCGCTGAGCGCCGCGCAGGCCGAGTTGGCCACGCTCAAGGCCAAAAATACCGAGCTCTCCGACAGCTACCTGCGCGCCAAGGCCGAAGCCGAAAACGCCCGCCGCCGCGCCGATGACGAAATCAGCAAAGCGCGCAAATTTGCCGTCGAAAGCTTCGCTGAAAGCCTGCTGCCAGTGACCGACAGCCTCGAAGCGGGCTTGGCGATCAAGGACGCGACGCTGGAGCAGATCCGCGAAGGCGCCGACGCCACACTCAAGCAGCTCAAGGCCGCGCTGGAGCGCAACAAGGTCATCGAGATCAACCCGGCCGCTGGCAACAAGTTCGATCCGCACCAGCACCAGGCGATCAGCATGGTGCCCTCCGAGCAGGACGCCAACACCGTCGTGGCCGTGCTGCAAAAAGGCTATTTGATCGCCGAGCGCGTGCTGCGCCCGGCGCTGGTCACAGTGTCGGCGCCGAAATAAGCGCACCCGCGCAAAAAGTCACGAGAAAAAAAGCTGTTGAAACACTTGAAGTTAAAAAACTAATCCGCAAGTCTTCAGCAGCTTTAGGCAGCAGACCAGGCAGGCGCATCAGCAGCCTGCCATCCCATCATCAACGAATCAAAAATACTGGAGTAAATCATGGGCAGAATCATCGGCATCGACTTGGGCACCACCAACAGCTGCGTTTCCATCATGGAAGGCAACACGCCCCGCGTCATCGAGAACTCCGAAGGCGCGCGCACCACCCCGTCCATCGTGGCTTACCTGGAAGGCGGCGATGTACTGGTCGGCGCCTCGGCCAAGCGCCAGGCGGTCACTAATCCGAAGAACACGCTGTACGCCGTCAAGCGCCTGATCGGGCGCAAGTTCGGTGAAAAAGAAGTGCAAAAAGACATCGACCTGATGCCTTACGCCATCGTCGCCGCCGACAACGGCGACGCCTGGGTGGAAGTGCGCGGCAAAAAGCTCTCGGCCCAGCAGGTCAGCGCCGACATCCTCGGCAAGATGAAAAAAACCGCCGAAGACTACCTCGGCGAGCCGGTCACCGAAGCCGTCATCACGGTGCCCGCTTACTTCAACGACGCGCAGCGCCAGGCCACCAAGGACGCAGGGCGCATTGCCGGTCTGGATGTCAAGCGCATCATCAACGAGCCCACCGCTGCGGCCCTAGCCTTCGGCCTGGACAAGCAGGAAAAGGGCGACCGCAAAATTGCCGTGTATGACCTGGGCGGCGGCACATTTGACATCTCCATCATCGAAATTGCCGATGTCGATGGCGAAAAGCAGTTTGAAGTGCTCTCGACCAACGGCGACACCTTCCTCGGCGGCGAAGACTTTGACCAGCGCATCATCGACTTCATCATCGACGAGTTCAAGAAGGACTCCGGCGTCAACCTCAAGAACGACGTGCTGGCCCTGCAGCGCCTGAAAGAAGCCGCCGAAAAAGCCAAGATCGAACTCTCGAACAGCGCGCAAACCGACATCAACCTGCCCTACATCACGGCAGACGCCTCCGGCCCGAAGCACCTGAACATCAAGCTGACCCGCGCCAAGCTGGAAAGCCTGGTCGATGAGCTGATCGAGCGCACGATTGCCCCTTGCCGCATGGCGATCAAGGATTCCGGCGTGAGTGTGGGCGACATCCATGACGTGATCCTGGTCGGCGGCATGACGCGCATGCCCAAGGTGCAGGAAAAGGTCAAGGAATTCTTCGGCAAGGAGCCGCGCAAGGACGTGAACCCCGATGAAGCCGTGGCCGTTGGCGCCGCGATTCAGGGCCAGGTGCTGTCTGGCGACCGCACCGACGTGCTGCTGCTGGACGTGACCCCGCTCTCCTTGGGCATCGAAACGATGGGCGGCGTGATGACCAAGATGATCAAGAAGAACACGACTATCCCGACCAAGTTCGCCCAGACCTTCTCGACTGCTGAAGACAACCAGCCGGCCGTGACGATCAAGGTGTTCCAGGGCGAGCGCGAGATTGCCTCGGGCAACAAGGCGCTGGGCGAGTTCAACCTCGAAGGCATCCCGCCAGCCTCGCGCGGCACGCCGCAGATCGAAGTCTCCTTCGACATCGATGCCAACGGCATTCTGCACGTCGGCGCCAAGGACAAGGGCACCGGCAAGGAAAACAAGATCACCATCAAGGCCAACTCGGGCCTGTCCGAAGCCGAAATCCAGCAGATGGTGAAAGACGCCGAGCTGAACGCCGCCTCCGACAAGGAAAAAGTCGAGTTCGTGCAGGCGAAAAACAGCGCTGAAGCGATGGTCCACAGCGTGAAAAAATCGCTGGGCGAGTACGGCGACAAGCTCGATGCAGCTGAAAAAGAAAAAATCGAAGCCGCCATCAAGGACATGGAAGAAGCCCTCAAGAGCGACGACAAGGCTGCGATTGAAGCCAAAAACGAAGCGCTGATGGCGGCCAGCCAGAAGTTGGGCGAAAAAATGTACGCCGACATGCAAGCCACCCAGGGCGGTGACGCTGCGGGTGCAGCCGGTGCCGAGCAGCCCCAAGCCAAGCCCGCCGACGACAATGTGGTGGATGCAGAAGTCAAAGAAGTCAAAAAGGGTTGAAATAATGATGGCCGTAGAGTTTTTAAAATTATTACCATACTTTTTGAGACTCTTCGGCTCGAAAGATCAGCACGTTTCAAATATTGAATTACTAGTCAAATATGAACATCATTACTCTGACAAAGACGAACTAGCAAGACAAGTTCAATCCCATGTAAATGCCAAACTATACGGCAAAGGGCAGGTTATTCCAAGTGAATATCTTGCACTCGCTAGGTCATCGAAAAATCCAGAATTAATTCTGGCTCTCTTTTCTGACGTTTCAAACTTTTTGAGCTACCCCTCTGGTGGAGGGGTAGTTCTTCGACGCGACTTAAAAAGCAATAAAAAATTAAACGATTTCAAAAAAGTAATAGATACCAATTCAACAATTGGATTTATTTCAATCATCCTCTTCATCTACACAATATTTTTCAAATGGGATTTTCAATTAATTAATATTATATTAAATAAAGATAATTTAGTATTAAAATTATACGAATTCCTAAGCATACACAAATCTGTCTGGCTATTTTTAGCTGGACTATCACTAACAGTTATATTCTCCCGAATCAATCAGAAGCTTCAATCATTAAAACAACTCATTTCGAGCACTCAACTCGAAACCGACGCCTGAAAACTGAAATTAAATGAAAAGCCAGCGCTCCCCCTATACATTGAAAGTAGATGATGGCATCTACTAAACGCGACTATTACGACACGCTCGGTGTTCCCAAGAACGCCAGCGATGAAGACATCAAGAAAGCCTACCGCAAGCTGGCAATGAAACACCACCCGGACCGCAACCAGGGTGACAGTTCCAAGGTGTCCGAAGAAAAATTCAAGGAAGCCAAAGAGGCTTACGAGATGCTTTCCGACGGCCAAAAACGCGCCGCTTATGACCAGTATGGCCATGCGGGCGTCGATCCGAACCGGGGCGGTGGCCCTGGCGCCGAAGGCTTTGGCGGTTTTGCCGAAGCATTTGGCGATATTTTTGGCGACGTGTTCAACGGCCAGCGCGGCGGCCAGCAAGGCGGGCGCCAGGTGTACCGGGGCGGTGACCTGAGCTACGCGATGGAAGTCACGCTCGAAGAAGCGGCCAGCGGCAAAGATGCGCAAATCCGCATTCCGAGCTGGGACGACTGCTCGACCTGCCACGGCAGCGGCGCCAAGCCCGGCACCAAGGTCGCCACCTGCACCACCTGCCACGGCCACGGCGTGGTGCAGATGCGCCAGGGTTTCTTCAGCGTGCAGCAGACCTGCCCACAGTGCCGGGGCACCGGTAAACTGATTCCTTCGCCTTGCGTGGCCTGCCACGGCGTTGGCAAGACCAAAACCAACAAGACGCTGGAAGTCAAAATCCCGTCCGGCATCGACGATGGCATGCGCATCCGTTCGACCGGCAACGGCGAACCCGGCACCAATGGCGGCCCACCCGGCGACCTGTACATCGAAATCCGCATCAAAAAGCATGAAATTTTTGAGCGCGAGGGCGATGACCTGCATTGCGCCGTGCCGATCAGCTTCACCACAGCGGCGCTGGGCGGCGAAATCGACGTGCCGACGCTGGCAGGCAAAGCGGCCATCGACATTCCCGAAGGCACGCAAGCGGGCAAGCAGTTCCGCCTGCGCGGCAAGGGCATCAAGGGCGTGCGCTCCAGCTATCCGGGCGATTTATATTGCCACGTCACGGTGGAAATCCCGGTCAAGCTGACCGAGCAGCAGCGCAAGCTGCTCAAGGAGCTGGACGAGTCGCTGAAACAAGGCGGCGCCAAGCACCTGCCCAGCGAAGAAGGCTGGACGGACAAGCTGAAGAGTTTCTTCACCCCCTGAAGCGCGTCTTGAGAGTCGGCTAGATTTTGGGCAGCGCCACCCACTGGCCCGCCAGCGGGTGAATGGCGATGCGCTGGTCAAACACCACCTCCAGCGCGCGGTGCGTGGTCGGCTCGCTGCAAGCGCCTTGGTGCGTGACGCGGCCTTCGCGCATCACCACCAGCGCGTCGGCTTGTAGCGCCAGCGAAATTTCATGCAGTACGCTGACGACGGTTTTTCCCGCTGCGACCAGGTCGCGCACGGTCAACAGCCAGTCCGTCTGGTGCGGCGGATCGAGGTTGGCCAGCGGCTCGTCCATTAGTAGCACCTGCGCCTCGACGGCCAGCGCCCGCGCCAGCAGCACGCGCTGGCGCTCGCCGCCCGACAGGTGGCCCAGCGGGCGCTCGCGCCAGTCCCAGGCCTGCGTGCGGCGCAGGGCACTCTCGACGGCGGCGTGATCGGCGCCGCTGGCGGGCGCCAGCCAGGCCTGGTGCGGCAGACGGCCGAGCATGGCCACGTCATAGACCGTCAGGTCGTCGGCCGTGCTTTCGTTCTGGCCCAGCCAGGACAGCTGCTGCGCCCGCTCGCGCCCGCGCCAGTCGGCCAGCGGGCGACCCAGCAAGTTCACCTCGCCGCTGTGCGGGAGCAGCCCGGCCAGCACTTTCAATAACGTCGATTTGCCCGCGCCATTCGGGCCGACAATGCTGGTCCAGCGCCCTAGCGGCAGGGCTAGCGAAATGCCGTGCAGCACCTCGTCATGGCCCAGTTTGGCGCTGACAGCACGGACACCCAGAGCGATGAGAGGCATAGTCGGGGAAGCAGTCACAGCCCTGTCCTTGCACGAACTACGCTGGGTGACAGCGCAAAATGCGGGGAAACCCGCCTCAAAAGCAATCACAGCCCGCTCCCCCGTCCGGCGCTGCGATGCATCAGCCAGAGCAAATAGCTGCCGCCCAGCACGGCGGTCAGCACGCCGACGGGCAGCTCCTGCGGCGCCATCAGCCCGCGCGCCAGAATGTCGGCGGCGGTGAGTAGCACCGCGCCCATCAAGGCGGCCAGCACGCTCAAGCGGCCATGCGTGGTCTTGAGCACCGAGCGCACCAGATGCGGCGCAGCCAGCCCGACAAAGGCGATCAAGCCGGTCTGCGCCACCGCCGTTCCCGTCGCCAGCGCCAGCACTGCGACCAAGGCGGCGCGCATCTGCGCCAGCGGCAGGCCCAGGCTGTGCGCCGTGGCCTCGCCCAGCGCCAGGCCGTCGAGCGCGTGGCTGAGCATCCAGGCGGCGCTCAGGCTGAGCGCCAGCACAGCGGCCATGATGGCGCAGGCGCTCCAGCCGACAAAACCGGTGCTGCCCAGCATGAAGGACTGCATCGCCTGCATGATCTCCGGCGTCAGCAGCAACACCAGCGACGTGATCGCGCCCAGCACCACGCCGACAATCACGCCCGCCAGCAGCAGGCGCAGCGTGTTTTGCACGCCCTTGGCTAGCAGCAGCGTCAGCAGCACCGCCAGCACGGCGCCGACAAAAGCCGCCCCCGTCAGCCCGAGCCGCGCCAGCCAGTGCGTGGCCAGCGGCGACACGCCCAGCAGCGCCATCGCCAGCGCCACGCCCAACGACGCACCCGAGGCGCTGCCGAGCAAATAAGGATCGGCCAGCGGGTTGCGAAACAGCCCCTGCGCCAGCGCGCCCGCCAGCCCGAGCAGCGCACCCGCCAGCCACGCGCCCAGCGTGCGCGGCAGGCGGATTTCAGCGACGATTTGCAGCGCCAGCGGGTCGCCGCGCAGGTTAAAAATGCTGTCCAGCCCGGTGCTTCCGACGCTGGCGCCGAGCAGCAGCAGTGCCACAGAAGCCAGCAGCAGGCCGCCGCCCAGCCACAGGGCTTTGCGCTGCTGGTCGCTGTGGGGCCGCTCGGCCAGGCTCATCGAAGCTGATCCGCGATGCACTTGGCCATCAGGCGAGCCGCCTCGGCCATGCGCGGGCCGGGGCGCACCAGCACGTCGGACGCGTCGGTGGGAAACACGCAAATGTGCTTGTCGCGCACCGCCTTGATGGCCGACCAGCCGGGATACTCGACCATGCCCCGCATGCTGCCGCTACCCACCATGATGATGTCGGGATTGGCGCGCACGACGAATTCAGGATTCAGCCGGGGAAACGGCCCGAGCGCGGCGGGCACGACGTTTTTGACGCCCAGTCGCGTCAAGGTCTCGCCGATGAAGGATGCTTCGCCAGCGGCATACGGCCCCCGGTTGACTTCAAAATAGACGCGCAGGTTTTTCGCTTTCGGTGGCAGCGACTGGGCCGCCGCCGCCACGCCCGCGTCAATCAGGCGCCAGACCCGATCCGCCCCGATGTCGTCGGGAACGGCCAGCAGCTGACCCAGTTTCTTTAACACGCGCTGCACGTCGGCCTGATTTTTCGGCTCCAGCGCGACGACTTTCAGCCCCAGCGACTCCAGCCGCTGGCTGGCCCGTGACGACGTGGCCAGCACCACCACATCGGGCCTGAGCGCGACGATGGCTTCGATGTTCGGATCCAGCCCGCCGCCCAGCACCGGCAGCGCACGCACGCTGGCCGGGTAGTTGGAATAGCGGTCCACGCCGACCAGCCGCTGACACTGGTTCAGCGCGCAGACGCTTTCGGTCAGCGAGGGCAGCAGGCTGACGATGCGCTGCGGCGTCTGTGCCAGCGTGACGCTCACGCCCCGGTCATCGGTCAATTGCAGCGCCTGGGCCGGGGCCAGCACGGCCAGACTCAGCAGCAGCGCGACAGCGAAAAGTAGCCGCCCTGCACGCTTTCGACTGCCCAAAAACGCTTCGCGCCCAAAACCCATCACGGCTGGCCTTTCAGCGTCAACGCCAGCCCGGCAGCCATCAAGCTCACGCGCTCACACACCTGCGCCACGCGCTGGTTCAAGACGCCCAGCGCATCGACAAAAGCCCGCGTCTCGCGCCCCAGCGGAATCACGCCCAGGCCGATTTCGTTGCCAACAAAAATCACCGGGCCGGGCGCCTGTTCGATGGCTTGCAACAGCAGCGCGATTTGCACCTGAGCGGCTTGCGCCGGGGTGTCTTGCGATACGCTGCCAGATGCTAAATCCGGTGCGGACGGCTCTGCGGGCATCAGCCAGTTGGTCAGCCACAGCGTCAGGCAATCGACGACGACCAGCGTCTGCGGCTGGCTGGCTTGCGTCAGCGCCTGCGCCAGTTGCAGCGGTTCTTCCAGCGTCCGCAGTCCCGGCACGCGGGCGGCGCGGTCTTCTTGATGGCGCGTGATGCGCTGGCGCATTTCCTCGTCCCAGGGCTGGGCGGTGGCGATCAAGACGGCGTCATGCGCGGACGACTGGGCCAGCCAGTGGCGCGCCAGCAGCTCGGCGCGGCGCGACTTGCCGCTTTTCTGGCCGCCCAGAATCAGCTCGCTGCGGGCGATGGAAAAAATTGTCATGCCTGGCGCTCCACGTCGCCGGACTGATCCCGCGCCGCAGCCGTCTGGCCCCACGCCATGATGAGCCGGTGCAGCTTTTCCACGCCGTCGGTCAGCGCCGCCGGGCCGGGTTGCAGGATTTCGGACGACTTGATTTCAAACAATTGCTGGTTTTTAACAGCAGCGACGCCGTCCCAGCCGGGCCGGGCGGCGACCAGCTCGGGGCGGAATTTCTTGCCGCACCAGGAACCAAAAATAATGTCCGGGTTGCGCCGCACGATTTCGCCACCGTCGGCAATGATGCGGCCTTTGCCCATCGGCTCTTTGGCCAGCTCTGGAAAGCAGTCGTCGCCGCCCGCAATGCCGACCAATTCGGACACCCAGGCGATGGCGCTGATGTGCGGGTCGTGCCATTCTTCAAAAAACACACGCGGGCGGCGCGGCAGCGCTTTGGCGGCCTGTTCAATGGCCAGCAGCCGCTGCTGCATGGATTGAATCAAGGCCAGGCCGCGCTCGACCTGCCCGACCATTGCGGCCAATTGATACAGCATGGAAAAAATCTCCGCCACGCTGCGCTGGTTGAAGATGGTGACCTGAATGCCGTGGCGAATCAGCTGCGCCGCAATGTCGGCCTGCAGGTCGGAAAAGCCGATCACGCAGTCGGGTTTTAAATCGACGATTTTGTCGATCTTGGCGCTGAGGTAGGCGCTGACCTTGGGCTTTTCGTCGCGCGCGCGCGGCGGGCGCACGGTGTAGCCGGAAATGCCGACAATACGCCGCTCTTCGCCCAGCAGGTAGAGCCACTCGGTCGGCTCTTCGGTCAGGCAGACGATGCGCTGCGGGCCGTAAGCAGTGCTGTCCGGGCTGGCTGCCAGAGTGCGCCAGTCGTTGGGCTTGTCAGTCATTTGAGTCTTTCAAAAATAGCCGCGCCGCCGCCGCCGGGCAGGAGGCAAACCAGGCGTGGAAATAGCTGGCGCGCACCGAGCCGGACTGGTACAGCGCCTCGCCCTCGCCGCGCAGGGTACGGCCCGGCGCGGCCTGGGTTCGGCTGGCCACGGGCAGCGCCGTCGCGCAGGTCGAATAATGAAAGGTGTGGCCGCGTAGTACGCCGCCCGCCACGTCCAGCTGCTGCGGCCCGAGCGCGGCCAGCCGCTGCTGCATGGTGACGCGGCCAGGCAACACGCCCCACAACGCATGAATCGCGCCGGAGACGGTGACGAGCTGGTCAAACAAGGCCATCATGCCGCCGCATTCGGCCCAGACCGGCTTGCCCGCCTGCACATGGTTTGTCAGGCTGGCTTTCATCAAATAGTTGGTGCTCAGCGTGTCGGCGTGCAGCTCGGGGTAGCCGCCGGGCAGCCACAGCGCGTCGCAGGCGGGCAGCGCACTGTCGGCCAGCGGCGAAAAATACACCAGCGTCGCGCCCATCGCCTGCAGGCAGTCGATATTCGCGGCATACAAAAAACAAAAAGCCGCGTCGCGGGCCACGGCAATCGTCTGGCCGCGCAGCGCGTCGGACGGGAAGTTTTGCGCCGCAGCGGGGTCTGGCTCGAAGGTGACGGCCCAGGCTTGCAGATCGACGGCCGTCATCTGGCCCAGCGGCGTGTCGGCCAGCGCATCGGCGGCGGCGTCCAGGCGTTGCAGCGCGTCGCCCAGCTCGTGGTCCATGACCAGGCCGAGGTGGCGCTCGGGCAGCGTCACGGCGGTGCTGCGCATCATCGCGCCCAGCCATTGGTCCGGTTCGCGCAGGCTCTCCTGCAACATCGCCGCATGGCCGGGCGAGGCCACGCGGTTGGCCAGCACACCGGCAAAGCGCAGGCCATCGCGGTAATGCTGCAAGCCCCAGGCCAGCGCGCCGAAAGTCCCGGCCATAGAACCGGCGTCAATCACCGCCAGCACCGGCAAATTGAACCGCTGGGCCAGATCGGCGGCGCTGGGCTCGCCGTCAAACAGCCCCATCACGCCTTCGACGATGATGAGGTCGGCGTCCAGCGCCGCCTCGTGCAGGCGCTGGCGGCAGTCGGCTTGGCCGGTCATCCACAAATCGAGCTGATGCACGGGCGCGCCGCTGGCCAGCGTCAGCCAGTACGGGTCGAGGAAATCCGGCCCGCACTTGAACACGCGCACCTTGTGGCCCTGGCGTGCGTGCAGCCGCGCCAGGGCGCAGGCGAGCGTGGTCTTGCCCTGGCCCGAAGCCGGAGCGGCAATCAGCAGAACCGGGCAGCGGGCCATGCTCATTTTGGCGCCCACTTGACGCCGACATACAGGGAGCGCCCGGCGGTGGCGTAGCTGTCAGCCAGCTGGTACTGCTTGTCAGCGACGTTGTCCAGCCGGGCCAGCAGCGTCCAGTCTTTAGCAATCGGCGTGCTGGCGCTCAGGTTGAACAGGCTGTAGCCAGCCAGCACATTTTTGTTGGCCGCATCGTCAAAACGCTGACCCGAGAACTGAGCCTCGGCGCCCAGCTGCCAGCCGCCCATGCGGGTGTCGGCCGCCAGCGTGGCGTGCTGTTTGGCGCGGCGGCGCAGCTGCTTGCCGGTGTCGAGGTCACGCGGATTTTGCAAATCAAGCGACGCTGTCAGGTTCACGCCGCTGAGCGCCTGAGCCGCCGACAGCGTCACGCCGGAATAGCGGGCGTGCGCCGTGTTGGCGTAGCAGCCCCACGGCGAAGCACACGGGCCAGCACCGCCGACATAGCTGATCAGGTTATCCACCTTGTTGCGGTAAGCCACCAGTCCGGCGCTGCTGGCGCCTTGCGACCAGCGCAGGCCCAGCTCGACGTTGCGGCTGCTCTCGGGCACCAGCGTGGCCACGCCGGACGCGCTAAAGCGCTGGTACAGCGTGGGCACACGGAAAGCGGTTCCCGCCGAGGCTGTTGCCCGCCATTCGGGCGTAAAAGCGTAGGCGTAAGCGGCGCTGCCGGTGGTCTTGCCGCCGAACTCGCTGTCTTTGTCATGGCGCAGATTGAGCTGGACGGTGTGCCGTTTGTCGGTGAAGCCGTAGCCCAGCGCCAGCGCATTTTGCGAGCGACCCTGGTCAATCGGGGCGTTCTGCAAATGGTCTTCCTTGCGCTCCAGAGCGGCGGTCAAGAGGTGCTGGCCCAGACGCAGCTCATTTTGCAGGGTGTAGCCACGCAGCCGGGTTTGCGTCAGGTAGGCCGAAGGCGCGGTTTCATAGCGGTCTTGCGACTCCGTCACGCTCAGCCGGGTGCTGTAGGCGTCGCTCCACTGCGCCTGCCAGCTCAAGCCGGCGGTGTGCAGTTTGTGCTGGCTGATGTCATCGACCGGGCTGGCGGGCATGTAGCCATAGCCGTCGTATTGGGATTTCATCTCGCTGGTCAACAGCGTGGCATCCACGCGGTGGTCGGCGTTGATTTTCAGGCCCAGGCGGGCATTGGCCGAACTGCTGCGGTAGCCGTCCTCGTCCGGGTTGCTCTGCGCCGTGGCCGCGCCGCTCAGACGCTGGGGCTGCGAGTCAAACCCGTGGCTGATCTCGCGGGCCACGCCCAACGCATAGTCAAAGCTGCCGCTGGCGCCGCTGAAACCGGCACTGAGCTTGCGGGTGCTGTGTGATCCCAGCCCCATCTCCACAAAAGGCGCAAAGCCGCTCTCGCCACTTTTGGTAAAGAGCTGGATCACCCCGCCCAGCGCGTCCGAGCCGTACACGGCCGCCGCCGGGCCGCGCAGCACTTCGATGCGGTCAATCAGCGCCAGCGGAATGCTCTCCCAGCTTGCGCCGCCCGTTGCCTGCGAATCGACCCGCACGCCGTCGATATAAACCGCCGTGAAGCGCGACTCGGCACCGCGCAGGTACACGTTGGTGGGGGTGCCGGGGCCGCCATTGCGGGCAATTTCAACGCCGGCAATGCGCTTGAGCACATCAGCCACCGCAACGGCGCCGCTGCGCTCGATTTGCTGGCGGTCAATGATGCTCACATCGGCGACCACATCGCTTAGAGGCTGCGCGCTGCGCGTGGCCGTGACCACGGTCTCTTTGAGCTGCGGCGCAGCCTGCGTTTGCGCCAAAGATGGAAATGCAGCGGCCAAAGCCAGGGGCAGCAGCGCCAGGCGCAGGTTAGAAATACAGGTATTCATGAATCAAACAATCAACAAACTGCCCTCACCGGCTTCCCCGCCAGTGCATGAGCGTTACAAGCGCGCAAGTCCGGCAAAGGACGAGCGCGTTCCCCATGTTGGCCGGTATCCGGGCTGACGGAACTGCGTCCATCGCCTTCCCAAGCGCGTGTTCAAAACGCTCAGTGGCTGATGATGAAAGCTGAATGCGGGCCTGGGTGGTTAATCTTCAGGGCGCAGCATTCGTCCGTTTACCGTTGCGGGGGCAGCGCAGGTTAGGCGTCTTGGTGCTTTGCTGGCGGGTCTAAACCCGGTCCGCATGGCCTTGACGCCCCCCTGCTTCCCGTTGAACTGCAGCGTGTGAACCACACCGCGAGCACCAACAGGGCGAGATTCTACGCGGCAAAATGCCGTAAACCCTACAATCGGAGCCGCCATGCCGAACCAATACCAATCCGATCAAATCGGCCAACTTACCGAACGCGTCGAACTGCTTCTCGTGCGTTATGAAGCCTTGCAACAAGCCCACGCGCTGGCGCTCGAACAAGTCAGCAGCCTGACGCAGGAGCGCGACTCGATCAAGTCCCGCCTGGACACCGTGCGTGTGCGCGTCAATGCGCTGATTGAGCGTCTTCCCGAAAGCGTCGAGACAGCCCTCTCCGTGGAGACGGTGCCATGAACCAGCTCGAAGTACAAATCATGGGGCAAAGCTACCTGCTGACCTGCCCTCTGGACAGCGAGTTGCGCCTGCGCGACGCCGTCACCCGGGTCGATGCAGCGATGTGTACTATCCGCGATCTCGGAAAAATCAAGGCCAGAGACCGCATCGCCGTGCTGGCTGCCCTGAACCTGACATTTGAGCTGCTCGAACCGCAGTACCCCAAAGCTATCGCCGTGGAGCCTGAACAGGAACCAGCCCCCCCGCCAGCGCCCGAAGAAACGACAACGCCGAATTTCCGGCTCGAATCCTTGCTGCAGCGACTGGACACGGCGCTGGGCAAGCACAGCCCGCCGCGCTGAATTTTTTACGCCAGCACGCAGCCATATCGGCGCCATACGCCCTAACGAAACGCCTACAATGGGATTGTCTGCGGTACGCACCGGGCTTTATATTTCCTTGAACCAATGCTCTACGAGCTCGGGCTTGGTACATTGTCCGGCTGGTGTGATCGTCTCGCGTCAGACGAACCCGAAGCTTGACTGCCCTCGCCCACCTGAACCCCGGTTCAGGATGACGGTCCGGTGGTATCCGCAGACACCTCATTTTTTTTACCGCCTGCGGATTCCCGCAGCGCCTCGCCTTCATCTGAATCCCCCCCATGCTTCTTGAACCGCTGATGATCGTTGAACTGGCCCTGCTCGGCCTCGGAGCCGGTTTTCTGGCTGGCCTGCTGGGCGTGGGCGGGGGCATGGTGATGGTGCCCTTCATCACGCTGATTTTGTCCAACCGCAGCGTTTCGCCCGACCTGGCTGTGAAGATGGCCATCGCCACGTCGATGGCGACCATCATTTTCACGTCGCTGTCCAGCGTGCGGGCGCACCATCAGCGCGGCGCCGTGCGCTGGGACATCGTGCGGCGGCTGGCGCCCGGCATTGTTGCGGGCAGCATGCTCGGCAGCCTGGGCGTGTTTGCGCTGCTCAAAGGCGCTTATCTGGCGATATTTTTCGGCCTGTTCGTCGGCTTTTCGGCCACGCAGATGTTTCTGGACAAAAAACCCCAGCCAACGCGCCAGATGCCGGGCGCGGCCGGGCAACTGGCGGTGGGCGGATTCATCGGCTTTATTTCCGGCCTGGTCGGCGCGGGCGGCGGCTTTATCAGCGTGCCCTTCATGACCTGGTGCAACATCGCGATTCACAACGCCGTAGCCACCTCGGCGGCGCTGGGCTTTCCGATTGCCGTGGCCAATGCGCTGGGCTATGTGCTCAGCGGCCAGGGCGTGGCGGGGCTGCCCGTCGGCTCCTTGGGCTACATCTGGCTGCCCGCGCTGGGCGTGATCGCCTCCTGCAGCGTGCTAACGGCGCCGCTGGGCGCGCGCACCGCGCACCGCATTCCGGTGGCCCGCCTGAAGCGGGTATTTGCCTGCATTCTGTTTGCGCTGGCAGGCTACATGCTCTACAAGGGCTTGAGCAGTTGAGCCGCTAACCTGCGCTCAGGCCGCAGCGGGCGCAGGCATCACGACGATGCCGTCTTCATCGGCATACAGCCAGTCGCCCGGACGCACCCACACGCCCTGAATCTGCACCGCCACATCACGCTGGCCTTCCTGGCGCTTTTCGGTCGGCAGCGGCATGGCCGCCAGCGCGCGAATGCCGGTGTTGCACTGCGCCAGCTCGGCCAGATCGCGCACGCAGCCGTCAATGACCACGCCCGCCCAGCCGTTTTTCGCCGCCGCAGCGCCCAAATTGCCACCCAGCAAGGCGCGGCGCAGCGACGCGCCGCCATCGACCACCAGGACACGGCCCAGGCCGGGCGAATCGACAGCCGCCTTGACAAAGGTGTTGTCTTCAAAACACTTGAGCGTCACCACCTCGCCGCTGAATTTTTGAACCGCGCCGAAGTCCCGAAAGACCGGCGGCAGCACCCGGAACTGGCCCGAGCTGTCATTTTTATGGGCGTCACACAGATCGCAGGTGGCAAAAGAAAGCGCAGCGGCTTGGGTCATTTTTAAGTCACTTTCGAGAAGATAAGGCTGGCTATTTTCCCTGTGCCCAGGCCCCGCGCCAGCCCGCTGGAGGGCACAAAGCGTGTTTTTTTGCTTTTCAGAGAGAAATCTGCCACATGCGGGGCGAAATAAAGTGTTTTGCCTATGGAAAACAGGATTTTCTCCATTAGCATGCGCTTACCCCCACGGGAATCGGTATTGCGGCTCCCGTGGTGAATTTGTCAACCGTCAAGAAGGAATCAATCATGGCAACTGCCAAAAAAGCACCGGCAAAAAAAGCGGCTCCGGCCCAGGAAATCGCTGTCGCAGCAGCACCGGCAGCGCCAGTCGCAGCCCCCAAGGCCGCCGCTAAAAAAGTGGCCGAAAAGAAAGTCGCTGCCGCCCCCGCAGAGCCAGCTGCACCAGCCGCTAAAAAGCGCACGCCCAACGCCGCCTTCATGAAAGCGCTGACCCTGAGCCCCGAGCTGTCGGCTGTGGTCGGCAAAGCGCCTTTGCCACGCACCGAAATCGTCAAGCAGCTGTGGGTTTACATCAAGGCCCATGACCTGCAGGACAAGACCAACAAGCGCATGATCAATGCAGACAAAAAACTGCTCGCAGTGTTCGGCAAGCCGCAAGTTTCGATGTTCGAGATGGCCGGCCTGATCGGCAAGCACATCGTCAAATAAGCCGCTTTTTAGCGCAGCAAAAAGGCCGTTCATTGAACGGCCTTTTTTCATGCCCGGCAGCGCCGTTCAGCCCCAGACGATCGAGCGCATCGAAATCGAGCCGCCCTGAAAGCTGGTGTTGAAAAAGCGCATCGGCTCGCCGCTCTCGACCGCGCCGGCCGCGTACAGCAGCGGCAAATAATGCTCGTAGGTGGGATGGGCGATGTTGGCAAGCTGGCCGAGTTTCTGGAAATTTTGCAGGGCATCCAAATTGCCCTGTTGAACATAACCCGCAATCGTCTGGTCAAACTCCAGCGCCCAGTCGTAAGCCTGGCTGGCGCTGGCGCCGCGCTGCATCTGGGGCAGGTTATGCACGATGTTGCCGCTGGCCACAATCAACACGCCCCGCTCGCGCAGCGCCTTGAGCTGGCGGGCCAGCGCGTAGTGCTCCTGCGGCGCGCGCGCGTAGTCCATGCTGAGCTGAATCACCGGAATGTCGGCCTCGGGAAACATCGGCTTGAGCACCGCCCAGGCGCCGTGGTCCAGCCCCCATTTTCCGGTGTCCAGCCCCAGCGGCGCAGAAGCGCGCTGGCGCACCAACAAGCTGATGGCGCGGGCGGCGGCCGGATCGCCGGACGCGGGGTATTGCTGGTCGAACAGCTCTTGCGGAAAGCCGCCAAAGTCATGAATCGTCTTGGGGCGCGCCATCGCCGTCAGCCACCAGCCCTCGGTCAGCCAGTGCGCTGAAATGCACAAAATCAGCTGCGGGCGGGGCTGCTGCGTGCCAAACTGCGCCCCCAGCGCCTGCCAGCTGCGAAAGTATTCGTTGCCCTCCAGCGCATTCATCGGGCTGCCGTGACCGGCAAACAGCACCGGCATCCGGTCCGACTTTTGCAGGCAAGCCAGCTGGTCCAGATCAGTCATGGCGGGAATGGCAGGCGGCATAAAATTTTTCCTGTAAGGTCTTGAAGCACTGGCTGGCGGCACCAATTCGCAGAATTGATATATTAAACCTCAGTCATGCGCCATCAGAAAGTTCTGGTTGTGGCTCTTTACAGACTCAAGAACTCAAAAATTTTGCGCGATGGGCGGTTACCCTCATCAACAACCGGGCAACGCCTGTTATATTGCACTGCAACATATTTGTCTTTTCATCTGGAATTTACACAAAAAGGTCTTTCTCATGCTGTACCAACTCTATGAATCCCAGCGCACCCTGATGGAGCCGTTTGTTGATTTTGCGCAGGCTGCGGCAAAGCTCTACAGCAACTCCTCCTCGCCGATGGGCAAAAGCCCCTTCGCCCAGCGCATATCGGCTGGCTACGGCTTGGTGTACCGCCTGGGCAAAGACTACGAAAAGCCAGCCTTCGACCTCCGCTCGGTCGATGCCGATGGCGTCAGTCTGGCCATTCACGAGCGCGTGGAAATTGACAAGCCGTTTTGCGAGCTGCGCCGTTTCAAGCGTTTTACCGACGACCTGACTACGCTGTCGCACCTCAAGGGCCAGCCCGCCGTGCTGGTCGTGGCGCCCCTGTCGGGCCACTACGCCACGCTGCTGCGCGACACCGTCAAGACCATGCTCAAGGACCACAAGGTCTATATCACCGACTGGAAAAATGCGCGCAATGTACCGCTGTCCGAAGGCGAATTCCACCTCGACGACTATGTGAACTATGTGCAGGAGTTCATCCGCCATCTGCAGGGCAAGTACGGCAACTGCCACGTCATCAGCGTGTGCCAGCCGACGGTGCCGGTGTTTGCTGCCATTTCGCTGATGGCTTCGCGCGGCGAAACCACACCGCTGTCGATGATCATGATGGGCGGCCCGATTGATGCGCGCCTGTCGGCCACCGCCGTCAACGAGCTGGCCACGGCCAAGCCCTACGAGTGGTTTGAAAAAAATGTGATTTACCGCGTGCCCAGCAGCTTTGCGGGCGCAGGTCGGCGCGTTTATCCGGGCTTTTTGCAGCACACCGGCTTTGTGGCCATGAACCCGGACCGCCATGCCTCGAGTCATTACGACTACTTCAAGAACCTCATCAAGGGCGACGATGCCAGCACCGAGGCGCACCGCAAGTTCTACGACGAGTACAACGCTGTGCTGGACATGGACGCTGATTACTACCTGGAAACCATCAAGACCGTGTTCCAGGAATTCAAGCTGGTCAACGGCACCTGGGAAGTCATGTCGGTCGATGGCCAGTTGGAGCGCGTCAAACCCGCCGACATCACCAGCACCGCAGTGATGACAGTCGAAGGCGAGCTCGACGACATTTCAGGTACCGGACAAACCCGCGCGGCGCTCGATTTGTGCAGCAGCGTGCCAGAGAGCAAAAAACTCCATCTGGACGCCATCGGTGCCGGTCATTACGGCATTTTCAGCGGCCGCCGCTGGCGCGAGATTGTTTATCCAGCCGTCAAAGCCTTCATTCTGGAACAAAACGCATCGCTGACCCAGGAAGCCGCTGCCCCCGTGCTGGCAGCGCCTAAAGTCACCGCTGAGACGGCAGACGCCGTCGTCGCTGTCGTTCCGAGCCCAGTCAAGAAAGCGGCCAAAAAATCCGCTCCTGCAACAAAACCTGCTGTCCAGCCAGTGGCGGCCGTGAAGGAAGCACTCCCCGCAGCCACCCCTGTGGCGCAAACCAAGGCAGAGGCAGAGCCAGCGCCGACCGTGGCAGAGCCAGTGGCCGCCGAAGTGACGGATGCTGCACCGGCCGCCGACGAAAAGTCAGTCGCCTAAAAAACGCCCGCACCGCCGCCCTTGAAAACAAGGGTGGCGGCCCGGCGAGCCCCGGCCTGGTGGGAAAATAGGCCAGTGAACTTCCCCAACCCCCTCTCTCTTTTTCAGCGCCTGCACGCGGCCTTGCCTCAAACGCAATGCACGCGCTGCGGCTATCCCGATTGCGCGGCCTACGCGCAGGCGATTGCCGCTGGCCAGGCCGCCATCAACCAGTGCCCGCCAGGCGGCGCGCAAGGCGTTGAACGCCTGTCACGCATCACCGGATTGCCGGCGCAGCCTCTCAATCCAGCCCACGGCCCCGAAGGCCCGCGTGCAGTCGCCGTGATTGACGAGGCCTGGTGCATAGGCTGCACCCTGTGCCTCAAGGCCTGCCCGACGGACGCCATCTTCGGCAGCAACAAGCTGATGCATACCGTGATCGACGCTTATTGCACAGGCTGCGAACTGTGCGTGCCGGTCTGCCCGGTGGACTGCATCAGCCTGGAAAATGTGAGCGGCACGCTGACCGGCTGGAACGCTTGGTCAGCACCACAAGCCGATACCGCCCACAGCCGCTATGAAGCGCGCCATCTGCGCCGCCTGAACCAAGAGGGCAAGCCTCTTGACGCGCCTGAAGACGACGAAACAGCCGCATCAGCGCCAGACACCCTCGTCCAGCCGCCCGCCCCGTCGGCTGCCGACAGCGCCTTAGCCGAACGCAAGCGCGCCATGATTGAAGCCGCGCTGGCTAGAGCCCGGGCGCAGCGCGAGGAAAAAGCCTAAGCGCCCTGCGCCAAGGCCGCAAAAGCAGCAATCACCTCGACCGGCGCCTGCACCATTTCGATCAGCACGCCTTCGCCGGAGATCGGAAACTCCTCGCTCGCCTTGGGGTGCATGAAGCAGATGTCAAAGCCGGCCGCGCCCTTGCGGATGCCGCCCGGCGCAAAGCGCACGCCCTGGGCCGTCAGCCACTCCACGGCCACGGGCAGATCGTCAATCCACAAGCCGATGTGGTTCAGTGGCGTAGCGTGAACAGCGGGCTTTTTGTCAATATCGACCGGCTGCATCAAATCGACTTCGACTTTGAACGGGCCGCTGCCGATGGCGCAAATGTCTTCATCAACGTTCTCGCGCTCGCTGACGAAATTGCCCGTCAGCTCCAGCCCCAGCATATCGACCCACAGCGTGCGCAGCCGGTCCTTGCTGGTCGCGCCGATGGCGATTTGCTGGATGCCCAGCACCTTGAAAGGACGCGCGGCGGCCATTTATGCAAACTCCACAATCGGCTGGTCCACGCTCAGCGACTCGCCCTTGGCGGCCAGCACCTTGCCGACCACACCGTCGGCGGTGGCGAACAGCACGTTTTCCATCTTCATGGCTTCAATCACCGCAATGCGCTCGCCAGCCTGGACTTTCTGGCCCACCTGTACCGCCACTTCGACCAGCAGGCCGGGCATGGGAGACAGCACAAAGCGGCTCATGTCCGGCGGCGCCTTGAAAGGCATCAGCGCGTGCAGCTCGGCTGCGCGCGGCGACAGCACCAACGCATCGAGCCGCGTGCCGTTGTGGTTGATGCGCAGTGCCAGCGGGTTGCCGCCCACGCCGCGCTCAACCTGGGCCGCGAAAGGCTGGCCGTTGACCGTGCCGCTGATGCGCGCGCCGCCCAGATGCCAGCCGCTGCAAATTTCATAGCGCTTGCCCGCCGTCTCAACCGCGCTGGAGCCCGATCCCACCTGAAAATCGCGCACCGAGGCTTTTTGCGGCGTGTTCTCGCCTTCGGCGCCCAGGCCGATGATGACAAAGTCTTCACCCACCGTCACGCCGTGGCCGGGCAACTGGCCGCTGATGCCTGCGGCGCGGCTGCGGATGCGGCGGTTCACGTAAGCGGCCAGCGCCACGAGGAAATCCGGGTCGTCGTGCGGCACGTCTTCGGCGCGGAAGCCGTTGGCGTAGTTTTCAGCGATAAAGCCGGTGTTGAAGTCGCCCGCGACAAATTTCGGATGCGCCAGCAGCGCCGCCTGAAACGGAATGTTGCTGCTCACGCCGCGAATCACGAAGCTGTTCAGGGCATCGCGCATCTTGGCAATCGCGTCATTGCGGTCCTTGCCGTGAACGATAAGCTTGGCGATCATCGAGTCGTAGTACATCGGAATCTCGCCGCCGTCCTGCACGCCGGTGTCCACGCGCACGCCCAGCCACTGCTCGGTGTCGGAGGCAAACATCGTGGCCTTGGGCGGCTGAAAGCGCACCAGCCGGCCCGTCGAGGGCAGAAAGCCCCGGAATGGGTCTTCAGCGTTGATGCGGCACTCAATCGCCCAGCCTTCGCGTTTCACATCAGCCTGGGTGATCGGCAGCTTTTCGCCGGCGGCCACGCGGATCATCAGCTCGACCAGATCGAGGCCGGTGATGCATTCCGTCACCGGGTGCTCGACCTGCAGGCGGGTGTTCATTTCCAGGAAATAAAAGCTCTGGTCTTTGCCGACGACAAATTCGACCGTGCCAGCCGACTGGTAATTCACCGCCTTGGCCAGTTGCACCGCCTGCTCGCCCATCGCCTTGCGCGTCTCGTCGCTGATGAAGGGGCTTGGCGCCTCTTCAATGACTTTTTGGTGGCGGCGCTGGATGGAGCATTCGCGCTCGTTCAGATAGACCACATTGCCGTGGCTGTCGCCGAGCAGCTGGATTTCGATGTGGCGCGGTTCCTCGACGAATTTTTCGACAAACACGCGGTCATCGCCAAAGCTGTTGCGCGCTTCGTTGCGGCAGCTGGTGAAGCCCTCAAAGGCTTCCTTGTCGTTGAAGGCCACGCGCAGGCCCTTGCCGCCGCCGCCTGCCGAAGCCTTAATCATCACCGGGTAGCCGATGCCCTGGGCGATTTCCACCGCTCTTTCAGCCGTTTCAATCGCGTCGTTGACGCCTGGAATGCAGTTCACGCCAGCGGCGCCCGCGAGTTTTTTGGACTCGATCTTGTCGCCCATCGCGGCAATCGACTGGTGCTTGGGGCCGATGAAGATGATGCCTTCTTCTTCGACTTGCTTGGCAAAACTGGCGTTCTCGCTCAGAAAGCCATAGCCGGGGTGAACGGCTTGCGCGCCGGTCTGCTTGCAGGCGGCAATGATCTTGTCGGCCAGCAGGTAGCTCTCGCGGCTGGGCGCGGGGCCGATGTTGACGGCCTCGTCGGCCAGTTCCACATGGCGCGCATCCTTGTCAGCGTCGGAATACACCGCCACCGTCTTGATGCCCATTTTGCGGGCCGTGAGAATAACGCGGCAGGCGATTTCGCCCCGGTTGGCAATCAGAATTTTGGTAAACATGGAATTGTCCTAACGAGAAATCAGTTTGAAAATTTGCACTAGCATGGGATCAGTATTCCCTCAAGAGCCAGCCGGACACAAAGGCGAAATACTCGCGCAGCCAGGCGTTGTAGCGCATGTACAGGGGCGTGGGCGCGCCAGCGGTGGTGACGTTTTTCCAGCCCGCCTTTTTGGCAATCCAGCTCGCCCGCAGGGTGTGAAAGTCGCTCGTCACCAGCACCGTGGCCGCCTCTGCGGTCTGGCCGCTGGCCTGCAGCAGGCGCAGCGAAAACACCAGGTTTTGATAAGTGCTGGTGCTGCGGTCTTCGCGCAGAATGCGGTTTTTGTCCAGCCCCCTGGCCTCCAGATAAGCGGCCATGACGCTGGCTTCAGAAACGCTCTGGCGGAAATCCACCCCGCCGCTGACGATCACCTGGGCTTTTGGATACTGCTGCGCCAGCGTGTAAGCCAGATCGAGCCGCTGCGCCAGCGTCGGCGAGGGCTGGGCGTTGGGCGTGCTCGAACCGAGCACGACAATCACCTCCGGCCTCAAGCCGGGCAGGTTTTGCCCCTGCTGGCGCAGCGCCAGCAGGCCAAAAAAAGCCCCCAGCGACGCCAGCCAGAGCCAAAACCCGGCCTGCACCCATGTCCACACCATTTGCCGCAGCGGCTGGCGCGCCAGCCAAAGCTGCCACGGCGCCTGCGCCGTCCCGAGAAAAACCAGCACCACGCCCAGACTAGCCGGAAGCATCACTCCCAGATGCGTCACCTTCACCGTCACCAGATAAACACTTTGCGCGAGCAGCAAGCCGCCCAGCGCGGCGAGCGCCCACGGCTTGAAGTTCAGACGCATCATGATGATTCAATGACCTGAAGGTGGCGACAACAATCGCTTTACAGCGGAATATTGCCGTGCTTGCGCCACGGGTTTTCGAGCTTTTTGTCCTTGAGCATGACCAGCGAGCGGCAGATGCGCTTGCGGGTTTCATGCGGCAGGATCACGTCGTCGATGAAGCCGCGTGCGCCAGCGACAAACGGATTGGCAAAGCGCGCCTTGTACTCGGCCTCGCGGGCGGCGAGCTTGACCGGATCGTTCTTGTCTTCGCGGAAGATGATTTCCACCGCACCCTTGGCGCCCATCACGGCAATTTCGGCGTTCGGCCAGGCAAAGTTCACGTCGCCGCGCAGGTGCTTGGAGCTCATCACGTCATAGGCGCCGCCGTAGGCCTTGCGCGTGATGACGGTGATCTTCGGCACGGTGCATTCGGCATACGCGTAGAGCAGCTTGGCGCCGTGCTTGATGATGCCGCCGTATTCCTGCGCCGTGCCGGGCATGAAACCGGGCACATCAACGAAGGTGATGACGGGAATGTTGAACGCATCGCAAAAACGCACAAAACGCGCCGCCTTGATCGACGATTTGATGTCCAGGCAACCGGCCAGCACCAGCGGCTGGTTCGCCACGATGCCCACCGACTGGCCTTCCATGCGCGCAAAGCCGATGAGAATATTCTTGGCGTACTCGGGCTGGATCTCGAAAAAGTCGCCATCATCGACGGTCTTGGCGATCAGCTCCTTCATGTCGTAGGGCTTGTTCGGGTTCTCGGGCACCAGCGTGTCCAGGCTCATGTCCATGCGGCCGGCCGGATCGGCATTCGGGCGAACCGGGGCTTTTTCGCGGTTGTTCAGCGGCAGGTAGTTGTACAGACGGCGCAGCATCAAGAGCGCCTCGACATCGTTTTCAAACGCCAGATCGGCCACGCCGCTCTTGGTCGTGTGGCTGACGGCGCCGCCGAGCTCCTCGGCCGTCACTTCTTCGTGCGTCACGGTTTTGACGACTTCAGGGCCGGTCACGAACATATAGCTCGAATCCTTGACCATGAAAATGAAGTCGGTCATCGCGGGCGAATACACCGCGCCGCCCGCCGAGGGGCCCATGATCATGGAGATTTGCGGAATCACGCCGCTGGCCATCACGTTGCGCTGGAACACATCGGCGTAACCGCCCAGGGAGGCCACGCCTTCCTGAATACGGGCGCCGCCCGAGTCGTTCAGGCCGATCACCGGCGCGCCGACTTTCATCGCCTGGTCCATGATCTTGCAGATTTTCTCGGCGTGGGCTTCGCTCAAAGCGCCGCCGAACACGGTGAAATCCTGGCTGAACACGAACACCAGACGGCCATTGATCATGCCGTAGCCGGTGACCACGCCGTCGCCGGGGATCTTGTTGTTTTCCATGCCAAAGTCGCTGCAGCGGTGCTCGACAAACATGTCCCATTCCTCGAACGTGCCCTCGTCGAGCAGCAGTTCCAGACGTTCGCGCGCCGTCAGCTTGCCTTTGCCATGCTGCGCGTCAATGCGCTTTTGGCCGCCACCCAAACGGGCCGCAGCACGCTTTTTTTCCAGTTGTTGAAGAATTTCCTGCATGGTTGTCTTTCAGTGTTCTCTTTGCTTAGGCTCTGTTGAGGGATAGGGGTCTATTGCCCGTTTGAATGGGCTGCAAGCAACTGTCTTGCAGCGGTGGAAGCGGGAAGCTGGCCGCTTCCCACCTGGGTCATCAATGACGGCAGCAAGGCGCTGACCGCCGGGTCTTTGCGAAAAGCCAGCTTCAGGCCCGCGTCGATGCGCTCCCACATCCAGGAAAGCGACTGCTGCTGGCGCCGCGCGGCCAGCTTGCCGTTGGCGCTTTGCAGCTTGCGGAACTCAGCGACGGCGGCCCAAAAGCCATCGACGCCTTTGTTGTGCAGCGCGCTGAGCTGCAGCACCTGCGGGTGCCACTGTTTGTCAAAATCAGCGGCCTGGGCCGCGCCCATCGCGTTGTTGACGAGGCCGAACAGGCGCATCGCCGACTTGATCTGCGCCTCGGCGCGCATGGCGGCATGGGCGTCGATGTCGGCCTTGTTGATGAGCACCAGATCGGCCAGCTCCATCACGCCTTTTTTAATCGCCTGCAGGTCGTCGCCCGCGTTGGGCAGCTGCATGACGACGAACATGTCGGTCATATTGGCCACCGCCGTCTCGGACTGGCCGACGCCGACGGTCTCGACAATCACCACGTCATAGCCCGCCGCTTCGCACACCAGCATGGCTTCGCGGGTTTTTTCGGCCACGCCGCCGAGCGTGCCGCTGGACGGGCTGGGGCGGATGTAGGCGTTTTCTTCGACCGACAGCCGCTCCATCCGGGTTTTATCGCCCAGGATGGAGCCGCCCGAAACGCTGGACGATGGATCAATCGCCAGCACGGCCACGCGGTGCCCCCGCCCGATAAGGTAGAGGCCGAGTGTTTCAATAAAAGTCGATTTTCCCACGCCGGGCACACCGCTGATGCCCAAGCGAAACGATTGGCCGGTGTGCGGCAGCAGCGCCGTTAGCAGCTCGTCGGCCTGGGTGCGGTGGTCGGTGCGGGTCGATTCCAGCAGCGTGATGGCTTTGGCGATGGCGCGGCGCTGCACCGGCTTGTCGCCCTGCAACACGCCTTGCAGCAGCCGCGCCTGTGCATCTGCCGGGACGCTGGGGTTTGAAGTCATCGCCGGGGCGCTCGCCAAACTCAGGCCACGGCCTTGCGAATCTGCTCCAGCACATCCTTGGCGCTGGCCGGAATGGGCGTGCCGGGGCCGTAAATGCCCTTGACACCGGCTTCGTACAGCATTTCGTAGTCCTGGCGCGGAATCACGCCGCCAACGAACACGATGATGTCATCGGCGCCCTGCTTCTTCAGCTCGGCGATGATGGCGGGCACCAGCGTCTTGTGACCGGCTGCCAGCGTCGAGACGCCCACGGCATGCACGTCGTTTTCAATCGCCTGGCGGGCGCATTCCTCGGGCGTCTGAAAGAGCGGCCCCATGTCCACGTCAAAGCCCAGATCGGCAAACGCGGTGGCCACCACTTTGGCGCCCCGGTCATGGCCGTCCTGGCCTAATTTTGAAATCATCACGCGCGGGCGGCGGCCTTCTTTTTCGGCAAAGGCGTTGATTTCGCTCTTGAGGGTTTCCCAGCCTTCGGCCGAGTCGTAGGCGGCGGCATAGACGCCAGAGACTTTTTGCGTGTCGGCGCGATGCCGACCGTAGATTTTTTCCAGCGCGTCGCTGACTTCGCCGACGGTGGCGCGCAGGCGCACGGCCTTGATGCACAGATCCAGCAGGTTGCCGGTGTTGCTTTCGGCAGCGGCAGTCAGCGCGTCCAGCGCGGCCTGCACGGCGGCGGTGTCGCGGCTGGCGCGGATGGATTTGAGGCGCTCGATCTGGCTGTCACGCACGGCGACGTTGTCGATGGACAGGCTGTCAATCGCATCTTCGGTTTTCAGCTTGTACTTGTTCACGCCGACGATCACGTCCTTGCCGGAATCAATGCGCGCCTGCTTTTCAGCAGCGGCGGCTTCGATTTTCAGCTTGGCCCAGCCGCTATCGACGGCCTTGATCATGCCGCCCATCGCTTCGACTTCTTCGATGATTTTCCAGGCGGCATCGGCCATGTCCTGCGTCAGCTTTTCCATCATGTAGCTGCCGGCCCAAGGGTCGATCACGCTGGTGATGTGGGTTTCTTCCTGAATGATCAGCTGGGTGTTGCGGGCGATGCGCGAGCTGAACTCGGTGGGCAACGCGATGGCCTCGTCCAGCGCGTTGGTGTGCAGGCTTTGCGTGCCGCCGAACACCGCCGCCATGGCTTCGATGGTGGTGCGCACCACGTTGTTGTACGGGTCTTGCTCGGTCAGGCTCCAGCCGCTGGTCTGGCAGTGGGTGCGCAGCATCAGGCTCTTCGGGTTCTTGGGGTTGAACTCCTTCATGATCTTGCACCAGAGCAGACGCGCGGCGCGCATCTTGGCCACTTCAAGGTAGAAGTTCATGCCGATGGCCCAGAAGAAACTCAGGCGTCCGGCAAAGCCGTCCACGTCCAGGCCCTTGGCGAGCGCGGTTTTGACGTACTCCTTGCCGTCGGCCAGGGTGAAGGCGAGTTCGAGCGCCTGGTTGGCACCGGCTTCCTGCATGTGGTAGCCGCTGATGGAAATCGAGTTGAACTTGGGCATGTTCTGCGCCGTGTACTCGATGATGTCGCCAATGATGCGGATGCTGGGCGCGGGCGGAAAGATGTAGGTGTTGCGCACCATGAACTCTTTCAGAATGTCGTTCTGAATGGTTCCCGAAAGCTTGTCTTGCGAAACGCCCTGCTCTTCAGCCGCCACCACGTAGCCTGCCAGCACCGGCAGCACTGCGCCGTTCATGGTCATAGATACGCTGACCTTGTCCAGCGGAATCTGGTCGAACAGGATTTTCATGTCTTCGACCGAGTCAATCGCCACACCGGCCTTGCCCACGTCGCCGGTCACGCGAGGGTGGTCGGAGTCATAGCCCCGGTGCGTGGCCAGGTCAAACGCCACCGACACGCCTTGGCCACCAGCGGCGAGCGCCTTGCGGTAAAACGCATTGGATTCTTCAGCGGTCGAAAAACCGGCGTACTGGCGAATCGTCCACGGGCGCACCGCGTACATCGTCGCTTGCGGGCCGCGAATGAAGGGCTCAAAGCCCGGCAGCGTGTTGGTGTAAGGCAGATCCTTGATGTCTTCCGCCGTGTACAGCGGCTTGACGCTGATGCCGTCGGGCGTCTGCCAGTTCAGGGCATCGACATTGCCGCCGGGGGCGGACTTGGCGGCCGACTTGGCCCAGGCGTCAAGGGTGGCGGCGTTGAACGAAACGGGCGTTGAACTCATGGTGGTCAGCAGTCTTTGTTGAGCTTGGCAAAAAGTGGCAGCCTTGACAAGGAATAAACCCAGGCAAAGCAATCTTGTGTTCCTTGGAATTTTACATTATTTATAATTATTGATTCAGAAAATTTAACTGACTTGCCTTTAGACTATCCGCCTATGGCTGAAACCTCTTTGTCTCCCCGGGCGCTTTATGAAAAGGTCGCCGAACTTTTGCGCCAGCGTATTTTTGACCGCGAACTCCCGCCAGGCAGCTGGATTGACGAGCTCAAACTGGCTGAAGAATACGGCATCAGCCGCACGCCTTTGCGCGAGGCGCTGAAGGTCTTGGCCACCGAGGGACTGGTCACGATGAAGGTGCGGCGCGGCGCCTATGTCACGGAGGTGTCGGACAGCGATCTGGCCGATGTTTACCATTTGCTGGCGCTGCTCGAAAGCGATGCCGCCGCAGTCGTGGCCGCCAAAGCCACCGAATCGCAGCTCAAAGAGCTGCAAAACCTGCACCAGGAGCTGGAAAAGGCGGTGAATAACCGGGAACGGTTTTTTGAAATCAACGAGGCGTTTCACATGCGGCTACTGGAAATCGCCAGTAACCGCTGGCGCGACCAGATGGTGGCCGACCTGCGCAAGGTAATGAAGCTCAACCGCCACAACTCGCTGCTCAAAAGCGGTCGGCTGGAGGATTCACTGGCCGAACACCGCGCCATCATGGCCGCCCTGCTGGCCCACGACGCCGAGGCCGCAGGCCAGCACATGCGCGAGCATTTCAGGAACGGCCTGGAAGCGGCGGCCTGACCGTCACACAGGCGCCAGCGTCCAGTCCTTGATGACCTTGCCGTGCCGGTCCACGCTTTCCAGCCGGACCGGAAAGCCCCACAGGCGCCCGACATGCTTGAGGACTTCCCGGACCTCGTCGTTGAGCGGGCGGTTGTTGTGCTGGGTATGGCGCAGGGTGAGCGAGCGGTCGCCGCGCACATCGGCATTCCAGACCTGGATATTGGGCTCGCGGCAACTTAAATCGTACTGGCGTGCCAGCGCCTCGCGCACCTGGCGGTAGCCGCTCTCGTCGTGGATGGCCGACACCTGCATCGTCAGTTCAGCCGCATCGTCGAGGATGGAAAACAGCCGGAACTCGCGGATCAGGCGCGGCGACAGGTACTGGCCGATAAAACTCTCGTCGCGGAAATTGCGCATCGCGTGGTCCAGCGTCTTTTGCCAGTCAGTTCCGGCAATGTCCGGGAACCATTGCCTGTCTTCGTCGGTCGGGTGCTCGCAGATGCGCCGAATGTCGCTGAACATGGCAAAACCCAGCGCGTAAGGGTTGATGCCCTGGTGCGCCGGATGGCTCAACGGCGGCTGAAACAGCACGTTGGTGTGCGAGCGCAGGCTCTCAATCATGAAGCCGTCGCTGAGCAGCCCCTCGTCGTACATCGCGTTGAGCAGCGTGTAATGCCAGAAAGTCGCCCAGCCCTCGTTCATAACCTGGGTCTGGCGCTGCGGGTAGAAATACTGGGCAACCTTGCGCACGATGCGCACGATCTCGCGCTGCCAGGGCTCCAGCAGCGGCGCGTTTTTTTCAATGAAATAGAGGATGTTTTCCTGCGGGTCGGGCGGAAAGCGGCTGCTGGTTTTTTCCACCTGCTTTTCCGCCGCCTTGGGCAGCGTGCGCCACAGGTCGTTGACCTGTTGCTGCAAATAGACTTCGCGCTCCTGGCGGCGCATTTCCTCCTCGGCCAGCGAGAGTTTTTGCGTGCGCTGGTAGCGGTCCACGCCCTGGTTCATCAGCGCGTGGCAGCTGTCGAGCAGCTGCTCCACGGCGTCGAGGCCGTGGCGCTCCTCGCACTCGGCGATATAGGCCTTGGCATAGACCAGGTAGTCGATGATCGAAGACGCATCCGTCCACATGCGAAACAAGTAGTTGCCTTTGAAAAAAGAATTGTGGCCGTAGCAGGCGTGGGCCATCACCAGCGCCTGCATCGGCAGCGTGTTTTCTTCCATCAGGTAGGCGATGCAGGGGTTGGAGTTGATGACGATCTCGTAGGCCAGCCCCATCTGGCCGCGCCGGTAGCTTTTCTCGCTGGCGATGTGCTGCTTGCCAAACGACCAGTGGCGGTAGTTCACTGGCATGCCGGCCGAGGCGTAGGCGTCAATCATCTGGTCGGCGGTGATGATTTCGAGCTGCACCGGGTAGGTGTCCAGGCCGAAGCGCCTGGCCATGCGCTCGATTTCGCTGTGGTACAGCTCAATCAGCTCGAAAGACCAGTCCGACGGGCTGGGCAGCTGGGCGCAGCGCTGCGGGCTGGCGGGCGGCAGGCCCGGCTCGCCACCTGCGTCTGCGGGCGTCAAAATCTGGCTCATGCGCTAGCTCCTTTTTTGAACAGTTCGCGAAATACCGGGTAAATCCCCGAAGCGTCGCTGACTTTCTGCATGGCAAAGTGGGGATGGCTTGGCCGCAGCACAGCGTATTCCTCCCACAGATTCTGGCTTTCCTCGGCCACCTGGAGATAGGCAAAGTAGCGCGAGACCGGCAGTAGTTTTTCCACCAGCAGCGCGCGGCATTTGGCCGAATCCTGCATCCAGTTGTCGCCGTCCGAGGCCTGAGCACCGTAGATGCTCCATTCGCCCGGATCGTAGCGCGCCTGGATGATCTGGTGCATCAGCGTGAGCGCGCTCGAAACCACGGTGCCGCCACTCTCGGCCGAGTGGAAGAATTCGTCCTCGGTCACTTCGGCAGCCTGGGTGTGGTGGCGGATGAACACCACGTCGGTCTTGTCATAGTGCCGCGTCAAAAACAGGTGCAGCAGAATAAAAAAGCGCTTGGCCATCTCCTTGCGCGCCTCGTTCATCGAGCCCGACACGTCCATCAGGCAAAACATCACCGCCTTGGACACCGGCAGGGGCACTTTGACCCGGTTGCGATAGCGCAGATCAAAGGGGTCGAGAAACGGGATTTTTTGCAGCCGCCGCCGCAGCGCTTCAATCTGCGCCTGCAGCCCGAGCAAATCGCTACGCGGCACGGCTGCGTCCTGCGCCATCAAGGCCAGCTGCCGCTCCAGCCCACGCAACTGGCGCCCCGCCTCGCCGCCCATCGCAATGCGCCGACTCAGCGCCTTGCGCATCGAGCGCACCACATGCAGGTTGCTCGGCGTGCCCTCGGAAACAAATCCGGCGCGCTGCGTTTTCCACTCCGGCGCATCGGGCAGCAGCTGGGTGCGCAGCAGGTGCGGCAGCGCCAGATCGTCAAAAAAATACTGCATGAACTCTTCGCGGGTGATGCGAAATTCAAAATCATCCTGGCTCACGCCGTCCGCACTGGCGCCGCTGCCGGAGCCGCTCCCCGACCCGCCGCCTTCGGGGCGCTCAATCGCGTCGCCGCGCACATACTCGCGGTTGCCGGGATAGACCCGCTCCTGGCGCCCGCCAGCGCCGTGGCCGAACACCGGCTCGGAGACATCGCCGCGCGGCAGCGTGATGTCCTGGCCCTGCTCGATGTCGTGGATGCTGCGCCCGGACACGGCGCGGCGCACCGCCTCCCGGATCTGCTTGCGGTAGCGTTGCAAAAAACGCTCGCGGTTGCCGATGGACTTGTTCTTGCCCGACAGGCGCCGGTCAATGACTTGCTGGAGCATGCGGCTCTCCTTGTGAGGAATAAACAGGGCGCGGCCACCAGCGCACAGGGCGGCTCGCGGGTTTCAGGCGCTCTTGCGAACCCTGAGATACCACTCGCACAGCAGGCGCACCTGCCGGGCGCTGTAGCCCTTGTCCATCATGCGGTTGAGGAAATTCTCGTGCTTTTGCTTTTCCTCGGCGCTGGCCTTGGCATTGAAGGAAATCACCGGCAGCAGGTCTTCGGTGTTGGAGAACATCTTCTTTTCGATGACGGCGCGCAGCTTTTCATAGCTGGTCCAGGCCGGGTTCTTGCCCGCGTTGCTGGCGCGCCGGCGCAGCACGAAGTTGACGATCTCGTTGCGGAAATCCTTCGGGTTGCTGATGCCGGCCGGTTTTTCGATTTTCTCCAGCTCCGCATTGAGCGCGGCGCGGTCAAAAATCTCGCCGGTGTCGGCGTCACGGTACTCCTGGTCCTGAATCCAGAAGTCGGCATAGGTCACGTAGCGGTCAAAGATGTTTTGTCCGTATTCCGAGTAGGACTCCAGGTAAGCCGTCTGGATTTCCTTGCCGATGAACTCGGCGTAACGCACGGCCAGCTTTTCCTTGATGAAGGCCAGGTAGCGCTGCTCAGTCTCGGGCGGAAACTGCTCGCGCTCGATCTGCTGCTCCAGCACATACATCAGATGCACCGGATTGGCGGCGATTTCAGCGGCGTCGAAATTGAACACCTTGGACAAAATCTTGAACGCAAAGCGGGTGGAAATGCCGTTCATGCCCTCGTCCACGCCCGCGTAGTCGCGGTACTCCTGGTAAGTCTTGGCCTTGGGGTCGGTGTCCTTGAGGTTTTCGCCGTCATAGACCAGCAGCTTGCTGAACAGGCTGGAGTTTTCCGGCTCCTTCAGGCGCGTCAGCACCGCAAACTGCGCCATCATCTTGAGCGTGCCGGGCGCGCAGACGGCGCCGGAAAGCGAGGAGTTGCGGATCAGTTTTTCGTAAATTTTCACCTCTTCGGTGGCGCGCAGGCAGTAAGGCACCTTGACGATGTAAATCCGGTCCAGAAATGCTTCATTGTTCTTGTTGTTTTTGAAGGTTTTCCATTCGCTCTCGTTGGAGTGCGCCATGACGATGCCGTCAAAGGGAATCGCGCCAAAGCCTTCCGTGCCCTTGAAGTTGCTTTCCTGGGTGGCGGTCAGCAGCGGGTGCAGCACCTTGATCGGCGCCTTGAACATCTCGACAAACTCCAGCAGCCCCTGATTCGCCAGGCACAGGCCGCCGGAATAGCTGTACGCGTCCGGGTCGTCCTGGGCGAACATTTCCAGTTTGCGGATGTCGATTTTTCCGACCAGTGTGGAGATGTCCTGGTTGTTCTCGTCGCCCGGCTCGGTCTTGGCGATACCGCACTGCTTGAGGATGGACGGAAAGCGCTTGACGACGCGGAACTTGCGGATGTCGCCGCCGTACTCCTGCAGCCGCTTGACGGCCCAGGGCGACATGACGCGCTGCAGGTAGCGCGGCGCAATGCCGTACTGCTTTTCCAGCAGCGGCGTGTCTTCGGCGTTGTTAAAGAGGCCCAGCGGCGACTCGTTGACGGGCGAGTCTTTCAGCGCATAAAAAGGCACCTGCTCCATCAGCAGCTTGAGCCGCTCGGCCATCGAGGACTTGCCCCCGCCCACCGGGCCGAGCAGGTAGAGAATCTGCTTTTTCTCCTCCAGCCCCTGCGCCGCATGGCGAAAGTAGGAAACCACCTGCTCAATGGGTTCCTCAAGCCCGTAAAAATCGCGGAACGCCGGGTAGAGCTTGATGACCTTGTTGCCAAAGATGCGCGACAGGCGCTGGTCCTGGTGGGTGTCGAATACCTCGGGCTCGCCGATGGCGGCGAGCATGCGCTCGGCGGCGGTGGCGTAGGCCAGCGGACTCTTTTTGCAAAGTTCGAGATAGTCCTCCAGAGACATTTCCTCTTCCCGCGTTTGCTCGTAACGCGTCAAAAAATTACGGACAACATCCATAAAATCTCCTTTACGGGCTGCGCTTGCCCAAGGCCTGACGGCCAGAGAAGAGTCAGCCTTTTATCCCCTTCCCTGCCGCGAATGTACACCCCGGATGAGGTGGCGAACAGGCCGCCAGACGGTCAAAACAAGCCGTGTCAACTTTGGAAACAAAGCTTACGTTGCGCAGCGCGAATAGGGGTAACCGCTGGGGGTATCGGGCTCAGGCGGCGGGCTGCGCGCCCTCATGCGCCAGCCGCATCACCTCGTGCGGCGCCAGGGTTTTGAGCCGGTGGTCGCTCCAGACCTGGCGCCAGCGGCGCGAACCGGCCAGACCGTGGCGCAAGCCCAGCATGTGCCGGGCAATGGCGCTGAAAGCCGTGCCATGTTCGGCGGCCTCGCGCACCATGTAATCGCACATGTGCGCTTCGACCTGCTCGCGGGTGATGGCGCTACCCTCAGCGCCGAAAAAACCCGCGTCCCACGAGGCCAGCCACCACGGGTTGTGATAGGCCTCGCGGCCAATCATCACGCCGTCGAGTTCGCGCAACTGCGCCGCCACCTGTGCGTCGGTGGTGATGCCGCCGTTGACGCAAATTGTCAGCGCCGGAAACTCGCGCTTGAGGCGATGCACCAGTTCGTAGCGCAGCGGCGGCACTTCGCGGTTTTCTTTCGGCGACAAGCCCTTGAGCCAGGCGTTTCTGGCGTGGACGATGAAAGTGCTGCAACCGGCTTCGCTGACAGCGCCGATAAAGTCGCGCACAAATTCGTAGCGTTCCTCCTTGTCGATGCCGATGCGGTGCTTGACCGTGATGGGCACGCTGGCCACATCGACCATCGCCTTGACGCAGTCGGCCACGAGCTGCGGCTCGTTCATCAGGCAGGCGCCGAATGCGCCGCGCTGCACGCGCTCGCTGGGGCAGCCGCAGTTGAGGTTGATTTCCTGATAACCCCACGCCTGCCCCAGCCGGGCGCAGTGCGCCAGATCGGCTGGCTCGCTGCCGCCTAGCTGCAAGGCCAGCGGCTGCTCCTCGGCATTGAAACGCAGATGCCGCGCCACATCACCGTGAATCAGCGCGCCGGTGGTCACCATTTCGGTGTAGAGCAGCGCATGGCGCGAGAGCAGCCGGTGGAAATAGCGGCAGTGGCGGTCAGTCCAATCCATCATCGGGGCCACGCTCAGGCGCCAGGGGCTGGGGGCTGGGGGCAGCGGCAGGGTGGCGCCAGAAGGTTCAAAAGAAGACGCGGCAGGGGCGGGAGCAAAAACAGGCATGGGGGCTATTTTCCCAGAAAGCCATCGCGCCCCAAGAGCTTGGCCCGCAGCGCCTTCCGGTGGGCCATAACCGCTGTTTTTCGCACCCGTCAGGCAGGTAACATCGACACTTTCGCGCGTCCGCACGCAACACCCGCCCAGGGTCACCATTAAAAGACATTTACATCATGACCCCTTCCCGCTCCACGGCCCAGACTGGCCCTGCCTTGATTGCCGCGCGCCTGGCCCGGCTCGGTTTGAGCGCCCCGCTGGCCCTGCTGGCGGCTTGCACCAGCGTGCCGCTGCCCACCTGGACGCCGACGTTTTTTCCGCCTGCGCCAGCCACGGCGCCCGCGCGCCCCTCTGCCGTATCCCCCGTCAGGGGACAGATTTTCCCGGTAACGCCGCCACCAGCCACCGGCCAGAGCGGAGCGGCAAAAGTACCCGCCCCGTACAGCGCAGCGGTGGCCGCACGGTTTCCCACCCCCTCAGTGACTTACAGCACGCCGGGGCTGCAGGCAGGGCGCGCCAGCTTCACCACGCAGGATGAAATTTCCCGCTGGCTGCACGCGCAGGTGGATTCGCTGGCGCACTCAGTGGGCGTGAACGCGGCCATTGTCTCCATCGGCCAGTCCCAGCAGGGCCAGAATCTCGAAGCGCTGGTGCTGACCCGCGTCGCGGGCACCGACGCGGCGACGCTGCGGGCCAGCGGGCGCCCCACGGTGCTGCTGATCGGCCAGCAAAACGGCGACGAGCCCGCCAGCAGCGAAGCGCTGCTGGTGATGGCCCGTGAACTGGCGCAGGGCCTGCTTCAACCGGTGCTTGAACAAATCAATGTGGTGATCGTTCCCCGCGCCAATCCCGACGGTGCCGCCCGTCAGCAGCGCGCCACCGCAGGCGGGCTGGAGCTGAGCCAGGATCACCTGCTGCTGCACACCCCCGAGGCCCAGGCGCTGGCCAGGCTGACGCGCGACTACCAGCCCACCGTGGTGCTCGATGCCCAGGAATACGCCGTGCAGGACCGCTACCGGGACAAGTTCGGCGCGCTGCAAAAATCCGATGTCCAGTTTCACTACGCGACCAGCGCCAATCTGCCCGAGTTCCTGACCAAGGCTGCCGAGGAGTGGTACCGCAGCCCGCTGCGGGCCGCCCTCAAGGGCCAGGGCTTGAGCAGCGAATGGTCTTACGACACCTCGGCAGACTTGGCCGACAAAAGAGTTTTCATGAACGCCACCCCGCCCGACCTCAGCCCGAACACGGACGGCCTGAAAAACATCATCAGCCTGAAAATTGAAAGCCGGGGCGCGGGCCTGGGCCGACTCGATATCCAGCGCCGCGTCCATGCTCAGGTCACCGCCATGACCAGCGTGCTGGGCAGCACCGCCCAGCGCGCCAAGGAGCTGGGCCAGCTACGCCCCTACCTCGACAAGGAAGTCAGCGCCCAGGCCTGCAAGGGACAAGCCGTTATCGAGGCCGCACCCACGCCCGCCCAATACGATCTGCTGATGCTCGACCCGGTCAGCGGCGCCGACAAGACCATCACCGTGGACTGGGACTCGACCCTGGCCCTGCGTCCCCTGAAGAAGCGGGTTCGTCCCTGCGGCTACTGGCTTTCGGCATCGTCGAAAACGGCGGCAGAGCGGCTTGGCCTGCAGGGCCTGCAGGTGCAGCGGGTGCTGGAGCCAAGCGCCCTGCTCGGCGACACTTACCACGAGACAGCGCAAACGGGCAGCAGCGCCGCGCCTCTAGGCACCGGCGTGACGCTGCTGCGCAGCGTGATTGATGCGCCAGCGGGCAGTTATTACATCCCGCTGAACCAGCCACTGGCCAATCTGGCCATCGCCGCGCTGGAGCCGGACACCCCGGCCAGCTACTTTTCAAACCAGCTGATTGACGGCCTGAGCAGCATCGCGCGGGTCATGTCGCCGCCTTCGCTGCAGACCGAAGCGCTGCCTTAAAAGAAGCGCCGTCTTGAGCTGCAACATCAGAGCATCTCGGGCGACTGCACGGTAACGACAACCGTCTGGCGCTCGCCGTCGCGCTCGCGGCTGCGCAGCCACCATAGGGCGCCTTTTTTCAGGGCAAAATCGCCGCCCGGCAAACCCAGCAACTGAGCCACCGCCTGCCCCAGCGTCGGCTGGTGGCCAATCACCAGCACCGGCGACTTGCCCTGCGGCCACTGCGCCAGCTCCAGCAACTGCGCCACCGTGGCGCCGGGTGCCAGCTCATTGCAAATCCGGAAGCGGCGCTCCAGCGCCTGCGCGGTCTGCTCGCAGCGCCGCGCCGGGCTGCTCAGGATGCGCGCGCTGCCGGGCAACTGCCGGTCCAGCCACTGCGCCATGCGGGCGGCCTGGCGCTCGCCCCGGGAGGTCAGCGCCCGCTCCAGATCCGTACGCATCCGGGGATCGCCTTCGGGCCACTCCTGGGCTTCGGCATGACGCCACAAAATCAGATCCATAGGGCTACCTTTTACTTTTTGGAGGAAGCAGAATAGCGCGCCATCAGCGCGGCCTGGGCGCCGTGGCGCTGTTGCGGATCTGCCGGGTTGACCCGGACATAGCGCCCGTCCGGCTGCAAATCCCAGGCGTCGCAGCCGTCGTGCAGATAGGCCACCAGGCATTCATCGACGATGCGCTGGCGAATCACCGGATCCGTCACCAGCCAGGCCAGCTCGACGCGGCGCAGCATGTTGCGGTTCATCCAGTCGGCGCTGGAAAGATAAAGGCTTTCCTCGTCGCCGCAGCGGAAATAAAACACCCTGGAATGCTCCAGAAAGCGGCCAATCACCGAGCGCACCCGGATGTTGTCCGTCACGCCTGGCACCTGGGCGGGCAACATGCAGGCGCCACGCACGATCAGGTCAATCTTGACGCCGCACTGCCCGGCCCTGACCAGCGCCCGCATCAAATCCTCATCCGTCAGCGCATTGGTCTTGACGACGATGCGCGTTTCTTTGCCCTGCAGCGCCGCCTGGCCAAGCGCCTCGATTTTTTCGAGCAGCTTGCGGTGCAGTTGAAACGGCGCCAGCAGCAGGCGATTGAGTTTGGGCACCCGGCTGTGGCTGGCCAGATGGACAAACACGTTGTCCACATCGGCCGTCAGCAGCGGGTCGGCTGTCAGGTAGCTGATGTCGGTGTACAGCCGGGCCGTGCCGGGGTTGTAGTTGCCCGTGGACAGGTGGGCGTAGCGCACCAGGTGGCGGCCTTCGCGCCGGGTCACCAGCAGCATCTTGGCGTGGGTTTTCAGCCCCATCACGCCATAGACCACCTGGGCGCCAATCGATTCGAGCATTTCGGCCCAGTTGATGTTGGCCTCTTCGTCAAAGCGCGCCTTGAGTTCGACCACGACGGTGACTTCCTTGCCGCGCCGCACGGCCTCGCGCAGCAGCAGCATCAACTCCGAATCCGAGCCGGTGCGGTAAATCGTCTGGCGGATCGCCAGCACCTGCGGGTCGTTGACCGCCTCGCGCAAAAAGGCCAGCACGCCGTCAAAACTCTCGAACGGCTGGTGAATCGACACATCGCCCTGCTTGAGCCGCTCAAAAAACGATTGCTGCAGCTGCTTCGGGTAACAGCCCTTATAGCGCGGAAACAGCAGCTCCGGGTCGTTGACCAGATCGACCAGCTGCGTCAGCCGCACCAGATTGACCGGGCCGGGCACCCGGTACAGCGCCAGCTCCGGCAGGTTGAACTGCTTGAGCAAAAAACTGGCCAAATACTCGGAGCAGCCCGCCGACACTTCCAGACGCACGGCCTGGCCATAGTTGCGCTGCTCCAGCCCCAGGCGCAGCGCGGTGCGCAGGTTTTTGACATCATCCTCATCGACTTCAAGGTCGGAATGGCGGGTGACGCGAAACTGCGAAAACTCGCCCACCTTGCGGCCAGGAAACAAATCAACCAGATGCGCCCGGATCACGCTGGAGAGCGACAGGAACAGCCGGTCTTTTTTGCCCTCGCCGCAGGGCATGTGAATCAGGCGCGGCAGCACGCGCGGCACCTTGACGATGGCGATTTCATTCTCGCGCCCGAACGCATCGCGCCCGCTAAGCCGCACAATGAAATTGAGCGACTTGTTGGCCACCTGCGGAAACGGGTGCGACGGGTCCAGCCCGACGGGAATCAAGAGCGGGCGCACCGCCCTTTCAAAATAGCCCTTGACCCAGCGCCGCTGGGCCGCATCGCGCTCGCCATGCGAGACGATGCGTATGCCTTGCTTGGCAAAAGCGGGCAGCAACTCATCGTTGTACAGCGCGTACTGGCGCGTCACCATGTCGTGGGCAACGGCCGACAGCGCCTGAAAGGAGGCGGCGGTGTACAGGCCTTTTGGCTCGTCGGCCTGGGCCGCCGTCAGATGGGGCGCGGCCCGGACCTCAAAAAACTCGTCCAGATTCGACGAGACGATGCACAAAAACCGCAGCCGCTCCAGCAGCGGCACTTCAGCACGCAGCGCCCAGTCGAGCACCCGCTCATTGAAGGCCAGAATGCTGTGGTCGCGGTCAAGAAATTTGATGGGCACGGTGAAATCAGGCGCTGCGGTATTCAAAGGATGCGTCAACAAGGCTTATTCTTCTTTCATCAAAAAATAACTCCCCAGTATGGATGCCCTCAATGACAAAGGCATGACATGAGACGACATGCCCGGCCTTGAGCCCTATTCAGGCGTGCTGGGATCGTTATCCGCCCCGCCAGCAGCCAGCGCCTGCTCGGTCAGCTCTTCGTCGCTCAGGGATGGCGCCTCTTCCAGCGCGGCGAGCTCTTCCAGCAACTCCTGGGTTGGCGCTTCGTGTTCCAGAAGCACTTCTTCGAGCTTTTGCCCGCTGGTTTCCGGGTGTACCGAGGACGACACCAGCACGGTGGGCGGCACCGGGAATTTCTCGCCCAGTTCAAACTTCAGCGCTTCTGATTTTTCTTCCATCCAGTGAACGAAATCGCCCTCTTTAGGGGTGTCGGAATTGCTCATGATTGTCTCCTTGCCTGTTTGACGGCTCCGGCGCGACTGGCCGGAGCCTGCTTGCATTATGGCGGCATGAGCGGCGCGCTGACAACGCCAGTAAAAGCCGACATGCCATGCCCTGAGCCGTGCATGGGAGCCAGGGGAAAACGCTTTCAGTCCTCGACCAGCTGGCGCACCCAGTCGGGCAGCGTCTTGGCCTTCTGGGCCGGAAAATCCACCCAGATGGTGGTGGCGCCGCCCGCTGCGCAAATCACCTCCGGCTCCTCTTCGCGTGCCATCGTGGCCCAGGTTTCAAACGTGGTGCGGCCGGGGTCGCTGACATACATCCTGACCCGCACATTGCCGGGATATTCGAGCTGCTTGTAGAAGTTGCAAAAGGCATTGACGATCACCGGGCCTTCGCCCTTCGGGTCGGGCCTGCCGCCGATGGCGTACATCCAGTCCACGCGGATGCTTTCGAGGTAGCGGAAATAGCTGCCATTGTTCAGGTGGCCCATCGCATCCATATCGCCCCAGCGAATCGGAATGAGCATTTCATAAACCAGTTTTTTCTTTTCGGGGATTTCAATTTTCATGGTGCGACCAGAGGTAAGACGGATGAATCAGGCAACACCTTCCACGGCAGGGACAAATGCGCCTGAGGAAACGCCCGCCGAGCGGCGCTTCAGCGGGAATAGTCACTGTACTCACGGCATAAAATCATGCGCGAGACAGGCCATTTTTCAAAAACCATTATCAGCGAGCCCTCCCCCTACATGACACCTCAAGAAATTCTGGCCCAGTTCGGCCCCCGCGAAGCGATGGACTACGACGTGGTGATCGTCGGCGGCGGCCCGGGCGGCCTGGCCACGGCCATCCGTTTGAAGCAACTGGCCGCTGAAAAAGGCGCCGAGCTGTCCGTCGTCGT
>JBBRWN010000002.1:0-274565 GCA_038249155.1 Burkholderiales bacterium | reverse complement strand
TAGATAGTCAAGTTGATTCTTTAAGGATTTCAGAATAGGCCCACGCCATCTTTTTGCGGGCCTTGCTCAAGTTGAATTGCCATCGCACCGGTGTTGCTTGGGCATTTCTCTCAGCGCAGATCGCGTCGAGTTCGCGCTGCAATTGCTCGTTATCGGAAATCCTCTTTTTGAACACCGTCTTGCCCAGGACAGCGAACTCCAACTCGGCAATGTTGAGCCACGAGCCATGCTTGGGCGTGTGCCGGATTTCGATCTTTTTAGCCAGCCGGCGCGCCTCCTGTGCAGGAAAAGTGGCATAAAGAGCGCCCATGGTGTGCGTGTTCAGGTTGTCGCACACCAGCGTGATCTTGTTGGCTTTGGGAAACATCCGGTCAAGCTCCTTGCACACGGCGGCGAAATCGGTTTTCTTGCGATGCGCCATCACCATGCACTTGCGCAGTCCGGCCGCTGGCTGGCAGATCATCATCACCTCGGCCACGCCGCAGCGCTCGTATTCATAGTCCTCGCGCCGGGGCTGTCCCGGCGCGGCATCAATGGGCTCGCGCACTTCGTGCAGAAGTTGGAAGGGACTCTCGTCAAAGCACACGACAGGATGGTTTTCGTCCAGCGGGAGCTCGTATGTCTCGATCACCTCTTCCATGCAGGCAACGAACTCTTCATCGACTTTGCCAATGCACCACTGCTGCTTTTGCCAGGGCTTGAGTTCGTTTTTTTTAGCAGCTGACGCACGCCCTCGTGGCTGTAAGACTGGGCAAAGCCGAGTTCGACAATCTTCGCGCCGAGCATGCGCAGCGTCCAGTGGTCATGCCCATCGGGCGCCTTCGAGCAGGCGATGGCCGTGACCATCGCAGCCTGTTTGGCATCGAGCTTGGGTTTGAAGCCCGGGCGGGGCAACTCGCCCAGCGCCGCCTCAAGACCGCCCTGGGCAAAGCGCTTGCGGGTCTTCAACACCGTCGGCAATGTGACGTCCAAAGCCGCGCAGGTCTGCTGATTGGAATGGCCCTTGACGAGCTTGGACAAGATGCGGGCGCGGGTGATGACGCGCGCGCTGTGCGAGCCTTTGTGGATCAGGGCGAAAAGATGCTCTTGTTCGTCGTCGCTCAGTTCGATGTCTGGCAAGGAAATTCGGGCCATGGCAGTCTCCAGATGATTGAGGTAAATGTCACTCAACAACGCCCGCAAAGCAACCCAGCAGTAAAGAAATTTCTGATAAATTAATCAACTTGACTATCCACTAACCCCAATGGCCAAATCCTCTGCGCTCGAAGATTTCCTCCATGCCGTGCGCGGCGTTCACCGCACCGGCGGCGGCACCAAAGAAACCTCCTACTACACCGCCCTGAACAACCTGCTCGACGGCGCAGGCCACGCGCTCAAGCCCCGCGTTCGCTGCGTGATGCAACTGAAAAACCTCGGCGCGGGCAACCCCGACGGCGGTTTTTTCACGGCCGACCAGTTCGACCGCGCCAGCGCCGAAGTCAAAAACCTCGGCGCCCCGGCGCGCGGCGTGATTGAAGTCAAAAGCCCCGCCGAAGCCGTCAACGACATAGAAACGACAAAGCAAATCAGCAAATACTGGGACCGCTACAAACTGGTTTTAGTCACCAACCTGCGCGAGTGGCTCTTGATTGGCGAGCGCGGCGGCCAACGCGTCACGCTGGAACGCTTCACCCTGGCCGCCAACGAAGCCAGCTTTTGGGAACTGGCCGCGCACCCGGCCAAGGCGCAAGCCGAACAAGGCCCGGCGTTTGAAGATTTTCTGGCCCGCGTGCTGCAGCACGCCGCCCCGCTGGCCGACCCGAAAGACCTCGCCGCCCTGCTCGCCAGCTACGCCCGCGAGGCGCGGCACCGGGTGGAGCACGCCAGCGCGACCGCCGCCAAGCAGCTCGACGCGCTACAAAAAAGCCTGGAGTCCTCGCTCGGCGTGACTTTCAATGCCAGCGAAGGCGGGCATTTTTTTCGCTCCACGCTGGTGCAAACGCTGTTTTACGGCGTGTTTTCCGCCTGGGTGCTGCGCCGCGAACAGGCCGCGCCCGGCCAGCCGCTCGGCCCGTTCGACTGGAAAAGCGCCGCCCACAGCCTGAACGTGCCGATGATTGCCGCGCTGTTCGGCCAGCTCTCGCAGCCCGCCAAGCTCAAAGCGCTGAACCTGACCGAAGTGCTGGACTGGGCCACGGACGCGCTCAACCGCGTCGATCAGGCGGCGTTTTTCAAAACCTTCGAGTCCACGCGCTCGATTCAGTATTTTTACGAGCCATTTTTAGCCGCTTTTGACCCGGAGTTGCGTAAAAGCCTGGGCGTTTGGTACACGCCCGAAGAAATCGTGCGCTACCAAGTCGCCCGCGTCGATCAGGTGCTGCAAACCGAGCTGGGTCTGCCCGACGGGCTGGGCGACCCGAACGTCGTCGTGCTCGATCCGTGCTGCGGCACCGGCGCTTATCTGGTCGAAGTGCTGCGCGTGATGGCCGAAAAACTCAAAAGCCAAGGCGCCGACGCGCTGGCCGCGCACCAATTGAAAGAGGCCGCCACCACGCGCCTGTTCGGCTTTGAGCTGCTGCCCGCGCCCTACGTGGTGGCGCATTTGCAAATCGGCCTGCTGCTGCGCCAGCTCGGCGCGCCGCTGCAAGACGACGAGCGCGCCGGCATTTACCTGACCAACGCGCTGACCGGCTGGGAGCCGGCCAAGGCGCCGAAAAACGCCGTGCTGCCCTTCCCCGAGTTTGAGCAAGAGCGCGATGCCGCCGACCAGGTCAAGCAGACGCAAAAAATTATCGTGATTCTGGGCAACCCGCCCTACAGTGCTTTTAGCGGCGTGGCGCAAGGTGAAGAACAAGACTTGGTAGCGCCGTACAAGGAAGGCTTGATTCAAAAATGGGGCATCAAGAAGTTCAACCTCGATGATTTGTACGTGCGCTTTTTCCGGCTGGCCGAACGGCGCATTGCCGAGCGCGGCGGGCGCGGAGTCGTCAGCTTTATCTCGAACTATTCGTGGACTTCGGAACCTTCTTTTGTCGTACTGCGCGAACGGTTGCTCCAGAGCTTTGACAAGTTCTGGATTGAAAACATGCATGGCAATCGCAATATTTCCGAATATGCGCCAGACGGACGCAGTAGCGAAACCATTTTTTCTCAAGAGGGTTTCTCGCCGGGCATTCGGCAAGGCGTCGTCGTGTCGCTCTGGGTCAAAACCGGCCAACCCGACACGCCCAAGCAAGTGCTTTATTGCGACAGTTTTGACCAAGCCCAAGCCGGGGAGCGCCGACAAGCCTTACTCAACAGCCTGGATGACCCGAAGCGCGAAACGAGATACCGCAAAGCCACCCCCACTGTCGGCAATCGGCTCAGTTTTAAGCCAAGTAACGTGGACAGTTCTTATGCGGCCTGGCCGACGCTGGCCGAACTGGCCGGTCATGCGCCGATCAACGGGCTGATGGAAAAGCGCGGCGGCGCGTTGATTGACATTAGCAACGCGCCGCTGGAAACACGGATGCGGGCGTATTTCGATGCGGCCCTTTCACATGAAGCTGTTGCGCAAATCAATAGCGCGCTGATGAATGACGCCGCCAGATTTGACGCCCGAAAAACCCGCGCCAAGCTGCTTGCGGCTGAAAATTTTTCTGCAGACCGTCTTTTGCGCTATGCGGCCAGAGCGTTCGACACCCGCCACGCCTACTACACGCCATCGAGGCCGCTGTGGAACGAACCCCGCCCGAGTCTGTGGCAGCAACACCAGCCCGGCAACCGTTACCTCATGTGCCGCCCTGCCGGGGTTGCCAACCCGGAAGGCGTGCCGGTGATGTTCACCCGCTGCCTGGGCGACAACGATGCGCTGCGCGGTCACGCCTATTACATCCCGATGGCGTGGCACGCTGCGCCATCGTCAAACGCACCGAAAGCTGACCTGTTTGGCACCCCGGAAAGCGAAACCACCGCCGCCAGCGTCAGCGCCAACCTCTCATCCACCGCCCGCGCCTACCTCGCCGCCCTCGCCCTGCCCGACCCGGACAGCGACCCGGAAACCGCCGAACTGGTCTGGATGCACGCGCTGGCCATCGGCTACAGCCCGGTTTATCTGCACGACAACGCCGACGGCATCCGCGAAAACTGGCCGCGCATCCCGCTGCCCGCCACGCGCGAGGCTTTGCTCGCTTCGGCCGCGCTGGGCCGCGACGTGGCCGCGCTGCTCGACACCGAAACACCCGCGCCCGGCGTGACCAGCGGCACGATTCGCGATGAACTCAAGCCTATCGCCGTCGTCAGCCGCGTCGGCGGCGGCGCGCTCACGCCCGCTGAATTTGCCCTGACGGCAGGCTGGGGCAGCGGCGGCCAGGGCGCCATCACCATGCCGGGCAAAGGAAAAACCGAACCACGCGCGCCCCAGCCCGGCGAGCAGGCGCCAGCCTTGGGCAGCGCGCCGACGCTGGACATCTACCTCAACGCCACGGCTTACTGGAAAAACGTGCCCCGGCCGGTCTGGGATTTCACGATTGGCGGCTACCAGGTGATGAAAAAGTGGCTCAGCTACCGCGAGCATCGCGTGCTGGGCCGCGCCTTGACGATGGCCGAAATCATCGAAGTCACCGCCATGGCCCGGCGCCTGGCCGCGCTGGTGCTGCTGCAGCCCCGGCTGGATGAGAATTACCGCGCTATTGCGGCGGCGACGTGGCCGTTTGGCGCTATGGCTTAATGCACATGCTGCCAAGAGCGCAAAATACACCCCTTGACTATGGAGAAAAAACATGCTCACTCGGCTTAGAGTTAAGGGTTTCAAAAATTTAGTCGATGTGGATGTTCGATTTGGTCCCTTCACCTGCATCGCCGGACCCAACGGGGCTGGCAAATCGAACCTATTCGATGCCATTACGTTTCTGGGTGATTTGGCCTCGATGCCGATCATGAAAGCCGCAAGCCGGGCAAGGGGCACCAATGGCCGAATCTCGGATTTCCACAGCCTCTTCTTCAAGGATTCAAAGGGGAAATTTCTTCCGATGCTTTTCATCGCAGAAATGATCGTTCCCAGCAAAGTTATCGACGACTTTGACCGCCCTGCAGAACCTACAGCGACGTTTCTTGAATACACGCTGGAGCTACGTCTGAGCGAAACCCATGCCGACTCATCACCAGCTGACCCTATTTATATAGAGCAGGAAGGGCTTATCGCCATCAATTCAAGTGAGGCGGCGAAACACCTTGGATTTAACCCTGAACCGGGGTGGATCAAAAAACACATCTTCGGACCAGGGCCGAGGCGTACTGCCTTCATCAGTACAGAAATGTCTGACCATCAAAGCCAGCCCGCGATCAGACTTTTTAGCGATAAAACTAAAAGAGGAGGCCCACCGTTTCTAGTGCCCGCCAGAAAATCCCCGCAAACGATGGTGTCGGGCGCCAACTCGTCTTCACACCCGACGGCTCTGGCAGCGCGAAGTGAATTGCGGTCATGGCGATTGCTGCAACTCGAACCCTCCGCGCTCAGGCGTTCCGATGACTTTGGCGATGATCCGTATATAACTTCAACGGGTGAGCACTTGCCAGGCGCGTTGATGCGGCTGGACAATCACGCAGAAGTTTCCCTGCGTTTGTCGGAACTGTTGCCAGACATTGTGTCGGTCGATGTTGATGCTGATGAAAAACGGCAAGTCAAGACATTGCTTTTGACCATGAAAAACAAGGAAACCTATACCGCAAGCTCTTTGTCCGACGGAACCTTGCGCTTTCTGGCGTTGGCAGTGCTGGCATTGGACCCTGAATTTGGCGGCTTGCTTTGCATGGAAGAGCCTGAAAATGGCATTCACCCATCACGAATTCCACAGATGCTCAAATTGGTGCGCAGCTTGTCAGAAGATGTTGAGGCTGATGACGAAGAAAAGTCAGCACCATCAATCCGGCAATTAATCATCAATACCCATTCACCCTTGGTTGTCGCCGAGTTGCGAGACGATGAATTGCTGTTTGCCGAAACACTAAAGAAAAAAGGAAAAGCTTTCGTCGATTTCAAGCCGCTTCAGGACACTTGGAGACAAAATGCTTCAGGTGCGAAAGGGGCGGAACTGATTACAAGAGGAGAAATTTTGTCCTATTTGGACGGCCACCGAGGCACCACTCGATCAAATGAAAAATCTCCATTGATCAGGCGTTTTGCTGAATCAGCGCCATCAACTCCCGACTTTTTTCAGCAAGCCAAATCATGAAGCGAGTCACAGCAACGCTTGTTACCGACGGTAGCTCCGATAAGCTTTTAGTCCCTTTGATTGAATTACTTTTTAGCGCTCACACTGAACTTGCCTATCAAGTGAACTGCGCCGAAGGTCTCCCCCCGTTCTCCAGCGGGCTGAGGGCAAGAATTGACTCGGCGCTGGAACTGTTTCCCTGCGACTTCTTGTTCGTACATCGCGACGCTGAGGGCATTGACGCCACCGTAAGACAGCAAGAAATTGAAACAAGCTGGCCGGATTCGCAGCAAACGACAGTCCTCATTTGCGTTGTACCAGTGCGCATGACAGAAGCTTGGCTCATTGCAAATCAAGAACCGATCAGGTCAGCGGCTGGCAACCCCAATGGAACAGAAGCGCTCGGCTTACCCGCAGTAAAGGATATCGAATCAGACCCAGACCCTAAAGAGACTCTTTTTGCAGCGCTTAAAGCGGCATCCGGGCTCAACGCTTCCCGCAAGCGGCGTTTCAATCCCCACCAATACAGGCATCGCGTCAGCGAACTTACGGATGATTTGGAACCGCTGCGCAAACTCAGTTCCTTTAGGCATCTTGAAGCTCAGATTCAGAAACATTTAAAAAACTGGAGCACCTAAAAATGTTCCACCCACAGAAGTATCGGCCAGCGCCACGGCCTTGGCAAAAAGCTGCTCCTCAATCGTGAGGGTGATTCGCATAGGCTGGCTCCGGCATGAATAAAGCCATCATTTCGCATCAAGTCAAGCATCGATTAAGGGGAGAAACGGCACGCTACGCCGCACAAACCGCACTGTGGCGGGGTTCTGCCTTGAGGTATAAACATTCCCGGCATTGACGCCTTTTTTGGAGAGTTTCACATGGCTATTGCACACGCCGCATCCGGGCAACTGATGGATGTTCAACCGCTGGCTGGCCAGCTTGGCGACGCCCGAACGGTCGCGCTGTTCAAGTCGAATGAGCTTGAAATGATGCGCCTGGTCATGCCTGCGGGCAAGGCCATGCCAGCGCACGGGGTCAAGGGCGAATCGACGATTCACTGCCTGGAAGGCGAAATCGAGCTGAGCATGAACGGCCACACCCAGCGCATGCAGGCGGGCCAGCTGGTCTGGCTCGAAGGCGGCGTCAATCACGCGCTGACGGCGGTGAAAAATTCATCGCTGCTGCTGACGATTTCGCTGCGCAAGTGAAGCGCAAAAAGCGGCCTTCTCAGGCGCAGGCGCAGTCCAACTCTGTGGTGGGCTCGCGCTCCATCAGCATGGCCACAGCCTGCGCGGGCTGGAGTTGGCCGTCCAGCAGCGCCACCACCTTGCGCGCAATCGGCATATCGACGCCCAGGCTGGCGGCGCGCTGCACCACGGTGCGGGCGCAGTAAACGCCCTCGGCCACATGGCCCAGCGACTGCAGCACTTCGGGCAATGACTGGCCTTGCGCCAGCAGCAGCCCGACCTTGCGGTTGCGGCTCAAGTCGCCGGTGGCCGTCAGCACCAGGTCGCCCAGCCCCGACAGCCCCGTGAAGGTTTCAGCGCGCGCGCCCAGCGCCACGCCCAGGCGCGTCATCTCGGCCAGCCCCCGGGTGATGAGGGCGGCGCGGGCGTTCAGCCCCAGCGCCAGGCCATCGCACAGTCCGGTGGCAATCGCCAGCACGTTCTTGACCGCCCCGCCGACCTCGACGCCGACGATGTCGTCATTGGCATAAACGCGCAGGCTCGGGTTGTGAAAGGCCGCGACCAGCGCCTGGCGCACCTCGGCGTGCTCGCTGGCGGCCACCAGCGCGGTCGGCTGGCAGCGGGCCACTTCCATCGCAAAACTCGGGCCGCTCAGAATGCCGGTGCGCAAATTGGGCGCGACCTGCGCGCGTATCTCGTGGACCATCAGGCCAAACGAGTCGGGCGGCGCCGAAGGCAGCGGCGCTTCAAAGCCTTTGCTCAGCCACGCAACCGGCACCGTCGCGTGCTGCAGGCTTTGCAGCATGCTGCGCGCAGCCGACAGCGGCGTGGCCAGAATGATGAGGTCTTGCCCATGAAGCGCCTGCGCCAGGGAATCTGGGCCACCATGCAGCAGCAGCGACTCAGGCAGGCCGACGCCGGGCAGGTAGCGGGTGTTGGCACGCCCGGCCTGCAGGGCGGCGACGAGCGCCGCATCACGCGCCCACAGGGTGACTTGATGCCGGGGGCGGCTGGCATCCTGAGCCTGCGCGGCATTGACGGCCAGCGCGGTGCCCCAGGCGCCCGCGCCGAGAACGATAATTTTCATGGCAAAAAACCGCCGGACGCCCCGCAGGGCGCCCTGACGGCAATCAGGCGAGGACTTGAGGCGCCTCGGGGGACGATGCTGCGACACTGGCCTGCTGCTGCTCGTACATCGCCTGGAAGTTGATTTCAGACAGATGCACGGGCGGGAAACCGCCGCGCTGGATCACATCGGCCACGTTGCCGCGCAGGTAGGGATAGACGATTTGCGGGCAGGCAATGCCGAGCAGCGCGCCGAGCTGCTCTTCGGGCATGTTGCGCAGCTCGAAAATGCCGGCCTGCTTGGCTTCGACCAGAAACACCGTCTTGTCGCCAATTTTGGTATGCACAGTGGCGGTCACGGTCACTTCAAACACGCCTTCGGCCACCGGCTTGGCATCCACGCCCAGCTGAATTTCGACGCCGGGCTGCTCGGGGTTGAGCAGGATTTCGGGAGAATTGGGCTGCTCCAGCGACACGTCCTTGAGGTAAACGCGCTGGATCTGGAAAACGGGGTCAAGAGTGGTATCGGCCATGAGGTTCTTTTCTTTCGTCAGGAGGCTAAAAATGGGAAGTTGGCAAGGCCTGCGCCGGGCAGGCTGAAAATCATTATCTCAGGCGGCGCCAGCGAGCAGTGCCAGCAGGCCGCCTGCGGCGTCAAGGGCCACCAGGTCGTCGCAGCCGCCGACATGCGTGGCGCCGATGAAAATCTGCGGCACGCTGGTGCGCCCGGTGATGTCCTTCATTTTCTGGCGCTCGCCGGGCAACAGATCGACGCGGATTTCATCAAGCACGGTCACGCCGCGCTGCGCCAGCAGGCGCTTGGCCTGAATGCAGTAGGGGCAGGTGCCGGTGGTGTAAATTTTGACGCTTTGCATGATTTAAGCCTTTTCGATGGGCAGATTGGCTTCTTTCCAGCCCTTGAGGCCGCCGCCGAGCGACTGAGCCTGTTCGTAGCCGAGCTTTTTGGCAATCGCCACCGCGCGGCCCGAGCGCATGCCGCTGGCGCACACCAGGATCAAGGGCAGCGCTTTGTTTTTCACGGCGCCGGGCAGCTTGGCTTCAAGCTCGCCCAGCGGGATGTTTTTCGCGCCGACGATGTGGCCGGCGGCAAATTCCGCCGTCTCGCAAACATCGACCACCACGGCTTTTTCGCGGTTCATCAGCTGCACGGCGCTGCTGGCCGTCAGATCGCCCGCCGCCATGCCGCCGGTGATGGCGGGCCACATCAGCATGCCGCCCGAGGCCAGGGCGATTGAAATCAGCATCCAGTTATCGATCAAGAATTTCACGTTCTACCTTTGGTATGTTTTGTCACTCAAGCGGTGATTTTAGAATGGAGGCAGAAATTGGCCATCGGGCCGTTTTTTTATTCCTTTTCACCTTCATTTCAAACTGCCCCACCATGTACAAACTCGTGCTCATCCGCCACGGCGAATCCAGCTGGAACCTTGAAAACCGCTTCACCGGCTGGACCGATGTCGATTTGACCGACACCGGCATTGTTCAGGCCAAAGGCGCGGGCCAGCTGCTCAAGGCTGAAGGCTACGATTTCGACGTGGCTTACACCAGCGTGCTCAAGCGCGCCACGCGCACGCTGTGGCATGTGCTGGACGAAATGGACCGCACCTGGCTGCCGGTCGAGCACAGCTGGCGCCTGAACGAGCGCCATTACGGCGCGCTGCAAGGCTTGAACAAGGCCGAAACCGCGAAGAAATTCGGCGACGAGCAGGTGCTGGTCTGGCGCCGCAGCTACGACACGCCGCCGCCTGCGCTCGCCGCCGCCGACGAGCGCTGCGAGCGCGCCGACCGCCGCTACGCCGACCTGGCGCCCGAGCAGGTGCCGCTGACCGAGTGCCTCAAAGACACCGTGGCGCGCGTGCTGCCGTTCTGGAACGAGGCGATGGCGCCCGCCATCAAGAGCGGCCAGCGCATCGTGGTGGCCGCGCACGGCAACTCGATCCGCGCCCTGGTCAAGTACCTGGACAACATCTCGGACGACGCCATCGTCGGCCTGAACATTCCGAACGGCATTCCGCTGGTCTATGAGCTGGACGAAAACCTCAAACCGCTGCGCAGCTACTACCTGGGCGACAGCGAAGCGGCCGCCAAGGCCGCCGCCGCCGTGGGTGCGCAGGGCGCCGCCGTTGCCGCTTGAAGCCAGCCCGGTGGCCTGAAGTCCTGCCCGCCGTCACGGCGCTGTTCTTTTGTGAGCATGCGTAAGAAATCGCCAAATATCTGCTGGCTTTCCGGTATTTCTTCCGCTCTGGCGCGGCAGTCGGCGGAACTGTGACGGCGCGCCTGACTCCAAGGTGTATATTGCCCCGATACGAAAGAGCCGTGGCTCTTCAACAGGTTTAGGAAAATACTTTATGGGTCAAAAGCTCAAAATAGCAGGCTGGATTTCAATTGGCGCCTTGGCCGGAGCGCTCACCACGACGCAGTTGCAGGCAGTGGCGCGGGCCGGAATGGCGCCCTTGCCGCTGGAAGAGTTGCAGCAGTTGGCGGCCGTCTTTGGCATGGTCAAGAGCGACTATGTCGAGCCGGTGGACGAGAAAAAACTCATCACCGACGCTATTTCGGGCATGGTGGCCAGCCTGGATCCGCATTCGGTCTATTTCGACAAGAAGTCCTACAAAGAATTCCGCGAAGGCACTTCCGGGCGCTTTGTCGGCGTCGGCATCGAGATCAGCCAGGAAGACGGGCTGGTCAAGGTGGTCTCGCCGATTGAAGGCTCGCCCGCTGACCGCGCTGGCCTCAAGCCCAACGATTTGATTACCCGCATTGATGACACGGCAGTCAAGGGTCTGAGCCTGAACGACGCAGTAAAGAAAATGCGCGGCGAACCCCAGACCAAGGTGGTACTGACGGTGTTCCGCAAGGACGAGAGCCGCACCTTTCCGGTGACCATCACCCGCGAGGAAATCCGCACCCAGTCGGTGCGCAGCAAGGTAATTGAGCCCGGTTACGCCTGGGTCCGGTTGAGCCAGTTTCAGGAACGCACGGTCGATGACTTCGTCACCAAAATTGACCAGATTTACAAGCAGGAGCCCAAACTCAAGGGCTTGGTGCTGGACCTGCGCAACGATCCGGGCGGCCTGCTCGATGCCGCTGTGGCCATCTCGGCCGCCTTCCTGCCGGAAAACGTCACCGTGGTTTCAACCAACGGCCAGCTGGCCGAAAGCAAGTTCACCTACAAGGCTGCGCCCGAGTTTTACCTGCGCCGCAACGGCTCGGACCCGCTCAAAAGCCTGCCCGCCGCGCTGAAGACGGTGCCGCTGGTGGTGCTGGTCAATGAAGGCTCGGCCTCGGCCAGCGAAATCGTCGCCGGTGCGCTGCAGGACCACAAGCGCGCCACTGTCATGGGCAACCAGACCTTCGGCAAGGGCTCGGTGCAGACGGTGCGCCCGCTCGGCCCCGACACTGGCATCAAGCTGACCACGGCGCGCTACTACACGCCCAGCGGCAAGTCGATTCAAGCGCGCGGCATCGTGCCCGACGTGATGATTGACGAGACCGCCGAGGGCAGCCCGTTTGCCGCGCTGCGCACCCGCGAGGCTGATCTGGAAAAGCACCTCAACAGCGGCCAGGGCGCCGAAATCAAGGACGCTGGCCGTGAAAAAGCCCGCGAGGAAGCCTTGAAGCGACTTGAAGAAGAAGCCAAGAAAACGCCCGAGCAGCGCCGCCCGCCTGAACTCGGCAGCGACAAGGACTTCCCGCTGGCCCAGGCCATCAAGCAGCTCAAGGGCCAGCCGGTGCTGGTCAGCAAGACCGCTGTGGTCGAGACGAAAAACGAGAAAAAGGACAATTAAGCCGTCGATGAACGACGACCAGTTGCTGCGCTATTCGCGCCATATTCTGCTTGACGAGATCAGCATTGAGGGCCAGCAACAGCTGCTTGCTGCCCATGTGCTGGTGATTGGCGCGGGCGGACTCGGCTCGCCGGTGGCGCTGTACCTGGGTTGCGCCGGCGTCGGGCACCTGACCATCGTCGATCACGACCGGGTCGAAGCGACCAACCTGCAGCGCCAGATTGCCCACAACACGGCGCGCATCGGCGAATTCAAGGCGCATTCAGCACAAAAGGCGGTGGCCGCGCTGAACCCCGATGTCCGCGTCACGCCCGTCACCGAGCGCGCCGATGAGGCGCTGCTGGCGCGCCTGGTGCCGCAGGCCGATCTGGTGCTCGACTGCACTGACAACTTTGCCACCCGCCACGCCATCAACCGCGCCTGCGTCAGGCACAAAAAGCCGCTGGTGTCAGGCGCGGCGATCCGCTTTGACGGCCAGATCGCGGTGTATGACCCACGCAGCGCCGAATCACCCTGCTACGCCTGCGTGTTTCCAGAGTCAGAGCGGCTCGAAGAATCCCAATGCGCCAGCATGGGGGTGTTTGCGCCGCTGGTCGGCATTGTCGGCACGGTGCAGGCGGCCGAAGCGCTCAAGCTGCTGTGCGGCATAGGCCAGCCCCTGACCGGTCGGCTGCTGCTGCTTGATGGCCGCAGCATGCGCTGGGATGAAATGCAGCTGCAGCGCCACAACGGCTGCGCCGTTTGCGGCACGGCCGGAAATCAGCATTCAGCATGAAAAAGCTGTCACACTCCACCTGCACGGCGCAACAGTAGGAAACAGCCTACATATAGATGCAGAAGTCGCTGGCACCATTCTTTGACAATAGCAGATACATTATGAAACAAGGTGGGTCGAAATTTTTCGATTCTTGCTGTCCGTAGTGGGTGGACCTTGCGTTACCTGGACTTGAACCGTGAGACTCAAAATCTATATCGTTGAGGACAACCCCACTATTCGGGAGAACCTGATTGGAACGCTCGAAGAACTCGCGGACGTGGTCGCCGTAGGCGAAGCGGAAACCGAGAACGACGGAAAAGCCTGGCTGACTGACAGTCACCAGGAATGGGACTTGGCGATTGTGGATTTATTCCTCAAACAAGGCAGCGGCCTGGGCGTCCTGGCCGCTTGCCGGGACCGGCCTGCGCGGCGCAAGGTCGTTGTCCTGAGCAACTACGCCACGGCGGACATCCGCCAGCGCTGCGCCCAGTTGGGCGTGGACGCGGTGTTTGACAAATCCAACGAAATTGACGCGCTGGTGGACTTTTGCCTGCAGCAAAACATCGCCCAAGCTTGAGTGCCATTGACGGGCGCTGTCAATCGATCAGCTTGTTTTTCAGGGCGTAATAAGTCAGGTCACTGTTGGACGCCAGGCTCATCTTTTCCATCACGCGGGTGCGGTAGGTGCTGACGGTCTTGACGCTCAGGGACAGCGCCTTGGCAATGTCGCCGGCCGTCTCGCCCTTGGCCAGCTTCAAAAACACCTGAAATTCGCGCTCCGAGAGCTGCTCGTGTGCGATCATGCCCCTGGGCCTGCTGAGCTGCTGCGCCAGCAGCTCGGCCACCGCCGCCGTGATGTAGCGCTTGCCCAGCGAGATCACGCGGATCGCATCGACAATTTCCGACGGATCGCACTCCTTGTTCAGGTAGCCGCTGGCGCCCTGGCGGATCAGGTTGACCGCGTAATGCGCCTCCGGGTAGCCGCTGAGAATGAGGATGCCCACCTCCGGCGCCTTGGCCCGGATCATCGCCAACGCATCAATGCCGCTCTGGCCCGGCATGGACAGGTCCATGACCAGAATGTCCAGTGGCACGTTGCGGATCAGGTCAATCGCTTCGCGCCCGTTGGCAGCCTCCCCGACCACGCGCAGGTCCACATGATCCGAGAAAAACTGCTTCAGCCCCGATCGAACGATGGCATGGTCATCAACGATTCCAATTTTTATCACGTAATGTTCCTGTCTTTCTTTGAGAGTGTCGGGCAGAGGGATTTGAAAATACTTTCAAATCAGCCGCCAGCATCGGCTTCAAGAGTTCATTATTGAAGAGTTGTCACTTGAAGTGCGTAACGGAGTTTTGCAGTGAAAAAACTGACCCTGTCCAAAATGCTCATCAGCCTGACGCTGGCCCTGTTGGCAGCGGCAACTCTGATCTTCATCAATGAGGCCAGTTTCAGCCAGTCCACCGAGGCCATTAGCCAGATCGAGGCGGCCCAGCAAACCCGCAGCGCCCTCAGCAAGCTGGTCGAGCAAATGCTTAACGCGGAAACCGGGCAGCGCGGCTACCTGCTCACCGGCGATGCGCGCTATCTGGCCCCCTACAACACGGCCACAGCCGACATTCACCAGAGCCTGACGCTGCTGCGCGGGCAATTGGCCCCCGACCCGAAGCAACTCGCCGAACTCGATGCGCTGGCGCAGCATGTCGAGCGCAAACTGGCCGAACTGGACCTAACCGTGCGTATGCGCAAGCAGGGCAATGAAGTTGGGTGGAAGTTTGTCCTGTCCACGGATGTGGGCAGGGAGCAGATGGAGGCGATCCGGGACCAGTCGGCCAGTCTTGTTGCCAGCAGCAACCGCAAAATGATGCAGGCACAGGGCCATATCATACAGGCGCTGCTGCTCGCGCGCAGCGGCATTGCTGCGACGGCGTTGGGGGCCATGCTGGCTTTTTGCATGTACCTGCTGCAGACCAAGGCGCTGATGGACTTGGGCCTGCGCGAACAGCAATCCCTTGAGCACGAGCGAGACCTGCTCGAAACACAGGTGCGCGAGCGCACGGCCAGCCTGGCCGAGCTGGCCACGCACCTGCAAAATGTGCGCGAAGACGAACGCGGCCACCTGGCGCGCGAACTGCACGACGAGCTCGGCGCCCTGCTAACCGCCGCCAAGCTCGATGTGGCCAGGATCAAGTCACGCCTGGGCAGCAAACAGCCGGAAGCCATTGAGCGCCTGGAGCATCTCACCACCCTCCTGAAAAGCGGTATTGCCCTGAAGCGGCGCATCATCGAAGACCTGCGTCCGTCCTCGCTGTCGCACCTAGGGCTGGTGGCCTCGCTGGAAATTCTGGCGCGTGAATTCGAGGAGCGTTCGGGCCTGAGCGTCAGCACCGAGCTGGAGCAAGTCGAGCTTGACAACTCGGCCCAGCTGACGGTGTACCGGCTGACCCAGGAATCGCTGACCAATATTGCCAAATATGCCCGCGCCAGCCAAGCCAAAATCAGCCTGCGCAACCTTGACGGCCACATCGCCGTCATGGTCAAGGACAACGGTCAGGGCTTCAATCCGCAGCATGTCGGCCCGAGCCGACACGGCCTGACCGGCATGCGCCACCGGGTCGAGGCGGCGGGCGGAAAACTCAGCATCATCAGCGCCGAAGGAAAAGGCACCGAGATTGGCGCCATTTTTCCCAAGCCAATGTAACGCGTCTTGTACGAAACCTTCCTTCGTCCTACAAAAAGTGTCTCCGAACCCTGACAAGACAACAAGCTCTCCTCTGACTAAAAAAAAACCTTCCCCTGCTTAAGCTCAAGGAATGCGGGGCTTTGCAGCGAGAAAGGGGAATGCCCTCTGCCCGACATCTAATCATGAAGAAGTCATAAGGAAATTATTAAGATGCTGCACTATTCGGTTGTTTTTTTGGTGATTGCCCTGATTGCGGCGGTATTTGGCTTTGGCGGTATCGCGGCAGGGGCTGCAGAGATTGCCAAAATACTTTTCGTCATATTCGTTATCATGGCGATTGTCAGCTTTGTCGTGAGCCTGTTCAGGAGGCGTTGAAACGCCCAAGCGCGATCAGCTCTCAGGGCCGGGCGCGCTTGCTGCACACCTCTTTCCACTTCCAAAAATATTTAACCCGACTGATATCAGGGATTTACTATGAACACTAGCCACGATGTGATGCCAACGATTCGCCAAGCTTCCGAGGACATCATCCAGGGCGCCAGCGGCGCAGCCGACATGACACGCGAACATGCCCATGAGGCGCTGGACAAGGCCCAAAGTCGGCTGCGCCAGTTGCGCGGCAATGTCGATCCGGTGGTGGACATGCTCGCCTCCAAGGCCCAGAAAATGGCCCAGCACAGCCTGGACCTGGCCTCCGAAGCCAAGGACCGTGCCGAGCAGTCGCTCAAGCGCGCCGCTGGTGTGACTACCCGCTATGTGGCCGAGCAGCCGGTGCGCTCCATCCTGATTGCCGCCGGTGTCGGCGCGGGCGTGGCCCTGCTGGTGGCCGCAGCGCGCCAGCGCAGCCGCAACCGCCCTAAAACGCGTTACTGAAAGAGCACCTTCACCCCCAGAACTTCCTGCCCCACGCCCAACCTGACGCCGATTTATGCTGCACCCGCTTTTCTCTACCCTTGTCCAGCGACCCGATCTGGTCGTGGATCACCTCTCAGCCTATGGCGAGTTGCTCCACAAGGAAGCGTCCAGCGTCGGGGCTGAGTTGCTGGTGCGTTTCTGGGCGGGGCTGGTGGCGGTGCTGGGTTGGTTTGTGTTTCTGGGTCTGGCAGGCACGGCCCTGATGCTGGGAGTTTTGCAAAACCAGTTTCACTGGGTGCTGGTGGCGGTGCCGGGCGTGCTGCTAGTGGTATCGGTCACCGCCACGCGCATGGCCCTAAGGCCGCTCAAAACCGACCGCTTTGCCGAGCTGAAAGCGCAAATTAACAACGACATCCAGGCCTTGCGCACTGTCGCGTAAGCATCCCTCGCTTTAGTCACTTCCGCAAAAATACCCGGCATGTCCCTCCTTACAGAACTCAGCCCCCAGGAACGTCTGGCCATCAGCCGCAAGGCCTTGGTAAGGCACATGAGTCGCCACCGGCGCATCGAGGGAAACGAAATGGGCCTTGACCTGGAGCCCGGTGACTTGCCCGCCAGCGCCCCGGCCTCTTCCGGCCAGACTTGGCACATCCTGAAATATGCCCTGCGCAACTGGTGGTACCGCAATCCGGCCAGCGCGGTGGCAGACCTGGCGCAGCCCCTTTTGCAGGACTACGCACAGGCGCATCCCTTCAAGCTACTGGTCATTTCCGCAGGATTGGGCGCCGCTGCCGTCGTGCTGCGGCCTTGGCGCATGGTGTCGGCGGGCGTGCTGCTGGCCGCCCTGAAATCTTCGGGACTTCCCGGCGCCCTGCTCTTGGGTGCGCCGCGCAGCCGACCCCCGCAACCGTTTGACAGCCCATCTTCGCCGCCCTAAAACCCGGCTGGCAAGGATGCCAGCCCTCATTTTCCGTGTCTTTCTCTTTCAACTCAACTCCAAAGGAATATCCTATGAAATACGTTCGCGCAATTGCACTCGCCGCCCTGGCTGGCATTACCCTCATTGGCAGCGGCTGCTCCGTGATGCGTGGTCAGGAAACGACCGGCTCCTATGTGGATGACACGGCCATCACGACCGCTGTGAAAGCCAAGTTTGTTGAAGACCCGACCGTGGCAGCATCTTCCATCAGCGTGGAAACGCTCAACGGCACGGTTCAACTCTCCGGCTTTGCCAAATCAAGCGCCGAGCGCAACCAGGCTGAAAACATTGCCCGCAACGTCAAAAACGTCCGTGGCGTGCGCAACGATATCGTCGTGCGCCCTTAATTTTCGGGTTCTGGCGCTGCCACCTGGTCAGGCGCGGCCCATGATTGCGGCCGTCGCCATCAACTCCTCTAGCAGCGCCAGAGACACCTTGCCCGAGGCCGCATACGGGTCAAGCTCGGCTTTTTCGGAATACTTCAGCAAAATCGAATGATTTAGCTTGAGCAGGTTGACCTGACCCATCGTCCAGCCGCCAAAGCGGCGTTCCGAAATCTCCTCGTAGTCCAGCAGCACCACGTCCTTGTGGCGCGGGTCTTTCTGGATATGGCCGTACAGCGCGTTCACGGCCATGCGCCCGCCTTCAATCGCCTGCAGAAAAATCCCGCCGCCATAGCAAAGAATGCCGGTGATGCCGCTGGCCGGGTTGTGCTGGCGCGACTGGGCCAAAATCGCCTCAATGGCCTCGGCGCTGGTATCCACCACGCGACTGGCATAGAGCAAACGTACCAACATAGCGTAATCCTTTGAGCTTTTTCAGCGTGGAATGAGGGCCAGAAACTCGCGCCGCAGCGTCGAATCTTTCAGAAAAACGCCGCGCATGACGGAGTTAATCATCTTGCTGTCCATGTCCTTGACGCCGCGCCAGGCCATGCAGTAGTGGCTCGCTTCCATCACGATGGCCAGGCCGTCGGGCTGGGTTTTTTCCATGATGAGATCGGCCAGCTGGACTACAGCCTCTTCCTGAATCTGCGGGCGCCCCATGACCCACTCGGCTAGCCGGGCGTATTTGGACAGGCCAATGACGTTGGTGTGCTCGTTGGGCATGACGCCAATCCACACCTTGCCAATGACCGGGCAGAAATGGTGCGAGCAGGCGCTGCGCACCGTGATCGGGCCGACGATCATCAGCTCGTTGAGGTGCTCGGCATTGGGGAACTCGGTAATCGTCGGGGCATGGACGTAACGCCCCCGAAACACCTCGTTGATGTACATCTTGGCCACGCGGCGCGCGGTGTTGCCGGTGTTGTGGTCGCCAGCGGTGTTGATGACCATGCTGTCGAGAACGCCTTGCATCTTCACCTCCACCTCGTCGAGCAGTCGCTCCAACTCGCCGGGCTGAATAAACTCGGCAATGTTGTCGTTGGCGTTGAAGCGCTTGCGGGCCAAGGCCAAGCGTTCACGAATCTTGACGGAAACAGGTGTGCCTTCGTCGGCAGTGTCCTGGGGGGGCGTAGAAGAGGTCATAAGCATGCGTGATATTACCAGCCAGCCCTAAAATATTTTTTCATTGATTCTATAAGCCTGCCAGCGTATCGCCCTTGGTCAAACCCGAATGGGCTGCTATCTATTCAATAGCGTTGCCCGGTCACAAACAGGGCCAGCCGCATCAGCGCGTAAGCCAGCCAGCCGCGCAGGCGCTGCCCCAGCGGGCGCTGGCTGTAAACCGCCGGGTCCATACGCGTGCCGTGGCGTATCGCCTCCTGCAGGCGCGCGCGCAGGTTCTGGGCAAAAGCGCGGTCCTGCACCACCACATTGGCTTCGCGGGCCAGCAGCAGGCTCAGCGGGTCCAGGTTGGACGAGCCTACCGTGGCCCAGCGCCCGTCAATCACCGCCACCTTGGCATGCAGAAAGCTGGCCGAATACTCGTGGATTTCCACCCCGGCGGCCAGCAGCGCGCCATAGACCGGCCGGGCCGCGTGGTACTGCATGAAGTATTCGTACTTGCCCTGCAGCAGCAGGCTCACGCGCACGCCGCGCCGCGCCGCCTGCATCAAGGCGTGGCGCAGCTTGCCGCCGGGCAGAAAATAGGCGTTGGCAATGATGATTTCCTCGCGCGCCTGGCCAATCGCCTTGCGGTAGGCACGCTCTATGCTGCTGCGGTTGCGCAGGTTGTCGCGCAGCACCAGGGCCGCGCGCCTGGGGCCGGGGCTGCCGGGCAGCGGCGCCAGCCCGGAGGCCGGATAGTCGAGCAAGGACGCATCGGTGCGCGTGCCGTGGCCTGCCGCCCTGAAGCGACTCCAGGCCGCCCCCAGATGCCGGTGCCGGGCGCTGTAGCCGGCCTGAACGCGCCACCACAGCAGCGCCATCGCATCAGTCGCCTCGGCCACCATCGGCCCGCTCACGGCGACGGCAAAATCAAAGCGTGGTGCCTGTAGCTGACCGTGATTCGGGTCGTAAAAATCATCCAGAATGTTGATGCCGCCGCAAAACACCACCTGCTGGTCCACCACGCACAGCTTGCGGTGCAGACGGCGCCAGCACTCGGGCGCCAGCAGGCCCAGCCTGCCGGTCAGCGGCGAATACACAACCCACTCGACCCCGGCATCGGCGAACTTTTGCGGCCACGGCTCGGGCAGCGGATCGGAGCCTATCGCATCGACCAGCACCTGGACCGACACGCCGCGCCGCCCTGCCCTGAGCAGCGCCTCGGCCACTTGCGTGCCCGCGCCGTGAAAGTCAAAAATATAAGTCTCCAGCTGTATCCAGCGGCTGGCCGCGTCAAAAGCCTGGATCAGCGCCGGAAACAGCGCCTCGCCGCCCTGAAGCAGTTGCAGTGTGTCGGGCGGGCGAAGTGAGGGCATACAGCAAAAGTTCCGGTTCAAAGGTTAAAGCGCGGCAGCAGCAAAATCGCCTCGGCGTTGGAGCCGGAAAAGCAGGCGTCAGCCGCCGCCCGGTGCGCCAGCCACTGCCAGGCCACATGCTCGCGCGGACTGAGCGTGACCGGACGGGCGGCGGGCAGGCGCAGGCCCCAGACGTGCTCGGTGTTGCGCGTCACGCCGGGCGCATAGCGGTGACGCCAGATCGGATAAATGTCATAGACGTTGCAAATGCCCCAGTCCTGCAGCTCGCCGTCGCTGGCCTGCAGGCCGGTTTCCTCCCGCAACTCGCGCAGCGCCGTTTCACGCCAGGGCTCATCTGGCCGGTCTTTGGAACCCGTCACGCTCTGCCACAGGCCCGGCGACCCGGCGCGCTCGATCAGCAGCACCTCCAGGCTGGGCGTGTAAATCACCACCAGCACTGACTCGGGGATTTTGTAAGGGCGGGGTTCAGAGCTCATGCACGCCATGTTAGCGGTGCGGGGCTTGAGGTGGAAAAGAAAAAAGCTCGTAAAAACAACTCTTGCGAGCCATCACTTACGAGCTTTCCAAATCCTGGTAGGGCGTCACGGACTTGAACCGTGGACCAAAGGATTATGAGTCCTCTGCTCTAACCAACTGAGCTAACGCCCCCTCCGCTGCTGATTGTAAGGGCTCTACTTGCTGTGGCTCAGGGCCGTGCTCACCAGTTTAGAGGTGATATCGACAATCTGGATCATTTTTTCGTAGGGCATGCGCATCGGGCCGATCACGCCCAGCGTGCCGACGACGCGCCCATCGACCTCGTAGGGCGCCGTCACCACCGACAGCTCCTGGTAGGGAATGACCTGGCTCTCGCCGCCGATGTAGATGCGCACGCCCTCGGCGCGGCTGGAGACATCCAAGAGGCGCATCAGCTGGGCCTTCTGCTCGAACAGATCGAACAATTTGCGCAGGTTGCCCATGTCGCTGGAAAAGTCGCTGACTGCCAGCAAGTTGCGCTCGCCCGAGACCACCACCTCGTCACGCGAGGCGATGGCTTCGGAGCTGACCAGCACGGCTTCCTGCATCAAGGTGGCAATTTCGCCGCGCAGCGCTTCGACCTCGTTTTTCAGGCGCTCGCGCACCTCTTCCATCGCCATCCCGGCGTAGTGCGAGTTGAGAAAATTCGACGCCTCGACCAGTTGCGAGGCACTGTAGTCAGTTTCGGTGAAGATGACGCGGTTTTGCACATCGCCGTCGGGCGAGACGATGATGACCAGAAAGCGCTTTTCCGACAGGCGCAAAAACTCGATGTGCCGGAACACCGAAGTGCGGCGCGGCGCCATCACCACGCCGACAAACTGCGACAGGCTCGACAGCATGTGCGCCGCATTGCTGATGACTTTTTGCGGCTGGTCGGGCGCCAGCCGGGGCGCGCCCAAGGGGCTGAAAAAGCTGTGCAGGTTGCGCTGCGCGGTCAGCATGGTATCGACGAACAGGCGGTAGCCGCGCGCCGTCGGAATGCGCCCGGCGGAGGTGTGCGGGCTGACAATCAGGCCCAGATCCTCCAGATCGCTCATCACGTTGCGGATGGTGGCCGGGGAGAGTTCCAGGCCGGACGCCTTGGACAAGGTGCGCGAGCCAATGGGCTGGCCCTCGGCAATGTAGCGCTCTACCAGCGCTTTAAGTAACAAACGGGCGCGGTCATCAAGCATGCCTGCATTCTACGGAATGCCCGGCCAGGATGTTGTGATGTAATTTGCCGATGCAATCGCAATTCCGCCATGTCGCCCTGATCGGCAAATACCAGGCCCAGGGCTCCCGTTCCGTCCTCGAAGACATTGCCCATTTTCTCGGCTCCCAGGGCTGCGAAGTCGCCATTGAGCAGGACACGGCCAACAACACCAGCTTGAGCCACTACCCGACGCTCGATGTGGCGGGCATCGGCAGGCACTGCGACCTGGCGCTGGTGGTCGGCGGCGACGGCACCATGCTCGGCGTTGGCCGCTTGCTGGCCGAGTTTGGCGTGCCGGTGGTCGGCATCAACCAGGGGCGGCTGGGCTTTATCACCGACATCGGTTTTGAAGACTACCAAAACACGCTCAAGCCGATGCTGCGCGGTGACTACCAGGAAGACCGGCGCTGGATGATGAAGGCCCAGGTCATGCGCGCGGGCGAGTGCGTATTCAGCGCCACCGCCATGAACGACGTGGTGGTTAACCGGGGCGCCACCTCGGGCATGGTGGAGCTGCGCGTTGAGGTCGATGGCCGCTTTGTCGCGAACCAGCGTGCTGATGGGCTGATCATCGCCTCGCCGACCGGCTCGACCGCTTACGCGCTGTCGGCGGGCGGTCCCATGCTGCACCCGTCGATTGGCGGCTGGGTCTTGGTCCCGATTGCGCCGCACACCCTGTCGAACCGGCCCATTGTGCTGTCGGACTGCGGGGAAGTGGCCATTGAAATCGTCGCCGGGCGCGACGCCAGCGCCAGCTTTGACCAGCAGTCGCTGGCCAGCTTGCTGCACGGCGACCGCATCACCGTGCGGCGCTCCGAGCACCAGATGCGCTTTCTGCACCCGCTGGGCTGGAGCTACTTTGACACCCTGCGCAAAAAACTGCACTGGAATGAAGGCGGAGGCGGCGCCTGAGCCATGAGCCTGAAAAGCATTTCCCTGCGCGACTTTGTCCTCGTGCGCGAACTGGAGCTGGATTTACAGCAGGGCTTCACGGTGCTGACCGGCGAAACCGGCGCTGGCAAATCCATCCTGATTGACGCGCTGCAACTGGCGCTGGGCGCCAGAGCCGATGCGGGCGTGGTGCGCGAAGGCGCGCTGCGCTGCGACATCAGCGCCGAATTTGACCGCCCGGCCGCGCTGGCGCCGTGGCTGGAGCAGGCCGGTTTTGAAGCGGGCGAGAGCCTGCTGCTGCGCCGCACGGTCGATGCGCAGGGTAAAAGCCGGGCCTGGATCAACGGCAGCGCGGCCACCGCCACCCAGCTCAAGGCGGTTGCCGATCAGCTGGTCGATATTCACGGCCAGCACGCCTGGCAAAGCCTGACGCGCCCGGAGGCGGTGCGCGGCCTGCTCGACGCCTATGCGGGCGCGCCCCCCGAAGCGCTGGCGCTGCGCTGGCAGCAGTGGCGCCTGGCCCAGAAAACCCTGACCCAGGCGCAGCAGGCGCAAGACAGCCTGCAGCACGAGCGCGAGCGCCTGGCCTGGCAAGTCGGCGAGTTGGACAAGCTCGCGCCCAGCGAGCATGAGTGGGAAGAGCTCAACACCCAGCACAGCCGCCTGTCCAACATCCAGGCCCTGCGCGACGCCGTCCACACCGCCGTCGATGCGCTGCACGAAACCGACGACAACGCGGGCGCCCTGCTCGGCCGCGCTATTGGCGCGCTGCAAAGTCAAGCCGCCATCGCGCCCGAATTCAAAGAAGTGCTGACGGTGCTGAGCGCCGCCCAGGCGCAGATGGAAGACGCCGTGCATTCGCTGCGCGGCTATGCCCGGCACGCCGAGTTAGAGCCCCAGCGCCTGGCCGAACTCGACGAGCGCCTGGCCCAGTGGGTCAGCCTGGCGCGGCGCTACAAGCGCCCGCCCGCCGAACTGCATCCGCTGCTGCAATCGTGGCAAGCCGAACTGGCCCGGCTCGACGAAGCCGCCGATCTGGCCCAGCTGGAAAAAAACGCCGCGCTGGCCGAGTCGGCTTACCGCACCGAAGCGCAGCAGATTTCCCAATGCCGCACTCAGGCCGCGCCGCGCCTGGCCCTGGCCATCACCCAGGCCATGCAGGCTCTGGGCATGCAGGGCGGGCGCTTTGAAGTCGTCCTGAACCCACTGGAGCAGCCCGCCCAGCACGGTCTGGAGCAGGCCGAATTCCGCGTCGCCGGGCACAGCGGCAGCACGCCCCGGCCCGTCGGCAAAGTCGCTTCAGGCGGCGAGCTGTCGCGCATCGCACTGGCGATTGCCGTGACCACCAGCCAGCTGGGACAGGCGCAAACGCTGATTTTTGACGAGGTCGATGCCGGTGTCGGCGGCGCCGTGGCGCAGACCGTGGGCCGCCTGATGCGCCAGCTCGGCCAGGACCGCCAGGTGCTGGCGGTGACGCACCTGCCGCAGGTCGCCGCTTTCGCCGACCAGCACCTGGTCGTGGCCAAGCACAGCGGCCAGCAGCAGCCGGTCAGCACCGTCGAGCCGGTCAGCGGCGCGCAGCGAGTCAGCGAAATTGCCCGCATGCTCGGCGGCGAGCGGCTGTCAAACACCACGCTGGCACACGCCACAGAAATGCTGACGCAATGTTTTTGAGTCACTATGTCTGCCGCCACTGGGGGGGCGATGCCCGTCATGGCTGTTTGAGTTTGCATTTTTTCAACCACATACCGCCCAATGGAATGCGCCGCTGGCTCAAGGCCGCTTCCTGCGTGGCAAGGAGCGCGGCATGGAAATGATCCTGATCACCGGCATGTCCGGTTCCGGCAAATCGGTGGCGCTGCATGCGCTCGAAGACACCGGCTACTACTGCGTGGACAACCTGCCGCCGGAGCTGCTGCTGCCATTTGTAGCGCTCAAGCGCCCGGACAACGCCCCCAAGGTGGCCATTGCGATGGATGTGCGCAGCGCCACCTCGCTGCCGCTGGTGCCCGAGCAGTTAAAGCAATTGCAGGCGCAGGGCGTGAGCGTGCAATCGCTTTTTCTCGATGCCAACGCCGAAACCCTGGTGCGGCGCTTTTCCGAAACCCGGCGCCTGCACCCGCTGTCGCGCATTGACGCTACCGACCAGAACCGGGCGCTGATCGACGCGATTGAACTGGAGCGCCACCTGCTGGCTGAAATGCGCGAGCAGTCCCATGTGATTGACACCAGCATGATCCGCTCCTCGCAGCTGCAGGGCTATGTCAAATCGCTGATCGCGGCGCCCCGGCGCCAGTTGACGCTGGTGTTTGAATCCTTTGGCTTCAAGCGCGGTGTGCCGCTGGACGCCGACTATGTGTTTGACGTGCGCATGCTGCCCAACCCGCATTACGAGACCGACCTGCGCGCGCTAACCGGGCTGGACGCGCCGGTGGCCGATTACCTCAAAGCGCATGCCGAAGTGGACGAGATGCGCCAGCATATCGAGCAGTTTCTCAGCCACTGGCTGCAGGCGCTGGTGCGCGACCACCGCAGCTATGTCACGGTGGCGGTGGGCTGTACCGGCGGCCAGCACCGCTCGGTCTATCTGGTGGAAACGCTGGCCACCGCCTTCAGCCAGCAATGGACCACGCTCAAGCGGCACAGGGAACTCGACGGCCTGACGGCGGCCAGCCGGGTTTAGGGCCGCAGGCCCCGGCAAAAGAAAAAATCAGGCCGAAGCGCCCTGCAGCAACTTGCGGATCGGCGCTGGCAGGCCCAGGCCCGGCCAGGCTGCCGCGCTGAACCAGGCGCCCGAACCCGATGCCGAAATCATGGCCTCGGGCAGGGGCTGATCGGCGCCGAAACCGGCGATCCACGGCGCCAGGTGCAAATCCTTGTGGGTCAGCACATGCAGAAAATGCGGCAGCGCCTGCAGCGGGCCGTCCAGGCTTTCCGGTAACACCGCCTGCAGCGCCGCATCGCTGTCAAACACCGGCAGGCAGTACAGCCCGCCCCAGATGCCAGGACTCGGGCGCTTTTCCAGCCAGACCGAGCCATCGGGCTTTTGCGCCCACAGCAGGCTCAGCGCCTGGGCGCTGCGCTTGAGTTTTTTGGTCTTGACCGGGTAGCTTTCGGGCGCTCCGCTGGCGCGGCCCGTACACAGCGCCTGCACCGGGCACAGCAGGCATTGCGGCTGGCGGCTGGTGCAGATGGTGGCGCCCAGGTCCATCAACCCCTGGGTGTAGCGCGGCATCACCACTGGCAGATTCTGCTCGGGCAGCAGCGCCGTCGCCAATTGCCAGAGGGCTTTTTCGCTGGCGCTTTCAGCCAGATCAGCCGAAAAACCCAGCACCCGCGTCAGCACCCGCTTGACGTTGCCGTCCAGAATCGCTACGCGCTCGCCGAAGCAAAAAGAAGAAATCGCCGCCGCCGTCGAGCGCCCGATGCCCGGCAGCGTCTGCAGCTGCAGCGCCGAGCGCGGAAACTCCCCGCCGTGCAGCGCCACCACGTCCTGGGCGCAGCGGCGCAGGTTGCGGGCGCGGCTGTAGTAGCCCAGACCGCTCCACAGCGCCAGCACTTCGTCCTGCGATGCAGCAGCCAAGTCAGCCACCGTGGGAAAGCGCTGCAGGAACCGGGCGTAATAGTCCAGCACGGTAGCGACCTGCGTCTGCTGAAGCATGATTTCGGACAGCCAGACGCGGTACGGGTCGCGGGTGTTCTGCCAGGGCAGGCTGTTGCGCCCGTGGCTTTGCTGCCAGCGCACGACTTCTGCAGAAAAGGCCGCAGCCATGCCAGGCTTGAGCGCAAACGGGCGCAGACCCGCTCGGGAGGAAGCGAAAGAATCCATCGCCTCAGCCGGGCGTGGCGCCGGTTTTGCCAAGGCCAATGCTCAAGCCGCCTCGGTCAACAGCGCATTCACGCCAGCGCGGCCATTGGCGACGGCAGGCGGGGGAAGATTGCCCAGAAAAGGCTGGGTCAATTCCGTCAATTTCGCATCCAATTCGTTGAGCGAAGCTTCTTGATCGTCAATTTCGGCAATGCGCTCATCCAGCCCCGAAGCGGCCTGCTGGATGCGCTCTATCGCCTCCAGCCGGCGCGCAAAATTGCGCCGCCGCTCACGCAGTTGGGCATCGAGCTGCGACGAGGCCGACTTGTTCCACAGCTCGACCTCGCTCAGCGCCGTCTCATAGACCACCCGCAGGCGCGTGCCCAGCGCCCGGACCAAGCGCTCGGAAAAAGCGGCCTGGGACAGCCTGAGCACATTGCCCATCCCGAGGTACTGCAGATGGCTGCGCTCTATCAGGTCCAGGTCTTCCGCAAAACGGGTCACATCTGGCTCTTTGGGCACCTGTAGCGAAAAGTTGAACTCGGAATTGATCTGCCGGAAAGACGAGCTCAGCATGGTCTGGATTTCGCCGGTCAGCACCTGGACGCTTTTGAGCCCGGCGCGCAACTGCGCGAAGGTGTCGCCGTAGGTTTTTTTCAGACGCAGCTTGATGCCCGGCTGTTTCAACGCAGTGACCAGTTCGCCCAGCTCAGCTTTGAGTGTCGGCGTGCTGAGCAGCGTGACCACTTCGCGCAGCAGTTTCAGATGCACCGAGCGCACCGCGTAGATACGCGCGCCGCTGGCGTCGAATTCGGCCTTTTCCTGCTCGATACGCAGGCGCATCTGCTTGATGACCGATACGTTTTTGCCGCGCAGGCCGCGCAGCTCCATCATCTGCTCGGACAGGTCGCGCCTGCGTACATGGATGGCCCGCCCTGCCTCATTTTTAAGCTCGCCGATGCCGGAGATGACCGCCATTTGCAAGATTTTCTGGCGCTGCCCCATCAGGCCCTCTCCCAAAGCCAGCTCCAGCGCTGGCAGCTGGCTGGCCTGCAGCAGCGCGTCGTCGCCGGTGACCTTGGCCACCAGACCTTTTTGGGCCGACACGGCAAGCACTTTGGAGACCGGCAGGCCCAGTATCTCGGCCGAGGTGACGCGCTGGTTGTTGATTTGCGCCTGCACCTGCTCGGGCGTGCTCAGGGCGTCCCACAGGCTGTCGATCTTGTTGAGCACCACCAGCCGGGTGTCGCCCCCGTCGGAGGGCGGAACCAGGTGTTCGCGCCAGATGGTCAGGTCCGACTTGGTCACGCCGGTATCGGCGCCCAGAATAAACACCACCGCATGCGCCTGGGGAATCAGGCTCACGGTCAGCTCAGGCTCGGCGCCGATGGCGTTCAGGCCGGGTGTATCGAGAATGACCAGCCCCTGCTTGAGCAGCGGATGGGCGATGTTGATCAGCGCATGGCGCCATTTGGGCACTTCGACCAGCCCGTCAGAGCCGACAGGCGGATTGTCCTCGGGATGGCTGTCGTTCCAGAAACCCAGCGCCCGCGCATCGTCCTGGGTGACGTAGCGCACTTCGGCGACTTTTTCCATCATCTGCGCCAACTGCACCGGGTCGTTCACGTCCAGATCGACCTGAACCCATTTTTCAGGCGCCTTGCGCCATTCCATCAGCGCCTGCGCCTCCAGCCGAGTCTCGATGGGTAGCAGGCGCAGGCAGGGCGGCACGTCCGCGTCATAGCCCAGCTCGGTCGGGCACATGGTGGTGCGCCCGGCCGTTGCAGGCATGATGCGGCGCCCGTAACCGGCAAAAAAGATGGCGTTGATCAGCTCGGATTTGCCGCGCGAAAACTCCGCGACAAAAGCCACCATGACCTTGTCGGCGCGCACCTGCGACTCCAGCAAGAGCAGCCGCTCTTCAACGGCTGCATTCATCAGGTCGTGGTCGCGCATCCACTCAGCGAGCACTTTCAGGTTTAATGCAAATTCGCGCCGCCAGACACCGTGCTGATCAAATTGTTCGTTGAAAGACATGCTCTGCCGTAAAAATAGTATCGGCCCAATATAGCACCGGCCGCCGCAATTACCAATGTCACAGCGACACAGTGCTCACGCTTTTTGACAACTGACACAATAAAAGGTCGAACGCTGGCCCTGGCGCATGCTTTTGACCGGCGCGGCGCACACCCGGCAGGGCAGGCCAGCCCGGCCATAAACCTTGGCGTCCAGCTGAAAATGCCCGGCCTCGCCCTGGGCGTTGGAAAAATCCCGCAACGTGCTGCCGCCCTGGGCCACCGCCTGCGCCAGCACCTGCCGGATCGCTCCGTGCAGCAAGGCCGCGCGCGGCTTGCTGATCGCGCCAGCCTGGGTCGTGGGCCGGATACCGGCCAGAAACAGCACTTCACAGGCGTAGATATTGCCCACGCCGACCACCACCTGCCCGGCCAGCAGCAATTGCTTAATCGGCGTTTTGCGCCCCTTGAGCGCCTGGTGAAACAGCGCGGCATCAAAATCCTCGCCGAGCGGCTCGACGCCGAGGTGGCCGAGCAGTTTTTGCGCGGCCGGGTCATGCTCCGACGCAGCATAGACCACCGCGCCAAAGCGCCTCGGATCGTGCAGGCGCAGCGTGCCCTGGCTGGTCACCAGATCGAAATGGTCATGCTTGCCCGCCGCGCCCAGACTGGCGCCAAAGCTCACGCTACCCGACATGCCCAGGTGCATCAGGAGCAGGCCCTCATTCAAATCGAGCAGCAGGTATTTGCCCCGCCGGCGCACGCCCAGCACCTGCCGCCCCGGCAGCAGTTGCGGCGCACAGCCCAGCGGCCAGCGCAAAGGCTTGCCCACAGACACCGCCTCAATGCGCGCCCCGGCAATACGTCCGGCAAAACTCAGGCGGGTGACTTCAACTTCGGGCAATTCAGGCATGAGAAAATCCTTATTTTCAGGCGAACAGCAGGCGCCAGCACCAGCGCGCCAAGCCCCTCAAGGCAAGGCCTGACGCAAGCGGCCCCCGGACGCATCCATTATCATGACCGGATGAAGAAACAACTTGGCCTTGCATTGGCTTGTCTGTGGTTTGCCGTTCCGCCGGTTTTGGCCCAAGCCAAGCTGCCTAAACCTGCCGCACCGTCGGAGCTGGCCCAGGCCCGGGCAGCGCGGGAAGCGGCGGCCCTTTCACCGCTGGGCAGCGATCTGTTTTACGAGTTGCTGCTCGGCGAAATAAGCGCCCAGGAAGATGAGCCCGGCACCGGCTTTTCCCTGATGCTGGATGCGGCCCGCAAAACCGGCGACGCCCAGCTCTACAAGCGGGCCACGGACATCGCGCTGCAGGCGCGCTCGGGCGACTCGGCCTTACAGGCGGCCCGCGCCTGGAGGCAGGCCCTTCCCGCCTCGCGCGAAGCCAACCGCTACCTGCTGCAAATCCTGATCACCCTGAACCGGATTGCCGAAACGGCAGAGCCGCTGAAAACCGCCCTGCGCCTCGAACCTGACGCCGAGCGGGTGACCTTGATCAATGCCGTGCCGCAGGCCTACGCCCGCGCTGGCGACAAAAAACTCGCCGCCACCGTGGTCGAAAACGCGCTGACCGACTACCTCAAGCGCCCCGCCACGGCCAGCGCCGCCTGGACCAGCATGGGGCGCATGCGCGCAGCCGCAGGCGATAAAACCGGGGCTCTCCAGGCCATAGAGCGCGGCCAAAGCGCCGATGCGCGCGCTGAAGGCCCGGCGATTGTCGCGCTGGTATTGCTCGATCCCCAACTGCCCGGCGCAGAAACACTGGTCCAGAACTACCTGAAAAGCCCAGCAGGCGCAGCCCGGCCTGAAATCCGCATGGCTTACGCCCGCACCCTGCTCGACGCGCAGCGCTACGCCGAGGCCAGCGCCCAGCTCAAAATACTGACCCGCGACAAGCCCGAAGTCCCCGAAGGCTGGCTGATTCTCGGCTCCCTGCAATTGCAGGACAACCAGCTGGAACTGGCCCAGGCGTCGCTGGAGCGTTACATCACGCTGGCCCGGCCACAAGCCAGCGAAGAAAGCGCCCATCGCGGCCTGAACCAAGCCTATTTGTCCCTGTCCCAAGTGGCCGAAAAGCGCAAGGACTATGCGGCAGCTGAAAACTGGCTGGGCAAAATTGACGACACCTCTGTTTTGGTGCCAGCGCAGGCGCGGCGCGCCTCGATTCTGGCCAACCAGGGCAAGCTCGAAGAAGGCCGCCAGCTAATTCACCAGCTGCCCGCGCGCAACGCCGAGGAAGCCCGGCTCAAGCTCAACGCCGAAGTGGGCCTGCTGCGCGAATTCAAGCACTACCAGTCGGCCCATGACCTGCTGGCCCAGGCCTTGAGCGAGACCCCCGAAGACACCGACTTGCTCTATGAGCAGGCCATGATCGCCGAAAAGCTCAATTTACCCGATGAAATGGAGCGCCTGCTGCGCCAGGTGACGCAGATCAAGCCCGATTTTCACCACGCCTACAACGCCCTGGGCTACTCGCTGGCCGACCGCAATATCCGGCTGCCCGAGGCCCTTGAGCTGATCCGCAAAGCGCTCAGCTACGCGCCCGCCGACCCCTTCATCACCGACAGCCTGGGCTGGGTGGAATTTCGCATGGGCCGCGCCGCCGAAGCCCTGAAGGCGTTTGAGAGCGCCTACCAGGCCAAAAAAGATTCAGAAATTGCCGCCCATTACGGTGAAGTCCTGTGGAGCCTGGGCCAGCGCGAGCGCGCCCTGCTGATCTGGAAAGAAGGCCAGCAGCTCAACCCCGACAACGAAACCCTGCTGGAGACGCTCAAGCGCCTGCAGGTCGAGCTTTGAATTCAGGAGCCGCCTTGTCCTTTGCTGCCGCAATGCGCCCTGCCCGGCTGCGCCTTGTCCTTGCCGTCGGCGGCCTGCTGGCGGGCTTGTTGCTCACCGGCTGCGCCCGGCCGCCGGGGAGCGCCGCCCTGAGCGACGCCAAAAACGATTTCTGGACCGGGCGCCTTAGCCTGCAGGTGCAAAGCGAGCCCGCCCAGTCTTTTTCCGCCGGTTTTGAACTCAAGGGCAGGCCAGAGCGCGGCGAGCTGACGCTGATTAGCCCGCTGGGCAATGTGCTCGGCGTGCTGCGCTGGTCGCCCTCCGAGGCGCTGCTCGACTCGGGCAACCAGAAAATCCAGCGTTTCGCGTCGGTCGATGCCTTGATGACCCAGGCCACCGGCGCCGCTGTGCCGCTGAGTGCGCTGTTTGCCTGGCTGCAGGGCGACAACGCCAGCGTCAGCGGCTGGTCGGCCGATTTGTCGCGCCACAGCGAAGGCCGCATTCGGGCCCAGAGAAACCAGCCGCTGCCGCAAACCGATCTCCGCGTCGTGCTGGACCAGTAACACCACCGCCGCGTCACCCACACACCATCGGCGCCCACTCCAAAAGAAGCCGGGCGCTTGACGCGGCACTGGCGGGGTTTCACCGTTTTTTGAATGCCCACCGCCGTGACCAGCCCTGCCCTTTCCAGCCGCCCTCTCAAAGCTCTGTACGACGTGCCCGCCCCGGCCAAGCTCAACTTGTTTTTGCACATCACCGGGCGCAAGACCGATGGCTACCACCTGCTGCAATCGGTCTTCATGCTGATCGACTGGTGTGACACGCTGCATTTCGAGCTGCGCACCGATGGGCAAATCAGCCGCACCGATCTGGGTGATGCGGCCACCAGCGGCGCTGAAACGCTGCCCGCCGAAGACCTGGCCGTGCGCGCCGCCCGCGCCCTGCAGGCGGCCTGCGGCACGACGCTGGGCGTTCACATCGGCCTGGAAAAGCGCATCCCGTCGCAGGCTGGGATGGGTGGCGGCTCGTCCGATGCGGCCAGCTGCCTGCTGGCGCTGCAGCGCCTGTGGGGTGTGCGCCTGCCGCCGGAAAAACTGCGCGCCCTAGCCCTGTCGCTGGGCGCGGACGTGCCGTTTTTTCTCTGCGGCTCACACGCCTGGGTCGAGGGCATTGGCGAAAAAATTATCCCGCTTCGCCTGCCTGCAGCGCAGTTTTTGGTGGTCAAACCGGGCGTCGGGCTCTCCACCCAAAATATTTTCAGCGCACCAGCCCTAAAACGCGATACAGATACTGCTAGAATAGCGGTCTTTGCTGCACAAGCTGAAGATCAGATTTACAAGTTTGGTCACAACGACTTGCAGCCAGTCGCGCAGACACTTTGCCCGCAAATTAGCCAATCACTCGAATGGTTAAAAATGCACCAGCTTGAAGGACGCATGACCGGCTCAGGAAGCGCTGTGTTTGCGAAAACGTTGCATGATGTTGATATAGCAGCCGCCCCGGGCGACTGGCGTATCAAAAAATGCAGCAATTTGGAGTCTCATCCGCTGGCAGGTTGGTAAAAACCATGCATTAGAATAGAGACTTCAAACGACGATTAATAGGTCGATTGCTGGTAACAGCAGTAGTCCTGTGTAGGGGTGTCGCCAAGTTGGTTAAGGCACCGGATTTTGATTCCGGCATTCGCAGGTTCGACTCCTTCCACCCCTGCCAAATTTTCAAAGCCGCCCAGTGCGGCTTTGTATTGACTCTCAACCCGCACGATGTGTATCTGCGGGACTTTCAGACCCGCCGTGGCGGGTCTGTCTGTTTGGGAAACGCTTACGTAACAGGCGCTCACTGCCAAGTCCTTGTTGCAAGGTTTTTTCAGCCACGTTTCAAATCCAATAGCAGCTGGGCACCCACATGCAAACGCAAACAAACCAACCCGACTTTCTGGTTTTCACCGGCAATGCCAATCCGAGCATGGCCCTTGAAATTTCCCAACACCTGGGCACGACACTGGGCTCCGCCCATGTGGGACGCTTTTCAGATGGCGAAGTCACCGTCGAGATCCAGCAGAACGTGCGCAGCCGCGATGTGTTTGTGGTGCAGTCCACCTGCGCACCGACAAACGACAACCTGATGGAGCTCCTCGTCATGGTCGATGCCCTCAAGCGCGCCTCGGCCGAGCGCATTACCGCCGTGATTCCCTATTTCGGCTACGCCCGGCAGGACCGCCGCCCGCGTTCGGCCCGTGTGCCCATCACCGCCAAGGTGGTGGCCAACATGCTGCAGGCCGTCGGCGTGACCAGCGTGCTGACGATGGACCTGCATGCCGACCAGATTCAGGGCTTCTTTGACATCCCCGTGGACAACATCTACGCCTCCCCCGTGCTGCTGGGCGACCTGCGCCAGCGCAACTACAACGACCTGATGGTCGTCTCGCCCGACGTCGGCGGCGTGGTGCGTGCCCGCGCGCTGGCCAAGCAGCTCGGCTGCGACATGGCCATCATCGACAAGCGCCGCCCGCGCGCCAACGTCTCTGAAGTCATGCATGTGATCGGCGACATCGACGGGCGCAACTGCGTCATCATGGACGACATGATCGACACCGCCGGCACGCTGGTCAAGGCCGCCGAAGTGCTCAAAGAGCGCGGCGCCAAGAAGGTTTACGCCTACTGCACGCACCCGATTTTTTCCGGCCCGGCCATTGACCGCATCACGCACGGCGACGCGCTCGATGAAGTCGTCGTCACCAACACCATTCCGCTGAACCCAACCGCCCAGGGTTGCCAGAAAATTCGCCAGCTCTCCGTGGCCCCGCTGATTGCCGAAACCATTCAGCGCATCGCCAAGGGGGAGTCGGTCATTAGTTTGTTTTCGGATCAGGAGCAGGCGCTGTTCTGACCTGAAGCGAAGCAAAAAGCTGGCTGCACAGCGCAAAGACGCCACGAAGTCTTGACAAGCCTGCGCAGCCTTTTAAACACCGGGGTGAACTGGTCGCGGTTTGCCCGTTTTGGAGAAGATTATGAAATTCGTCGCTTTTGAGCGCGCACTGCAGGGCACGGGTGCGAGCCGCCGTCTCCGCATCACCGGCCGCACGCCCGGTATCGTCTATGGTGGCACTGGTGCCGTCTCCCTGATCGAAATTGATCACAACGCCCTGTGGCACGCCATCAAAAAAGAAGCCTTCCACAGCTCCATCCTGACGATGGAACTGGGCGGCGTGGAACACAAGGTTCTGCTGCGTGACCTGCAAATGCACCCGTACAAGCAGCAAGTCCAGCACATCGACTTCCAGCGCGTTGAAGCCCGCACCCGCATGACCGTCAAGGTTCCGCTGCATTACAGCGGCGAAGCGGAGTCCCCAGCCGTCAAGGCCGAGAACTGCCTGGTCAACCACGTTGTGTCCGAGCTGACCCTGTCGTGCTTCCCCGCTGACATTCCTGAATTCATCGCCGTCGATCTGAGCGGCCTGAAAAAGGGCGCACCGCTGCACGTCAAGGACATCACGCTGCCAAAGGATGTGAAGTTCGTCGTCAAGGGCCAGGTCAACCCGGTTCTGGTGTCGGTCACGCCTATCGTCGAAGAAGTCGTCGCCGCCCCTGTGGTCGATGCCAAGGACGCCAAGGGCAAGGGCAAGGCAGGCGCCAAGCCCGCCGCCAAGCCCGCTGCCAAGAAGTAATTTGCCGCCTGCGGCCTGCGCCTGAACCAGGCTCAGGCCGCGCAGTAAACCGGACGGCTCTTATCCTCTCGCGGGGATAAGAGCCGTTTTTCATGGGCGCTTCTCTTCTGCTACCCTGGTATTTTTTTCCTCACACGCATGATTAAACTGTTTGTCGGCCTGGGCAATCCCGGGCCTGAATATGAAGCCACGCGCCACAATGCGGGCTTTTGGTGGATTGACGCGCTATCGCGTGAATTAAAAGCGCCGCTCAGCCTGGACAAGAATTATTACGGCCAGGTGGCCCGTACCACGGTCAACGGCCAGACGGTATGGCTGCTCAAGCCACTGACGTTCATGAACCTGTCGGGCAAATCCGTGGCCGCGCTGGCGCGGTTTTTCAAGGTTTTACCCAGCGAGGTGTTGGTCGCGCATGACGAGCTGGACGTGATTCCGGGTCAGGTCAAACTGAAATTTGGCGGCAGCCACGCCGGCCACAACGGCCTGCGCGACATTCACGCGCAGCTCGGCTCGCCCGACTACTGGCGGCTGCGCATCGGCGTGGGCCATCCCGGTGACAAGGCCGAGGTCATCAACTGGGTACTGAAAAAGCCGCCGCAGGAACAGCGCGCTGCCATTGAAGACTGCATAGAGCGCAGCCTCAAAGCGCTGCCCGAACTGCTCAAGGGGGAGATGGACAAGGCGACGATGAAAATCCACACCCACCAGCCGCCCCGGCCCAAGCCGCCACGGCCTGCGGCAGCAGTTCAGCCCCCCGCGTCAGACCCAGCAGCCCCTCGATAGGCGCGTCAACGGGCTACCACCACCGGAATCAGCGACTGCAGCCGGTGGTATTTTTCCCAGAGGGTTTCGCGGCTCTCCACCTGCTGCGGATTGACCGGAATGCAGGCGACGGGGCAAACCTGCACGCATTGCGGCTCGTCAAAGTGGCCGACGCATTCGGTGCATTTGTCCGGGTGAATTTCGTAAATGCTTGGGCCGAGGTAAATCGCCTCGTTCGGGCATTCGGGCTCGCACACGTCGCAGTTGATGCAGTCGTCGGTGATGAATAAAGCCATTGGATCAAGCTCCCGGAGTATGGACAGCAGCCAGCGCCGCCGCAATGGAGGGACTGACCATCTGGGCGACGCTGCCGCCGAGCTTGCTGATCTCGCGCACCAGCGTGCTGCTGATGCAGGCCAGCGGCGCCTCGGGCAGTAAAAAGACGGTTTCGACCTGCGGGCGCAGTTTGCGGTTCATCGCGGCCATTTGCGCTTCGTAGTCAAAATCGGTCAGGTTGCGGATGCCGCGCACCACGGCGCAGGCGTTTTGCGTGGCGCAAAAATCCATGATGAGGCCGTCAAACGGCAGGACTTTGACGCCCGCCAGATGCTCGGTCGATAGCCGCACCTGGGCCACGCGCTCGTCGAGCGAAAACAGGGTTTTCTTGTGGTGGGCCGTGGCCACGGCGATGATGAGCTGGTCAAACAGCCCGGCAGCGCGGCGCACGACATCGTCGTGGCCGAGGGTGAAAGGGTCAAAAGTGCCGGAATAAACAGCAATGCGAGGCGTGGGCGTTAACAGGGCGGACATAGGGGAATTATGCCCCGGCCCGCTCGCGCCACGGCCCGCCCGGCGGCGTGACCCTGCCAGCAGCGCGGGCGCTGCGACCGCGCCCATGCCCCACTGAAGCGCGCCAATCAGGCGGCAGCGGGCGTATCTTGTGGCTCTTGTGGCTCTTGTGGCTCTTGTAGCTCGGGCAGCGCTGACGATTCTGATGGCGTCTGGCGGCGCGTCAGCAGGTGAAAATGCACCGCGCCCGCCTTGCCGCTGCGATGCAGCTGCAGGCCCAGCGGCAACAATTCTTCATCGGTCCAGGGCCGGGGCGCTTCGAGGTAAATCAGGCCGGTCGGGCTGATTGCCTGGGCAGCGGCCGTCAGCGCTGGCTCAAAAAAATTGGAATCAAACGGCGGATCTAAAAAGACCAGCTGCATGCTGCCCGGCGTCAGGCGCTTGAGCGCGCTCAGGCCGTCGCCGCGCTCAACCCGGACCTTGTCGGCCTTGAGCCGCGTCTGCACCGCCTTGAGCTGCAGCACCAGCCCCGCTTCCTGCTCGCACAGCAGCACGTCGGCGGCGCCGCGCGAAGCCGCTTCAAAGCCGAGCACCCCCGTGCCGGCAAATACGTCGGCGCAGCGCCAGCCGGTCAAATCCTGGCCGAGCCAGTTGAACAGCGTCTCGCGCACCCGGTCGGGCGTGGGGCGCAGGCCCGGCTTGTCCGGCACCTGCAGCTTGGTGCGCCGGTACTGGCCGCCGATGATGCGGATTTCGCCGGGCGGCTTGAGATGCGCCGTGCCCTTGGGCTTGACGGTGGCTTTGATGACAGACGGCTTGACAGCGGTCTTCTCGGCGATGGGTTTCGTGGGTGTGTATTTCATTTTTCAGCTCCGAGAATAACAGTGACCATTTTTTCGGGCTGCAGCTTGCGCGCAAAAGCGGCCTTGATGTCGGCAGCGCTGACTTTTTCCAGCTGCTGCGTCCAGGTGTCGAGGTAGTTCAGCGGCAAATCGTTCCAGGCGATATTGGACAGATTGCCCAGCAGCTTGCGGTTGCTGTCAATGCGCAGCGCAAAGCCGCCGATCAGGTTGCTTTTGGCGGCCTGCAGCTCGGCCCCGGTCGGCCCCTCAGCGACAAAGTCCTTGACCATCTGGCGCACCAGCGCCACCGCCTGCGCCGCCTGGTCGGGCCGGGTCTGCAGGCCGACGGTGAAGCTGCCCGCGTGCAGGCCCGGCGAAAACGAGCTGGAAACGCCATAGGTCAGGCCGCGCTTTTCGCGCACCTCGTTCGTCAGGCGCGAGACAAAACCGCCGCCGCCCAGAATGTAGTTGCCCACGATCAGCGGGAAATAGTCGGGGTCGGCCCGCTTGAAGCCGGGCTGGCCGATCAGCACATGCGCCTGCGCCGAGTCAAACGGAATATTTTCTTCCTGCGCCTGCGCCAGCGCCAGCACGTCGGGAATCACCGGCAGCGGCGCCAGACTGGCGCAGGACTGCTGCGGCAGGCGCGACAACAGCCGCGCAGCCAGCGCATCGGCCTGCGCCCGCGTCACCGCGCCGACCAGGCTGACGCGGGCGCGGCAGGCGACGACGCCAGCAGCGTGCGCGGCCCGCATGTCCGCCACGCTGATGCGCGCCAGCGTGGCCTCGGTCATTTCGTAGCCATACGGGTGACTGCCATAAACGGCCTGCGCGTAGGCCCGGCCAATCACGTTGCCGGGGCGCGTGTAGGACTCCTTGAGCGCCGCCTGCAGGCGCTGGCGCTCACGCTGCCAGACGGCCTCGGGATAGGCGGGCTCGGCGATCTGGCGCGCCGCCAGCGCGACGGCCTTGTCCAGCAGCGCGGGCTCGGTCAGCGAGCGCAGCGAAAAGCTCATCCGGTCCTCGCTGGCGCCAGCGCCAAACTGCGCGCCCAGATCGGCCCAGGCTTCGCCCAGCGCGTTCTCGTCGAGCGCAGGCTCGCTGGCCGCAGCGTGTGCCGCGCCAGCCCTGACGCCTTTTTCCAGCATGTCTGCCGTCATGGCGGCCAGTCCGGCCTGGGCGGGCGGGTCGCGCCGACTTCCGGCATCAAAGTCGATCTGCACATCGAGCATGGCAATCGCCGGGCTTTCGACCAGATAGACCTGGGCGCCGCTGGCCTGCGTCCAGTGCTGGACGGGAATCGTCGCCCACGCCGCTGGAGGCGCAAAAATGGCGATGGCGCCCAGCAGCAAGGCCGGGGCCGCCATTTTTTGAATAAAAGTTGTCATGTTTCAATCCACGCCTCTTTCGGGGCGAATTTGGAAGAAGTTACTCCTCTTCCAGGTAAGTTTTATTCCCCTGAACGAGGTATCTGGTTCAGGGCGCGGCTCAACGCAGCTCGCCGCTGAGCGGGATGCTGGACTTGCGCGGCTTGCGGTTCGGGTCCAGCGCCTGCGGAATCAAGGTGGCCTGGGTCATCTGATCGTCGCCGAAGTATTTGGCAGCCACGGCCTGCACTTCAGCGGCGCTAATGCTGCGCAGCCGGGCAATCAGGCGGGCGCTGGCGTCCAGCGGCAGCGCCTGCACCCAGTTGGAACCCAGCTCGCGCGCCTGGCTGAACACCGAGTCGAGCTTGTAGGTTTCGCTGGCCACCCACTGGGTTTTGACGCGCTGGAGTTCGGCCGGGCTGACGCCGTCGCGGGCAATCAAGGCGACCTGCTGGCGCAGCGCATCGGCCACCTGCTGCGGCGTCTTGCCTTCGGCGGGCACGCCGTCGAGCGTGAACAGCTGCGGCCCGCGCCCGAGCAGGCCGCTGGAGGCGCCGGCGCTGTCGGCCACGCGGGCGCCAGCAGGCTGGCCCTGGCCCTGCACCAGAGCGCGCTCCAGCCGGGCACCGCTGTAGCCGTCAAGGATGGCAGCCAGCACGGTCAGCGCCAGAGCTTCGCGGCTGGCAGCAGCCGTGGCCGAGGTGGCGTCCGGGACATCCGCCAGATCAGCGGGCGTCACCTTGGGCACCTTGAAGCTCAGCGAGACATAGGACTGGCTGGCCGGTGCTTTCAGTTCAAGCCGCCGCTGGCCTGCCTGCTCCGGCTCTATGCGCGGCTTGCGCTCGGGCAGCGGGCGGGCGGCTATCGGGCCGTAGTATTTTTCGGCCAGCTTTTTGACCTGCGCCACTTCGACATCACCGGCCACCACCAGCGCGGCATTGCCCGGCACGTACCAGCGCTGGTAAAACGCGCGCACATCGCCGGGCGTCATCGCGTCCAGGTCGCTCATCCAGCCCACCACCGGGCGCCGGTACGGCGAGGCCAGAAAGGTGACGGCAGCGGCTTGTTCATAAAGCCGGGCGTGCGGCGAATCGTCGGTGCGCAGGCGGCGCTCTTCCTTGACAACTTCAATTTCGCGTTTGAATTCCTCATCCGGCCACTGGTTGTGGGCGAAGCGGTCAGCTTCGAGCCGCATCACCGCTTGGAGCTGGCTGGCCGGAATCTGCTGGTAATAGCCAGTGTTATCAAGGCCGGTAAAGGCGTTTTCCTGCCCGCCCAGCGCCGCCACCTGCCGGGAAAACTCGCCCGCCTTGACGGTCGGCGTGCCCTTGAACATCATGTGCTCCAGCGCATGGGCCACGCCCGACGTGCCATCGACCTCGTCCATCGCACCGACGCGCACCCACAGCATGTGCGCCACGGTGGGCGCACGGTGGTCGGGCTTGACAATCACCGTCAGGCCGTTGGCCAGCGTGAACTGCTGGACCAGCGCGGACGGAGCCGATGGTGCTGGCGCGCCCGCTAAAGCAGGCGCCTGCGCGCAGGCCGCTGCGCTCAGGCCCAGGGCCAGCGCGGCGGGCAGCAACCGGGTCGGCCAGCGGCCGCAGAAACGCCAGGAAACAAATACAAAGGGCATTGGGACAACTCGCTGGAGGGTGTTTTATAGAATGGTGGACTCTACAAGACTATTCAATGTTCAGTTTCTTCAAAAAAAAATTACGCTCCGTCCTGTCGCCCTCGCCCGCCGACACGCCCGCCCTGCCCGATCAACCCGCTTCGGCGGCTGCGCCTGCGGCCAGTCAAGCGCCCCCCGCCAGCCTTGTCCCAACAGCCCAGCCTGCGCCCGGTGCGCCGCTCAAGCCGCCTGCGGCCAGCGGCGGCTCGCTGATTGGCAGCGCGCTGGTCACGCCGATTGACATCGACAAGGCCATCGCCGCCGCCATCGCGCCCGAGCGCCAGCGCTGGTTCAGCAAGCTGCAAGAAGGCCTGCGCAAGACCGGCTCCAGCATCTCCGGCGTCTTCACCGGCAGCCAGATCGACGAGCAGCTCTACGAAGACCTGGAAACCGCCCTCTTGATCGCCGACACCGGCGTCAAGGCGACTGAATACCTGCTCGCCGACGTGCGCCGACGCGTCAAGGAAGGCGGCATGACGCACCCGGTCGCCGTCAAAAACGCGCTGGTCGAAGCCATCGCCACGCTGCTCAAGCCGCTGGAAAAGCCGCTGGTGATTGGCGAATTCACGCCCACCGTCATCATGGTCACCGGCGTCAACGGCGCGGGCAAGACCACCTCGATTGGCAAGCTGACGCGCCATCTGGCCAACGAAGGCGCTTCGGTGCTGCTGGCCGCCGCCGACACCTTCCGGGCGGCGGCGCGCGAGCAGCTCAGCGTCTGGGCGGATCGCAACACGGTGGAAATCGTCAGCCAGGCCGGGGGCGACCCGGCCGCCGTCAGCTTTGACGCCGTCACCGCTGGCAAGGCACGCGGCAAGGACGTGGTGCTGGTCGATACCGCCGGGCGCCTGCCGACGCAGCTGCACCTGATGGAAGAGCTGCGCAAAATCAAGCGCGTGGTGCAAAAGGCCGACGCCAGCGCGCCGCACGAGGTGCTGCTGGTGATTGACGGCAACACCGGCCAGAACGCGCTGGCCCAGGTCAAGGCCTTTGACGACACGCTGGGGCTGACCGGCCTGGTCGTCACCAAACTCGACGGCACGGCCAAAGGCGGCGTGCTCGCGGCGATTGCCTTGTGGGCACGCGAGCGGGCCAAAACCGCGCCGCAACTGCGCCCGGTGGCAGTTTATTTCATCGGCGTCGGCGAAAAGCTCGAAGACCTGGAAACCTTCAACGCACGCGAGTTCGCCCAGGCCTTGCTGGGCTGACCGGCTGACGCTGGCTTGAAAAGCGGCACACTGCCTTCACCTGTCTTTTTTGAGAGGATTGCTCCCATGTCCGATACCGCAAGCCAGATTTTTCGTTTTATTTTGAAATTGGCGCTGGGCCTGTTTGCCGCGATTTTCGCGCTCAGCCTGCTGCTTGCCACTTTGGTAGTGCTGGCCTTGGGCTGGCTCAAGGCCTTGGTGACCGGGCGAAAACCGGCGCCCTCGCTGCTGTTTGGCCGCTTTCAGCAGTTTCAGCAGTTCACGCCGCGAGGTGCCTGGCCCGGCGCCAGCGGCCCGCGTGGCAGCGCGCAGAGCCAAACGGGCGGCCAGGTGGTGGATGTCGAAGCCCGCGAGATCTGCAAGGAAAAGCGCTTGTCCTGAAAAACCTACGCCCGCCCGGGCGGCGGGTAGCGCTTCAAAAAAACGGATTCTCCCCTTCCGTGGTCGGTTTGAGTTCCACTGCGTCCGGGAGTTTGTCATCCGCCTCCAGGCACTGGACAATATGTCCCAGCAGCGCCTGCAGCTCTTTGGCCAGCGCCAGCCCGGCCTTGTCCTTGGTCAGCACCACATCGCCCATCAGGGCCACCCGGTCAACCCGGTTCTCAATCGCCAGGTCGCCGATGCGGATCACATCGCTTTCATTGGCGTAGGGTTTGAAATCGTCGTTCATACGATGTATCTCCTTGGTTATTTCAGCAAACGGCTGATGAACTGCACCAGAAAACGGATAAAACCGTTCGCCTCGGCATTGCCGCTCTTGCCAGTGGCTTCTTTGGCGGGGGTATCGCCGGGCTCGGCCTTGGGCTTTTTGCCCGGCGGCGCGGCGGGCTCGGGCATTGTCATCCCGGCGTCGCGGATCGTTTTCGGCACGCCGGGCAGCAAGCTCACGCCAATCTTCTTCTCCAACTCTGACACGGTCAGCGTCTGGTAATCCTGCGTGTCCTCATTGGCGACGATATAGGCGCCAGCGCGCCGCTGCGCCGGGCTGTAAAACACCTTCCAGATATAAGGGGGCACCATGACGTTGCCAACCTTCTTGATTTTGCTGCCGCTGAAGGCCGGGCCGGAGACCACATACAGCTCGCCCTCGGTGCTGGCCAGTTCACGGGCAGCGCCTTCCAGGCCGGCCCAGACGCCCGCGTTGTTCGCATGCACCTGCGGCACCATGTTGGCCAGCGAAAACGACTCGGCCTGGGCGGTTTTGTTGGCAAAGTCGGCGTTCGGCGCCATGTGCCCCCGGTCGTAGCCAGAGCGGGCGTAATCATCGAGCTCGGCGCGCTCGCTTTCGGGCAGGGATTTTTCGGCGTGAAACGAGTCCTTGCGCGGCAGCAGCCGGGCTTGTTTCAGGTTGTCGCGGGTCAGGTGCTCGGCGGCATAAAGCGGCGTGCGGCTGACGCCGGAATGCAGCACCGCAAAAGCCTCAAAACACAGTTCGCGAGTGCGCGCCTGCATTTTTGGATTGGTCACCACGGGCGGCTGGCCCGCCACAAAATGTTCAGGGCAGGCCGTGCCCGCCAGGGCCGATACGCTGGCAAAAACCAGCGCAGAAAAAGCAAAAGTACGAAGCATGTCAGTGATACCAGGAAAAAATCGTTTTTTAGAAAACGCCAGTGTGCCTCAAACCATGCCCAAGTCTGGCAGCAGAGGTTTCAGGCCGGGGTGCAAATGGTCCAACTTTTCCCCGGCCCGTCTTGTCTGAAAGCCGTCTGTCCAGACTGGCTTTTGCCATGAGGAGCGACTCTTCACAAATTCTTTACCTTGCCGCAGAGCGGGCTGGCAGAACTAAATTCCTCGAAACATGATCTATCTGCCCAGTCATTAAAACGGATTAGCTTGTGGCTATCCGGTCCATTGAAACTGATGTTTAGCACTCTAAAGGACAGAGTGCTAACATTTAGTGTTGGAGAAAAGGAGTTTTGCCATGTCACACGCTTTTTCCGCTGAGTTTATGAAGTCACCCTTGAATGCGCCTGTCGTGCCGGTGCCGGGCAGCGCCGTTGCCGTGACGAATCCCTGGGCCATGATGCCGCCGCTGGGCAATCTGGACGCCTACATTTCGGCCGTCAACCGCATGCCCATGCTCACGCTGGAGCAGGAGCAGGAGTTTGCCAGAAAGCTCAAGGAGCACAACGATCTGGACGCTGCCGGGAAACTGGTGCTGTCGCACCTGCGGCTGGTGGTGTCGATTTCGCGTAAATACCTGGGCTACGGCCTGCCGCACGGCGACCTGATCCAGGAAGGTAACATCGGCCTGATGAAAGCCGTCAAGCGCTTTGACCCAGACCAGAACGTGCGTTTGGTCAGCTACGCCATGCACTGGATCAAGGCCGAAATTCACGAGTACATCCTGAAAAACTGGCGCATGGTCAAGGTGGCCACCACCAAGGCGCAGCGCAAGCTGTTCTTTAACCTGCGCTCGATGAAGCAGGGCTACAAGGACGACGCCGATGCGGCCACGCACCGCGACACGCTGACCGAAGGCCAGATCGACGCGATGGCCAAGACACTCAACGTCAAGCGCGAGGAAGTCATCGAGATGGAGCAGCGCATGTCCGGCGGCGACGTGCTGCTCGACCCCAGCCCCGGCGACGACGGCGAAGACGCCTTCGGCCCGATTGCCTACCTGGCCGACAGCGCGCAGGAGCCAACGGCGCTGATGGAGTCGCGCCAGCACGACAACCTGACGACGGACGGCCTGAGCAGCGCATTGCAGGAGCTGGACCCGCGCGCGCGGCGCATTGTGGAAGAGCGCTGGCTGAATGTGAACGACGACGGCTCGGGCGGCATGACGCTGCACGACTTGGCCGCCGAGTACAAGGTCAGCGCCGAGCGCATCCGCCAGATTGAGGTGGCAGCAATGAAGAAGATGAAAAAGGCGCTGGCCAGCTACGCTTGAAGCTTTTTTTCAGCCGGTTTTGAGCAGCAGGGCGATGTCTGAAGCCAGCGCCTCGGCGCCAGCGCCGTAGCGGCTGTACAGCCGCAACTGGCCTTTGGCGTCATAGATATAGCTGCCCGCCGAATGGTCCAGCGTGTAGCTGCCGGGCGTTTTACCCTCGACTTTTTTGTAATAAATTTTGAAATCTTTGCTCACTTGGGGTAGCTGCGCCAACGTGGGGCGCAGCGCCAGAAAGCTCGGATCAAAATTGGCCATATAGGCTTTGAGCAGCTCAGGCGTGTCGCGTTCCGGGTCCAGCGTGATGAAAATGCCCTGCAGCCTGTCGCCGTCCTTGCCGAGTTGCAGCTTGACCTGCGCAAGCTCGGCCATTGAGGTCGGGCACACATCCGGGCATTGGGTGAAGCCAAAAAAAACCACCACAATCTTGCCCGCAAAGTCTTTGAGCGTGCGCGGCTGGCCGTTGTGGTCGGGCAGGGAAAAGCCCTGCGCGTAGTCGGCGCCGGTCAGGTCAATGCTTTTAAACGCGGGCTTGCCGGGCGAGCAGGCGGCCAGCAGGCCCGCCGTCATGGACAGCGCGACAGCGCCGCTCAGGGCTTTGACAGCCCGCCTGCGCTCAGGCTGCATTGGCTCGGTAAATTTCATCAAAACTCCAGATGTCAAACAAGGTAATGGTCCAGCAGCAGCGCGGCAAACAGGACCGAGAGGTGAATCAGCGAAAAGCGGAAGGTCTTGCGCGCCAGCGCGTCGGAATAATGGCGCCACAGCCGCCAGGCGTAGCCGCTGAAACCGATGCTCAGCGCCACCGCCGCCACCAGGTAGAGCCAGCCGCTCATCTTGAACACAAAAGGCATCAGGCAGGCAGCAAACAGCACCACCGTGTACAAAAACACCTGCAGCCGGGTGAACTCGTTGCCGTGCGTGACCGGCAGCATCGGCAGACCGGCCTTGCGGTAGTCTTCGACGCGGTACAGGGCTAGCGCCCAGAAATGCGGCGGCGTCCACAAGAAAATGATCAAAAACAAAATCAAGGCTTCCGGGCCAACTTCGCCGGTCATCGCAGCCCAGCCGAGCACCGGTGGCATCGCGCCCGAAGCGCCGCCGATGACGATATTTTGCGGCGTCAGCGGTTTCAAAATCATGGTATAGACCACCGCGTAGCCGACGAAGGTGGCCAAGGTCAGCCACATGGTCAGCGGATTGACCCAGGCGTACAAAATCCACGAGCCCAAGGCGCACAAGGCCGCCGAAAACGCCAGCGTCAGCGGCTTGCCGAGCTGGCCGCGCGCCGTGGGCCGCCAGGCGGTGCGGCGCATTTTGGCGTCGATGTGCTGCTCGATCAGGCAGTTGAACGCCGCCGCTGCCCCAGCCACCAGCCAGATGCCCGCACAGGCAATCAAAGCCAGCCTGACATCCAGCCAGCCCGGCACGCCGGGAACGGCCAGCACCATGCCGATCAGCGCGCAAAACACGATCAGCTGGATCACGCGCGGCTTGGTCAGCGCATGGAACTGCGCCAGCCGGGACAGCACGCGAACAGGGGGAGCAGGCACGGCGGAAGGGCTGGGGGTGTTCATAAAGACAATCGTTAAGTCTTCAAGGTGGAAACGCGCACCAGCACCGGCAGGTTGCGGCTGGAAAACAAAATGCCGGTCAGCGCCAGCACCAGCGCCGCCGCGCCGCCGGTGTGCATGACAGCGGCCAGTAGCGGCCAGCCGAGCAGCACATTGCCCAGGCCGGTGGCGGCCTGCAGCAGCGTCAAACCCGCCAGCCAGCGCGCCTGCCGACGAAAAACCGGCCTGCGGTACAGGCTGGCCGCCAGCAGCAGCAAGGCGGCCAGCGCCACATAAGCGCCGAGTCTATGGACGTAATGAATCGCCGTCAGCGCCGCAAAGCTGATGCTGGCGCCGTCAAGGCCAGCGCCCAGCTCGCGCCACAGCGTAAAGCCCTGCCGGAAATCCATGACGGGCCAGAACGACTGCTGGCAGGCCGGAAAATCGGTGCAGGCCAGCACCGCGTAATTGGTGCTGACCCAGCCGCCCAAGGCAATCTGCAGCCAGAGCAGGGCAAAGACTGTCAGGATCAAGCGCCGGAGCCGGGTGCTCAACACCACCGCTTGGGCCTGTTTTTGCGCCTGCGCATGACGCACCGCCTGCGCCCGCAGCAGCGCCAGCAGCACCAGTCCGCCCAGCAGATGCGCGGTCACGATGAGCGGAAACAGCTTCATCGTGACGGTGAGCGCCCCAAAAATGCCCTGCAGGCAAACCCAGAGCAAGGTCACCGTCGGCCACCAGGGAGAAAGCAGGCAGTGGCTGCACTGCTTGCCAGAAATGCTGCAGCATTTTCGCGCGCGGCAGGCCTGCCAGCTGACCAGCGTCAAGGTGAGGATGAGCACGCCGACGCCGGTAGCCAGGTAGCGGTGAATCATCTCAACCCAGGCCTTGGCGTGCGTCACCGGACCGCCCGGCAAGGCCTGTTGTGCCGCCTCGATATGCTGCGCGGCCCCGGCCGGGCTGGCGCTGCCGTAGCAGCCCGGCCAGTCCGGGCAACCCAGGCCGGAATCAGTGAGCCGGGTGAAAGCGCCAAACAGCACCAGATCAAAGGTCAAGAACAAGGTCAACTGCGTCAGCAACTGCAGGCGCCGCGCTGCTGAAGCCTGCCCGTGGCGCAGCCAGAGCCAGGCCAGCGGCCCCAGCGCGACGGCCAGCCCCATGAACATCAGGCGCAGGGCCGGGCTGAGGTTGTACAGATCGGCGGCGGGCATGGCTTAACGCGCCCTGCCTTCCGTGTCCCAGCTGCTGGAGGCGCGCAGCAGGCGCTCCAGATCGCGCTTGGCTTTCGCGGCGGCGACCCTGTCCATGTTGGCCGGAAACCGCATCATCAGGTTGCCCAGCGGATCGACCAGATAAAGGTGATCCTGCAGCCGCTGGCCTGCGGCGGGCGCCAGCCACTGCGCCAGTTCGGCGGGCGCCACGCGCAGCACGGTGGAAGCCTCCAGCGCGGGCCGCAGCGCCTGGCGCACCGGCGCCTCGTCGTTGACCAGCCAGACGCGGTCCAGCCGCCCTTTTTCCTTGCCCAGCGACTCGCGCAACTGGCGCTGGAAATACAGGTTCTGCTCACAAGAGGCATCGCAGGCACCGCCCGCAACGCTGAGCAGCAGCCACTGGTCTTTCAGCGCGGTGAGCTGGCCGGGCTGGCCTTCGAGCGTGCCGGTCGCCAGCGCGGGCAGCGGGCGCTGGGGCTCGATCAACTCGCCAAAATTGCGCCGCCCTTCCGGCCGGATCACGTAATAGGCGAAATAAGAAGCCAGCACCGGGCTGGCGCAAATCAGCAGCACGGCCAGCATTTTCCAGCGACCGGCACGGGTCTCAGGCGTGGCAACCGGGGGATGAAGCCCGGGCATGGCGTACACCGTCAGGCTCAAAGGCTGGTGCCGGGCCGATGACGAGGGAGACACGAGAGGCGCAGCGGCCCCGGCGAGCGGCTGCAAGGAATCAGGAAGATCGTTGTTCAAAACAGCTCACACAGTTAATCGCGGCAGGCTGCCCGTGATGAATTTCGTAAAGGCGCCAGCAGCTGGAACCAAGCGTACAGCATCAGCACCAGCGCGCTCAGGCCAAACCACTGGAAAGCATAGCCGTAATGCCTGTCCACCCCGAGATGGGGCGCGGGCCAGTCGCGCAGCAAGCCTTCGCTGGGCGCGCCGGTCTGCAGCAGCGACAGCGCCAGCAAGGGCAGCCCGGTTTCAGCGCGGAACGCATCAAGGTCCAAATTCTGCCGGATAGCGCCGCCGTCAGCGCCAGCGAAGGCGTAGAGCTTGGAAGGCGGCGGGGCCATCCGGCCCGTGACGGTGACCAGCCCGGCCGGGGTTGAAATGGCGGGCAGGCGGGTGCGTTCCAAAAAGTTGCGTGGCACCCAGCCGCGCTGCACCAAAATCACCCGCCCGCTGCCCTGCAGCGCCAGCGGCGTCAGCACCCAAAAGCCAACCCGGCCATTCATCGGGCGGTTGTCCAGGTACACCGTGTGTGCGGGCAGCCACACGCCCTGCAACTGCGCGGGCCGGTAAAACGCCTGGGTCGGGTTTTCCATCGCGGCCAGGGCCTGGCCGTCCAGCGCGGCCAGCGCACTTGCGGCATCAACCGCCGCCTGAATGGCCTTTTTCTCGTCGGCGCGGCGCAACTGCCAGCAGCCCAGCGAAAACGTCAGCCCCGCCACCAGCAAAGCGGCCAGCGTCAGCAGCCAGAAGCGGCGCGTGTGCCAAGCTGCGGTCATGGGCAGATAATCCGGTTCATGCTTTATTTTGTCGCACTGGGGTTTATCGCCATTCTCGCCAGTTTGGGGGCGGCGCTTTTTTTCATGCTCAGGCGCGGCAACGACGACGGCCAGCGCAAAACCAGCCACATGGCGCGCGCGCTGGCGCTTCGGGTCGGTTTTTCAATCGTGCTGTTTGTCTGCATTTTGCTGGCGTGGAAGCTGGGCTATATCCAGCCGACCGGCATTCCTGTCAGCCAATAGGGCGGTTTTTCAGCCGGCCCGCCCTCACAGCCAGTACACCAAAACATAAAGCCCCAGCCACACCACATCGACAAAATGCCAGTACCAGGCCGCACCTTCAAAGCCGAAATGCTTGTCGGCGGTGAAATGGCCTTTTTGCAGGCGCAGCGTGATGGCCAGCAGCATCAGCATGCCAACCAGCACATGAAAGCCGTGAAAGCCGGTCAGCATGTAAAAGGTTGAGCCATAGACGCCAGAAGTGAGTTTCAGGTTCAGCTCCGAATAGGCGTGGAAGTATTCATAGCCCTGCACCGTCAAAAAGGTGATGCCCAGCAGTACCGTCAGCCACATGAAGGCAACCGTGCGGCCCCGGTGATTTTCGAGCAGGGAATGATGGGCAACCGTCAGCGTGACGCCCGAACTCAGCAGCAGCGCGGTGTTGATGGTCGGCAACCAGAACGGTGTCATCGTCTCAAACGGCTCGATGATGCGGGCGGGCGAAGCGGTCACGCCCTCGGCCAGACTGGGCCAGACCGCCTTGAAATCGGGCCAGAGCAGCGCGTTGTCAAGGCTACCCAGCGCAGGCACCGAATGCGCCCGCGCCCACCACAGCGCGGTGAAAAAAGCGCCGAAAAACATCACTTCCGAAAAGATAAACCAGCTCATGCTCCAGCGAAAGGACAGATCAACCCGGTGGCCGTACAAGCCGCTTTCGCTCTCGGCAATCGCGTCGCTAAACCACTGAAACAGCGTACCCAGCCACACCGCCATGCCCAGCGCCAGGCACCACGCGCCCCAGCCCGCGCCGTTGATCCACTGGCCCGCCCCCAGAATGACAAAAAACAAGCCAATGGCCGCCATGACCGGATGGCGCGACGGGCCGGGAACGAAATAATGGGGACTGGCCTCGTGGGTTGCGGATGACATCGTTCGACTCCTGTTGTTCTCAATTAGCGCGCCACCACCAGGTTCACCAGCACGACCAGCGCAGCCACAAAGATAAAAATCGCCACCAGCCCGACGATGATGATGTGCAGCAGGCTCAGCTGCTGCACGTCTTCCTCAAAATCCCCGCGCGCCCGCAGGCCGACAAACGACCAGGCCACCGCCTTGACGGTGCGCCAGAGCGATTTTCTGGGCCGTGGCGGCGGTAGCGGCGTGTTCGGGTTCATGTGCCCGCCTTCCCGTCAGGCGCTGCGGCGGCGGCTTTGGCCGTGTCCGGCGCGGCGGGCGTTCTGCCGCCGACTTCAAAAAAGGTGTAGGACAGCGTGATCGTCGTGACATCTTTGGACAGCTTCGGGTCAATCACAAAAGCCACCGGCCACTGCTTTTTCTCGCCCGGCGCCAGCGTGTACTGGCGAAAGCAAAAGCATTCGAGCTTGTTGAAATGCGCCCCGGCCTGCGCGGGCGCGTAGCTCGGAATGGCCTGCGCGGACATGGTGCGGTTTTGTGCATTTTCAAACTCGTACATCACCGTGGCCAGTTCGCCCGGATGCACCTGCAGCGCGTTGCGCGCGGGCTTGAAATGCCAGGGGCCGCGCGCATTGGCGTCAAACTCCACCGTGATGGTGCGGCTCAGATCAACCTGCGTGTTGGCGGGCAGCGTCGCCGTCGCGCCCGGAATCTGCCGGTCGCCCAGCGCCAGCACGTTGATGCCGGTCATCTCGCAAATGGCCTTGTAAATCGGCACCAGCGCGTAGCCGAAGCAGAACATGCCCAGCACGATCACGCCGAGCTTGCCGAACATCCTGAAATTTTCTTGCTTGAGCTGCATCGCAATGGCGCCGGGTGCGGGGATTTACCGGGCTCAGCGGCCCAGAAAAATCATCTTGGCCATGAAACCGGCAAAGAAGACGAAGGCCACTGACGCCAAGATCAGCGCCAGGCGCAGGTTGTTTCTCTTTTGTTCGGGGCTTGTCATGTGAAGGCCTTTCTCGGTTCAGCCGATGATGCGGGTGGCGCTGCTGTCGAGCCGGGGCGGCGTTTCAAAGGTGTGAAAAGGCGCGGGCGACGGCACTTCCCACTCCAGGCCTTCGGCGCCCTTGCCGCCCTCGTCGAGCCAAGGGTTTTGTTTGGCGGGCGCGCCCTTGCCACGCATCGCGGGCAGCACGACGAACAGGAAAAAATACACCTGCGCAAAGCCGAAGAAAAACGCGCCGACGCTGGCGATGGCGTTGAAGTCGGCAAACTGCATCGGGTAATCAGCGTAGCGGCGCGGCATGCCGGCCAGCCCCAGAAAGTGCATCGGGAAAAAAGTTACATTGAACGAAATCAGCGACCACCAGAAATGAATCTGGCCACGCGTTTCGCTGTACATCACGCCAGTCCACTTCGGGCTCCAGTAGTAATAACCGGCAAACATGGCGTAGAGCGACCCCGCTACCAGCACATAGTGAAAATGCGCGACGACGTAATAGGTGTCCTGCAGCTGGATGTCAATCGGCGCGACGGCCAGAATCACGCCGGTCAGCCCGCCGATGGTGAAGACAAAAATGAAGCCGACGGCAAACAGCATCGGCGTTTCAAACGTCATCGAGCCGCGCCACATCGTGGCAATCCAGTTGAACACTTTCACGCCGGTCGGCACGGCAATCAGCATCGTCGAGTACATGAAAAACAACTGGCCCGTCACCGGCATGCCGGTGGTAAACATGTGGTGCGCCCAGACGACAAAACTCAAAATCGCAATCGAGCCGGTCGCATAGACCATAGACGCGTAACCAAACAGGCGCTTGCGCGAAAACGCCGGAATGATGTGGCTGATGATGCCAAACGCGGGCAGGATCATGATGTACACCTCGGGGTGGCCGAAGAACCAGAAGATGTGCTGGTACATCACCGGGTCGCCGCCGCCCGCCGGGTTGAAAAAGCTGGTGCCAAAGTGGCGGTCCGTCAGCGTCATCGTGATGGCCCCGGCCAGCACTGGCATCACGGCAATCAGCAAATAGGCGGTAATCAGCCAGGTCCAGCAGAACATCGGCATTTTCATGAGCGTCATGCCGGGCGCGCGCATGTTCAGGATGGTGACGATGATGTTGATCGAGCCCATGATGGACGAGGCGCCCAGCAGGTGCATCGCAAAGATGCCGGTATCCATCGACGGCCCCATCTGCAGCGTCAGCGGCGCGTACAGCGTCCAGCCCGCAGCGGGCGCGCCGCCGGGCATGAAAAACGACGACACCAGCATCAAGCCGGCCGGAATCAACAGCCAGAAGCTGAAATTGTTCATCCGCGCAAACGCCATGTCGGAGGCGCCGATTTGCAGCGGAATCATCCAGTTCGCAAAGCCGACAAAGGCCGGCATGATGGCGCCGAACACCATGATGAGGCCGTGCATCGTGGTGAGCTGGTTGAACAGCTCGGGGTTGACCAACTGCAGCCCCGGCTGAAATAACTCGGCGCGGATCAGCAGCGCCAGCACCCCGCCAATCATCAGCATCGTGAAGCTGAACAGCAGATACAGCGTGCCGATGTCTTTGTGGTTGGTGGCATAGACCCAGCGCTGCCAGCCCGTCGGGATGGCGTGGCTGTGCTCATCGTGGTGTGCGGGATGGTCTAGAACAACTGCACTCATCTTGGCTTCCTTTGGCGGCGTGGGCCTGTGATTTTTATTGTCAGAGCAGCTTGTCGGCGGCGGCTTTTTCAGCCGTTTTCAGCGCCACCCAGGCGCTGTAGTCCTGCGCCGAAACCACCTTCACATGAATCGGCATGTAGGCGTGCTCCTTGCCGCACAGCTCTTGGCACTGGCCGTAAAAATCACCCACCCGCTCGGCGCGGAACCAGGTGTCGCGGACAAAGCCGGGAATCGCATCCTGCTTGATGCCAAAAGCGGGCACGGCAAAGGCGTGAATCACATCGTTGGCGGTGGTGATGATGCGGATTTTCTTGTTGACCGGCACGACCAGCGGGTGATCGACCTTGAGCAGGTAGTCGTCAGGGGCCACTTCACCGGCTTTGGCGCCGCCGTTGTCGGACATCTGGCGCTGGGCGATGTCCAGCGTGGAGACAAAGCCGATGCCCTCGCCCTCGCCCTTGAGGTAGTCGTAGCCCCATTTCCACTGCACGCCGGTGGCCTTGATGGTCAGATCGGCGCCCGTGGTGTCTTTTTGCGCCACCAGCACCTTGGTCGCGGGCAGCGCCATGCCGATGACGATCAGGAAAGGCACGATGGTCCAGGCGATTTCAACGGCCGTCGATTCATGGAAATTGGCCGCCTGGTGGCCCACCGATTTGCGGTGCTTCAGGATGGAATAAAACATCACACTGAAGACCGCCAGGAAAATCGCCACGCAAATGCCCATCATGAACCAGTGCAGCCAGATCTGCTCTTCGGCAATCCGGGTGGCCGGGCGCTGCAAATTGAGCTGGCGCACCGCCGGGCCGCCCGGCAGGTCATTGACGGCGTAAGCGGCGCTGCTGAACCAGGCCGCCGCCAGCCCCAGAAGCGCGCCCGAATGCCGCCAGCCAAGCCGGGCCGATGTGCGCAGGCTGTGACGCTTGAGCAGCCACAGCACCACGCAGCCTTGCGCGCGGAAAGAGGTAAAACGAAATTTCGGGGTGGATGGCAGCACGGAAAACCCTTCAAAAAAACTTCTGGCTGGCGTGAATCACTATAGATTCAAAAAAATCCCCGCCTTGTCGGGAAAACCCGCACCTGCGGCTTTTAGAAAATGGTTTGAGTGGATTCTTACGAATTTTCTTGGGACCCCTCCCGGGAACACACCTCCATCCATTAGAATTAAAAGTTACTTACTTTTACAAAAATGGATTATTCACTTTAATCCATCAAAGAATTAATGCAAAAACCATTGCATTCCTGAATAAGCCAGGCGAAATGCAGCCTGACTTGATATTTATCTTTTATAAAAAAGGCCTGCATGTCATTTTCAAAAAGTAGTTATGCCGTTTCGGCAGCCCTGTTGGTATTGCTGGCAGGCTGCGGCGGGGGCAGCGGCGGCCAGGATGCGCCGCTGGGCACACCGTCCAGTGAAAATAATGTCGGCGGCATTGCCGCGACAGGGGCGCCGTTGAGTGGTGCGGCCGTCGTAGTGACCTCACTGTCCGGGGCCGTGATTACCTCCACCAGCACCAACAGCGCCGCTTTTTTTCAAGTCAAGCTCGACCCAAAAAATGCCCCCTATCTGGTCGAAGTCACCGACGCCTCTGTGTCCCCGGCCAAAAAATACCAGGCGCTGGTTCTCGCCGACGATATTTCAGCCACCGGCGCCAATATCAACATCACCCCGATTTCCACAATGGTGACGCGCATCGTGCTCAACGAGGGCGTGACCGGAAAAACGGCCAGCGCCCTCAAAGCCCTGCGCCAAAAAGCGGCCGAGCAGGTCAAAAAAGCCATTCAACCGCTGCTCGATGAAATGGGCGTCACCGACACGGCCGCGCAACTGCTGACGCGCCAGTTTGTTCCGACGCAAGACCCGCTCGACAAAGTGCTGGACACTTTCTCGCTGGCCTGCGCAACCGCCACCTGCAGCCTGACGCCGCTCAGTGAGCTGGCCAAAAACAAGCTCGGGACGGCCACGTTGTTGCTCAATACGTCCAGTCTGGCCGCCGCCACCAGCAGCGCCACGCAGCTGGCCAGCCAGCTCGGCACCGTCAAAACCAGCATGTCGGCGTCGGCGCCTGTCGTGGTGGTTTTCAGCGCGGCGAGCAGCTGGGGCACAGCCAGCGACAGCTGGGCCGGTTACACCGGAAAATTCGCCATCTACAACTTCAGCGACGCGCCCCTGAGCAGCGGCGCCAGGCTGTACCTCGAAAGCGACACGCTGAAGGCAAGCGGCTTCTGGAACGTCACAGCGGCGGCCCAGAGCGGGAAGTTTTCGTTTGAACTACCCAACTGGGCGAATCTGGCGCCGCTGTCCAAACAGAGCGCGCCCGCGCCCTATGTGTTTGGCTTTAGCGGACAGGGCGTGCCCACCGCCGTCACCGATCTGCGCGGCTGCAACATCAACGGACAAAAATGCCTGGTGATGATTGACGACGGCAAACTGGCCGGTCTGAGCAGCGCCAACGCCGCCCTGAAAGTGCGCTCCTGGGTGAATTTCCTGGCCACGCTGCCGACGCAGCTCAGCACCAGCACGCCCGCCACCACCGTACCGCCCCCAGCCACCAACCCGAACACCACCGGCAGCGGCACGACAGCGCCGCCCGTCAGCGGCACCACGACAAGCACCAGCGCCAGCGCCGTGACCACGGCCCCGTCCAGCTGGATCGGCGGCTTTAACGGCCAGATCGTGCTGAAAAACACCAGCGCCACGCCCTGGACCAGCTGGAGCCTGCGCTTGAGCATGCCCTCGGGCGTGACCCGCGTGTCCTCCTGGGGCACTTACAAGCTCAGCACCAGCGGCGCAGTCTCGACCTTCAGCAACGAGTCCTGGAATGGCAATCTGGCGCCGGGCAGTGCCGTGGCGCTGGGTTTTGGCGGTGAAGGCACGCTAAACGCCGCGCCCAGCAACTGTCAAATTGCCTACAACGGCGGCGCTTTTAGCGCCTGCAGCGCCGCAGGCAGCACGACGCCCACGCCCACGCCCACGCCCACGCCTACGCCTACGCCCACGCCGACTCCAACTCCAACTCCAACTCCAGCCCCGACTCCGACTCCGACTCCGACTCCGACACCCACGCCCACGCCCGTCGTCCTGACCGATGAGCCCCAGACGATGAGCACGGCCAAAGTGGCGATCAGCAACCAGCGCGCCTATGTCGGCTACTACCCCAGCTGGAGCGACAACTGGTTCAGCAGCGTCGGCTGGGACGGCGTGGCGCTCGGCAACGACGCCATCCTCAAAAGCAGCCTGATGGCGCGCATTCCGGCGACCTACACCCATGTCGTCGCGGCCTTTGCGCAGCCCAACTTCAGCTACACCACGGCGGGCAATTTCAGCGCCAACAACTGGAGCGGCACCGGTCTGAATTTCAATGCCGGGCCAAAAGACATCAAGCGTTCGATTGACGTGCTGCATGCACGCGGCATCAAAGTGGTGCTGGCCGTCGGCGGCGCCACCTACAACAGCTGGGCCGCTCTGGCCGCAGAAGGCGACGCCGCTGGCCCGATCACCACCGCGCTCAAGCAGGTGATGCTTGATGTCGGCTTTGACGGCCTGGACGTGGACTACGAGCTCGAAGGCACCAGCGCCGCCCGCATCGCCGAGTACAAGGGAGCGATCAACGCCATGCGCCGGGCCGTCGATCTGGCCGGCGGCCAGCGCCTGCTGACGCTGGCGGGCTGGTCTATCGGCGCCGACTGCACGCTAGAAACCGGCAGCAGCGCAGCGGCCTGCGGCGGCAAGACCTCGTACTGGGGCGGCACGGCCGGGCGCGAGCGCCTGCTGTTCAGCCAGCCCGGCATGGCGCAGAAAATCGACATGGTCAACGTGATGGCCTACGACGCACGCTACGAGCATTTCGACGGCCCGAAAGCCTGGGCGCTGTACCGCGACCTGTTCCCCAGCACGACCATCGTCAACCTCGGGCTGGAGACCAGCCCCGAAGGCTGGGCCGGCGGCCTGCTGGTCATCAACGACGCCGATGCACAGTGCGAAGGCTCAAAAATCCTGCAAGACCAGTTCGGCAACACCGTGGCGCAGGCCTATTCGGTGGAACGCTACGCCAAAGCGCCTACCGTGCAGCGGCCCACCTCGAACCCGCGTGACGGCGCGATGCTGTGGCAAATCCTGAAAACCGCGACAGCCGCCTGCGGCTCCAGCAGCGCCGCCAGCCCCGGCACCATCGCCAGCAAACTCAGCGCCCTTTACGGCCTGCAACGCGACGACCGCTCGGCCTGGAAATAAACCACGATTGAGCCGCCCGCAAAGGCCAGCCGCTCACGAAGAAGGCTGGCCTTTTTCCTGCAGCATGCGACGCATGTCGTCGAGCGAGACGCTGCTGTTCGGGCTGACCTTGAACTTGGGCGCAGCCTTCAGCGCGTGGCCGTAAATCACTTCAAAAGTCAGGCTCAGGCGGCCGTCTGCGCCGGTCAAATGGCGCGTCAACTCCTGCGCCAGCCGCGCCTTCCAGCCGCGCCCGCGCAGCCCGGCAAAGCGCGCCGGGTGGAAGTTGCGCCCCAGCTCGGCCAGCTCCTGCAGCAGGCGCTCCGGGGTTTCGTAGGTCAGCGTGATGCGCTCCATGTCCATCACCGGCTCGGCAAAGCCGGTTTGCACCAGCATGTCGCCCCAGTCGTGCATATCGGTCAGCTCGTGGCCCGCTGGCGGCCAGCCCAGTTCGGCATAGATCGCCCGCAATTCCCGCGCCGTGTCCGGGCCGAGGCAGGAAAACATCACAAAGCCATCGACCTTGAGCGCCCGGTGCCAGTCGGCCAGCAGCGCCTGCGGATCGGCCGCTTCGTGCAGCGCCATGTTGGCCCAGAGCATCTCGACGCTGGCCGGGGCGGGCGCTTCAAAGCGCGTGGGCGCGGCGCGCCACTGGCTCGGGCTCCACCAGGGTTTGGCCAGCGCTTTGCTCGCCGCCTGCGCCCGCTCGGGCGTGGCTTCGGCGACAAAACAAGTCGCCGCCGGGTACAGCGTGGCCAGTTTGGCATGCGCCTGCAGCCCGCCGCGCAGCGCGCCCCAATGCGCCCAGGCCTGCGGCTGCAGCTTGATCCACTGCAGGCGCTCCTGCATGCGGGTGGCGACTTCCTCGTGCAGCCACGGCGAAGCCAGCGGGGCGCTGCGCTGCCAGCGGCTGACAGCATTCGGATCAAGCGTGGGCGGGCGCGAAGTGGTGGTCATGGGAAGAAATCAGAATCAGGGAATCAGGTTGAGCGCCGCAAACGCGCAGCGCGACAAAAAAAGCGCCCAATGGCGCCAACCCACGAGTATATTGACGCGGGTGTTTACCGTTCAATCAGACTTGCTCATTCCTGTGCAAACAGGAAAAAAGCTGACTTTCTGCTTCACCGAGGCTGGTTTCGTTCGGGTCTTGCGACCTGAACCAGAGCCTTCCTCTCCACAGACTGACACGGTGGAACTCACCGCCAAATTCTTCAAATTAACCGCCGCATTCACATCGCGGTCATGCGTCGTGCTGCAAGCCGGGCAAGTCCATTGACGCACCGCCAGTGGCAAAGTTTCCAGCTTGTGCCCGCAGTGTGAGCACATTTTGCTGCTGGGGAACCACCGGTCGGCCACCACCATCACGCTGCCGCGCTGCGCGGCTTTGTATTCCAGCTGCCGCCGGAACTCAAAGAAACCCATATTGGACACCGCCCGCGACAAGTGCCGGTTTTTCAGCATGCCTTTGACATTCAAGTCTTCAATGCCAATGGTGTGAAACCGCCGCGTGAGGCCGGTGGTGAGCTGGTGCAGCGCGTCCTTGCGGATGTTGCTGATCCGGGCGTGCAGCCTTGCCAGTTTCATCCGGGCTTTCTTGCGATTTTTCGAGCCTTTGACCTTGCGGCTCAAGCCCCTTGAAAGTCTTTGCAAGCGACACAACAAGGCTTGGTGCGCCTTGGGGCCGGGGATGGGGGCTCCCCGGTGGATAGCGTTGCGAGCGCCGAGACGCCCAAATCCACCCCTACCGCGCCTTGGTTTTCGGCTTGGGTTGCAGGTGAACTATCCGGGGTATCGACGGTGATGCTGACAAACCATTGATCCGCCACGCGCGACACGGTGGCAGACATGATTTTGCTGGTGAAGCGCAACGCCTCACGCATGCGCACCCAACCCAGATGGGGAATGCGAATGCGTGAAGATTCCACGCTGAATTGGTCGTTAGAGAGACTGAAGCGGTCATGCACGCCTTTCTTTCTGAACTTCGGGTATTTGGCGCGTCCGGCAAAGAAATTTTGAAACGCTTGGCCCAACTGGATGATGGCCATTTGCGGGGCGTTCTTGGTCACTTCCAGCATCCACGGGAATTTGTCTTTTTTGATCGCATTCAACTGGCGCCGCATCGCCATTTGTGAGGGTTTTGACTGCGTGTCATCGAGCTTGCAGGCGGCGTACTGTCGGCCCCACTCTGCCAGCGCCCAGTTGTAGGCAAACCGCGCAACACCCGCTGCACGGGCGAAATAAGTCGCCTGCGTGTTGTTGGGCTTGAGCGCAATTTTGTGGGCGGCTAGCATGGGAAGGCTGGTGCTTTCCCCATATCATAGCCCGCCCGCTTCCGGCTTTAGGTTACTTGCTTTGCGCCGAAGAAGTTATCCATTTTGGATATTTTTGTGCAGATTTGGATAGATTTTTTGACAACTGCAAACACCCGCCTGCTCTCTCCCGGTTTGTCCCTGCTGCGCCTGCCCGCTTTGGCCAGCCAGTGCGCCGTCTGCCACAGCTGGCCCGCCCGCCAGCAGGTGTGCGAACCCTGCGTGAGCCGCTTCACGCGGCCCGTGCTGCGCTGCCTGTACTGCGCCTTGCCGCTGCCCGCCGCCACCCAGCACCCAGCGGGTGCGAATCTGGAAGAACAGCTTTGCGCCGCCTGCGCTGTCGAACTGCCGCCGCTCGATGGCGCGCTGGCCGCCTTGGCCTATGCCTATCCATGGTCTGGCCTGATTACCCGTTATAAATTCGGCCAGCAACACGGCTGGGCCGGATTTTTCGCCAGCCTGATGCGCCAGACGCCCGGCGTGGCGCAGCTGCTCGATGAGCTGGCGCCGCAGGACTGGATTCTTCCGCTGCCACTGTCCGGCCAGCGGCTGCAGACACGCGGCTTCAACCAGGCCTGGGAGCTGGCCCACGCGCTAACCCAACAAACCCGCAGCCCGGCGCAGGCCGACGCCCGCCTGCTGCTGCGCGTGCGCCACACCCGCGCCCAGAGCGAACTGGGCCGCGAAGAGCGGCTCGCCAACGTCAAGGGCGCGTTTCAGGTCGATCCGCTGCGCGCGCCCGCGCTGCAAGGCCGCGCCGTGGTGCTGGTCGATGACGTGATGACCACCGGCGCATCGCTGTTTGAAGCCGCCCAGGCGCTGCGCGAAGCGGGCGCGGCCAGCGTCACCGCCGTGGTGCTGGCGCGCACCGCAGCCGCCTAAAATTGCCCGCTGCCGCGCCCGCTTTGCCCTTCCCACTTTTCAGCCTTTTTCCCTTCCTGTCCATGTTCAACATCGTCCTCGTCGAGCCCGAAATTCCGCCCAACACCGGCAACGTGATCCGCCTGGCGGCCAACACCGGCTGCCGCCTGCACCTGGTCGAGCCGCTGGGCTTTTCGATGGAGGACAAGCACATGCGCCGCGCCGGGCTCGATTACCACGAATACGCCCAGGTGCTGCGCCACGCCAGCTGGCCCGCGTTTTTAGCCAGCCAGCAGCCGCCGCCCGAGCGCCTGTTTGCGCTGACGACGCGGGGGTCTGGCTCGATGTACGCGGCGCAATTTCAGCCCGGCGACTGGCTGGTTTTTGGCTCCGAAACCAAGGGGCTGGCACCCGCCGTGCGCGACTCCTTTGCGCTGGCGCAGCGCCTGAAAGTGCCGATGCTGCCCGGCCAGCGCAGCCTGAACCTGTCCAACACCGTCGCCGTCACGGTGTTCGAGGCGTGGCGGCAAAACGGCTTTGCGGGCATGGACACAGCCGCATGACCCACGCCCCCGTCTGGCTCGTCAACAGCTTCATCTACCTGAGCGCTGCCGTCATTGCCGTGCCACTGGCCAAAAAGCTCGGCCTGGGCGCCATCATCGGCTACCTGGCCGCAGGCATCGCCATCGGCCCGTGGGGGCTCAAGCTGGTGACCGAGGTGCAGGAGATTCTGGACTTTGCCGAATTCGGCGTGGTCTTGATGCTGTTTTTAATTGGCCTGGAACTCGAACCGCACCGCCTGTGGAGCTTGCGCCGCCCGATTTTCGGCTGGGGCAGCGTGCAGTTGCTGGGCTGCACCGCCTTGCTGACCGGCGTCGGCGTGGCCTTTGGCGTCGAATGGCCGACGGCGCTGGTGGCCGCGCTGGGCCTGGCCCTGTCCTCCACCGCGATTGCGCTGCAGTCCATCGGCGAGCGCAACCTGATGCGCACGTCCAGCGGCCAGGCGGGTTTTTCGATTTTGCTGTTCCAGGACGTGGCGGCGATTCCAATTCTGGCGCTGGTGCCGCTGCTGGCGGCCATCGGCGGCGAGAACGCGGCCGTCGCCCATCCGCACCGCCTGCTCGAAGCGCTCAGAATCGTCGGCGCCATCGCGGGCATCATTCTGGGCGGGCGGCTGCTGCTGCGCCCGTTGCTGCGCTGGATTGCCAACAGCGGCACCTCGGAGATTTTCACCGCCGCCGCGCTGCTGCTGGTAGTCGGCATTGCCGCGCTGATGCAGCGCGTCGGTCTGTCGATGGCGCTGGGCGCTTTTCTGGCCGGTGTGCTGCTGGCCGACAGCGAATACCGCCGCGCACTGGAAACCGATCTGGAGCCATTCAAGGCACTGCTGCTAGGCCTTTTTTTCATGGCCGTCGGCATGAGCATCAACTTTGGCGTGTTGCGGAAGTTTCCCGCCCACATGCTGCTCATCGTGGTCGGTTTTCTGGGCCTGAAACTGGCCGCCATCTACGCGCTGGCCTGCGCCATGAAACTGCCCTACCAGGAGCGCCCGGTGTTTGCGCTGCTGCTGGCCCAGGGCGGCGAATTTGCCTTTGTCGTGTTCCAGGCGGCGGCGGGCACCGATGTCTTTACCGACGAAATGGCCTCGCTGCTGATTGGCGCGGTGGCGCTGTCGATGCTCGTCACCCCGCTGCTGCTGCTGGCCGTTGACAAGCTGCTGCTGCCGCGCTACGCCCAGGCCAAACCGCCGCCGCTGTCGGAAATCTCCGAGCCGCAGGAAGCGCCGGTCATCATTGCCGGTTTTGGCCGCTACGGCCAGATCGTCGGGCGCATGCTGCTGGCGCAGGGCATTTCCGCCACCGTGCTGGACCACGATGCCGAAAAGATTGAGACGGTGCGCCGCTTTGGCTACCGGGTGTTTTACGGCGACGCCACCCGGCTGGACCTGCTGCGCACGGCGGGCGCGGCCCAGGCCAAGATCCTGGTGCTGGCCGTCGATGACCTGGAGCAGTCGCTGAAAATCGCGGACATGGTCAGGCAGCATTTCCCGCAGCTAAAAATTGTCGCCCGCGCCCGGGATGTGACGCACTGGGGCGCCCTGCGCGACCGGGGCGTGCTGCGCGTCGAGCGCGAGCTGTTCGAGTCCAGCCTGCGCAATGCGCGCAACGTGCTGGAGCTGCTCGGCCAGACGCCGGACAGCGCGCTGCAAGCTGCCGAGCGCTTTCGCCAGCACAACCTGGCGCTCTTCGAGCAGATGTACCCGCACCGCAATGACCGCGAAAAATTCATCGCCGTGGCCAAGCAGGGGCGGCTGCAGCTCGAAGCACAAATGGCCCAGGAGCGCGAGCAGATGGCGCAGCAAAGACAGGCGGGCGAACCAGAGTGACTGGATCTGCAAAAAATGGGTTTAACCCGGCACTGATGACATCAGCACCGAAATAACAATCAGACTTCGAGCGGCAGCCGAGACTGCCCGTTCTCAAACCAGGCGGCATCGAAGCCGTCTCGCAACAGCACCGTTTTGGTGGTTGCCAGACCCGTCTCGCAGGCACGCTCAAGATACTTTGCCAGCGTGCTGGCATCCTCGCTGATCAAATGGCTGATGAGTTCACACTCACACTGCGCCAGAATCTTGAAGTCATCCTTGACACGCACCCGGTCATCGTGCGGGTCGCGCGCCATCTGCCGGATGATCACGCCGCACAGCATGGCGTGATCCACGTTGAACGGCAACACCACAAAGCTGCGCAACGGCAAATCGTTGATGGCCTGCTTGACCTGAAACTCCGAAATCACCACTGTTCAATGCGGGCCTCCGCGCAATTCATCGACCCAGGCTGTTGCGTTGGGCACATCCTTCCAGGCCACGGCTCCCCGGCGCATCAGGCGCGCCAGTTCATCCTCATCGACTCTGGGCGCGTACTCCACGAACTCGATCAGCCGGGCGTTGCGCAAATCACGCGTGACCACGTTGTAGTCGGCCTTGATGCGCAGCATGGCCACTTTGTAGAGACGGTTCACCGTGTCATTTTTCAGCACAGCGCGCTCAGTGCTCACTTTCAAAGTACGCCCATCAGGCAGTTTGACATGGGCATTGGCTTTGGCTGCGCCACCCAAGTCCTGAATCTCGCCGCGAATGTAGCGTTCCACCTGCACCCACTGGTCGGCGTCATCAGCGTGGTAGTCCGACTCCGAATTAATCAAGATAGGCCGCTCCAAAAACGGCGCCGTGATGCGGTAGGCCAGTTGGCGCGTCTGGCGCGCGGCGCGCTGCCAGCGCTCCATGACTTCACGGCGTTTGCCGTCCACGCCATCGAGCAGTTCGCTCGCCAGCAAGGCGCGCAAATCACCGAACAGGCGGGGCGCCGCCGACAGCGGCATGGTTTCGATGGCCAGCGAGCCGTGGCGGATGGCCACTTCCAGCGTTTTGGTATCGACATCCTTGCCGTCGCCGCGCAAAAAAGCCGCCACATCGGCCGAAAAATCGGCCAGATCAGACAGGCGCACCCGCTCCGGGCTGGCTTCAAAACCGGCCGAGTGGTCAATGAATGCGACGGTGATGCGCTGGGCTTGCATGGATCGGGTCATTTTAGACGCCGTGGCGCGCCGATGCACCTACCCGTGTCATCGAACTCAGGCCTGCGGCTTGCCCGACTTTTCACCCGGATCGTTGTGAACCTTGGCAAAGGTCAGGATCACCTCGCGGATGATCTTGCGCTGGGGCGCGGGCAGTTTCAGAAAAGCGTTGAAGGTTTCGCGCTCCAAATGGCCCACGCCTTCATCCCAGCGCTCCTTGTGTTCTTGAACCGATAGGCGGACCGCTTCGCCAAACCGCAGCACCTGCGGCTCAACCTTCAACCACTCGGCCAGAACCTGCATCTTGTCCTGCGTGGGAATGGCCCGGTTGTTCAGCCAGCCCCAAGCGGCTTGGTTACTGATGGAGCGCCCATACCAGCGCAAATTGAACTCATGTTCCAACACGGATGGGCTGACCGTGTAGCCCGCTTTGGTCATGGCCTGGCGTAGCCGGTTGCTGAATTCAATCTTTTCGTTCATCAACCGCAAGCTATTGAATGCTTGATAAAAAATTCAAGTTTCAATTGATAATGATCTCAACAAACACTTGATTTCATTTCTCAACCTTTGGTTGATTTCTTTACGCCATGCCCAAATCCCTGCTCGAACAACTGCCCGACATCGTCGCCCAAGGCCGCAAGACGGCTGAAAAAATCCTGGAAAGTATCGAAAGCCGCCACCGCATCAGCCTGCAAACCCGCGAAGTCGTTCTGCCCGCCAAAGACAGCGCGGCGCAGGACTGGATTACCCAGCAAGCCCGCGCCACGCAGCGCGAAGTCTTTGCGCCCGGCCAAAGCAGCCTGCTGGACGTGGAACAGCCCCTGCTCGGCGCGGCCAGCGACGCGCCCGATGCCAACCCTTGGACCAACCGCCTGATCTACGGCGACAACCTGCTGGCGATGGCCGCACTGCTGGCGGGCGACGAGAACACGCCCAGCCTGCGCGGCAAGGTGGACTTGATCTACATCGACCCGCCGTTTGACTCCAAAGCCGACTACCGTACCAAGGTCACGCTGCCCGGCGTGGAGCTGGAGCAAAAACCGACGGTGATTGAGCAGTTCGCCTATTCGGATACGTGGTCAGACGGCACGGCGTCGTACCTGGCGATGATCACACCCCGGCTGATCCTGATGCGCGAGCTGCTGGCCGAGACCGGCTCGATTTATGTGCATCTGGACTGGCATGTGGGGCATTACGTGAAGCTGGTGCTGGATGAGGTGTTTGGGAAAGATTGCTTTTTCAATGAAATCATTTGGCACTATCCAGATAAGCTGCAAGGCAATATCAATGGTCTTCCTAAGAACCACGACACGATCTTTGCTTACCGGAAAAGCAAAGAGGCTGTTTGGAACGGCGTAAAAATTCAACTTGACGGCCCTCGAAAAATAAACCGTCGCATATGGAATCCAGCAACCCAAAAACTCGATACAGCTCGTGACGAATTGGGACGCGTCATTTACGACACATACACTGAAAAAAACGCGGACGATGTTTGGCAAATTGCCCAAGCTGAAGTTACAAAAAACCCCAACAACACGGGTTACAACACTGAGAAACCTGAAACGATTCTTGAAAGAGTGATTGAAGCCTCTTCGAATAAAGGTCAATTAATTGCCGACTTCAACGGCGGCTCAGGCACCACCGCCGCCGTCGCCGAAAAGCTAGGCCGCCGCTGGATCACCACCGACATCGGCAAGCCCGCCTGCATGATCATTCGCAAGCGCCTGATCGACCAGGACGCCAAGCCTTTCCTTTATCAAGCCATCGGCGACTACCAGGTGGAGGCGGCCAAGGCCATGCTGGGGCGCGATTTCCGCATCGGCGACCTGTCGCAGATCGTGCTCTCGCTCTATGGCGCGCTGCCGCTGCCGCCCGAAGAAAATCCGCTGCGCAACCTGGGGCATATCGCAGGCATCACGACCAGCGCGGGCCGGGGCAGCAAAACGCTGGTGCTGGCTGACTCGCCCAACAAGCTCACCGGCGCGGCCACGCTGCGAAAAGCCATTGCCCAGCGCGACACTTTGATGGGCGGCTGGGACCGGGTGGTGGTGCTGGGCTGGAACTTCGAGTCCTCGATTGGCGAAACCATCACGGCGCTGAACGACAACCGCCTCGAAGTGCTGGTGATTCCGCCTGACCTGATGGACCGGCTGAAGAAAAAAGGCGGGCTGGACAAGCTGCGTGGGCAGGTGCGGTTTTCGTCGCTGCAGTACCTGACGATTCACCCGGTGGAGCGCAAGCTGGAGGCCGCGCAGGAAACGCTGACTGTCAAACTGAAAAACTACGTGCTGCTTTCCCCCGAAGCCATCAACCTCGACGACGCCAACCGCGCCAAACTGCAACAGGTGGCCAACGCCGAACCGCTGGCGTTGATCGAATACTGGGCCGTGGACCCGGACTACGACGGCAAGGTGTTTCGCTCGGTCTGGCAGGACTACCGGGGCAACACCGCCAACGACGCCGACGCATTGCGCGTGGTGACGCAGGCCAGCATCACCGTGCCGCCCAAACCGGGGCCGCGCAAGGTGTGCGTGCGGGTGGTCGATGTGTTTGGTTTTGAGGCCGAAGTGGTGACGACGGTGGCGGCAGCATGAGTGCCAGGCTCAAACCTCAGCGGGCGTGGCGTGCGTAATTATCAGGAAAGCGCTGTGCGATTTCCCGCTTACTCTGGCGCAGCAATTCGATCTCGGACGGTGTCAGCCGTCTCGGTGCGGGCGAGGTACCGAGCTTCTGATTCAGTAAGCGCGTCGAAGCCGTGAGCGAATCGCGCAAGCCACCAGTTTTCAAGTTCTGTTCCATGTTTACTCCTCAATTCATGCAGGCGCTCTGGCGAAGGCGCCAGTTTGGCCGAGTGGGTCTTGCCCGTCAAAGACACTGCAGCAAGCACCTTGCCGCCTTTGGATTCGATGTAGCCCTTCAAGTTCGCCAGCGTGCCGCCCATGCCCACGAAATCATCCACCAGCACGTAATCCTGACCCGCCACGACAGCCCCTTCAAATTCGGCCTGCCGCGCCATGCGCCAAAAACCACCGGCCCCGGTATGGGACACCACGTTGACCTGGACCACGCCCGCATCAACCGGCCACTGCAGCACTTTACCCAGCTGATCCGCAAACACCTCTGGAATGGCATTGACGCCTTCACGCTCAAAAGCATGGGCACTGACCAGCGTGGGCGTTCGGGTACCGGCAATGCGCTTCAACTCCATCGCCTGATCAAGATTGAAGGTATCGAGCACCAAATCTGCGGCGGCGCCGTCATCCCCCGACTTGGCCGCCTTGTAAGCCGGATGCTGCTTGACGGCCGACTCGCTCGCATGAATCAAGACCTCTGGAAATGCGCCCCAAGGGGTGCGCGGCGGTTTGATGATTTCTGACATTTGCTGCATTTTCTCATGCAGACTTTTTCCTTCTACCCAACCATGACTTCACCCTCTCAAACCGACCAGCTCGCCCTTTCCACCGCGCTGACGGCCAAAACAAACCAGCTGTGCATCGGCCTCGAATCGGGCGTGGCGGACATTCTGGACCTGGTCACACCCACCACCGCCGAGCTGCTGAAATGGTGGTTTGGCGAGGACATGGTGGCCAGCCGCCCCAGCCTGAACTTTCATGAGGGGCAAAAGCAGGCCATCTTGAACACCATCGTGGCCCATGAAGTGCTGGGCGCAACGACCTTACTCGACCTGTACCAGCAAGCCGCGCCCGACGCGCTGCTGGCGGGCACACGGCTGAATGAAGTGGCGCAGGCCAAACACGGCCACCCGAAATACTGCCTGAAAATGGCCACCGGCACCGGCAAGACCTGGGTGCTGCAGGCGCTGCTGATCTGGCAAATGCTGAACAAGACGGCGGCGCTGGCAGACGGCGCAGACGATGCGCGCTTTACCCGACAGTTTTTGATCGTCGCGCCGGGGCTGATCGTGTATGAGCGCTTGCTTGATGCGTTTTGCGGCAAGGTGGTGGAAGGCGGCAACGGGGCGCGCGACTTTGCCACGTCGGATATGGCGAAGTGCGCCGAGCTGTTCATTCCCGAGGCGTATCGCGAACAGGTGTTCGGTTTTGTGCGCGGCAATGTCTGCAGCAAGAGCGAAATCGGCCTCAAGGCTACCGGCAACGGCCTGATTGCGATAGCCAACTGGCACCTGCTGGCCGAGGGCGACGACGCGCCGGATAGTGAAGATGCGGAAAGCATCACCGTGCCGGGCGCGCCGCTGGCGCCGGAGCAGGTCATCAAAGCCGTGCTGCCGCTGGCGCCGGGCCGCGCCACTGGCAACAGCCTGGACGTGCTGGACCGGCGCTATGCACGCGGCAACGTGCTGGAGTTTCTGGCGAAACTGCCCGAGCTGATGGTGTTCAACGACGAGGCGCATCACATCCATGAGATCAAGCGCGAGGGCGAAAGCACTGAGGTCGAATGGCAAAAGAGCCTGAGCCGCATTGCTGCATCCAAGGGAAAGCGCTTCGTGCAGATGGACTTTTCCGCCACGCCTTACAACGACGTGGGCAGCGGCAAAAACAAGCGCAAGCTGTATTTTCCGCACATCATCACCGACTTTGATCTGAAATCGGCCATGCGCGCCGGGCTGGTGAAATCGCTGGTGCTGGACCGGCGCAAGGAAATCGGCGCGCTGCCGCTGGAATTCAAGGCCGAGCGCGACGAAAGCGGCAACCCCACTTTGAGCGAAGGCCAGCGCGTGATGCTGCGCGCCGGTCTGCAAAAGCTGCGCAAGTTAGAGGCGGACTTTGCCCGCATCGACCCGACGCGCCACCCGAAAATGCTGGTGGTGTGCGAGGACACAAGCGTCTCGCCACTGGTGGCGGCATTTTTCCGCGACGAAGGCTTGCGCTACGAAAACGCCCCGGATGACGATATTTTGCTGATCGACTCGGGCAAGAAAGCCGAGTTGGGCGAAAAAGACTGGGCACCCGTGCGCCAGCGCCTGTTCAGCGTGGACCGACACGCCAGCCCCAAAATCATCGTCAGCGTGCTGATGCTGCGCGAAGGCTTTGACGTGAACAACATCTGCGTCATCGTGCCGCTGCGCTCGTCGCAGGCGCAGATTTTGCTGGAGCAGACCATCGGGCGCGGCCTGCGGCTGATGTGGCGCGACGAGGAATACACCAGCCTCAAAGACGAGAACCGCCAGCGCATCAATGCCGGCCAAGAGCCGGGCAGCCTGCTCGATGTGCTGTCCATCGTCGAGCATCCGGCCTTTCAGTCGTTCTATGACGAGCTGATTAAAGAGGGCCTGGCGGGTACCACCGGCGACGACACGGATGGCACCAGCGCCACCGGCGACGTGCTGGCCGCTGAATTACGGGACGGCTTTGAGGCCTTTGATTTCGCCCTGCCCTTCATCGTGCAGGAAGCCGACGAGCTGCGCGACCACCTGCCGCTGGACATTGCCGCCCTGCCCGCTTTCACCGCCATGCCGCTGGCGCAGCTCACCGGCCTGCTGGGCAAGGGCGACACTTTCATTTCGCAAGACCTGCAAAGCGCCACGCTGTTCGGCGACTACCGGGTTGATGGCGCAGTGATGAACGTGGGCGGCTACAACGATTTTCTGGCGCGCCTGACGCGGCGCATCGCCCAAGCCCTGAGCCACCCGCTGCCCAAGGGCAACAAGATAGCGAACCATGCCGCCGCACCCTATCTGCAGGTCAACACGGCGGAGCTGACCGGCTGGCTGGACGACTACATCTGGACGCAACTCTTTGGCGCGACCTTCAACCCAATGGCGAACGAGAACTGGCGCGTGCTGCTGCTCCAGCCGGTGCTGGACCACCTCACCAAGGTGTTTGCTGTGGCCCTGGTCGAGTCCGAGCAGCAACATGTGACCGGCCAGACGGAAGTGCGCCACCGGCGTCTGTCGGAAGTTCCTCGGCTGATGCTGCGCGAGAGCTGTTCGGTGGAAGTGGCCAAGTGCATCTACACCCGGCTGGGCTGGCCCGCGCACAACGGCGGGCTGGAGCGCGCCTTCATCCACTGGGCGCAGGCCGACACCAGCGTGCAGGCGTTTTGCAAGATTAGCGAAAACCGCCACACCTTCGCCCGCCTGCGCTACGTTAAAGACGACGGCCTGCCCGCGTTTTACTCCCCCGATTTTCTGGTGCGCACGGCGCAGGCGATCTATCTGGTGGAAACCAAGGCGCAGCAGCAAACCATTCACCCCAACGTGCAGCGCAAGCTCAAGGCGGCCACCGCCTGGTGCCAGCGCCTCAACGACTTGCCGCCAGAGCTGCGCGGCGGCCTGCCGTGGCATTACGTGCTGCTGGCCGAAGATGTGGTCTATGAATGGCAGGGCAAGGGCGCGCGGCTGGGCGAGCTGCTGGACTATGCCCGGCTACGCCCGTTGGCGCAGGCATCGCTGCAGGGGCAGCTGCTTTGATAGTTTTCAGCAAAAATAAGCGCTAGCCCAATACGGGCAGGCACAGAGAGCTATTGTTTCAATAGCATTCAGACCAGTCTGCGCCACACCAGCTTGATGCCGGTCAGCGGTGGGCTGTCGGGCGCGGCGCAAACAGGCCGCGTGATACGCTTGCGGCCATGTTTACGCCCTCTCAAGCCGATGTCCGGCGCTTTTTTTGCGCCGTCTATGCCAAAACCCGCGCTGGCCAGCCGCTCGAAGCGCTGGAAACCCTCGCCAGCCTGTGGATAGACGAGCACCCCGAATACCACGCCGACTTTGCCAACGCCGATGCGGCGCTGGCAACCATGTACGACGTGGACGGCGGCAAAACGAACCCGTTTTTGCACCTGTCCATGCACCTGTCGATCAGCGAGCAGTGCTCGATTGACCAGCCGCGCGGCATCCGCCAGGCGGTGGAGCTGCTGACGGCCCGGCGCGACTCGCTGCACGAAGCCCATCACGCGGCAATGGACTGCCTGGGCCAGATGGTCTGGGAAAGCCAGCGCGCCGGCCGCCCGCCCGATGGCGCCGCTTACATCGAGTGCGTGCAGCGCCACGCGACGCGGGACTGAGCGCCGCGCCCGCGCTGGCGTGTTCAACGAAACCGGCTTTGCGGCACGACCTTGAGTTCGCCCTCGACGGAGCCGATGTAATTGGCCAGCGCTTTCAGCTCGGCGTGCGTGTACATCTTGGCCATCGCGCCCATGATCGGGTGGGCGCGGCCCACCGTCGGGTTGCCCTCGGTCTGATACGCCTTGAGCGCGACAAACAGATAGTCGGCATGCTGGCCGGCAATTTTCGGGTAGCTCGGGTCAATCGGCTGACTGAAATTGGCGCCGTGGCAGGAGGCGCAATTGGCCTTGCCCAGCAGCGCCTGCACCTGGGCGCCCGCTTCCTTGGCTGGTTTGGCGGGCAACGGCGGCGCACCGGCCACCGCGCCGCTGGCGCTGTAGTAAGCCGCCAGATCGGCCATGTCCTGCGCCGTCAGCGAGGCCGCAACGCCGCGCATCGTCGGATGCCTGCGCTCGCCTTTTTTGTACGCCTGCAACGCCGCCGACAGGTAGGCGGCGTTCTGGCCGGAAATCATCGGCACCTTGTACACCTCGGGAAACGAGGCCTGGTAGCCCACAATGCCGTGGCAGCCTATGCACATGGCGTTTTTGCCCTGACCGGCTTGGGCGTCGCCCTTGACCTCCTGCGCCAGCGCAGACAGCGCGGTGGATGAAACAGCCAGAGCAAAGAGCGTGGTCAAGAGCTTGTTCATTTTTTTTCGCGCACAATCAAGTCAGAGTTTGTCGTACAAAAAACGCCAGCTTTCATTGTGTACGCTGGCGCCCAAAGCCGCTTACGGGTAATCCCTTGCGCAGCGCCTTCCACCCTCTCACGTTCAACGCCAATACTTCCCATGAAATTTCAAGGCTCTGAAAACTACGTCGCCACCCCGGATTTGATGCTGGCCGTCAACGCCGCCTCGACCCTGAAAAAACCGCTGCTGGTCAAGGGCGAGCCGGGCACCGGCAAAACCATGCTGGCCGAAGAAGTCGCCCAGGCGCTCAATCTGCCGCTGCTGCAATGGCACATCAAATCGACCACCAAGGCCCAGCAAGGCCTGTACGAGTACGACGCCGTGAGCCGCCTGCGCGACTCGCAGCTGGGCGACGAAAAGGTCAAGGACATTCACAACTACATCGTCAAGGGCGTGCTGTGGCAGGCCTTCACGGCAGAGCAGCCGGTGGCGCTCCTGATCGACGAGATCGACAAGGCCGACATCGAGTTTCCCAACGACCTGCTGCGCGAAATCGACCGCATGGAGTTCTACTGCTACGAAACCCGCGAGCTCATCAAGGCCAAGCACCGCCCGCTGGTCTTCATCACCTCAAACAATGAAAAAGAGCTGCCCGACGCGTTTTTGCGCCGCTGCTTTTTTCACTACATCAAGTTCCCCGAGGCGGCGACCATGCAGCTGATCGTCGATGTGCATTTCCCGACGCTGAAAAAAGAACTGCTGGCGGCGGCGATGAAGACCTTTTACGAAGTGCGCAACCTGCCCGGCCTGAAAAAGAAACCGTCCACCAGCGAGCTGCTCGACTGGCTCAAGCTGCTCGTGGCCGAAGACATTCCGCTCGAAGCGCTGCAAAGCCAGGATCAGAAAATCGCCGTGCCGCCGCTGGTGGGCGCGCTGCTGAAAAACGAGCAGGACGTGACGCTATTTGAAAAACTGGTCTTCATGCAGCGCAACAACCGCTGAAGGATCGCGCCCATCATGCCCAATCCCTTTGTCAAGCCGGTTGAACTGGGCGCCCGTGGCGTGCGGCTGGTGCCGCTGACGCTGGCACACGAAAGCGGCCTGCGCACCCACGTCAACACCACCTGCAAACTGCTGCTGCTCACTCACGCGTTTGAAACCCTGCAATGCAACGTCGTGGGCTGGCGCACGGACAATTTCAACTTTGCCTCGCAAGCGGCCATCGAGCGCCTCGGCGCGAAAAAAGACGGCGTGCTTCGCGGCCACGCGCTGCGCCGCGACGGCACCCTCCGCGACACCGTGATGTACAGCCTGCGCAGCGGCGAATGGCCCGAGGTCAAGGCGCAGTTGCTGTACCTGCTGGACAAGCCGCGCTGACTTTGACAAACCAGACTGACCATATACACTGCGTATATTGCCAGCCAAGGAGATTTTCATGACCACCGCCGCCGTATTCATGTCGGGCAACAGCCAGGCCGTGCGCCTGCCCAAGCAGTTTCAGTTTCAGTCCAAGCGCGTCCACATCGAGCGGCGGGGCAATGAAATCGTCTTGCGGGAGTTGCCGCAGACGATAGCCGACTTCCTCGCCAAACTGCCCGTCATCACCGACTGGCCAGACGCGGGCGATGAAGGCAGCGCCGAAGCGATTCAAGCCTGGTAAGCCGCGCATGCCGAACCAGCCCGCCCGCTATTTAATCGACACCAATATCTGGAGCGCCCTGATCCGCCGCGCCAGCCCGGCGCTGGTGGAACGCTTTGCCCGCCTGCAGTTCAGCCAGATTTTTCTCTCGCCCATCGTGCTGGGCGAGCTGCAAGTCGGCTATTACAAAGGCGAGCGCACGCCCAGGCGCTGGCAGGTGATCGAGCACATCAGCGCCAACGCGCAGCTGCTGGCGCTGGACGGTGGCGTTTCGGCCGCCTATGCCCAGCTGCGCGCCGAACTGGAACAAGCGGGCACGCCCATCGGCCCGCACGACACCTGGATTGCCGCCGAAGCGCTGCACCACCAACTGGTGCTGGTGACGGACAACACGCGGGAGTTTGTGCGGGTTCCCAAGCTGAAAATTGAAAACTGGATTTCACCCCATGCTGATTGATTTTTTCTACACCCTGCGCGCGGCCAAGCTGCCCGTTTCCGTCAAGGAATTCCTGATGCTGCTCGAAGCGCTGCAGGCGGGCGTCGTCGGCCCGAACAGCGGTCAACCCGGCCCGGACGGCGAAGAAACCGACAGCGCGTACAAAATAGACGATTTCTACTACCTCAGCCGCACCATCCTGGTGAAAGACGAAAAGCACTACGACAAGTTCGACCGCGCTTTTGCGGCCTACTTCAAGGGCGTGGAAATGCTGGCCGATTTCACGAAAGAAATTCCGCTCGACTGGCTGCGCAAGAACCTCGAACTTGAACTCAGCCCCGAGGACAAGGCCAAGATTGAAAAGATGGGCTGGGACGAGCTGATGGAAACGCTGAAAAAGCGTTTTGAAGAGCAAAAAGAGCGCCACGAGGGCGGCAGCAAGTGGATTGGCACCGGCGGCACCTCGCCCTTTGGCGCGAACGGCTACAACCCGCAGGGCATTCGCATCGGCCAGGAAAAAAGCCGCAACCGCAGCGCGGTGAAAGTCTGGGACCAGCGCGCTTATAAAGATTACGACGACACGCAGGAGCTGGGCACGCGCAACATCAAGGTGGCGCTGCGCCGCTTACGAAAATTCGCCCGGCTGGGCAATGCCGAAGAGCTGGATTTGCCCGACACCATCCGCGCCACCGCCGCCAATGCGGGCTGGCTGGACATCAAGATGGTGCCCGAGCGCCACAACAATGTGAAAGTGTTGTTACTGATGGACGTGGGCGGCACCATGGACGACCACATCCACCGCGTCGAAGAAATGTTCAGCGCCGTCAAGGCCGAATTCAAGCACCTGGAGTTTTATTATTTCCACAACTGCGTCTATGACTTCATGTGGAAGAACAACCGGCGCCGCTTTGCCGAGAAATTCCCCACCTGGGACATCATCCGCAAGTACAACAAGGACTACAAACTGATCTTTGTCGGCGACGCCACCATGAGCCCGTATGAAATCTTGCAGCCGGGCGGCAGCGTCGAATACAGCAACGAGGAAGCGGGGGCCGAGTGGCTGGGGCGGCTGACCAATGCTTTCCCCAAGTTCGCGTGGATCAACCCCGAGCCCGAAGGCATCTGGCAGTACCGCCAGAGCATTGGCGTGGTCCAGCAACTCATGGGCCAGCGCATGTACCCGCTGACCCTCAAGGGGCTGGAAGAGGCGATACGCCTGCTGTCCAAATAAGCGCCCTTGTTAAACTGCGCGCCGTGACACTCTCCCATCCCCTTTGTCGGCCAGCCCGGGGCGCTGCAGGCTTGATCCGCAGCCGCCTGGCCTTTGCCCTTTTTGCCTTGACAGCCAGCGCGCTGGCGCCCGCCGCTGGCGCGCAGACCGCAGCCCCCGCAGCGCCACCCGAAAAAATCACGCCAGAGCCCACGCCCGAAGGCGCCATCGGCCCCACCGGCGCCGAGCCGCAAGTCAGCGCCTTTGACATCACCGTGCGGGCGCCCCAAGAGGTGCGCGAGCTGCTGGAAAAGCATCTGGAACTGCAGCGCTACCGGGCCGTGACCGATCTGGATGAGGCCGAGCTGGCCCGGCTGATGCTGCTGGCCGAGCGCAATGTGCGCAGCCTGGTGGGCACGCTGGGCTACTTCAGCCCCCAGATCCGCATCACCCGCGAGGGCGGCCTCAATGAACGCCCGACTATCGTGGTGGCGGTCGAGCCGGGCGCGGCCACCCATGTCGGCGCTGTGGGCGTCAACTTTTCCGGCGACATTGCCGACTCGCCCGATGAAGACGCCATCGCCCAGCGCAGCGCCATCCAGCGCGGCTGGCGCCTGCCCAGCGGCGAGCGCTTCACCCAGGACGGCTGGGACAGCGCCAAGACCCAGGCGCTGCGCCAGCTGCTGGCGCGCCGCTACCCGGCCGGCCAGCTCGCTGGCGCCCTGGCCGACATCGACGCCCAAACTGGCCTGGCCAAGTTGAACCTGCACTACGATTCCGGCCCGCTGTACCGCCTCGGGCCGCTGCGGGTCAGCGGCCTGCAGCGCTATGACCCGGTGCTGGTGCCGCGTCTGGCGCGCCTGCAGGCGGGCGCCGTCTATGACCAGAACCAGCTGGTGCAGGCGCAGCAGCGGCTGGCCTCCAGCGGCTACTTTGATTCGGCCTATGTCTTCATCAACCCAGAGGACGATCCGCAGGCCGTGCCGGTGCAGGTCCAGTTGCGCGAGGCCAAGCTGCAAAAAATCATTCTCGGCGTAGGCATGACCACCGACAGCGGGCTGCGCGCCTCGATTGAGCACACGCACCAGCGTGTGCCCGGCATCGACTGGCGCGCCGTCACCAAGCTGCAGCTGGAGAAAAAATCGCCCTCGGCCCAGACCGAATGGACCGCCATTCCCGACGAGGCGGGCTGGCGCTGGAGCGCGCTGGGCCGCGTTGAGCGCCTGAACGACAACGAGCTCATCACCCAGGCGCAGCGCCTGCGCTTTGGCCGCATTCAGGTCAGCGAGCGCATTGACCGCACCCTGTACCTGCAATATGACCGGGCCAGCGTCCAGGGCAGCGGCCTGCCGGGCACGACCGCCGCCGACACCGGCGACGGCTCGGCGCTGACGGCCAACTATGTCTGGACCGGGCGCTATTTCGACAGCCTGCCCTTTCCCGGCAAGGGCTACGGCCTGGGCTTTGAGCTGGGTGCGGGCACCACGCTGGGGCAGGATCGCCAGCCCTTTACCCGCGCCGTCGGCCGCTGGCTGGGCATACAGCCGCTGAGCAGCGGGCGCCTGGCGCTGCGCGCCGAAGGCGGCGCGGTGCTGGCCAAAGACACGGCGCGCGTGCCCAGCACCCAGCTGTTTCGCACCGGCGGCGACACCACGGTGCGCGGCTACAGCTACCGCGACATCGGCATCGCGCTGGCCAGCGGTGTGACCGGCCCGGGCCGCTACCTGGCCGTGGCCAGCGTCGAATGGCAGCGCCCGATGCTGCTCAAAGGCCGGCCCAGCGAGTTTGAAAACACCTTCTTTATCGACGCAGGCGCCGTCGCCGACAAGCCGCAGAACCTGCGCCCGTCCGTCGGCCTGGGCACCGGCTTGCGCTGGAGAAGCCCGATTGGCCCGCTGCAGATGGACCTGGCTTACGGCGTCAAGGTCAAACAAGTGCGCCTGCACATCAGCGTGGGCTTTGTTTTCTGATGGCGGATCTGAACAAACCCGACGGCACGCCCGCCTCGGCCAACTCTGAGGCAGCGGCCGCGCCCGAAGCACCTGCCGTTTCCAGCGCTTCCGCTGCGCCCTCCGCCTCCGCTGCGCCGCCAGCGCCGCGCCGCTGGCGCAAGGCGGCGGCCTGGGCGAGCGGCGGCCTCGCCGCGCTGGCGCTCACGGCGACGGGCGGACTTTGGTGGTGGACAGGCACGGACGGCTCGCTGGCCACGGCGCTGGCTTGGATCGAAAAATCCCAACCGCTGAGCGCCCAAAACGTCAGCGGCTCGCTGCGCGCAGGCGGTCACATCGACCAGCTGCAGTGGGAAAAAGATGGCCTCAAAGTGCTGGCCCGCGATGTCAGCCTGGCCTGGCAGCCGCGCGCGCTGCTCGACGGGCGTCTCCAGATCGACCGCCTGAGCGCCGCCAGCGTTCAGGCCGACGACCAGCGCCCGCCCAAACCCAGCATCCCGCCCGGCGCCATCGCGCTGCCGCTACGGGTGACGCTGGCGGATTTCTCGCTCGGCCAGCTTGATGTTCAGGGCGCCAGCAAGTTTTCTGCGTCCAGCATTGCCGGGCGCTATGACTTCGACGGCCTGCGCCACCAGCTGGCGCTGGCCAGCGCGCAGGTCGCCAGCGGCCGCTACAGCGGGCGCGCCAGCCTGTCGGCCAGCGCGCCGCTCCGGCTGGAGGCCGCGCTATCGGGCGCACTCAGCGTCAACCTGCCCAAGCGCGAGGCCGCCGTGCCGCTGCGCTTTGAGGCAACGGCCAGCGGCCCGCTGACGGAACTGGCCGTCAAGGCCGAGTTAAAAGTGAGCGCCACGCCTGCTGCGGGCACAGAAAAAACCGTCCAACCCCACGCCAGCGCCAGCGCGCAAGTCACGCCCTGGGCCGCGCAGCCGCTGGCGCTGGCCGATGCGGATTTCCACGATCTGGACTTGGCCGCGCTGTGGCCGGACGCGCCGCAAACCCTGCTGACCGGCCACGCCAAAGTGCAGCCGCTCGCCAGCACAGCAGCCAAGGCCAGCGCGGCCTGGCTGCTGGACCTCAAACTGACCAACGCCCTGCCCGGCCCGTGGGACCAGCACCGCCTGCCGCTGGCGCAGATGGACACGCAGGGCGAGTGGCGCAACGGCACGGCGCTGGTGCGCAGCCTTAAAGCCAGCCTGGGCGGCGGCGAACTGCTGGCCAGCGGCGACTGGCGCAGCCCGGCGGCGGCCGGAAAATCGGCTTCGGCTTCGGCCACCGGCCCGGCGCCCGCGCCCGCCTGGACCCTCAGCGCCACGCTCAAGCGGGTCAACCCGGCCCAGCTTCACACCCGGCTCGGGCCGTTGCTGCTGGACGGCCGGGCCGACTTAAGCGGCCAGGGCGCGGCCACGCAATTTGACGCCAGCCTTCAGGCCGCTGGCGGGGCTGGGAAGCCGCGCGCGTCCAGCGCCTCAGCCTCAGCCTCCTCTTCCGCCCCCGCTTCGGCTTCGGGCCAGAACCGGCTGCTGGCGCAGATCGGCCTGCGCGACGCCAGCGCTACCGGCCATTGGAACCCGCAACTGGCGAGCGGCACGTTGACGCTGTCGGCCCTGAAAATCCGCACCGCCGAAGCCGAACTGAGCGGCCAGCTTGAGCTTCAACCTACGGCCAAAAGCGGCCAGGGCCAGCTGGCCTTGACCGCGCCCGGCCTGGACGCCAAAGTGACCGGTCAATTGGCCGAAACCAGCGGCGGCGGCGAATTGAGCCTGCACGGCCGCGACGCCGCCCAGATCCTGCGCTGGCTGCAGACACTGCCCGGCCTGCCCGCAGCGCTGCGGGGCGCCTCGGCCAGCGGCGGGGGCGAGTTGCAGGCTAGCTGGCAAGGCGGCTGGCAGGATCCGGCGCTGCAGGCCAGGCTGAACCTGCCTTCGCTGGACTGGCAACCCGCCGCCAAGGCCGCAGCGCGGACCCCGGCCCCAGCTTCGGCTTCGGCTGACGCCGCCACGTCAACAGCGACAGCCACACCGCCCAAACCCGCCCCGGCCAGCACCGGCCTGCTTAAAATCCGCGCCCTGCAAGCCACGCTGTCAGGCCGTCTGAGTCAGGCCCGGCTAGCCGCGCAAGGCCGGGTTGAGCTGGACCAGCGCCGCCTGAGCCTGCAACTGGCCGCCAGCGGCGGGCGCCTCAAACCCGCCGCTGCGTCCGCCACGCCCGCCACGCCCGGCGCCGCCTGGAAAGGCCTGCTCGAGCAATTGAGCCTCAGCGTCGAAGACCCGGCGCTGGGCGCCGGCGCGTGGCGGCTGGCCACCAGCGCCAGCGTGCCGCTCAAATGGACGCCGACCAGCGCAGGCGGCGCTTTTGAAAGCGGCGCTGGTCAGGCAGTCTTGAGCGCGCCGACGGGCAAGGCCCAGGCGTCCACCGTGTCCCAAGCCGCCCCGGCCACGCTGGCCTGGCAACCGGTGCGCTGGCGGGCGGGCGAGCTCATCACCGCTGGCAAGCTCACCGGCCTGCCTATGGCCTGGATCGAATTGGTCGCCGGTCCACAACTGGCCGGTGCCGGTCTGGGCGGCAACATGATCTTTGATGGCCAGTGGGATGCCGCGCTCAGCAACACCTTGAAACTCAAAGCCAGTCTGGCGCGCAGCAGCGGCGACATCACGGTGCAGGCCGAGGGCGCGCAGGGCAACTCGATGCGGGTGGCCGCTGGCGTCAAACAGGCCAGAGTCTCGCTGGAAAGCGTCGGCGACGCCGTGAGCGTGGCCTTGCGCTGGGATAGCGAGCGCGCAGGCAACGCCGACGGCCAGCTCAAGACGCGGCTGGCGCGCACCACCAGCGCCGACGGCCAAAGCAGCTGGGGCTGGCCGCTGGATGCGCCGCTCAATGGCCAGCTGCGCGCCCAGCTGCCGCGCATCGGCGTGTGGTCGCTGCTGGCGCCGCCGGGCTGGCGCTTGCGCGGCTCGCTCGGCGCCGATGTGGCCGTCAGCGGCACGCGGGCGGCGCCCAGTCTGGCGGGCAGTCTGCAGGCCGACGACATGGCGCTGCGCTCGGTCGTCGATGGCATCGAGTTCGGCCACGGTCGGCTGCGCGCCAGCCTGGACGGCACGCGCATTCGCATCAGCGAGTTCACGCTGCAGGGCGCGGGCGACAAGGGCACAGGCGGCACGCTGACCGCCCAAGGCGAAGCGGGCTGGATAGACGGCCAGGCGCAAGTCCAGCTCGACGCCAAACTGCAACGCCTGCGCGCCAGCCTGCGCACCGACCGCCAAGTCACCGTCTCGGGCGATGTCCAGGCCAGCCTGAAGGGCGGGCAAAGCGAACTGACCGGCAAGCTGCTGATCGACCAAGCGCGCATCTTGCTGCCCGACGAGGGCACGCCCCGGCTGGGCGACGATGTCATCGTGCGCGCCCCCGGCGGCACGACTGTCGGCCCGCAAGCGCCAGCCCCAGCCAGCGCAGCCGCCGCCGACAAGGCCACACGGCCCGTCAAGCTGGCGGTGCAGATCGACCTGGGCCGCGACTTTCAGATTCAGGGCAAGGGCATGGACACCCTGGTGCGCGGCACCCTGGCGCTGAGCAGCACGGCGCAGAACCAGCCCCGCCTGAACGGCACGGTGCGCACCTCCGGCGGCCAGTACCGCGCCTACGGCCAGCGCCTGGAGATTGAACGCGGCATAGTGCGCTTTACCGGCGCGCTGGACAACCCGACGCTCAACATCCTGGCGATCCGCCCGAACCTGACGCAGCGCGTGGGCGTGCAGATCACCGGCACCGCCCTGCTGCCCAGCGTGCGCCTGTACGCCGAGCCGGAACTGGCGGACGCGGAAAAGCTCTCCTGGCTGGTTGTCGGGCGGGCCTCGGCCTCGGGCGGCGCGGAAGCGGCCCTGCTGCAACAGGCGGCGCTGGCGCTGCTGGGCAGCAAGGCGGGCAGCACGTCGGGCGGTCTGGCGGCTTCGCTGGGATTGGATGAGCTGTCGTTTCGCGGCGCCTCCACCAATGCCGACGGCAGCGCCAGCAGCGGCGCCGTCACGCTGGGCAAGCGCTTTTCGCGCAACTTTTATGCGGCCTATGAACGCAGCATTTCAGGCACTATGGGCACGCTGTACGTGTTCTATGACCTGTCGCGGCGCTTCACGCTGCGCGCCCAGGCGGGCCAGCAAAGCGCGGTGGACCTGATTTTTACCATTCCGTATGACTGAGGCGGGCTGGTCTTTCAGGAACCCCCTTGCAGCGCATACAATTCCTGATCTTCGCAACCGGCAAAGACAAGTCGCCATAGTTCAACGGATAGAACGAGTGCCTCCTAAGTGCTAGATACAGGTTCGATTCCTGTTGGCGGCACCACCTGCTTAAATCAAGTCGTGTCATACCCCCTCAAAACCCGCGTAGTTCATAGCTACAGCGGGTTTTTTGTTGTCTGAGGCGGGGTCACAACCCGATACCCGCAAAGGGAGCCCTCATAGGGCTAGCCGCCTTAAAGTCGGCTCAGCAGCTCAGCCTTCTTGGCGGAATATTCCTGCTCGCTCAGAATGCCCCGGCTTTGCAGCGCGGCGAGTTTTTCAAGGCGAGCAAAAATGTCGCCATCCCCGCCTGAGCTGGCGGGCGCGCTGTTTGAGGACGCGTTGTTGCTATAGGTCGGCGCGTTGTTGTAGCCGTTGCTGTTATTGACTGGCGCAAAGGACTGCGCGGGCTGGGCTGGTGCCATAGGCGCCACACCGTTAACGCTGACCACGGGCAGGCGCGACAAATCCACATAGCCGTACTGGCTGGAAAACGATGGCGTGAGACTGCCACTTTGCTGCGAGACGCCGCCAATTTGATGGTCGAGCGTGTCGTAAATCGTCACGTCGCCGTTGGACTCCAGCGCCAGCCGGTGCGCCTGCGAGAACCAGGCGTAGCGCATGCCGTTCTGGCCGCCCGAGCTGTTCGGAAATTTCAAATCCGGCCCCCACCAGTCGGGCGGCGCCGGGGTAAACAGGCTGTTCGGGTTGTTCGCGCTGCCGGATGAGGCGCCGCCCCAGCTGTTGACGGCGGTGTTGCCATTTTGGGTCTGGCTCTGAAAGCTGCCGGTGCGGATCAGGTCGGGCTGGCTGGACACCAAGCGGGCCAGCTCGGCGCACAGGTTATCAACACGGCCCTTGAGGTAGTTGTTGAACATGTCGCCGATCATCGTCATGCCGCCCTGCATCCACTGACCGGAGCCGCCGAATTCGGGGTGGCTGAACTGGGCCATGCTGCCATTGCCGTTGATGACCGAGTCGAGCATGGACGCCACAGCGTCAAAGCTAAAGCCGTGGCGCTGAGCCACCTCCTGGATGGCCTGCTGGCCTGCGGGGGTAAGTTGTGGCATGGGATGCAATCTGTAAAGGTGAAGAGTGAAGCCTGGCAAGCGGGCTGAACCTTGGACTTTAGCAGGCGCCCATGCCTTGATTTACATCCCGTATTTTGTTTTGGCGTCACTCAGGCAGTTGTCCTTGGCCATGCCGGCCAAACTGTCGCAGCGTTCCTTGGCCGCCTTGTAGTCCGCTTCACGCGTTTCGGTGCGGGCATCTTTCTTGACCTCGTTCATTTTTTCAGCTTTATCTTTCGTGGTGTCAGACGAGGCCTTGACAACTTTGGCGTCTTCCTTGGCCTTCACATAGGCGGCCTTGGCGTCCTTGACACATACATCCTTGGCATTTCCCGCCAGATCATCACACTTTTCCTTGGCGGTGTCGTAGGCGGCATCGGCCTTGGCCATGGCCACTTTCTGGGTGTTTTTGGCGCCTGGCTTGTACTGGGCTTCGAGCTCGGCCTTGGCGATTTTTTCGCTGCCCTTGGCTTCGGACACGCAGATGTCCTTGGCGTTGGCTTGAAGAGCCGCGCATTTGTCACGGTTGACCTTGTAATCAGCACTGATCTGATTTTTATGCATTTTGTATTCGGCCTTGGTCAACGCCATGACGTTGCCAGCAAACGTACAAGAAATGGCAGCGCTCAACACGAGAAGTCTGGTTTTCATCACAAATCCTTGGGTTATTTTTGAAGAAGAGAAAAAGTCAAAATGTGGCGAGTGCCCGCTCACTCTTTCTTGAAGAAATTGCTCGGGTGGCGCTCATGCCATTGGGCCAGCTGCTTTTCAGCGGCCTCCTTGGTGAGGCCGTGGCGCTCCTGAATCTTGCCCAGCAACTGGTCGCGCTTGCCGACAATGACATCCAGGTCGTCATCGGTCAATTTGCCCCACTGCTCCTTGACTTTGCCCTTGAACTGCAGCCAGTTGCCTTCCAGACGATCATTGTTCATGCTTTTCTCCTGAAGATGTTGAAATCGGCCTCAAGCCGGGGACGAACTCACGCCGTGCCACAGCTTTTTTGACAGACAACAAATAGTAGAAATAAAACCGTCGGACCGGGATAAGCCCATGGATGAGAAATGCGTAGGCTCAGGCCTGCAATTTTGATGTGCTGCGTTGCCCTCAGACCTCAGCGCTGGCGCAGCTCGTCCACCGTCTCGCGCAGCTGGGCGATCCAGGCACGGCGCTCGCGGCCCTGGGCGCGCTCGGGCTGGCCGTAATGCACGACAGCCACCAGCGGCGGCGCGCAAACGGTGCGCCAGATTGACCCCAGCAGGCTTTCATCGCCGATATAGCTGGGCGCGTGGCTCGCCTGACCGCTGGCCTGATCGACAAAGCGCAGGCCGACCGGCTGGGCCAGCGCATCGGCCGACACGGCCGCCTGCAGCAAGTTGGCATGAAACGGCAGCAGCGTGCGCCCGTCGCCGGTGGTGCCTTCGGGAAACACCGCCAGCACGTCGTTGTCGCGCAGCGCCGCTTCCATCAGGCCGACCATGCGCGACGCATCGCGGCGCGAACTGCGCTCGATGTAGAGCGTGCCCGCCGCCGTGGCCAGCGTGCCGACCAGCGGCCAGTCCTGCACATCGGACTTGGAAACAAAGCGGCAGTGGTGCGCCGCGTGCATCACCGGAATGTCCAGCCAGGAGATATGGTTGGCCAGCAGCAGCACCGGCCCGGTCACCGGCGGCTGGCCGCGCACCTCCAGCGTGATGCCGAGATGGCCGAGCAGCGCGACGGCCCAGACCTGGACCCGCGCATTTTGCTGCGCCTGCGGCAGGCGCGGCAGGCGCATGGCGACAATCCACAGCCCAGCCAGAATATGGCCCAGCACGCGCAGCAGGCGCCAGCCGCCCTTGAGGCGCCTCATGCCAGCGCCTGACAGGCCCTCAAGTCCTGAAACGGCTGTCGTCCAGCCGCCAGCGGCCCGCGATGGCAAAGTCCCATCGGTCAGGCACGCTCAAAAGCCACCAGCCCGCCCACCAGCGTGTAGCGCACCTGGCCGGGCAGCTCATAGCCCGCAAACGGCGTGTGCTTGCCCTGGCTGCGCAGGGCAGCGGGCGCCACCGTCCAACTGCTGGCCGGGTCAAAAATGCAGATGTCGGCCACGCCGCCCTTGACCAGACGGCCCGCGCTGGCCTGCAGCGTGCCCAGTGCGCTGCCCAGCACGCGCGCCGGTTCGCTGGTCAGCACGGCCAGCGCCCGCACCAGACCGGCCTGGCTGTCTTCGCCCCATTTGCAGGCCAGGCTCAGCAGCAGCTCCAGGCCGGTGGCGCCGGGCTCGGCCTGGGCAAAGGGCAGGGTCTTGGCGTCTTCATCGACTGGCGTGTGGTCCGAGACCAGCGCGTCAATCGTGCCGTCGAGCAGGCCGCGCCGCAGCGCGTCGCGGTCACGCTGCTGGCGCAGTGGCGGGTCCAGGCGCATGCGGCTGTCGAAGTAGCCGATATCGACATCGGTCAGGTGCAGGCTGTTGATGCTGACATCGCAGGTCACATTCAGCCCCTCGGCCTTGGCTTGGGCGACCAGCGCCACGCCAGCGGCGCTGCTGATGCGGCACAGATGCACGCGCGCGCCGGTGGCACGCACCAAATCAAAAATCGTGTGCAGCGCAATCGTTTCGGCCAGCACTGGCACGCCGCTCAGGCCCAGCCGCGTGGCAAGAGCGCCGCTGGCGGCCACGCCCTTGCCCAGGTGCAGCTCTTGCGGGCGCAGCCAGACGCTGTAGCCAAAGGTGGTGGCGTACTGCAGGGCGCGCATCAAGACCTGCGTATTCGCCAGCGGCACCTCGGCCTGGCTGAAACCGACGCAGCCCGACTCGGTGAGCTGGACCATCTCGGTCAGCGCCTCGCCTTTTAAAGCGCGGGTCAGCGCGCCCAGCGGGAAGACGCGCGACTGGTGCATTTTCTCGGCACGGAACTTGAGCATTTCCACCAGGCCCGGCTCATCTAACACCGGCTCGGTGTCGGGCGGGCAGACCAGGCTGGTCACGCCGCCCGCGACGGCGGCGGCCAGTTCGCTCTCCAGCATGCCCTCGTGCTCGTGGCCGGGCTCGCGCAGCCGCGCCGACAGGTCAATCAGGCCGGGCATGACGATGCAGCCGCTGGCGTCAATCGTCTTGTTCGGCGCGAAATCGGCAATCTGGCCCTGGAGCGCCACGATGCGGCCAGCCGCAATGGCGACATCGCCGACTTCGTCAAATCCGCTGGCCGGGTCAATCACGCGGCCGTTTTTAATCAGTAATTTCATGCGTCGTTTCCTGCGACGATGCTCATGACAGCCATGCGCACCGCAATACCAAAAGTGACCTGCGGCAGGATGACGCTTTGCGCGCCATCGACCACGGCCGAGTCGATTTCCACGCCCCGGTTGATCGGGCCGGGGTGCATCACGATGGCGTCGGGTTTGGCCAGTTGCAGCTTTTCCGGGGTCAGGCCAAAGCTCTTGAAAAACTCCTGGCTGCTGGGCAGCAGCGCGCCGCTCATGCGCTCGTTCTGCAGCCGCAGCATGATGATGACGTCAACGCCGCGTATGCCCTCTTCGAGCGTGTTGCACACGCGCACGCCCATTTGCGCCATGTCGGCGGGCACCAGCGTCTTGGGGCCGACGACGCGCACTTCGGCGCAGCCCAGCGTGGTCAGCGCGTGGATGTCCGAGCGCGCCACGCGCGAATGCAGCACGTCGCCGACGATGGCGACAGTCAGGTTGCTGAAATCTTTTTTGTAATGCCGGATGGTGAACATGTCCAGCAAGCCCTGCGTCGGGTGCGCGTGGCGCCCGTCACCGGCGTTGACGACGTGAACGTGCGGCGCGACATGCTGGGCAATTAAATAAGGCGCGCCGGACTCGCTGTGGCGCACCACGAACAGGTCAGCGGCCATCGCGCTCAGGTTGGCAATCGTGTCCAGCAGCGACTCGCCCTTGGACGCGGAAGAGCGGGCAATGTCCAGGTTGATGACATCGGCCGACAATCGCGTGGCGGCAATTTCAAACGTCGTGCGGGTGCGCGTCGAGTTTTCAAAAAACAAATTGAAAACGCTTTTGCCGCGCAGCAGCGGGACTTTTTTCACCTCGCGGCTGCTGACGGAGACAAAGTTTTCGGCGGTGTCCAGAATCTGCGTCAGGATGGCCTTGGGCAGGCCTTCGGTGGACAGCAGATGGATCAGTTCGCCATTCTTGTTGAGTTGGGGATTTCGTCGGTACAACACGCTGGGGGTTCCTTTTTCCTTTTTTTTCCGCTGGCGCTCGCAAGGCGCGGGCCGGCTTAATGTTCTGGGTTGACGCTGATGGCGGGCGCCTGCACCGGCTGGGACTGCTGCGCGAAGGTGAATGTTCCCTCTTCGGTGCGCGCCAGCCGGAGTTTTTGCGTGGCGGGCAGGCTCAAGCGCACGGCGGCCAGATCGGCCTGCACCGGCAGCTCGCGCCCGCCCCGGTCCACCAGCACCATCAGCTTGACGCTGGCCGGGCGGCCATAGTCAAACAGCTCGTTGAGCACGGCGCGCAGCGTGCGCCCGGTGTAGAGCACATCGTCAATCACGATCAGGTGCGCGCCGTTGACATCAAACGGCAGCGCGGTCTGGGCGCTGCTGGCCAGGCCACGCCGGGAAAAATCGTCGCGGTGCATGGCAGAAGATAAAACGCCACATTCGCCGGGCAAGCCAAGGTCTTGCTGCAGGCGCTGGGCCAGCCAGGCGCCGCCCGAGGCCACGCCGACCAGACGCGGCGGCTGCGCGCAGGCCGCCAGATGCTGGCGCAGGCCGCGCAGCAGCTCGGCATACAGCGCCTCAGCATTGAGAACCAGACTGGTCATGGAAGACTCCTTAAAAATTGTTCCAGAATGATGCAGGCCGAGGCGGCGTCGGCATCTTTGGCGCCGCCCGCCAGCGCTTCGGTGGTGCTGTAGCGCTCATCAACCTCGAACACCTGCAGGCCAAAACGCCCGCGCAACTGACGGGCGAATTTTTGCGCACGCACGGTGTTTTCGTGGCTGGCGCCGTCGGGGTGAAACGGCACGCCGACGACCAGCGCGTCGGGCTGCCAGAGCTTGATGCGCGCCTCAATCAGCGGGAAGCGGGCCACACCCTCAGCGGCAATCGTCGCCTGCGGGCTGGCAGTGCGCGTCAAAATGTTGCCCGAGGCCACGCCGGTGCGCTTGAAACCGTAGTCAAACGCCAGAAAGGTCTGCAGCCTGATGGGCTGCGGGGGCGCGTTGTTCAGCGGCGCTGATCCAGCCTCATGCATGACCAGCGACAGGCGAAAGCATCCAGCTTTGCAGGCCCAGCAGCAGCAGCGCCTTGTCGTAGCGCTCATCGACGGGGGTGTCGAAAATCACGCCCGGATCGGCGGCCACGGTCAGCCAGCTATTGTCCAGCAGCTCGGATTCAAGCTGGCCCTCGCCCCAGGCCGAGTAGCCCAGCGAGACAAACACACGGCGCGGACCGGCGCCGCTGGACAGTGCTTCGAGCACATCGCGCGAAGTCGTCATCTCCAGGCCGCCGGGAATCGACAGGCTGGAGGCGTAAATCGATTCGTGGCCGGGCATCATGGACTCGTGCAGCACAAAGCCGCGCTCGGTCTGCACCGGCCCGCCCTGAAACACCGGCGCCAGCGCCAGATCCTCGCGGCGCAGCGGCAAATCGACCTTGTCGAACAGCTCCTTGACGTTGATGTCGCCGGGCTTGTTGATGACCAGTCCGAGGGCGCCGCGCTCAGTGTGCTCGCACATATAGACCACGCTTTTGGCGAAGGCCTCATCCTCCAGACCGGGCATGGCGATCAGGAAATGGTGCGTAAGGTTCATTGAGGGGGAAGGAGAGTCCGAGGCCATCCGCTGATTTTACGCGTTGCAGCCAGCCCGACACCGACTCGCTACCATCACAGCTCTATGGATAAAAAATACACCAGCGCCCTGATGTGGTTCAGGCGCGATTTACGGATTGAAGACAATGCTGCGCTCTACCACGCGCTGAAATCGTGCCGACGGGTGTTTTGCCTGTTTGTCTTTGACCGCGAGATTCTCGACGCCCTGCCGCGCGCCGACCGCCGGGTCGAGTTCATCCGCGAATCGCTGGTGGAGCTGGACGCGCAGCTTGCGCAGCTCGGGCGGGAATGCGGCGCCGAGCATGTCGGCCTGCTGGTGCGCCACGCGACGGCCATCAGCGCCCTGCCCGCGCTCGCCGCCCAACTCGGGGTGCAGGCCGTCTTTGCCAACCACGATGACGAGCCGCAATCGCTGGCGCGCGATGCTGCCATTGAGGCCGCGCTGGCGGCGCAAGGCGTGGCGTTTCACCATTTCAAGGACCATGTGATTTTTGAGCGGCAGGAAGTGCTGACGCTGGCGGGCAAGCCCTACAGCGTGTTCACGCCTTATAAAAATGCCTGGCTGAAGAAAGTCAACCCGTTTTATCTCCAAGCCTATCCGGTGGAAAAATACGCCGCCGCGCTGGCCGACCGACCACTTGATGAGCGCCGACGCGTGCCAACGCTGGCCGATCTCGGGTTTGAAGCCACGAATCTGTCCGCCTTGAAAATCCCGACGGGCAGCCGGGGCGGCGCGGCGCTGCTGGAGGACTTTGCGGGCCGCATGGCGCGCTACCAAAGCAGCCGCGATTTCCCGGCGCTCAAAGGCCCGAGTTATCTGGGCGTGCATCTGCGCTTTGGCACCGTGTCCATCCGCCAGCTGGCGGCCAGCGCGCTGGCGCAGTCGCAAACCGGCTGCGAAGGCGCGGCCAGCTGGCTCAGTGAGCTGATCTGGCGCGATTTTTACGCCCAGATTTTGAGCAATTTTCCGTATGTGGTTCAGCACGCCTTCAAGCCCGCTTATGACGCCATCGTCTGGGAGCAAGGCGAGCAAGCCGAGGCGCTGTTCAAAGCCTGGTGCGCGGGGCAAACCGGCTATGCGCTGGTCGATGCGGCGATGGCGCAACTCAACCAGACCGGCTACATGCATAACCGCCTGCGCATGGTGACGGCGAGCTTTCTGGTCAAGGATCTGGGGATCGACTGGCGCTGGGGCGAGCGCTACTTTGCCGAAAAGCTCAATGATTTTGAGCTGGCCTCGAACAACGGCGGCTGGCAGTGGGCCGCCAGCACGGGCTGTGATGCGCAGCCGTATTTCCGCATTTTCAACCCCGTCAGCCAGAGCGAAAAGTTTGACAGCGAAGGAAAATTCATCCGCCGCTACCTGCCGGTGCTGGCCGGACTGAGCGGGCCTGCGCTGCACAGCCCCTGGCTGGCCGGGGCGATGGAGCTTCTGGCGGCGGGCGTGGCATTAGGCCAGAACTACCCGAAGCCCCTGGTTGTGCATGATGAAGCGCGCAAGCTGACGCTGCAGCGCTACGCGATCATCAAGCCCGGCTGAAACCCGCCGTCATGCTGCCCGCGCTGCTCAAGCGGCAACGGCGCCCACAGCAGCCGCAGCCTCCAGCGCGCAGTAATGCCGCACCAGCTTCATCAGCTCGTCTTCGGAGTACGGTTTGCCCAAGTAATGGTCAACGCCCAGTTCCTTGGCATGCTCGTGGTGCTTCTCGGCGATCCGCGACGTGATCATGATGATGGGCAGCTTCTTCAGGCGCTCATCGCCCCGGATGTTGCGCGCCAAGTCGAAGCCGTCCATGCGCGGCATTTCAATGTCAGACAGCACCACGGCTGGCAGTTCGTCCTGCAAGCGCTCCAGTGCCTGCAGGCCGTCGGCCGCCAGGGCCACGCGGTAGCCGTCGCGCAGCAGCATGCGCTGGGTCACGCGTCGCACGGTGATGGAGTCATCGACCACCAGAATCAGCGGGATTTTCCGGGCGACCTGTATCTTCACCGGCGCCCTTGCAGCGCTGCCGCCAGCGCCTTCGAGCATGTGCGGCTCGGCCTGGTCGGCGCTCCATGAGCGCGCCTGCTGGCCATAAACCGCCGCCAGCGCCACCGGGTTGTAAATCAAGACCACTGCGCCCGAGGGCAGCACGGACATCCCGGCCATGCCTGGCAAGCGCGAGAGCTGCGGACCCAGATTTTTCACCACCACTTCGCGATTACCCAGCACTTCATCGACATGCAGGGCCAAGCGCTGGGCGGCACTTCGGAAAATCACCACCGGCGTGGTCTTGGTCTGCACTTCACTGCTGTGGTGCGACGCCTGCAACAGCGCACCGGCCCAGAAAAAGGGCACCATCTCGCCAGCAACATCGAGCGTGCCGGTGTTGTAGGCCTGCTGCAGCTCCTTGATGGAGATGCGGCGCACGGTTTCCACCACATTGGCCGGCACACCGACGGACAGCTTGTCGGCGCGGATCATCACCACCTGCGTCACTGCCGTGGTCAGCGGCAGCACCAGCTTGAAGTGCGAGCCCTGGCCGACTACGGTGGAGGTTTCAATGCGGCCACCGAGCGCATTGACCTCCGTGCGGACCACTTCCATGCCGATGCCGCGCCCTGCCACTTCGGTCACCTGGGTGGCCGTTGAAAAGCCGGGCAGGAAAATCAGGTTGCCCGCCGCCGTGTCATCGAGCACCTGGTCGGCTGTAATCAGCCTGCGCTGGATCGCTATCTCGCGAATACGCTTGAGGTTCAAACCGGCGCCATCGTCACTGAAATCGACGGACACATCGTTGCCGTCCTGGCGCAGATGGATGCTGATGAGGCCGACAGGGTCTTTGCCCGCAGCGGTGCGCACTTGCGGCAATTCAATCCCGTGGCTGACACAGTTGCGCAGCAAATGCTCAAAAGCGGGAACCATACGCTCCAGCATGCCCCGGTCCATTTCCAGGTTTCCGCCCAGCAGGTCCAGGCGCACCTGCTTGCCGATTTCCTTGGCGGTCTGGCGCACCACGCGGTACAGACGCTCGGAAATGCTTTCAAACTCCACCATCCGGGTGCGCAGCAAATCGCGCTGCAATTCACGCGTCTGGCGGCCCTGGGCGATCAGGTCATCCTCGGTCGCCTCAATCGTGCGCTGCAAGGTGCGCTGCACGGTGGCCACGTCGTTGACCGATTCGGCCATCATCCGGGTCAATTCCTGCACCCGGGTAAAGCGGTCGAACTCCAGCGGGTCAAAGCCCGCCTGGGCTTCCTTGGCCAGCGCCAGGCGCGACTGCATCTGGGTTTCAGCCTGCAGCTCAATGTCACGCAGCTGCTGGCGCAAACGGGTCAAGTTACCGCTCATGTCGTTCAGCGAGTCGCGCAACTGGCCGATCTCGGCCTCCAGGCGCGAGCGGGTAATCATCACCTCACCGGCCTGATTCACCATGCGGTCAAGCAGCTGCGAGCGCACCCGTATCGAGGCCGTGGCCGCTTGCCGCACCGCCTGCATCACCATCGCTTGCGGGCCAGGAATGATAAATTTGTTGACGACGCTGGCAACCGCCAGCGCGCCCGATTCCTCCGGCGCCCCCAGGCTTTCCAACACCTCCGACTCCGAGGGAGTCCAGGACTGCTGCACAGTTTGAAGCACAGGGGCGGGGGCTTGTTCGACCCCGGCCGCAGCCTCATCCCTGTGCCGCAGTGCATCAAAAGCGGCCTGCATTCCGTCCAGACGGGTCAGCAAAGGCTCGAACTCCTGGCTTTGCGCTGCATCGGAGCCGACATGCTCGATTTCCGACTCAATCCGGTGCGCCATTTCACCGAGTCGCAACGCGCCGGACAAACGGGCGCTGCCTTTGAGGGTGTGGAGCACACGCAGCACTTCCAGACGGGCGCCCTGATGGCCAGGCTGCTCGGCCCAATGCCGCAATGCGCCGCTGAGCCGGGGCATCAGGTCCTCACACTCTTCTTCAAAAATTGGAAACAGGTCTGGATCAATCGCATCAACGGCGTCAATATCGTCGTCAATACCGGGATGATCGTTGAAAGCCTTCGCGGCGACTGGAGCGGGAGCGGGAGCTACAGGAGCAGGCAATGTCATATCCGCGTTTTCCGCGCTTAATGACAAAACTTCTGCATTCACAGAAGCAGGTACCTGACGCTCAGCGTGAACGACTGCAAATTCAGCTTTTGTCAAGACTGCCATTTCAGCCACAGGCGCAATCTCAGCTGGGAGCACGGCTTGAACTACAGCTTCAGGTGCGTGAACGAACTCGACTTCGGCAGCCGCTGGCACCTCGGACAATGGGGTGAAAAGGAATTCAAAATCATCTTCGATGGCGAATTCTGACTCGTCAGCGGTGCCGTAAGCCTCGTACTCATCCATGCTGGATGTGGCCACATCCGGGAATTCCAGACTTCTCAGGCGCGCAAGAATATCAGCCTGGGGTTGTTTCAAGAAGCCAGCGGCAAACTGGTGCAGCAAGCGGCGTATATCCTGCGCCGCCTCGACAAATAGAGCGCTGTAGGCGCTGGCATCGTAGCTGCGATGATCGCGTGAATTCTCCAGGGCGTGCTCCAGGGCACGGGCCACTTCAGACAGCGCATGAAAACCCACGGTTGCAGAACTGCCCGCCAGGGAGTGGGCAAGCGCCACCGTTGAAGCACTGACCAGCTGATGATTTTCATGCGACCATTCAGCCACCTCGCTCACCAGGTGGCTTGACCATTGATCAGCCTCCGCAAGATAAACGTTGTACAGCGCTGTGCCTATGCGCAAGCCGTCAATCACCATGACGTTTTCGTCGGGTCTGTCGCTGGCAGGCACTTCATGCCCCACCTGAACTGCAGTAACCGGCACGAACACATCCTGCCTCGGCAAGGAAAACTCGGGCATGACCGGCTCGGCGCTGGCGAGCGGCATCGGCTCTGAAAGCGCTGGCTCTGGCTGCGTGGTGACGGGCAATTTAATCTCTGCAGGCGGGCTTAGCTCATAGGCCTGGGCGCCTATCGGAAACTGTTCGGCAAAATCTGCTGCCGACAACTCAATCGCTTCCACCGATACCGGTTCAGGAGGTGAACTTTGCGCCAGTTCCGCGCCCAGCGGCGCAGCCACGGCGGGCAAAGCCTCGTCTTGCGGGGAAAGCGTGAAGAAACTGTCGAAATCAATATCAGCCAGTTCAGTGACGAAAGCGTCTGTCGATGCCTGAGCTGGTGCTTCAGCCACCTTGACAGGCTGGACTGCTTGAGCTTCTGGCACTGGCTCAACGATCTCAAGCACCTGGATCGGTTCGGCCTCAGGAAGGATGTCGAAAAAGTCCAGGCTGGGTACGGGCTGTGCTTCATCCAGAACCCCAGAATCCGTCAGCACTGGCGCCTCTGGCTCTGGTACTAACTCTGGCTCTGGCTCTGGCACAAATGGTGGCGACTCTTGGGCGGTCGGCTGTTCGGGCACCGGCGGCTGTTCAGGCACCTGCGGCGCTTGCGGCACCACCGGCATTGCCACTTCAATCGCAGGCGGCGCCGTCGAAGCACCCTCTGCCTGGCCGGACAGATTCAGGGCAATGTAGCGCCCTTCAAGGCGCATGGCCTCGGCGCTTTCGCGAAACGCTGTCGCCGACCAAGAGGCATCCTGCTTCTGGGCAATCGCGGCAATCCAGGATTCAAAACCGGCGATGACCTCGGCGCACAGGGTGCGGAACTCCTTGGTCGCGGGCTTTTGATCGGCGAGCCAGCTGTTGAGCATTTGCTCCAGCGCCCAGCCCGCTTCGCCAAACTCGTTGAGCTCGACCATTCGCGCACTGCCCTTGAGCGTGTGAAAAGCACGGCGCAATACCGTCAATTGCTCGGTATCTGCCGGATCCTGGGCCAGCTCGTCAATCGCCTGTGTCGCATTACCCACCACTTCGCGGGCTTCCTCCAGGAAAATCTCCTGCAAATCAAAATCATCATCCTCTTCATAATCGACCGAAGCTGACGACTGGACAACAGGCACAGGTAAAGGCGGCGCAGCAGGTACAACTGGCATTTGCATCGGGGGTGGAGTCATCGCAGTCAAGGCACTGGCTGGCGCTTCAGGCTGGTTACCCAAAGGCGCTGCGGTCGCATCCGGGAATTCCATCGCCAGATCCAGATCAAACGCGTCGTCATCCTGGACAGGCGCTGGCAGCTTGACTTGTGCAGGCGGGGCTGCAGCCAGCATTTCCAGCGGCAGCGGATCCGGGCTCACAGTGTCCAGACTCACCACAGGCGCAGCAGCGACAACGGGCACAGCAACTGGCTCATCAGTGAATTCCATCGCCAGATCAAGGTCAAAAGCGCCGTCATCCTGGACAGGCGCTGGCAGTTTGACTTGTGCAGGCGGAGCAACGGGCGCATCCGTAAATTGCATCGTCAGATCCAGATCAAAAGCCCCCTCATCCTGGACTGGCGCTGGTGGTTTGACTAACACAGACGGGGCAGCAACCAGCATTTCCAGCGGAGGCGGCAACGGATCAAGGGGCACCAGCACAGCGGCAGCAGGGGCCACAACAACGGGAATAACAGGAGCGGCGGCTGCGCCATCCGCGAGCGCCACAAGCAGGTCAGGATTACTGCGCTCTTGCTCTTGGGCAGGAGGGGCCATGTCGAGCACTTGTCCGGGCGCTGCCACAAGGGCAACTTCCACGGGCAAGGCATCGCTGTCGTCCACCGCAACGGCTACTTCAGCAGCCTCCAAAGCGCTTGGTGCGCGGCCCATGAGGGGCTTGAGTTCACCGTTTTCCTCGTTATAGACAAACAGTTTTTTCGCCAGCACAGGCTGGTAATTCAGCATGTCGATCAGAAAACTCAGCGCACCGACGTTATTGCCAAGGTACTCAAAGGTTCCTGCGGCCCGCGCCAGTTCCGGGTCGGTTTCAGTGTCGAGCATTTTCTGAACGCTGGTCTTCATCCGGAAAACCGCCTTGCAAGCCTGGTCCAGCCCCAGCACCGACAAAACGCCGCGCATCTGGGACAGCTGGCCAGGAACCGTCTGCAAGGTCGTCTTGTCTTTCGGATTACGGAAAAATGCGTCCAGCGATTTTTCCAGCTCACCCAGAGAAACCCGCAGCTCGCCGACCACGCTGCCCATGGTCTGTTTGTCGCTGACGCGGCTGTACAACTCCTCCATCCAGCTCTCCAGCGGCTGCGGGTTGCCCCCTGCCCTCACGCTTTCCAGGCGCTGGGCCAAGCTGGCAGTGCGCACCGCCAATTGCGGGTCGTTGGGGTCCAGATCTTCAAAGACCGCTTCCAGATACAGCATGGAAGTGGCCACTTCCATCGCCAGCTCAATGCCGGGGGCCTGGGCGCTGCTCACCGTGGTCTGAATCGCCCGGCTCAACGCCTGGGCCAGCGGCTCGCTCGGCGGATGGAGCTTGAGCAGCGATTCAGTCACCAGAGCAAACTGCTCAGCGACTGTTTTGGCTTTACTGGTATCGCCGGCACACAGCGAGGACCAGCCTTCCTTGGCAGAAACAATTCGTTTGCGCGCCTGCGCCAGCAGGGCCGGGTCGAAACGGCCAAACTGCACTAGCTCGTAATTGACCGGCTTGAACCGGGACAACCCATAGGCAGCGCGCACCGCCGCCAGAACTGGCGTGGCACCAGCCGGACTGGCGGCCGCCTGGGCGCAGAAAAAGACCATGTCATGCGCCAGGCGCTCGGACACGGTGGTATCGCCCTTGGCCAGAGAAGCGTACTGCAGCAGCACGCGGGAGGCCACACGCCGGATATACAAGTCAGCGCCCAGCAAATCATGGGCCACAGCCTCAAAGTAGCCCGCCGCAATGATCCAGAAAATCTTCAGTCTGCGCTCAGTCTGCTGTGCTGCAAAGCCCAAACTCAAACTTCCCAAACTGCCTGCCGCTTGCGGCGCCTTACCCTTCATCAACTGAAGGACCGACTGGTCCATGATCGCCCTGGCCTCGCTGCCGTACTGGCGAGGCTCTGCCGTCACCGCCAGCTTCGGCTCCGCCCAGCGCCATTCCAGCGGCCACAGATCGGCCGGATGGATCCGGTCTGCGCGCACCAGTTCCTGAACGTCGCGGTACTGGGGAAACAAAGAGACAGGCGAAACCGGCCGGTCTGCCAGGACGCCTTCGAGGTATTCCGTCAGGGCAAAACTGGCGTACTCAATTTTGGCAACCGCCTCCTGGCTGCAATGCTCGGGCTGCAAAACAAACTTTTGCACCGCCGCCTCCATAGCGCGCAGCATCAGCACCGGCCCTGTCAGGCCGACCATCTCCAGGGCGCCCACGGCCTGGTGAAGTTGCTGGCGGGCAATGCGCAACTGGCTGGCATCAATGGCGGCCAGATCAGAGCCGCGCGCCGCCTCAGCGTCCCAGGCAAAGCGCTTGAGTGCTTTTGATGCGCTGTTCAGCGACTTGCGAAGCTCGTCGAGCACCCAGGCCAACGGCCCCAGGTCATTCATGGCGAAATCGGGCTTGGCTGTTGTTGAGTTCGTGACCATGGCGTGAATAAGTAACAGGCAGATTCAGGAATTGAAATGCGCATCAAGCGCATAACGGGGGAAAATCACGCGATCTTGAATCGTGACACCGATTGCCGCAGCTCTTCCGCCATGTGGGAAAGATCGCGCACCTGTTGGGCCGTGGACCGGGTACCTTCTCCGGTTTGCTCGGTCACCGCAAAAATGTGCTGGATGTTGCCCGCCACCACATTGGCCGAAACGGCTTCCCTGGAGGCAGAATCAGAAATCTGCTCAATCAGCTCGGCCAGATGGCGTGACACCTGGTCAATCTCGGTCAGCGCCGTACCCGCGCTGTCCGACAGCTTGGCCCCTTCGACCACACCCTGTGTGGAGCGCTCCATAGCGGCCACCGCATCCTGGGTGTCGGTCTGAATGGCTTTGACCAGCGCGGCAATCTGCCGCGTTGCATCAGCAGAACGCTCAGCGAGGCGCTGCACTTCTTCGGCCACCACCGAGAAGCCACGCCCGGCTTCACCAGCTGAAGCGGCCTGAATGGCGGCATTGAGCGCCAGCACGTTGGTCTGCTCGGTAATGTCCGAGATCAGCTCGGTAATTTCACCAATCTCCTGGGACGATTCGCCCAGCCGTTTGATGCGTTTGGAGGTTTCCTGAATCTGGTCACGAATCGAGTTCATACCGCCGATGGCGTTTTGCACCGCCTGCAGGCCGGATTCGGCAGCCGTCAGCGACTGACGGGCCACCTGGGAAGATTCCTGCGCCTGGGTGGACACTTCGTTAATACGGGAAGCCATTTCAAGCACCGACTGGCCGGTTTCACGAATCTCACGCAGCTGCTCGGTGGAGGCCGCCAGCAGTTCGGTCGAGGTGTTTTCCACCTGCGCCGTCGTTTGCGCCACCCGGGTGACGGTGTTTTGCACGTTACCCACCAGCTGGCGCAACTCTTCCACCGTGTAGTTCACCGAGTCGGCAATCGCGCCGGTAATGTCCTCAGTCACCGTCGCTTCCTGGGTCAAATCGCCTTCAGCAACGCTTTGCAATTCATTCATCAAACGCAAAATGGCAGCCTGGTTGGCATCATTGACGCGCTTGGCATCTTGCTCCTGGCTTTTTGCATCTTGCTGCTGGCTTTCAGCCACTGCCTGACGCTGCCGACTGTCCTTCACCTGCAGGCGGGCCAGACCCGTTCCGCACAGCAGCGCAACCAGCGCAGCAGCAATCAGGGCGACAATGGAAAACAAGCCCAGGCCGGTCTGAAAGGACAGCTTGCCTTGCAAGGCTTCAAGGTCGCGTCGCAACTCCTCGCTGTCGGCAATGATCGACGCCTGTGCTTCACGCGCTGACACCAGGCCTTGCAAGTTGCCCAGAATGGCACCCGCCTGCAGGCGGGTTTTTTCATAAAGCGCCATCAGCGCCTCCAGACGCTCACGCGTCTGCGCATCAGTGGCCGGGCTCAAACGAAGCTCGGGGCTGCCGTCCTGCAGGCCCTGGGAAATTTCCTTGAAAGAGTTCAAATCCTTGCCCAGCATGAACACGGCCTCAGGGCTCACCCCTTCCATGGTCAGGAACTCGTTGGCAGATTTACCGATGCGCTGGGTCAGCATCACCAGCTGGCCGGAGGCGGAAATTTCCGCTGACGCCGCATTTTGCTGGAGCTTGAGCGAAGCGACGGTTTCGGCAATTTCCAGCAGATCCGAAGATTGGCGGTTAATGCTGCGCAGGGCGTTACCCACCTGCATCAAAATCGCCTGCTGCTCCATCACTGTCTTGGCATTTTTCTCAGCCCGCTCCATCAAGGGAAAAACCTTGTCCACATCTGGCAGCAAGGCCGTTGCAACAGGCCTGAGCTTGAGACTGTCTTCGCCGGACTTCAGACCCTTGATGGTTTTGACCAGCACATCTGCACTTTCCTGCACATCGGGAAAAGCCTGTGCGCTACCCACCAGCGCCTGCGACACGGATTTTGCCAGTCGCTGCGACTGCATCAGTGACTGGCCCGTGGCGGCCACCTGTTGAGCGACTTTATTCGACTGGTCAAGCGCCACGAAAGCCACAACAATCAAGACAGCCACCGATATGGCCATTGTGGGCACCAGCACGCTCTGATGCTGGCTCAAAGTGCGGCGACCGAGAAAAGGGAGCTTGAGCAGTTCCGAGCTGGCATCCTTTTCGTCGTCACCGAGCTCCATGTTGCTTGAAGGATAGTCTTCATGGATCGCAACCAGCCTGGCACGAGCGGTGTCACTCAGGGAAGTGCTCTGCAAAGAATCACCCGAGATGCTCATGTTCATGCTGTCTTCGGACTGCACCTGCTTGGGTTTAAATAATTTCTGGATATTTTCAATAACAGACATGGTGAGCCTTCGGGGAAAAACAGAGTCACAAGGACAGAGCGCGCTAGGCACCTATTGTCAAAAAATGGGCTTGCTGTGCAAGCAACTGGAGGTTGATTTCCTGCCAGGTCGCACCATTGTGGTCAAGATACTGGTTTCCAAAAAACTCTGGCGCATCAGACGCTTTTTCGGAAAATTCGGCAAAAGCGTCCTGTTTGCGCAGGCCCGCCAGCTTGTCGATCAGCAACACACAATTGACATCCAGCGCACTGTTGAGCGAGACAAGCCGCGAGTCCGAGCGCATGAGATCATTGGTCTGAGTCGGCGGCTCGCCGCTCACATAACTGGCCAGATCGACAACACCAAAAAGCCCGCCGCGCAAGTTGGCCACACCGACAAACCAGGCTTGGGTATAGGAAACCGGATGGGTGTTGACCCAGGGAAAGATTTCGCCGGACTGGGCCAGAGGAAAAAGGTATTTTTTTCCTCCTGCCTCGACGGCAAGCCACAAAGCCGCGACGCCCTCTGTACGGGCAATCTGCAATCGTTCGGCCAGCCGGGTCTGTAGCGCCCTCAGGGCTTGTCTGTTCGCCATGCTGTAGTTGCTGTAGTTTTAGTAACTTTTCAGCCAAGGGCCTTGATTTTTGCCATCAGCTCACTCGCATCGACCGGCTTGGTGATGTAGTCGCGAGCACCCTGACGCATTCCCCACACGCGATCAGTTTCTTGGTTCTTGCTGGTACACATCATGATGGGGATGTCGGCGTACAGCGGATCACGCGCAATGGCTCGGGTCAGCTGGAATCCGTTTTGCCCTGGCATGACCACATCCATCAGGATCAACTCGGGCTTGTCTTCTGCCAGACGGCGAAAAGCGTCTTCCGCATTTTCTGCCGTCTTGACGGTAAAGCCATTTTTGACCAACAAATCCGTCAGAAACATCAACTCGGTCTTGGAATCGTCCACGACCAATACTTTTTTAATCGCCATTACATTTCCTTTTGCTTGAGGCTACCCAGAGCCTGAACAGTTTGCAACAATTGATCTTTGGTGAAAGGCTTGGTCAGGTAGTCTTGCGAACCCGCCATCCGGCCACGCGCCTTGTCGAAAACGCCATCCTTGGAGGAGAGCATCACGATGGGAACGCCCGAAAATCTGGCATTGCGTTTGATAATCGCACAAGTCTGATAACCATCCAGACGCGGCATCAAAATATCGCAAAAAATCAGATCGGGCTCGAAATCGTTGACCTTGGACAAGGCGTCGAACCCGTCTTCTGCCAGCAGGACTTCATGCCCGCCCTGTTTCAAAAATATTTCGGCACTGCGCCTGATGGTGTTGCTGTCATCAATGACCAACACCTTGAGTCCGGAACTGGGAATGCTCACTGTCTCTACTCCTGTTTTTGCAGACCCCGAAGCGGTCGGTTAATCGGTCTGAACCTGCTCAGACCCATGCGTGAAAATTCACAATTGAACCATTTCGAAATCTTCCTTGCGCGCACCGCATTCCGGGCAGGTCCAGTTCATGGGCACCAAAGCCCACGGCGTCCCAGCAGCAATACCCTCCTCGGGCGCACCAACGGCCTCATCATAAATCCATCCACAGATCAAACACATCCAGGTCATCGATTGAGTCACAGCTTAAATTGCCTTCGCATAGAATGCAACAATTGTATAGAGGCCGTGTTGCTAATTCGCTGGCAAGGGAAAATTTGAATCGTATGGCCAACCTCAACACTCCACCACTCGAATCCCGGCAGCTACAACCCGAAGATGACGATGCAGCGCCAGCCTGCGTCATGAGCTTCAACGCCAACGACCCCAGCGGCGCAGGCGGCCTCACAGCCGACATAGCGGCCATCACCTCGGCGGGCGCGCACCCGCTGGCCATCGTGACCGGCGCCTATGTGCGCGACACCGCAGAAATCTTCGATCATTTCGCTTTTGATGAAGAAGCCGTGGCCGACCAGGCGCACGCTGCGCTGGAAGACATGCCCGTGTCCGCCATCAAGGTCGGCTTCGTTGGCAGCCCGGAAAACATCAGCACCATCGCCGAAATCGCCTCGGACTATGCCGAGGTGCCGCTGATCGCCTACATGCCCAGCCTGTCGTGGTGGGAGGACAGCAAAATTGACAGCTATCTGGACGCCTTTCGCGAACTGATGCTGCCGCAAGCCACGCTCTTGATCGGCAACCACAGCACCCTGTGGCGCTGGCTGCTGCCCGACTGGCCCGCTGAGCGCAGCCCTTCCGCTCGCGACATCGCCAAAGCGGCGGCCAGCCTGGGCGTGTCCTACACGCTGGTCACCGGCATCCCGTTGCCCGACCAGTTCATCGACAACGTGCTGGCCACGCCGCAATCCGTGCTGTACAGCGAAAAATTCGAGCGCTTCGAGGCCGTTTTTGAAGGCGCGGGCGAAACCCTGTCCGCAGCCCTTTGCGCCCTGCTGGCCAACGGCCATGACCTGCAGATGGCCACCGCCGAAGCGCTCACTTATCTGGACCACAGCCTGGAGGCCGGTTTTCACCCCGGCATGGGCAACATCGTGCCCGACCGCCTGTTCTGGGCGCAGACCGAGGACGATGAAGCCGCTGACGCTGAAGAAGCGGCCAGCCCCGACCTGCCCGGCGACGATGCCGCCGCCTTGATTTCCAAATCCCCTTTCGAGCTGCCTCCCAATGGAACAAAACATTAAATCCGCCACTTCCCGTAACGACGCGCTGTTCGAGCGCGCCAAGCGTTTGATTCCCGGCGGCGTCAATTCGCCCGTGCGCGCCTTCAAGGCCGTGGGTGGTACGCCGCGCTTTATCCAGCGCGCCCAGGGCGCCTACTTCTGGGATGCCGACGGCCAGCGCTACATCGACTACATCGGCTCCTGGGGGCCGATGATTCTGGGCCACGGCCACCCGGCGGTGCTCGAAGCCGTGCAAAAAGCCGCGCTCGAAGGCTTTTCCTACGGCGCACCGACCGAGCGCGAAGTCGAAATGGCCGAGGAAATCGTCAAGCTCGTGCCCTCCATTGAAATGGTGCGCCTGGTCAGCTCCGGCACCGAGGCGACGATGAGCGTGATCCGGCTGGCGCGCGGCGCCACCGGGCGCAACAAGATCATCAAATTTGAAGGCTGCTACCACGGCCACTCCGACGCCCTGCTGGTCAAGGCCGGCTCGGGTCTGGCCACTTTTGGCAGCCCGACCAGCGCGGGCGTGCCGCCCGAGGTGGTCAAGGACACCTTGGTGCTTGAATACAACCACATCGCCCAGCTCGAAGAGGCTTTCTCGCTGCACGGCCAGGACATCGCCTGCCTGATGATCGAGCCGATTGCCGGCAACATGAATTTTGTCCGCGCCAGCGTGCCCTTCATGAAGCGCTGCCGCGAGTTATGCACACAATACGGAACGTTGCTGGTTTTTGACGAGGTGATGACCGGTTTTCGCGTCGCGCTGGGCGGTGCGCAAAGCGTCTATGCGCAGCACATTCCCGGCTTCAAGCCCGACATGACGGCGCTGGGCAAGGTCATTGGCGGGGGCATGCCGATGGCCGCTTTCGGCGGCAGCCGCGCGGTGATGGAGCACCTCGCGCCCATCGGCGGCGTCTATCAGGCGGGCACGCTCTCGGGCAATCCGGTGGCGACTGCCTGCGGCTTGGCCACCCTGCGCGAAATCCAGAAACCCGGCTTTTATGAGGCGCTGGGCGCGCGCACCCGCAGCCTGGTTGACGGCTTGACGCAGGCGGCAGCGCAAGCAGGCGTGCCGTTTTGCGCCGATAGCCAAGGCGGCATGTTCGGCTTTTTCCTGCTGGAATCACTGCCGCAGAACTACGGCCAGGTCATGAAGACCGACAGCCCGGCGTTCAACCGCTTCTTTCACGCCATGCTGGACAGCGGCGTGTACTACGCCCCGGCGCTGTATGAGGCCGGCTTTGTCAGCGCCGCGCACACGGATGAAGACATCGCCACCACGGTGGACGCGGCAGCGCGGTTTTTCAAAGGCTGCTGAAGCGACGTCCGGCATCGGCTCAAAGCCGATTCCCCATGAAAAAAGCGGCCAAGGCCGCTTTTTTTGGTTTTAGTTCCAAGAACTGCCGCCGCTCAACCGGCGCACCCTTGGGAGGGAATCTAAGTTAGTAACTTGATGTTACTTTGACGGTGACAATCTCATCGCCACCCAAGCCGAGAAGGGTTGGATTTGAAATATTCAATTGACCTTGTTGCGTCAATGTGCAGCTATTGCTGTACGACTTTACTTCTGTAGAGGCTGCACAAGTTGCGTTACCAATCCATTGAATTTTGACGCCATTGTTGCTTGAGGTAATTTCGGCGGTGTAGGTACCGGCAGGCAAGGGGTAACTAATGGAAACTCCTTCCGGGATAACTTTTGATTCTTTGACGATAACGGATTCAGTTAAGTTTGATCCAGTTGCGTCTGAGCCTCCACCGCAACCAGCAAAAAGAACAACAAGTGATGACAGCAAGGCGATTTTAATTTTCATAAGAATTTAATTTTTACAACTAATGGATTGATTCCATTAGCGATTCTACGTTTTTCGTAGAGACGAGGCAACCGCTTATGGGAACCATCCCCGGATGGTCAAAAAAGCCTCTCCACCGTCTTGCTGCTTTGGCGTTCGCTTGCGCCAAGCGCGTGAGCGTATGGGGTTGCCGCAGGACAAACTGGGAGTTCTGATTGGATTGGATGAGGGATGCAGCAGCGCACGCATCAGCCGATATGAAACTGGCATTCATCAACCAGCCTTTGAAATAGCACGAAATTTGGCGCAGGTGCTGGGCGTTTGCGTCACCTACTTTTATTGTGAAGATGACTGGCTGGCAGACATAGTGCTGCGTCTTGGACAACTCAATGCCGTGCAGCGGGCCAGCTTGGAAACTTGGTTGGCAAATGAGGTGAACTTGGGTCAAATTCAAAATTCCAAGCCTGCGCTTTCTTGATTCTGTGCATGAAAAAAGCGGCCTCAGCCGCTTTTTTCATTTCAGCGCCGATAGCGCGCCGAACTCCAAATCAATGGCGGAAATGGCGCACGCCCGTCACCACCATGACCACGCCACGCTCGTCGGCGGCATCAATGACTTCCTGATCGCGCATCGAGCCGCCGGGCTGGATGACGCAGCTCGCGCCCGCATCCACCACCACGTCCAGCCCGTCGCGGAACGGGAAGAAGGCGTCGCTCGCCACCGCCGTGCCCTTGAGCGACAGACCGGCGTGTTCTGCCTTGATGCTGGCAATGCGCGCCGAATCCAGACGGCTCATCTGGCCCGCGCCCACGCCCATCGTCATGCCGCCCGCGCAAAACACGATGGCGTTGGACTTGACGAACTTGGCCACGTTCCAGGCAAACAGCAGGTCTTGCAGCTGCGCTGGCGTTGGCTGCAGCTTGCTGACGACTTTCAGGTCGGAAAGCAGCAGCTCATGGTTGTCGGCGGTCTGCATCAAGAGGCCGGAGCCGACGCGCTTGATGTCGATCTGGTTGCGGCCTTGCGTGCCGCCGGACGGCAGGTCGATCTGCAAAATTCGCACATTCACCTTGGTTTTAAAAACTTCCAGCGCCTCGGGCGTGAAGCTTGGTGCCATCAGCACCTCGACAAACTGCTTGCTCACCGCTTCGGCGGCGGCGCGGTCCACGGGGCGGTTGAAAGCAATGATGCCGCCAAAGGCCGAGGTCGGATCGGTCTTGAACGCCTTGCTGTAGGCCTCCAGCGCGTCGGCGCCCACGGCCACGCCGCAGGGATTGGCATGCTTGACGATGACGCAGGCGGTTTCGCCAAAGCTTTTGACGCATTCCCAAGCGGCGTCAGCGTCGGCGATGTTGTTGTACGACAGCTCTTTGCCCTGCAGCTGTTTGGCCGTGACCAGCGCGCCGGGCGCGGGGTTTACGTCGCGGTACAGCGCGGCTTGCTGGTGCGAGTTTTCGCCGTAGCGCAGGTCTTGCAGCTTGATGAACTGGCCGTTGTACTGGGCCGGGAAATCGGCGCGTACCGGCATCGCGCTGGCGCCGCTGGCGTCAAAATCAATCGCCGACAGGTAGTCGCTGATCGCGCCGTCGTACTGGCTGATGCGGTTGAACGCGGCCACGGACAGCGCAAACTTGGTCTTGTCGCTGAGCTTGCCGCCCGCTTGCAGTTCAGCCAGCGCACCCGCGTATTGCGACGCATCGGTCAGCACGCCCACATCTTTCCAGTTTTTGGCGGCCGAGCGCACCATCGCCGGGCCGCCGATGTCGATGTTTTCAATCGCGTCTTCCAGCGTGCAGCCGGGCTTGGCCACCGTCGCTTCAAACGGGTACAGGTTGACCACCAGCAGGTCGATGGTGTCGATCTGGTGTTCTTTCAGCGCCGCCATGTGCTCGGGCAGATCGCGCCGGGCCAGCAGGCCGCCGTGGATTTTCGGGTGCAGCGTCTTGACGCGGCCATCGAGCATTTCAGGAAAGCCGGTATGGTCGGCCACTTCGGTGACGGGCAGGCCGGCGTCGGCCAGCAGCTTGGCGGTGCCGCCGGTCGAGAGCAGCTTGATGCCCAGCGCGTGCAGCGCCTGGGCAAACTCAAGGATGCCGGTTTTGTCGGAAACGGAAATCAAGGCGTTCATGGTTTTTTCTCTAAGGTTAATTATTTGAGAAGCTGGTGTTCGACCAGCTTCTTGCGCAGCGTATTGCGGTTCAGGCCCAGCCATTCGGCGGCGCGTGACTGGTTGTGCGCGGCATGGTGCATCACCACTTCGAGCAGCGGTTTTTCCACCACGCGCACCATCATGGCGTACATGCCATCGGGCGTGATGCCGTCCAGATCCTGAAAATAGCTCTCCAGACTGGCGCGCACGCATTCTTCCAAGTTGGTTTGGCTCATCGTGATGCTTCCTCCTGATTTTTATCGTTGTTGGCGGGTGTCCCGGCTGCGCCGCCCTGGCTGTCGGCGGCGAGCGGGAGGCGGTCCATCTGCTGGCCCAGTTCGTCAAAAAAACTACCCACGGCCTGAAGCTGCGCGCCGCAGTCTTCCAGCAGGTTCATGCGGGCGCGAAAGGCCTCGCCGCCGACCAAGGTTTTGACGTACCAGCCGATGTGCTTGCGCGCGGTGCGCACGCCGGTGAAGTCACCGTACAGGGCGTAATGGTCTTGCAGATGATCGAGCAGCAGGCGCTTGACCTCGGCCACCAGCGGCGGCGCTAGGTGTTTTCCCGTCGCCAGGAAATGCGCGATTTCGCGGAAAATCCAGGGCCGGCCCTGGGCGGCGCGGCCAATCATCACCGCATCGGCGCCGGTGTAGGCCAGCACGTCGCGGGCTTTTTCCGGGCTGTCGATGTCGCCGTTGGCCACCACGGGAATGCGCAGCGCGGCCTTGACCTCGGCCATCGTGTCGTATTCGGCCAGCCCCTTGTAGCCCTGCTCGCGGGTGCGGCCATGCACGGTGACCATCTGCACCCCGGCGCTTTCGGCGGCGCGGGCAATCTGCAGGGCGTTTTTGTGGCTTTGCGCCCAGCCGGTGCGCATCTTGAGTGTGACCGGCACGCCGTGCGGCGCGCAGGCGGCCACCACGGCTTCAATGATCTGCAGCGCCAGCGGCTCGTCCTGCATCAGCGCCGATCCGGCCCACTTGCTGCAGACCTTCTTGGCCGGGCAGCCCATGTTGATGTCGATGATCTGCGCGCCGCGCTCGATGTTGTAGGCGGCAGCGGCGGCCATCATGGGCGCGTCGGTGCCGGCAATCTGCACGGCAATCGGGCCGGGTTCGCCCGCGTGGCTGGCGCGGCGCGCGGTTTTCAGCGTGTCCCACAAATCGGGCCGCGAAGTCACCATTTCGCTCACGGCATAGCCCGCGCCCAGCGTCTTGCACAGCTGGCGAAACGGCCTGTCCGTCACGCCCGCCATAGGCGCGACAAACAAGTTGTTGGCCAAAGCGTAGGGGCCGATGTTCATGGGACGGGGGAGGTAAAACTGAAGGTTGGCGAAAAAGAGGCATGATTGTAGCTGCCCAAAATTTGGGCAATTAAAATGCGGCAGGGAATTTTCAACCCCCAGCCCCAAAGTTAACCCGGCCTGCCAGCTTGCCGCCTGTCCCTGCTTTTCAACGCCTCAAGCGCCTATGCCCACCTGGATTCAGCACCTGCTCGAACTGTTAGCCCTGCCCGAACTCGGGTTGAGCGCGGTGTTTGTCGTGTCGTTTATTTCCGCCACGCTGGTGCCGCTGGGCTCGGAGCCGGTCGTGTTTGGCCTGGTCAAACTGAATCCGGCGCTGTTCTGGCCAACGGTGCTGGTGGCCACGGCAGGCAACACGCTGGGCGGCGCGCTCGACTGGTGGATGGGCTACGGCGCGCACAAGGTGGCCGACAAATACACCCACTCCAGCCACCACGGCCGCGCCATCCGCTGGCTGGAAAAGCTCGGCCCCAAAGCCTGCCTGCTGGCCTGGCTGCCCGTCGTCGGCGATCCGCTGTGCGCGGTGGCGGGCTGGCTGAAATTTGCCTTTTGGCCGTGCCTGGCTTATATGGCTATCGGCAAGTTTCTGCGCTATTTCTTGATGACCGCCAGCCTGGTCTGGGCGTTTCCGGGCGTGTTGAATTTTTAAGCGCGCTTTTTAAGCGTGCTCAAAACCGCTCGTAAGGCATCAAATAGCGCCACTGCCCCGGCGCTAGCTGGCTCAGCGACATGCGGCCCACGCGCAGGCGCTTCATCGCCGTTATTTTCAGGCCGACGCTCTCGCACATGTAGGCGATTTGCCCCGGCACCTCGCCCTTGAGCGCAAAGCGCAGCCGCGCTTCGCTTTGCCAGCTGACCTTGGCGGGCGCCAGCAGCGCGCCCCGCCAGGTAAAGCCGTGGTCCACGCGGTTCAGCCGCTCCAGGCCGCCGGGCTTGATCTCGCCCGTCACTTCAACCACGACTTCGTGTTCCAGCAACCTAGCGTCTTCGCGCAGCTTGCGCGTCACGCGCCAGTCGGTGGTGAAAATCACTAGGCCGCTGGCAGGCGTGGCCAGCGGCGTCACCATGTCGGCGCTGGAAAAATGCTTTTTCAGCGGCCGGATGCCGGAGCGGTCCGCCGGTGAGCGGTTCACGGCGACCAGCAACTGGGCCGCCGTTTGAACGCTGGCGCCACGGCGGGCGCTGACGGCATCCACCGCGCTAGCGCCCTGCGCGTCAGCGGCTTGAGCGGCTTCAAGGGCCTCATAACCCGCAGGCTTGTGCAGCAGCATCGTCACCGGCGTCAGCGCCAGCAAGCTGGCGTCGGGCGACAGCGCCACCGTCTGGTTCTGCACCCGGAACTGGGGTTCCTCCACCACCACGCCATCGACGCTGACAAAGCCGCCCTCGATGTACTGCTCAGCCTCGCGGCGCGAGCAGGCCCGCATTTCGGCCACACGTTTGGCAAGTCGTACCGGTTCGGTCATGGCGGCAGCGGTCAAGAGCTGAACAGGAAATTCATCACATCGCCATCCTTGACGACGTATTCCTTGCCTTCGGCGCGCATCTTGCCCGCGTCTTTGGCGCCCTGCTCGCCCTTGAAGGCGATGAAGTCGTCAAAGGCAATCGTCTGTGCGCGGATATAGCCTTTTTCAAAATCGGTGTGAATCACGCCGGCGGCCTGCGGGCCGGTGTCACCGACATGGATGGTCCAGGCGCGCACTTCCTTCACGCCCGCCGTGAAATAGGTTTGCAAGCCGAGCAATTTATACGCGGCGCGGATCAGCCGGTTCAGGCCGGGCTCGGTCTGGCCGAGTTCTTCGAGGAACATCTGGCGGTCTTCGTCGCTCATTTCGGCCATTTCGGCTTCCATCTTGGCGCTGATAGCGACGACCGGCGCATTTTGCGACTCGGCAAACGCCTTCAGGCGGTCCAAAAACGGGTTGTTTTCAAAACCGTCCTCGGCCACATTGGCGACAAACATCGCCGGTTTGGCGGTAATCAGGAAAAACTGCTGCAGCAGCGGCAGCTCGTCCTTGCTGAAGTCCAGCGTGCGCACCGGCTTGGCCTGGTCCAGCGCGGTCTGGCATTTTTCCAAAATAGCGACCAGCTTGGCCGAATCCTTGTCGCCCGATCTAGCCAGCTTGCCGACGCGGTGCAGGGCTTTTTCGACGGCGGCCAGATCGGCCAGGCACAGCTCGGTCTGGATCACTTCGATGTCGTCAATCGGATCGACCTTGCCGGCAACGTGGATCACGTTGTCATCTTCAAAGCAGCGCACCACGTTGACGATGGCGTCGGTTTCGCGGATGTGCGCGAGGAATTTGTTGCCCAGACCTTCGCCGGTGCTGGCGCCCGCGACCAGACCGGCGATATCGACGAACTCGACAATGGCGCGCTGGACCTTTTGCGGATTGACAATGGCCGAGAGGGCATCGAGCCGCTCATCGGGCACTTCGACGATGCCGACGTTGGGCTCAATCGTGCAGAAGGGGTAGTTTTCTGCCGCAATGCCTGCGTTGGTCAGGGCGTTGAACAAGGTGGATTTTCCGACGTTGGGCAAGCCAACAATGCCGCATTTCAAACTCATCGCTATTCCTTAGAAATCATTAGGGTGGCCACGCCTCTTGCTGGCCGGGTGGAGTGGCCCGGCGTGGACTAAAAAAGAAGGCTTCAGGGCTGAAAAAACCCCGCCCGGACCCTGTGCCTGCACCCCGCTTGCGTTGCGGGCTCTGTCCGAAAAGAACTGGGGCGATTGTAATGAGTCGCGCCAGCCCGGCGCGCCAGCCCGGCGCGCCTTGCCGGTTTCAGGGGCGGCGCGGCTCCTGAACTTTCTGGTCTTGCTGATCTTGGCGCTCTTGGCCCGCTTGATCCTCTTGGCCATCCTGGCGATTCTCCCAGTCCACCCACTGCACCTCGCTGGTCTTCAGGTAGCCACTGACCGCCTCGCCGACCGTGGCAAAAAAGCGCTGCTCGCCGAATCGGGGAAAAAGGCCAAAGCGCTTGAGCTTGTCCTTCACCGGGTCTTTCATTTCCGCAAAGCACAGCGCAATGCCAGCCGCTTGCAGGGTGCCGTCCAGCTCTTCGAGGATGTCGGCAGCGGTCACATCGACGCTGGTGACCGGCTCGGCGCCGACGACCAGCCAGCGCACCGGCGTCGGCGACGCCGCCACGGCGTCGAGCGCGTGGTCCCGGAACAGCTCGGCATTGGCAAAAAACAGCGGCGCATCCCAGCGAAACAGCACCAGCCCCGGAATCCGGCGCGCCTGCGGGTAGCGGCTGATGTCGTGGTAGCCCTTAATGCCATCGACCCGGCCCAGCACGGCGAAATACGGGCGCCAGCCGTCCCACAAAAATTCAATGACGGCCATCACAATCGCCAGTCCTATGCCTTCAATGGCGCCCAGCACCGCCACGCCGACCATGCAGCCTATCGACAGCCAGAACTCCCAGCGCTGGATGCGGTAGATGCGGCGCAAGTCCTGGATCTCGATCAGCGCCAGCGCCGAGGCAATCACCACGGCGGCCAGCGCGGCGTTGGGCAGATTCCTGAGCAGGCCGGGCGCCGCCAGCAGCAGCGCGGCCACCGCCAGCGCGCCGACGACCCCGGCGAGCTGGGTTTTGGCGCCCGCCGCCTCGGCCACCGGTGTGCGCGACGAGCTGGCGCTGAGCGGAAAACCCTGAAAAATACCGGCCGCCAGATTCGCCATTCCGAGCCCGACCATTTCCTGATTCGCATCGACAACGCGGCCAGCGCGGGCGGCGTACACCCGCGAGAGCACGCTGGTGTCGGCAAAAGACACCAGCGCCACCGCCAGCCCGCCCAGCAACACCGGACCAATATCGCCCAGCGTGATGGCGGGAAAAACCAGCCTCGGCAAGCCCTGGGGCAGGCTGCCAATCACAGGCACGCCCGCCCGCGCGCCCAAATCAAGCACAGCAGCCGCCACGGTGGCGCCCGCGACGGCGATCAGCACGCCCGGCAGGCGCTGGCTGCGCTTGAGGCCCAAAATCACGGCCAGCGCGCCCAGGCCCAGCGCCAGCGCCGCCGCGTTGGTCTTGCCAGCGAGCAGCGCCTCGCCAAAGCCCAGGCTTTTGCCCAGCAGCCCGGCGCCGTCAACCGAAAAGCCAAACAGCGCAGGCAGCTGGCTGACCAGCACCGTCAGGGCAATGCCGTTCATGTAGCCGTAGCGTATCGGCTTGGAGAGCAGCTCGGTGACAAACCCCAGCCGCGCCGCCCCGGCGGCGATGCACAGCAGGCCGGAGACCACCGCCATCATCCCGGCCAGCGCCAGCGCGCGCTGCGGACTGCCCGCCGACAGCGGCAGCACCACGCCCAGAATCAGCGCCACCAGCGAAGAGTCCGGCCCGAGCACCAGCACCCGGCTGGGGCCAAACAGCGCATAAGCCAGCAGCCCGAAAATCGTCGCGTACAGGCCGGCAATAGCGGGCAGGCCGGAGGCCACGGCGTAGGCGATGCCGACCGGCACCAGCACCGTCGTCAGCACCAGACCGGCCAGCAGATCGTGGCGCAGCCAGGCGATCTGGTAGTCGCGCAGCGCCAGCAGGCCCGGCAGCCAGCGCCGCCAGCCGGTGGCGGGCGCGCTGCGCTCGGCCAGCAGCACCGGACGGGCGGGCGGCGGCGTCAAATCACTCAAAACAGTAGCGGGCACCGGCCGCCTGCCCCACTTTGAGCAACTGCCCGGCGCCACCGAGCACGATGGCATTCATGCCGAAAGTCACCGCGCCATCGACGCGGGCGTCCTGGCGGTAGCCTTGCAGCGTGTCGCCGACCTGCGGGCTGCTGGCAGCCGTGGCCGGGTCGATATTCGGAATCGGGCAGCGCGGGCAGGGCTTGACGGGCTTGAGCTGCACCGCGCCCGCACCCTCATCGGTGGCGATGTGCAATACCGCCAGCCGGTCTTCGTCGTGCGGCGCCAGTTGCGGGCCATTGGCGGGATTGCCCAGCACGATGTTGGGCCGAAAGCGCGCCATGCCGACAGCGGCCACGCCCTGCGCGGCCAGTTTTTCATTGAGCTGGTCCAGCGAAGCCTGGCTGAGCACCAGCACCGGGTAGCCGTCGCTGAACTGGTTCAGCGCCTCCACGCCGCCCGTCCACTTCAGGCTGCTGGCGCGCCGGTGTTCCGGGTCAAAGCGCACCAGGCGCGCCGCCGCGCCCAGAAAATCGCTGAACCACTGCGCCGCCAGCGCGCCCATGTCGTAAGCGGCCACCTCGTCGCTCCAGACGCGCACACGCACCGGCGCTTCCACCCGGTCCAGCGCAATATGCAGCGCCAGCATGCCGGGCGCGCGCAGCACCATTTCATAGGTTTTCAGTTGCGGGCAGATCAGCGCCATGCGCGGCAGCTCGCGCTGGGTCAGGAAATTGCCCTGCGCATCGACCAGCATCCAGGCGCGGTCAAACTCCAGCCCGGTGTCGGTCAGCACCGCCTCGCGCACCGACACTCCGGCGCAGGATTTGACCGGATAAACATACAGACCGGCCACCACGGCGGCCAGGTCAAAAGCGGCCTCAGCCAGCGCGCCGTCGGCGGCGACGGGCACCGGCTTGTTCAGGGAATGGCTCAATTTTTTATCCTGTATTGACCTTGAAAACAGCAATTTTGCACTGCCTCCTAAAATGGGGAATGTCCAAGTCATTTGATGTCTGTATTCGCGGTGACGGCGTGGTGGGCCGCACATTAGCCCTGCTGCTGGCGCGTGAGCGCCTGCGGGTGGCGCTGCTCGCCCCCGCCCCGCCCCAGTCGGCGCCAGCCGGGCCGCCCGCCGCCGATGTCCGCGCCTACGCGCTGAACGGCGCCTCGCGCCAGCTGCTCGAAACGCTGCGCGTTTGGCCCGATTTACCCTTTGCCACGCCAGTGCGCCAGATGCAGGTCTGGGGCGACAACGGCGGCCAGATCGATTTCAGCGCCGACAGTCTGGCCCCGGACGCTCTAGCCTGGATTGTCGATGTCCCGGCGCTGGAGCAGCAGCTGATGCAGGCGGTGCGCTACCAGCCGCAAATCGAGCTGGTGCAAGCGCCCGTCCCGGCCGCGCTGACGGTGGTCTGCGAAGGCAAGCACAGCCGCAGCCGCGAGGAATTCGGCGTGCAATGGACCGTCAAGCCCTATCCACAAAAAGCCATCGCCGCCCGGCTGTCCACCGAAAAGCCGCACGACGGCATTGCCCGCCAGTGGTTTGCCGGCGGCGACATCCTGGCACTGCTGCCTTTGGGCGGCGCCGACGGGCACGCCGTGGCGCTGGTCTGGTCGGTGTCCCCCGAGCACGCCGAGCGGCTGGAAAAGCTCGCGCCGGAAGATTTCTGCACCGCCCTGCAAGCCGTTTATGGCGAAGACACCAGCCACGCGCTGGGCGCCCTGCACCTGACCAGCGAGCGCGTCAGTTGGCCGCTGGCGCTGGCCAACGCCGCGCACTGGGTCGGACCAGGCTGGGCGCTGGCCGGGGACGCCGCGCACACGGTGCATCCGCTGTCCGGCCAGGGCCTGAACCTCGGACTGGCCGATGCCGCCTGTCTGGCCAGGGTGCTCGGCCAGCGCGAACCCTGGCGTGCCCTCGGCGACGAAAAGCTGCTGCGCCGCTACGAGCGAGCGCGCAAGGGCGATGTGTTTGCGATGGATGCCGTCACCGACGGGCTGCATGGGCTTTTTGCCCAAACCGCCAGCCCGTGGCAGATGGCGCGCAACTGGGGCATGAAAGGCCTTGCCCAAAGCGGCCTGCTCAAGCGCTGGATGGCGCGGCAAGCCACCGGGCTGTAAAAAATTTGTTCAACCCCTCGACATTTCAGGAAACCCATGAAACCCTTTTCACGCACTAGCGGCCTCAAGCTGGCCACATTCGCCGGTCTGCTGGCTTGCTGCCTGAGCAGCGCCTTCGCCCAGGAAGCGAGCATTCGCAAAAACCTGGCCGAGCGCCTGCCCAACTTCCCCAAAATTGAAGAAGTCAGCAAAACGCCAATGGCTGGCCTGTATGAAATCCGGGTCAATGGCAGCGAAATTTATTACACCGACGCCGACGGCAACTACCTGCTGCAAGGCGACCTGATCGACACCAAATCCCGACGCAGCCTGACCGAAGAGCGCACCAACAAGCTCAGCGCGATTGCCTTTGGCGCCCTGCCGCTGAAAGACGCTTTTGTCCAGGTGCGCGGCAACGGCAAGCGCCAGCTGGTCGTGTTTGAAGACCCGAACTGCGGCTACTGCAAGCGCTTTGAGCGTGACCTGCAAAAGGTCAGCGACGTGACGATTCACACCTTCCTGATCCCGATTTTGGGCCCTGACTCGAACGAAAAAGCCAAAAATATCTGGTGCGCCAAGGACAAGAGCAAAACCTGGCTCGACTGGATGGTGCGCGACCAGCAGGCCGCCAAGGCCAGCTGCGACACCAGCGCGCTGGAGCGCAATGTGGACTTCGCCCACAAGCACAAAATCACCGGCACGCCGACGATTTTCTTTGCCGACGGCTCGCGCGTGCCCGGCGCCGTCAGCGCCCAGCAGATCGAAAAAACGCTGGCCGGCATCAAAACCCCCTGATGGCCAAATCCTCCCGCACCCCGAGCGAGCCGCTGCACTACCGCGTCGAAACCGGCGCGCTGCACGCGCACCTGTTTCAGGTCACGCTGACAATTGCCCAGCCTGCGGCGCTGCAGCGCGTGGCGCTGCCGGTCTGGATACCGGGCAGCTACCTGGTGCGCGAGTTCGCCAAAAACCTGCAAGGCCTGCACGCGACGCAGAGCGGCGCGCCGCTGGCCGTTGAACAGTTGGACAAATGCAGCTGGCAAATCGCCTGCGTGCCCGGCCAAGCGCTGGTGCTGCGCTACGAAGTCTATGCCCACGACAACTCGGTGCGCAGCGCCTGGCTGGACGCCAGCCGGGGCTTTTTCAACGGCACCAGCCTGTTTTTAAAAGTTGACGGCCAGGAAACGCTGCCGCACCTGCTGGAGCTGCCTGCGCCCAAAGCGGTCAAAGGCTGGAGCGTCGCCACCGGCTTGAAGCCGAAAAAAATCAACGCCCAGGGTTTTGGTCTTTACGAAGCCGCCGACTACGACGAGCTGGTTGATTGCCCGGTGGAAATGGGCGTTTTTTGGAGCGGCAGTTTTAAAGCGCGCGGCGTGCCGCACCGCTTTGTCGTCGCGGGCGCCCCGCCGTCTTTCGATGGCGAACGGCTGCTGGCCGACACGCAAAAAATCTGCGTGGCCGAAATCCGCTTCTGGCACGGCAACAAAAAGCCGCCGCACACCAATTACCTGTTCATGCTCAATGTCGTCGATGACGGCTACGGCGGGCTGGAGCACCGCAATTGCACCGCGCTGATCTGCACGCGCAAAGACCTGCCGCGCCTGGGCGAGTCAAAAGTCTCAGACGGCTACACGACGCTGCGCGGCCTGATCAGCCACGAATACTTTCACACCTGGAACGTCAAGCGCCTGCGCCCGGCGGAGTTTGAAAGCTACCAGTACGAGCGCGAAAACTACACCGAACTGCTGTGGTTTTTTGAAGGCTTCACCAGCTACTACGACGACTTGCTGCTGCGCCGCGCCGGCCTGCTGGACAACGCGGCCTATTTGAAACTGCTGACCAAAACCGTCAACCAGGTGCTGCAGGCGCCCGGAAGACTGGTGCAGTCAGTGGCCCAGGCCAGCTTTGACGCCTGGGTGAAATATTACCGGCCGGATGAAAACACGCCCAACGCCACCATCAGCTACTACGCCAAGGGCGCGCTGGTGGCGCTGTGCTGCGATTTGACGCTGCGCGCCGAAGGCCGCGCCAGCCACAACGCAACGCTCGACGATGTGATGCGCGACCTGTGGAAACGCTGCCAAGGCGGGCCGCTGCGTGAAGCCGATGTGGCAGCAGCGCTGCAGGCGGCGGGCGGGCGCACCTTCGCCAGCGAGCTGCAGGACTGGGTCCACGGCAAGGGCGAATTGCCGCTGAAGGAATTGCTGGAGCAGCATGGCGTGGCCGTGCAGCAAGAGCCCGCGCAACTGGCGCAGCGCCTGGGCCTGCGCGTCAGCGAAACCCAGGGCGTGCAGATCAAGACCGTGCTGCGCGATAGCGCGGCCGAGCGCGCCGGTTTTTCAGCAGGCGACGAGTGGCTGGGTGTCGAGCCCATCAGCGCCAACACCCGCAGCGCCAAGGCAGCGGCCAAAACCGCCGCCAAAAATGCCCCGCCCGCCGCAAGCGCCCTCCAAAGCGGCTGGCGCATGAACCGACTCGACGACCTGCTGCTTTACGCCGGTCAGGCGGAAAAAGTGCGGGTGCTGCTGGCGCGCGACAAGCGCCTGCTGCAGCTTGAACTGAGCCTGCCGCCCGCACAAACCACCTGGCGCCTGGCGGTTCAGGACGCCCCGCTGCTCAATGCCTGGCTGGAAGCGGCCGACTGACAAATTGACCAACGCCATTCCCAGTGGCACCCTTTACTTTCTCTCCAAGGATTTTTCTCCATGACCTATGAAATGATCGTCACCTCCACCCAGGGCCCGGACTCGCGCCAGGTCGGCATCATCACGCTGAATCGGCCCAAGCAGCTCAACGCGCTGAACAACCAGCTGATGGACGAGCTCGGCGCCGCCATGAAAGCCTTCGACGCCGACGACACCATTGGCTGCATCATCCTGACCGGCAGCGAAAAAGCCTTTGCCGCCGGCGCCGACATCGGCGCGATGGCCACTTACACCTTCGCCGATGTCTATAACGGCGACTACATCACGCGCAACTGGGAACAAATCCGCGCCATCCGCAAGCCAGTGATTGCCGCCGTCAGCGGCTTTGCCCTGGGCGGCGGCTGCGAGCTGGCGATGATGTGCGACTTCATCATTGCCGCCGACAATGCCAAATTTGGCCAGCCCGAGATCAAGCTGGGCGTGATTCCCGGCGCCGGCGGCACGCAGCGCCTGCCGCGCGCCGTCGGCAAGGCCAAGGCGATGGACCTGGCGCTCACGGGCCGCATGATGGACGCCGTGGAAGCCGAGCGCGCCGGTCTCGTCAGCCGCGTCGTGCCGCTGGACAAGCTGATGGACGAGGCGCTGGGCGCGGCCTTGATGATTTGCAGCTACGGCCAGCCGAGCGTGTTTGCCGCCAAGGAAGCCATCAACCGCGCCTTTGAAAGCTCCTTAAGCGACGGCGTGATGTTCGAGCGCCGCCTGTTCCACGCGCTGTTTGCCACCGAAGACCAAAAAGAAGGCATGGACGCTTTCGTCAACAAACGCAAGCCAAATTTCACCCACCGCTGAAAACCGCCTGAACAAACCGCTATAATTTGCGTCGCACGGTGATATAGCTCAGTTGGTTAGAGCGCAGCATTCATAATGCTGATGTCGGTGGTTCAAATCCACCTATCACCACCAAACAAAAAAAGCCCCGCAAGTCCAGTACCTGCGGGGCTTTTTGCTGGCCCCTGCGTTTTTCTCAACAGCCCCTGGATAAACACCATGAACCGCTGCACAAACCGCCTGCTTTGCGCCCTCGCGCTGGCCACTGCAACTGCCCTGAGCACTTTCGCGCCGCTGCCCGCCCACGCGCAAAGCACAGGCTTCACGCCCGGCGTCAGAAACTTCCCCGCCGCCGCCCTGCGCGGCGAAATGGTGGTGCTGGCACCGCCCGGCATCACGATGGACGGCAAGGCCGACCAGCTCTCGCCCGGCGCGCGCATCCGCGACACCAACAACATGCTGGTGCTGTCCGGCGCGCTGGTCAACCAGACCTTGAGCGTCAACTACCTGCGCGAAAACATGGGCCTGGTGCATGAAGTCTGGATTCTGAACAGCGAAGAAATCAAGCAAAAGCGGCCGAACTCGAAACGCTCCTGGTTCAGCTGGGGTAGCCCCTAAACACCCGGTGCCCGTCAACGCGCCTTGAGGCGCCGCACTTCGGCCCGCCAGCCGCCCGCCCGCCCGCCCGCCCGCCGAATTTTTCAAACCTCCCGCGCCCGCCCCTCCCCAAGGGCGTGCGGCGCTTTCCCCTTTGAGCCACACCATGACCAAAAAAGTCTTCATCAAAACCTTCGGCTGCCAGATGAACGAGTACGACTCGGACAAGATGAGCGACGTGCTCCACGCCGCCGAGGGCTACGAGCCCACGCAAAACATCGACGAGGCCGACCTGATCCTGTTCAACACCTGCTCGGTGCGCGAAAAGGCGCAGGAAAAGGTCTTCAGCGACCTGGGCCGCGTCAAGCATTTAAAAGAAAAAGGCGTCTTGATTGGCGTCGGCGGCTGCGTGGCCAGCCAGGAAGGCGCGGCCATCATTGCGCGCGCGCCTTATGTCGATGTGGTGTTCGGCCCGCAGACGCTGCACCGCCTGCCCGCCATGCTCGCCAGCCGCGCCCGGCTGAACAAGCCGCAAGTGGACATCAGCTTTCCCGAAATCGAAAAGTTTGATCATTTGCCGCCCGCTAGAGTCGAGGGCGCTAGCGCCTTTGTGAGCATCATGGAAGGCTGCTCGAAATACTGCAGCTACTGCGTCGTGCCCTACACGCGCGGCGAGGAAGTCTCGCGCCCGTTCGAGGACGTGCTGGTCGAAGTCGCCGGGCTCGCCGACCAGGGCGTCAAGGAAGTCACCCTGCTCGGCCAGAACGTCAACGCCTACCGGGGCAGAATGACAAGCAACGCAGGCGTTGCGGGGCAGTCAGCGGAAATCGCCGACTTCGCCACGCTGCTCGAATATGTTTCCGAGATTCCCGGCATTGAGCGCATCCGCTACGTCACCAGCCACCCGAACGAGTTCACCCAGCGCCTGATCGACGCCTACGCCACGCTGCCCAAGCTGGTCAGCCACTTACATTTGCCGGTACAGCACGGCAGCGACCGCATCCTGATGGCGATGAAGCGCGGCTACACGGCGATGGAATACAAATCGACGATCAAAAAGCTGCGCGCCATCCGCCCCAACCTGGCGATGAGCAGCGACTTCATCGTCGGCTTCCCCGGCGAGACGGAAGACGATTTTCAAAAGCTGATGAAGCTGGTCAACGACGTGGGTTACGACACCTCCTTCAGCTTCATTTTCAGCCCGCGCCCCGGCACGCCCGCCGCCAATCTGGCGGACGACACGCCGCACGAGGTGAAACTCCGGCGCCTGCAGCAGTTGCAGGCGACGCTGGACGAGAGCGTGCGCGCCATCAGCGCCAGCCGGCTCGGCACGCGCCAGCGCATTCTGGTCGAAGGCACGGCGCGCAAGGATGCGTCTGAACTGATGGGCCGCACCGAGTGCAACCGCGTCGTCATCTTGAAAGGCGATGCGCGGCTGATCGGCCAGATGGTCGATGTGCGCATCACCGAGACCAGCCAGCGCTCGCTGCGCGGCGAAGTGCTGATCCAGGACGATGCCGCTGCCTGCTGAACCGGCCAGCCCGCCGCGTCACGCCAGGGCGCTGCTGCAGCGGCTGTCGTTCCGCCAGTTGCTGGTGATTGCTTTTTTGCTGATTGCCGCGCTGCTCGGCGCCGCCTCGCTGCGCGCGCTGTATGCGCTGCAGGAGTTGACGCTGCAAAGCCGCGACAGCGCCGCCAGAGCCCTGGCGCTGAGCGGCGCGGCGCAGTCGCTGCGCGAGCGCTCCCTCTCAATGGAGCGCACCGCGCGCCAGTCGGTGGTGCTCGACGACCGGGTGCTGCGCGGGCGCTTTCGCGACGACAGCCGGGATGCCTCGGCGCTGCTCGAACGGCTGGCGCAGGAAGACATTTCCGCCGCCCAAGGCCGCGCCTGGCGCGCCCATCTGGACGCCATCACCAGCCTGCTCAGCGGCCCACTGGAGACGGCGCTGGAGCGCGAGCGCCAGCTGACGCAGGAGTTCCGCGAGCTCGAAAGCATCGATGAAGCAATTGCGCTGCAGGTGCAGCAGGCCATCGAGCAGCGCAACCAACTCTTGCAGCAGCGCCTGGAAAGCAGCCGCCAGCGCCTGGCCCAGCAGGTCGGCGCCGCGATTGCGCTGGCCGTGGCGATGGCGCTGGCCTTCGGCGTCTGGTTCACCCGGCCCTTGAAGCGGCTGGAAAACGCCATCGTCGGCCTGGGCGAAAACCGGCTCGACCAGGTGATTGCGATCAACGGCCCGGCCGATCTGGCGCTGGTCGGCGAGCGGCTGAACTGGCTGCGGCTGCGCCTTAGCGAGCTCGATGCCGATAAATCGCGCTTTCTGCGCCACATCTCGCACGAGCTGAAAACCCCGCTGGCGTCCTTGCGCGAAGGCGTGTCGCTGTTAGAGGACGGCGTGGCCGGGCCGCTGAGCGCCGACCAGCGCGAGATTGCGCAAATCCTCAAGCAAAACACCAGCGTGCTGCAAGGCCAGATTGAAGACCTGCTGCGCTTTAACGCCGCCGCTTTCGAGGCGCGCCAGTTGCACCGGCAAAACGTCGATTTGCTGCAGCTGATCGAAAACCAGGTCGATGCGCAGCGCCTGCAGTGGCGCGCCCGCGAGCTGACGCTCAGCCTGACCGGCGAGCCGCTGCACATGGACGTGGACCCGGAAAAAATCGGCACCGCGCTGGCCAACCTGCTGTCCAACGCGATTCGGTATGCGCCGCCGCACAGCACGATTGCGCTGGCGCTGAGCCAGCAGCCGGGCCGGGTGCATATCGACATCCAGGACCAGGGCGTCGGCGTCGCGCCCGAGGACTGCGCGCGCATTTTTGAGCCTTTTTACCGGGGCCAGCGCCAGCCCGGCGACGGCGCGCGCGGCAGCGGCATCGGCCTGTCGATTGTGCAGGAGTACATTGCAGCCCACGGCGGGCGCATCGCGCTGCTGCCCGCGCAGAGCGGCGCCCATTTCAGGATAGAGTTTCCCCATGTGTTTAAACCCTGACAAACCTGATTTTCCGGCCAGCGGCACCCGCGTCGGCCTGAGCGCCTGCCTGGGCGCGCTGGCTATTTTGCTGCTGGGCGCCTGCAGCAGCCGCCCGCCCGTCCTCCCGGCGGCTCCGAAAACGTCCCTCCCAAACGCCCAGAGCGCCACAGCGGCATCGGCAGCGACCCCATCTGCCGCGCTGCCCGGCTGGGCGCCCGGCAACGCGGCCCCAGCCAGCCCCGGCACGGCCGCGCCGCCTGTCGATGCCCCCGTTTCTTTGCCCCCCGCCGATACCGTCGATACCGTCGCCGGCCTGCTGGCCTACGCCGACCGGGTGCGCAGCCTGCCCATGCCCGAGCTGCTGCGCGAAATTGCCCGGCTTGGCAACCCGGCCACGCCTGCCGAACAGCTGCAACTGGCCCTGCTGCTCAGCCAGCTGCACCAGGCAGCCGAACTGGCCAGAGCGCAGGAACTGATCAACCGCATCCTCAGCAGCGCCAGCCCGCCCGCCCAGCCGCTGCAGCCGCTGGCCCGGCTGCTAGCCGCGCGCTACGCCGAACAGCGCCGTCTCGAAGACCAGTTGGAGCGGCAAATCCAGCAAACCCGCGACGTGCAGCGCCGTCTGGAACAAACCCGCGAACGGCTCGAAGCCCTGAAGGCAATTGAGCGCAGCCTGACCAGCCGCCCGCCCGCCGCCGCCGCGTCCGCCGCCCCGGCCAGCCGCCGCAACCGCGCGCCCACCCCATGAGCGCGCCCGCCGCCCCCGGCGCCCAGCACCTGCTGGTCGTCGATGACGACGCCGACATGCTGCGCCTGCTGACCATGCGCCTCACCGCCGCAGGCTACCGCGTCAGCGCCGTGACCTCCGCCGAAGCGGCGCTGACGCAGCTGCAGCTGGAGCGCCCGCAGCTGGTCCTGAGCGACGTGCGCCTGCCCGGCAAGGACGGGCTGGCGCTGTTTGACGACATCCGCGCCCAGCACCCTTCCCTGCCGGTGATTTTGCTGACCGCCCACGGCACCATTCCCGACGCCGTCGAGGCCACCGAGCGCGGCGTCTTCACCTACCTGACCAAGCCGTTTGACGGCAAGGCGCTGCTGGACAAAATCGCCCAGGCCTTGCAGCTCAGCGCGCCGGCCCCGGCCACCCAAAAAGGCGGCCCGAAAGCCTGGCAAACCCAGATCATCAGCCGCTCCAGCCGCATGGCCGAGGCGCTGGCCGAGGCGCAGATGGTGGCCCATTCCGACGCCAGCGTGCTGCTGCGCGGCGAAAGCGGCACCGGCAAAGAGCTGCTCGCCCAGGCCATTCACCAGGCCAGCGCCCGCGCCAGCAAGCCGTTTATCGCCGTCAACTGCGGCGCGATTCCCGAGGCGCTTTTGGAGTCCGAGCTGTTCGGCCACGTCAAGGGCGCCTTCACCGACGCCGTGAGCAGCCACAAAGGGCTGTTTCAGGCGGCCGACGGCGGCACGCTGCTGCTGGACGAAATCGGCGATATGCCGCCCGCGCTGCAAGTCAAACTGCTGCGCGTGCTGCAGGAGCGCCAGGTGCGCCCGGTCGGCTCCAGCCAGTCGATTCCGGTGGATGTGCGGATTTTGTCGGCCACGCACCGGGATCTGGACGCGGCGATGGCCAGCGGCGAGTTTCGCGCCGACCTGTACTACCGGCTCAACGTCGTCACGCTGACGCTGCCGCCGCTGGCCGAGCGCCGCGAAGACATCCCGCTGCTGGCGAACCATTTTTTAGTCACGCTGGCGGCCAAATACGGCAAGCGCCTGAGCGGCTTTGCGCCCGAAGCGCTCAAGGCGCTGAGCACCGCCGCCTGGCCGGGCAATGTGCGCCAGCTCTACAACGTCGTCGAGCAGGTCTGCGCCCTCTCGACCACGCCCTTGATCCCGCTGGCGCTGGTGCAGCGCGCGCTGCGCTCGCCCAGCGTGCCGGTGCTGACGCTGGCCGAAGCCAAGCAGCGTTTCGAGCGCGACTACCTCGTCGGCCTGCTGAAACTGACCGACGGCAACGTCGCCGACGCCGCCCGGCTCGCCGACCGCAACCGCACCGAGTTTTACCGCCTGATGCAAAAACACGGCCTGACGCCCGGCCATTTCAAGGCCGACGGCGCGCCGCCTGCGGCCTGAGCCGGTTTTTGCCGAGTCGCTTTTTGGCGACAAGCCAAGTCCTTGATTTAAAAAGATTTTCTAAACCCGGCTGAAATACTGTCGCTACCCAGCGACAAAAATCCAGTGTTTCCAGAAATCTTTCACGAAATCGCCGGGACTTTTCCGGAAAACAGCTTGCAAATTAATTTAAGTCATTGATTTAAAACGATTTTTAAAAGCTGGCACAGGGTTTGCCCTAGTCAGGCCATGCCCGCTTTTTTCAGCCCGTTCCGAACCGCCAGCGCGCCCGCGTGGAAAGCGTGCTTTTCCGCGCTGAGTTGCGGCGCAGCGCTGCTGCTGGGCAGCGGCCAGGCGCTGGCCTGGGACATCGAGGATGTGGCCGCGCTCGCCCGCCAGCGCGCCGAAACGCCGTTTCAGCCCGCCGCCCCGGCCGCGCAGGCCGTACCCGCCGAGCTGGCTGCGCTCGATTACGACAGCTACCGCGACATCCGCTACAAGCCCGCGCTGAACCTGTGGCGCGCCGACAAGCTGCCCTACGAAATCAACTTTTTCCACGTCGGGCGCCAGGGCGACGCGGTGCGCATCCACGAAATCAGCGCCGATGGCGTCAAGCCGCTGGCCTACGACCCGGCCACTTTTGACTTCGGCAAAAACCAGTTTCAGTCGCAAGCCTGGGGCGACCTGGGCCACGGCGGCGTGCGCGCTTTCAGCCACTTGAATTCGCCCGAGCACAAGGACGAGCTGATTGTGTTTTCCGGCGCCAGCTACTTTCGGGCGCTGGGCATGGGCCAGCGCTACGGCCTGTCGGCGCGCGGCTTGGCCGTTGATACCGTCGGCGCGACTCAGGAAGAATTCCCCCGCTTCACCGATTTCTGGCTGGAAAAGCCCACCGCTGCCAACGGCCCGCTGACGATTTACGCCCTGCTCGATTCGCCGCGCATGAGCGCTGCCTACCGCTTCGATGTCAAGCCGGGCGAGGAAACCGTTACCGAAGTCCACGCGAAAATTTTCATGCGCGCCACCGACAAGCCGGTGGCCACGCTGGGTCTGGCGCCGCTGACCAGCATGTTCTTCTTCGGCGAGAACCAGCCGCGCCCCGGCGACTTCCGCCCCGAAGTGCATGACTCGGACGGCCTGATGATCGCTACCGATAACGGCCAGGGCGGCGGCGAATGGCTCTGGCGCCCGCTGCAAAACCCGGCCTCGACGCTGGTGACTTCGTTTGCCGTCAAAAGCCTCAAGGGCTTTGGCCTGATGCAACGCGACCGCGCTTTTGCCAGCTACGAAGACAGCGAAGCGCGCTACGAGCTGCGCCCCAGCGCCTGGATCACGCCGCTGAGCGGTTTTGGCGCGGGCCGCGTCGAGCTGCTGCAATTGGCCACGCTAGATGAAACCCACGACAACATCGCCGCCTACTGGGTGCCGGAAAAAATGCCCGCGCCCGGCGAATCGCTGGAGCTGCGCTACCAAATCGCCTGGCAGGGCCAGAACCAGCAGCGCCCGCCGAACAGCTGGGTCACCCAGTCGCGCAAGGGCACCGGCTACAGCAAGCTGGGCGCCGAGGCGCTCGCCCGGCAGACCCAGTTCGTCATCGACTTCACCGGCCCGGCGCTGGACGCGCTGCCGGAAAACGCCCAAGTACAGGCCATCACGACGGCCAGCGCCAACGCCCGCATTCTGGAAAGCCAGGCCTGGCGCAACCCGGCCACCGGCGCCTGGCGCATGGCGCTGCGCGTCGAGCGCCTGCCTGCCGCCGACATCGCCGACACCATCCAGCCGCTGCAGCCGATAGAGCTGCGCGCCTTTCTCCAAGACAACCATCACACCCTGAGCGAAACATGGACCAACCTGATTACCAACTGAATCGGCGCAGCCTGCTGCGCGAAGAACGCCACCCCAACGCCGTGACCGCGCCGCCGGTGCATCGCGGCTCGATGGCGCCGCGTCCGTGGCGCGGTTTCTGGAACAGCCTGGGCACCGCCGCGCTGCTGCCTTTCGTCAAGTCAGACGCGGCAGCCGCTCCAAAACGCGCCCCGGCCGCCACGCTGGCGCCCTGGCAGCGCGCCGCCAAGCGCCGCCGCGCCACGTTTGTACTGCTGACGCTGGTCAGCACCGCGCTGGCCAGCAGCCTGTTTGCCGACATGCAGCCCGACTACGACAACGCCTGGCTGCAATACGGCCAGCTGGCGCTGTTTGCGCTGCTGACCGCCTGGGTGGTGACCGGCTTCATGACGGCGATGATGGGTTTTTACGTCACGCTGTTTGGCGACGCGCACAGCCTCTCAGCCAAGAAAGTCCAGCACCACCTGCTGGACAAGTCCACGCGCACGGCCATCATCATGCCGATCTGCAACGAGGATGTGCGCACCGTGTTTGCCGACTTGCGCGCCACCTGCGAGTCCGTCGCCGTGACCGGCCATGTGCAAAGCTTTGACGTGTTCGTGCTCTCGGACAGCAACAACCCGGCCATCATCAAAGCCGAGCGCGCCGCCTGGGAAGACCTGCGCGCCCAGCTGGCCAGCGCGCCGGACCAGCCGCAAATCGAGGTCTATTACCGCCTGCGCCAGCGCCGCACCGACCGCAAAGCGGGCAACGTGGCCGATTTTTGCCGCCGCTGGGGCAAGGACTACCGCTACATGGTGGTTTTGGACGCCGACAGCGTGATGAGCGGCGACTGCCTCGTGTCCATGGTCAAGCTGATGGAGGCCAACCCCAAGGCCGGCATCATCCAGACCGCCACGCAAGCCATCGGCCACGTCACGCTGCATGCGCGCGCCCAGCAGTTCGGCTCGCGCGTGACGGGCAAGCTGTTCACGCTGGGCATGCAGTTCTGGCAAATGGGCGAGTCCCACTACTGGGGCCACAACGCCATCATCCGCATTGAGCCCTTCATGGCGCACTGCGCGCTGGACCGCATCAAGGGCACGGGCGGCATGGCCGGCAGCATCCTGTCGCACGACTTTGTCGAGGCCGCCTTGATGCGCCGCGCCGGCTTTCATGTCTGGCTGGTCGCCGATCTGGTCGGCAGCTACGAGCAGCAGCCGCCCGATTTGCTCGCCGAACTGCAGCGCGACCGCCGCTGGTGCCAGGGCAACCTGCAAAACGCCCGCCTGATTGCCGAGCCCGGCATCCACCCGGTACACCGCTCGATGTTCGGCACCGGTGCGATGGCGTATCTGTCGGCGCCGATCTGGCTGTGCTTCATGACGCTGGGCACGGCGCTGTGGCTGTCGGGCTCGCCGATGCTGGCCGACTGGGCGCGCCTGCCCGGCGAGCTGATCGGGCTGTGGGCCTGGACGCTGTGCATGCTGTTTCTGCCGCGCATCCTGGGCCTGGCCGCCGTGATTCTGAAGGGTCAGCAAAACGCCTATGGCGGCCTGGCCAGCCTGCTGCGCAGCGCGCTGCTGGAAACGCTGATCGCCCTGCTGCAGGCGCCGATCCGCATGCTGGCGCATTCGCTGTTTGTGGTGATTGCGCTCACGGGCCTGAAGCTCGAATGGAAATCGCCCCCGCGCGAAGCCGCCGCCGTGCCGTGGGCGCACGCGCTGGCGCAACTCGCCCCGATGAGCGGCGTGATTGTGCTGCTGGCCATCGGCATTGCGCTGATCGACGCGCGCGCGCTGGTCTGGCTGCTGCCCGTGGGCCTGCCGCTGCTGCTGTCGATTCCGATGACGGTGCTGACCAGCCAGGTCGGCGTCGGCCGTGCGCTGCGCTCGGCCAGCTATTTGCTGATCCCCGAAGAAACCCGCTCGCCCGCCGTGCTGCGCCGCGCCTGGCTGCACGCCAGCACGCTGGCCCAGCCCCGGCTGCTGGCGGCTTGAGCGCTCAGTTCAATAATTGTCCAGCACCCTGGCCTTTTGCTCGTCGAATTCCGCTTGGGTCAGGATGCCTTTTTGAAGCAGGTCGTTGAGCTGGAGCAGTTCGGCGTACATGCCGGTGGCGACGGGCGCTGCCTCCACGCTCTCCGGCACCTGGGCTGGCGCGGCGGCGCCGGGAACTTCGGTCTTGCCGCGCGTGATGCTGGTGTAAGCGCCCACCCCGGCGCCCACGAGGGCACCCATCACCGGCCCAATCACCGGAACCGGCACCGCGACGACAGCGCCGATGGCCGCGCCTTTGGCCGCATCCCTGGCCAGGTCGGATTTCATCGCATCCTTGACTTCGACCACCGTCGCAGCGGCCATTCTTTTGAGCCGCTCCTTAGCCAGCGCCATCGCCTGCGCGTCGGGCTGGTGATCCTGCGTCATCGCCGCCGCCCTGACCGCTGCGCTTGACAGCGCATCACCGGCTTTGCTGCCCCATTGGCTGGCGATATTGAACAATTTGTTTTTCATGATTTCAAACCCGTGTCGTGGTTAAGGTGATATTTTGTAACGTAACTACTCCAGCCAGCCAGCCCATTGAGGCTGGACCCGCTGGTCCGGTAAAAGTGCTGACCATGTCGTCTAAGAAGTGGGCCCGCTGCTGTTGCAAGGTAGATAGGCAAGAGCGGATGATCGAGAAGGTGTCAGCGCCATGCTCGGCTAGAAAACCGCAGCAGCAGTCCTTTTGTTTAACCTTTGCCATGCGCACGGCCTGCTCGGCCAGATTGTTGGTCAACGGCATGTCCTTGTCGGTGCTGAAACGCCAGGCATCAAAGCGGTGCGACGCCAGCGCCAAGCACCTGGGCATTTTAAAGGACCGGCTTTGTCTGGTGCCGGCCGCGCTTTTATCGGGGGCTGCGGTGAGCCCTGGCTGCGGGGTTGAGGACCGGGCCGATGGCTGCGACGGGCGGGCGCCGGAGTCTGGAGCGCTTCCTGCATTGTCCGATGCGGATTTGCTCATGTTCCCGCACCTGCAAGTCTTCAAGGGCCACCAAGGCGTGGTTTTGGCTGAGGGCGCGGGCAGCCGGTATTTCAGGGAGCTGCTATCCTGAAAGAGCATCCTGGCTGTCCGCGCTCTGCATCAGCGTGCGGGAGGAGGGCAATTTGGCGCTGAATCCCGGTAAATTTCAAAGTTGAAAGCTTGCCTACTTGGAATTTTTAAAGGATTATTCTCTCCCCCAAGCCCATCGTTGAAGCTTCATGTACCCCTGCCCGCTCAATCACTGAAACCCCCATGAAACTCTCCATCTTCCTCACCACCCACCTTAAAACTATTCTTCACGAGTGGGAGCTTTTTGCGAGGACGCTTTTTCCACCTTCGCCTGTGCCGCGCAAGCACATCCTGCGCGACCACGCCAGGGAAATGCTGCAAACTATCGCTCGCGACATTGAAACCTCCCAGACGACACAGGAGCAGGTGCAAAAGTCCCGAGGCCAGCTCGCTCAAGAGGCGGACAAGAAGAGCGCGGCATCCATCCACGGCGAGTTGCGCCACATCAGCGGCTTCACACTGCTTCAGCTCACGTCCGAATACCGGGCCTTGCGTGCGACGGTGTTTCGGCTCTGGATGCCTCATATGGAGCCTTTCACCAGCCAGGTGGCCAGCGACATGATGCGTTTCAACGAGGCGATGGACCAGGCCATTGCCGAATCCGTGGCGACTTTTTTGACCAGCGCCGACCGCACGCACGACACCTTCCTGGCCATGCTCGGACACGATCTGCGCAGTCCGCTGTTCGTCATGTCAATGGCGGGCAGCTACCTGACGCGCCCGGCCGTAGGGACTGAGGGCACCCGGCAGATGGGCGCGCGCGTGGTGCGCAGCACCGCCAACATGACCTCCATGATTAACGACTTGCTGGAGTATGCGCGCACGCAGCTGGGCGGCGGCATCCCGCTAACCTTGCGGGATGAAAACCTGCGCGACATCTGCCAGCGGGCGCTGGACGAGGCGCAGGCCGGTCATCCGCAATGTCCCTTTGTCCTGGAGGCCGATGGCGATCTAAGCGGCTCTTTCGACGCAGCGCGCCTGCAGCAGCTGCTGTCCAACCTGCTCAACAATGCAGCGCGCTACCGCACCGACAGCCGACCCGTCACCATGACGGCTCATGGCGAGGCGGCCACGGTCACGGTAGGCGTGCGCAATCATGGCAGCGTGATTCCGGCCCAGTCGCTCCAGGCGATTTTCGATCCTCTGGTTCAGCTTTCTGTCGAAGACGGCGAACACAAAGGCACGTCCACCAGCAGCTTGGGTCTGGGGCTTTTCATTGCCCGCGAAATCACCTCGTCGCATGGCGGCACCATTTCGGTCAAGTCCGACGCGCAATCGGGCACGGTGTTCACCGTCGAGCTTCCGCGCAAACCGCCGCCAATCGCGAATGCATCAGATTGATGCATCCCTTCTCCCGCTTGACGTGCTGGCGGGGCGGCTTTTTCAGAACTTGGGCATGCCCTTCATGCCGCCCATGCGCTTCATCATTTTCATCATGCCGCTGCCCTTCATCTTCTTCATCATGCCCTGCATCTGCTCGAACTCGTTGAGCAGGCGGTTGACTTCCTGAACGTGAACGCCAGAACCGGCGGCAATGCGCCGCTTGCGCGTGGCCTTGATGAGTTCGGGCTTGCGGCGCTCCAGCGGCGTCATGCTCAGGATGATGCCTTCTTTGCGCTTCATGTCTTTTTCGGCCTTGTCCATGTCGATCTGAGCGGCCTTGCCCGCCATCTGCGTGGGCAGCTTGTCGAGCAGGCTGGACAGGCCGCCCATTTTCTTCATTTGCTGGAGCTGCTCCAGAAAGTCGCTCAAATCAAAGCCGTCGCCGGACTTGATTTTGGCCGCGAGCTTTTGCGCCGAGGCCATATCGACGCCTGCAGCCACCTGCTCGACCAGCGCGACGATGTCGCCCATGCCCAGAATCCGGCCCGCATGGCGCTCGGCGTCAAACACTTCCAGGCCGTCGAGCTTTTCGCTGGTGCCGGCGAACTTGATCGGCGCGCCGGTGATCTGGCGCACTGACAGCGCCGCGCCGCCGCGCGAGTCGCCGTCGAGCTTGGTCAGGATGATGCCGGTCAGCGGCAGCGCTTCCTTGAAAGCCCTGGCGGTGTTGACCGCATCCTGGCCCTGCATGGCGTCCACCACGAACAGCGTTTCGACCGGCTTGAGAATGGCGTGCAGCTCCTTGATTTCGGCCATCAGCACTTCGTCAATCGCCAGACGCCCGGCGGTATCGACCAGCAGCACGTCAAAAAAGTGGCGCTTAGCGTAGTCGATGGCGGCGCGGGCAATGTCGGCGGGCTTTTGCTCCGGCGTGCTCGGAAACCACTCGGCCCCGGCCTGCTGGGTGACGACCTTGAGCTGCTCAATGGCGGCGGGGCGGTACACGTCGCCGGAGACCGTCAAGACTTTTTTCTTGCGCTTTTCGATCAGGTGCTTGGCCAGCTTGGCCGTCGTTGTGGTTTTACCGGCGCCCTGCAGGCCGGCCATCAGGATGACGGCGGGCGGCTGGGCGGCCAGGTTGATGTCGCTCACGCCCGCGCCCATGGTGGCGGCCAGCTCCTTGCTGACGATGCCCACCAGCGCCTGGCCCGGCGTGAGCGAGCCCATCACTTCCTGGCCGAGCGCTTTTTCTTTCACGCGGGCGATGAAGTCGCGCACCACCGGCAGCGCCACGTCGGCTTCGAGCAAGGCCATGCGCACCTCGCGCAGCATGTCCTGCACATTGGATTCGGTCATGCGGGCCTGGCCGCGCATCTCCTTGACGAGGCGGGATAACTTGTCGGTAAGGGCTGAAGCCATGAGGTGAAATCCTGAAAACGGGGGGGGGGCGGCAAGAAAAAGCCAGAGGCCAGGGCAAACCTGGTCAGGCGCTAAACTGTAGCCATGATTTTAGCTTTCAGTGGTGGATGGGGTCTCATGGCGGCAGCAGGCGCGGCGGCAGCCTATGCGGTGCTGGCGCTGGCCCTGCCGCGCTGGAGTGCGCGCGCCCTGCGCAGCCTGGTTCTGGCGGCTTGGCTGCTGCACGGATTGACGCTGGCCGACGGCCTGCTGGGCAGCCCGGCGCGCTTTGGTTTTGCGCCCGCACTGTCGATGACGGTCTGGCTGGTGCTGACGGTGTATGCCGTGGAGCGGCGCCTGTTTCCCCAGTTGCGGGCGCACTGGGCGCTGGCCGCGCTGGGCAGCGTAGCGGTGATTTTGTCGCTGCTGTTTCCAGGCAGCAGCTACCTGCGCATCGCCTCGCCCTGGCTGCCCCTGCACTGGGCGCTGGGGATTGCGTCTTACGGGCTGTTTGCCGCCGCCGTGGTGCATGGCTGGCTGATGCTGCGCGCCGAGCGCGCCATGCGCCAGGCCGAGCAAAACGACGCGGGCGTGCCACTGCTGACGCTGGAGCGCCTGACCTTTCGCTTTGTTGAGGCCGGTTTTGTGCTGCTCTCAGCCACCTTGCTGGCGGGCTGGCTGTTTGCCGAAACGCTCTATGGCCCCGGCCTGACCTGGAAATGGAACCACAAGACGATTTTTTCCACCCTCGCCTGGCTCGCTTTTGCGGGCCTACTGGCTGGGCGCGCCCGCCTGGGCTGGCGCGGCCCGCAGGCGGTGCGCGTGCTCTACCTGGGCGCGGGCTTGCTGCTGCTGGGTTACGTCGGTTCGCGCTTCGTGCTTGAAGTCATCCTCAAGCGCGCCGCATGAAATACCTGCTGGTCATCCTCCTCATCCTGGTGGTTTTCTGGCTCTGGCAGTATGAGCGCCGGAGTCAAAAAAATGCCGCCACGCCCCCGCCGCGCCCGCCCTGCGGCCCGGGCGGCGGCGCCACTGAAATCGTCGCCTGCAGCGTCTGCCAGCTACATCTGCCGCGCGCCGAAGCGCTGATCGGGCGCGCAGGCCAGTCGTACTGCAGCGAAGCCCACCGCCGCGAGGCCGAAGGCTAAATGCCCTCCGACACCCCCTTCTGGCAGGAAACTGCAGAAAAACTGATAGGCGCCTGGGAGGCTGAATCGACGATGAACGCCTTTGCCCGACTCTGGCATGTCTTCATGACCGCCCGCATTGCCATTGCAGGCGTGCTGGTGATCCTGCAGGCAGCCCTGCACATCATGGGGAAAAACACCCTCAAAGACGCCATGATCGTGTGCCTGCTCTACCTGTGCGCCACCCTGGCAGTGCGCTACTGGGCCAGCCCCCGGCCGCCACGCGGCACCTTTGATGCGCAATGGGTCTCCACCATAGGCGTGGATGTGGCGACCTTTTCACTGCTCAATTTCCTGCAGCCCGGCGGAATCAACTACACCCCGCTGTTTGCGCTGCCGGTGCTGCTGTCCTCGGTGCTGGGGCCTATCTTGCTGGCCTTTGGCACCGCTGCCAGCGTGACCCTGCTGCTGCTGGCCAATGCCTGGTCCAGCACCCTGCAGGGAAACGGCGAATTCAACAGCAGCTTTCTGCAGGCCGGCCTGAGCGGCTCGGGCTTTTTTCTGGTGGCGCTGCTGGCCAACCAGCTGGCCCAGCGGCTGGCGCGGGAGGAAAGGCGGGCCCAGACAAGCCAGGCCACGGCCCGGATGCACATCCAGGTCAATGAACTGGTCATTGCCAGCCTGGCCGACGGCATTTTGGTGGTGGACATCCACGGCATGGTGCGCTCGGCCAATCCGGCGGCCCGGCGCCTGCTGGCCGCCCAGGATGCGGTGGAACTGCCCCCCTTCAGCCTGAACGCACAGGCCGCCTGGCAGCCCTTGAGCGAGCTGCTGCAGCGCAGCTTTGCCACCCAGGCGCCGCAAACCGCCGACATCAGCCTGGCCTACCCCGGCCTGAACGCCCGCAGGCTGCAGGTGCGCTCACACCTGACCGCCCTGCACGACGGCATCCAGGAAAGCCTGTGCGTGATCTTTCTCGAAGACCTGCGCGAAATAGAAGCGCGCCTGCGCATCGAAAAACTCGCCGCGATGGGCCGCATGTCGGCCGCCGTGGCGCACGAGATCAGAAACCCGCTGGCCGCCATTTCCCAGGCCAACGCCCTGCTCGAAGAAGACCTGCAAGACGCCGGTGCGCGCCAGCTCACCACCATGATCCGCCAGAACGCCCTGCGGCTGGCCAAGATCGTCGATGAGGTGCTGGACATCGCGCGCGCCCAGCAGCAGATTCCAGCGCCCCAAAGCACCCGGCTGGTGCTCGACGAAGCCGCCCAGGACATCGCCAGCGACTGGGCCCGGCAAAACGGCGCCTGCGGGCGACTGCACATCCAATTGGCCGCAGATGAGGCAGCGGTGTACTTTGACACCGAGCACCTGCGCCGCCTGCTGATCAACCTGCTCGACAACGCCCTGCGCTACGCCAGCGCCGCCCCCCAGGCGATTCAACTCAGCACGCAGTTGGTGGCGCCCGGCCAGGCCCGCCTGTCCGTCTGGAGCGACGGACTGCCGCTGGAAAAGTCTGTACAGACCCATCTGTTCGAGCCTTTTTTCTCCTCCGAGAGCCGCTCCAGCGGGCTCGGGCTGTACATCTGCCGCGAACTGTGCGAGCGCTACGGCGCCCTTATCGGCTACCAGCGCGTACACAGCGGCACCCTCCAAGGCAATGAATTCTTTATCCTGTTCAGTGCCGCCTCCCAGCCGCTGAACCTCGATCTGCCTCACTTCGACACCGTCCTGGTCTGAACCCATGAGCCTGCAAGCCCCCGCCCGTATCCTGATCATTGACGATGAGCCCGATCTGCGCACCCTGTACGAGCTCACGCTGCTGCGCCAGGGCTACCAGGTCGAAGCCGCTGGCGACCTGCAGCAGGCCCGCGAGCTGCTCAAGACCCAGCACTTTGACGCCGTCATCACCGACATGCGCCTGCCTGACGGCCTGGGGCTGGAGCTGCTGCGCGATCTGGCCAGCCAGCAGCGCCCCGAGCGCTGCGTCGTCATCACCGCCCACGGCTCGGCGGAAAACGCTGTCGAGTCCCTGAAGGCGGGCGCCTTTGACTACCTGACCAAGCCGGTGGATTTAAAACAGTTCCGCACCGTCGTCGCCTCGGCTGTCCAGGGCACTCAGGCGCTGGGCCAGATCGCGGCCTCGGCCCCGATCCCGGCCGGGCCGCACGCGCCAGCGCCGGGCGTCGGCGCGCCGCCGGGACCGGCGGACGCCTGCGCCGCGCTGCAAAAGCTCGTCGGCAGCTCGGCGGTCATCACGGCCGTCAAGTCGCGCATCCTGAAAGTCGCCGGCAGCATGGCGCCGGTGCTGATACGCGGCGAATCGGGCACCGGCAAAGAGCTGGTCGCGCGCGCCGTGCATGACTGCAGCCACCGCGCCGCCAAGCCTTTTGTCGCGGTCAACTGCAGCGCCATTCCCGAGAACCTGCTAGAAGCCGAATTTTTCGGGGCGCGCAAGGGCGCTTACACCGGCTCGACCCAGGACAGACAAGGCCTGTTCCAGGCGGCCAAGGGCGGCACGCTGTTTCTCGACGAGATCGGCGACCTGCCGCTGGCCATGCAGTCCAAGCTGCTGCGCGTCATCCAGGAGCGCAGCGTGCGCGCCGTCGGCGCCACGCAGGAGGAAAGCGTCGATGTGCGCATCGTCAGCGCCACGCACAAGGATCTGGCCGCAGGCGTCGAAGCCGGCAGCTTTCGCCAGGATTTGTATTACCGGCTCAACGTGATCGAAATTCTGGTGCCCGCGCTGCGCGAGCGCTTGGGCGACCTGCCCGCGCTGTGCCATTCGCTGCTGTCGCGCATCTGCCGGGAGTCGGGCTTTGAGACGCCCGTGCTCAGCAGCGCCATGATGGAGCGCCTGCGCTCGCGCCCCTTCAACGGCAATGTCCGGGAGCTGGAAAACATCCTGCACCGCACCGTGGCGCTGGGCGAGGAAATCGACTTGCCGACCGAGGCGCCGCCAGCGCCTTACGCATCGGCATCTACGCCCGCGCCCGCACCCGTTCCCGTGCCCGAGAATCTGCAGCATTTCCTGGACCAGCAAGAGCGCAGCATCCTGAGCCAGGTGCTGGAAGAAACCGGCTTTAACCGCACAGCGGCGGCGACCCGGCTGGGCCTGAGCCTGCGCCAGATCCGCTACCGCATTGCCCGCCTGGGAATTTCCGTCCCCGGCAATGACGACGCCGAGGCCAGCGATGAATCCCCCTGAAGCCCCAGCCGCCGCGCCCGCCAGCCCGGCGTTCGAGCCGCCGCTGTGGCGTAGCGGCTGGTACGCCACAGCGCGCGCCCTGGCCTCGCCCAACTTCGGCCCGCGCCCGGCCGGGGCGCTGGTGGATCTGGTCGTGATTCACTCCATCAGCCTGCCGCCGGGCGAGTTTGGCAACGGCAACGTGCAGCGCCTGTTCACCAACGCGCTCGACTGGGAGGCGCATCCGTATTTCCAGGGCATACGCGGCCTGCAGGTGTCGGCGCATTTTTTCATCAGCCGCAGCGGCGCGCTGTGGCAGTTTGTCAGCTGCGACGAGCGCGCCTGGCATGCCGGGCCTTCGCACTACCGGGGGCGCGGCAACTGCAACGACGACGCCATCGGCATCGAGCTCGAAGGGCTGGAGGGCGGCCTGTTTGAAGCGCCCCAGTACGAAGCCCTGGCCGCCCTGTGCGCCGCGCTGCTGGCGGCCTACCCGATTGGCCATATCGCCGGTCACGAGCACATTGCGCCCGGACGCAAGCACGACCCCGGTGCCGGTTTTGACTGGCCCCGGCTGCAGGGCGCGCTGGCGCTGCCCGCTCACTGCTGGCCCGCACTGCCAGCCGATGCGCCTGCCGCACCAGCGCCAAAATTGCCCTGAACCGAAAAAATTTACAAAACATTTTTTCTCAAGCGCCAGCAGGCTTTGCGCCCAGAAAAGTCCGCTGCAAGCCGCTTTCAGGCTTTGTTCTACGCCAAAAACCCCGATTTCATCAACGCCTGAACGCTTTTCAAGCCGATAATCCAGCCTTCGATAGCTCAAAAGCACCCACCTCAAATCTCTGCAATGCCTTACCGGCCATTGGCAACGGTACACTATAGGTAGTGACTTTTAATAGATCACACACTAGATGTAGTGTTTAGGCCAGCAATCAGATTGACGCCATCCCGCGCCAGGATGGCGCAAAAAACCAGTTTCCGGCAAGCGCGAAGCTTCACGCAGCGTCCACGCTGCCCCAAGCCCGTCCTGCCTGCCACCCAACACAGCCAAAAAGGAAAATCATGCCCATAGCCACCTATGCCGTGCCCGCGCCGTCCGACCTTGCGGACGCCAGCGACGACGCCGCCGCAGCCCATCCGCTGACCGATTACCAAATCATCCGCCGCAACGGCGCCGTCGTGGCCTTCGAGCCGAGCAAGATCGCCGTGGCGATGATGAAGGCTTTTTTAGCCGTGCATGGCACCCAGGGCGCGGCTTCAGCCAGCGTGCGCGAGGCGGTGGACGAGCTGACCCAGGGCGTCGTGCGCGCCCTGGTGCGCTCGCGCCCCAGCGGCGGCACCTTTCACATTGAGGACGTGCAGGACCAGGTCGAACTCGGCCTGATGCGCAGCGGCCACCACGAAGTGGCGCGCGCCTACGTGCTCTACCGCGAAAAGCACAAGCAGGAGCGCGCCCAGCAACAGCAAACCCCGGCGCCCGCCGCCCCGGTGCTGCACGTCACCGACGGCGGCCGGCGCGTGGCGCTGGACATCGCCAACCTGCAAGCGCTGATCGAAGCCTCCTGCGCCCACCTCGGCGCCGACGTCAAACCCGACCCGATTGTTTCGGAAACCCTGCGCAACCTGTACGACGGCGTGCCGATTGAAGAAGTCTATAAAGCCGCCATCCTGGCCGCCCGCACTTTGATCGAAAAAGACCCGGATTACAGCTACGCCACCGCCCGCCTGCTGCTGCACACCATCCGCAAGGAAGTGCTGGGCGAGGAAATCAACCACGCGGCGATGACCATTCGCTACGCTACGTACTTCCCCGAGTTCATCGCCAAGGGCATCAAAAACGAGCTGCTCGACGCCAAGCTGCAAGAGTTCGACCTGGCTAGATTGGGCGCTGCCCTGAAACCCGAGCGCGACCTGCAGTTCGACTACCTGGGCCTGCAGACGCTGTTTGACCGCTACTTCCTGCATGTGCGCAAGCAGCGCATCGAGCTGCCGCAGGCCTTCTTCATGCGCGTGGCCATGGGCCTGTCGCTCAATGAAAAAAACCGCGAAGAACGCGCTATCGAGTTCTACGAGGTGCTGTCCTCGTTCGACTTCATGTCGAGCACGCCCACGCTGTTCAACGCCGGCACGCTGCGCTCGCAGCTCTCGTCGTGCTATTTGACGACGGTAGCGGATGATTTGGGCGGCATTTACGACGCGATCAAGGAAAACGCCCTGCTGTCCAAATTTGCCGGCGGCCTGGGCAACGACTGGACGCCGGTGCGCGCCATGGGCTCGCACATCAAGGGCACGAACGGCGAATCGCAGGGCGTCGTGCCCTTCCTGAAAGTGGTGAATGACACGGCGGTGGCGGTGAACCAGTGTTTCGCGCCCGACACGCTGGTCTATACCGCGCAAGGCACGCGCCCCATCCGCGACATTCGCGCAGGCGATCTGGTGCTGGGCCACAGCGGCCAGTACCGCGAAGTCACCGAGCGCATGGTCTATAACCAGACCGAGGCGATGGTGGCAATTGACGTGAAACACGCGATTGAACCGCTGCAAGTCACCGACGCGCATCCGTTCTGGGCGATTCAAGGCGTGCCGCTGGGCCAGTCCAACGCCCGCACCGAGGCCTGGCTGGACAAAAACAAAATCGCCCCGGCCTGGGTCGATGCCGGCAAGCTGCAAACCGGCGACTACATCGGCTTTGCCATTCCAACCGAAGTCGTGGCGGTGCCGGGCTTCACCGAAGACGATGCGCGCCTGTACGGCATCTTGCTCGGCGACGGCCACCTGTCCAAGGACGGCATGCAGTGGGGCGTCTCCGGCAACCCGCAAGCCGATGGCGAGCACCTCGAATTCGTGCGCAGCTACCTGGCCGGGCGCGGCATTCACAGCTGGGAAACCGGGCGCGGCACCACTTATGTGCAAATCCACTGGGCCGCTGGCATGGGCGCCTTACGCGACGGCACCACCGGCCGCATCACCGGCGCAGGCGCGCCCACGCTGCCTTTTGACCACGCCGACCTGTACGACGCCCAGCACGCCAAGCGCATCGCCCCGCGCCTGTCGCACCTGCCGCCCGCGCAAACGCTGGCGCTGGTACAAGGCCTGCTGGAAACCGACGGCTGCGTCTCGCGCGGCAAGGAGCTGACTTTCACCTCGGCCTCCGAGCCGCTGGCCCACGGCCTGCGCTACCAGATGCTGCGCCTGGGCGTGCCGGTCTCCGGCCAGAAACGCACGCGCCGCCACAACCACACGGGGCTGCGCTCGGACGGCTCGGCGGCGCCGTTTGACAACACCACCACCTGCATCGACCTGCGCATTCCGGCAGTGCCAGAACTGGCCCAGCGCCTGGGCTGCCAGCCACGGACCAAGCGCAACTGGATCACCCGCGATGGCGTGGTTTATTCCCGCGTGCGTAGCATCACCGGCATCACGCCCAAGCCGCTGGTGGTCGATCTGAAAGTCGATGTGGACGAGTCTTACCAGACCGTCGCCGGACTGGCGCACAACGGCGGCAAGCGCAAGGGGGCCGTCTGCGCCTATTTAGAAACCTGGCACCTGGACATCGAAGAATTCCTGGAGCTGCGCAAGAACACCGGCGACGACCGCCGCCGCACCCACGACATGAACACGTCGAACTGGATTCCCGACCTGTTCATGCGCCGCGTGATGGAAAAAGGCAGCTGGACGCTGTTCTCGCCGTCGGATTGCCCGGATCTGCACGACAAATACGGCAAGGACTTTGAAAAAGCCTATGTCGTCTATGAAGCGCGTGCCGAGCGTGGCGAATTGAAACCGTCGCGCAAGCTGCAGGCCACCGACATGTGGCGCAAGATGCTCTCCATGCTGTTCGAGACCGGCCACCCGTGGATCACGTTCAAGGACGCCTGCAACATCCGCTCGCCCCAGCAGCACGCGGGCGTTGTTCACTCGTCCAACCTGTGCTGCATGACGGGGGACCAGCGCGTGGTCACGGATCGCGGCTTGATGACTGTCGGCGAGCTGTACCGCGCTGGCGGCCGCAATAAGGTCGTGGGCCTGGACGGCGTTTACACCGCCTCTGAAATGCTGCTGCCGCGCCCCAACGCGCCCATCGTGCGCATCGAAACCGACGAGGGTTATAGCCACAAGGTCACGCCCGACCACAAGGTCTGGGTCAAGGATCGCGGCTGGGTTGAAGCCCAGCACCTGGTGGCGGGCGACAAGCTGCTGACCCAGCAGCTCGAAGGCCTGTGGGGCCAGCAGCACAACCCCGAGTTGGGTTATCTGATGGGCCTGATTGCGGGCGACGGCACCTTCGGCGAGCACAACGTGTTCATCGACGTGTGGGAAAACGATTTCGCCTGCCTGCAAGCCACCACCGAAACCGTGCATTACGTTTTGAGCGGCAACACGGTGCTGAACACCACGTCGGTCAACACGCCCGTGTTCCGCATCGACCCCAAACTCGGCAAAGCCCGGCTGGCCTCAGCGCCGCTGAAGCGCCTCTTGGCCGAACACGGTTTCACGCCCGAAACCAAAACGCAGGTGCCGGAACTGGTCTGGCAAGGCGACCGCGCCACCGTCGTGGCTTATTTGAAAGGCCTGTACCAGGCCGATGGCAACATCGCCGCCAGCGACGAGGTGACGACGATGGCGCTGGCGTCCATCGACCGCAGCCTGATCGAAAGCCTGCAAATCCTGTGGGCCAACCTGGGCGTCAAATCCTCCATCAACCAGATGCGCGGCCATGAAGAGCACGAGCTGCCCGACGGCCAAGGCGGCAAGAAGATGTACTGGAGCAAGCCGCTGTACCGCCTGCTCATCACCTCGATTCAGGGCTGCCGCATTGCCGAGTCGGTAACGCAACTGGCCGCCAGCCGCCATTCTGAAGCGGCGACGCGCTTTCTGGACAACCTCAAGAAAGACGGCTACACGCAAAAACTGCACGCCACTTTCAAGGGCCTGGTGAATCTGCCCAATGAGGATGCCTACTGCCTGAGCGTCGATTCTGAAACGCACGCCTGGACAGTGAACGGCCTGATCACCAAAAACACCGAGATCACGCTCAATACCAGCGCCACCGAGACCGCCGTCTGCAACCTCGGCTCGATCAACCTGTCCCGCCACCTCAAAAACGGCGCGCTCGACCACGACAAATTGAAAAAGACCATCACCACGGCCATGCGCATGCTGGACAACGTGATCGACATCAACTACTACGCCGTCGAAAAAGCGCGCCACGCCAACATGCAGCACCGCCCGGTCGGCCTGGGCCTGATGGGTTTCCAGGACTGCCTGTACGAGCTGCGCGTGCCCTACGCCTCGCAGGCCGCCGTGGAGTTCGCCGACACCTCGATGGAAGCGATTTGCTACCACGCCTACTGGGCCTCGACCGAGCTGGCCAAAGAACGCGGCCAGTACGCCAGCTACAAAGGCTCGCTCTGGGACAAGGGCATCTTGCCGCTGGACACGCTGGACATGCTGGCCGCCGAGCGTGGCGGCTTTGTCGAGGTGGACCGCTCGGCCACGCTGGACTGGGAAGCGCTGCGCCAGAAAATCGCCCAAGACGGCATGCGCAACTCCAACTGCGTAGCTATCGCGCCGACCGCCACCATTTCCAACATCATCGGCGTCGATGCCTGCATCGAGCCGTGCTTTGGCAACCTGTCGGTCAAATCGAATCTGTCGGGCGAATTCACCATCATCAACCACGCCCTGGTGCGCGACCTGAAAAAGCTCGGCCTCTGGGACGACGTGATGGTGGTCGATCTGAAGCACTTTGATGGCTCGCTGCGCCCCATCGACCGGGTGCCCGCCGAGATCAAGGCGCTGTACGCCACCGCGTTTGAAATCGAAACCTCGTGGTTAGTCGAAGCCGGCGCGCGGCGCCAGAAGTGGATCGACCAAGCCCAGTCGCTCAACATCTACATGGCCGGCGCCTCGGGCAAGAAGCTCGACGAGACTTACAAGCTGGCCTGGCTGCGTGGCCTGAAAACCACTTATTATTTGCGCACCATGAGCGCCACGCACGCCGAAAAATCGACCGTGCAGGCGGGCAAGATGAATGCTGTTTCATCAGGCCCGGCCGCTGGCATCAGCGCCATCGACCAGGCCGCCGCTGCCGCGCAGGCCCAGATGAGCGCCGCGCCCGCGACCGACATCAAATTCTGCGCGATTGACGATCCCGGCTGCGAAGCCTGCCAGTAAAGGGAGCCCAGCCGTGCGGAAGCCACACAACACCCCGCACGGCTGAAAACCCAAGCCGCAGCGATGGCCCCGAGTGCTTTTCATGCACCATCGCTGCTTTCATTTTTTCTCCGACTGATTGGAAACCTCTATGTTGACCTGGGACGAAGAAATCACCCCACCGCCGCAAATGCCCGCATCCAGCGGCCTGCCAGCGAACACCGCGCTGCCGCTAACCGACAGCGTAGCGCCAGCCGCCAAGGCCAAGCGCGTGCGCGCCGACGACAAGCGCATCATCAACGGCCAGACCGACGTGAACCAGCTGGTGCCGTTCAAATACAAATGGGCCTGGGAAAAATACCTCGCCTCGTGCGCCAACCACTGGATGCCGCAGGAAGTGAACATGACGCGCGACATCGCGCTGTGGAAAGACCCGAACGGCCTGTCGGACGACGAGCGCCGCCTGGTGATGCGCAACCTGGGCTTTTTTGTCACCGCCGACTCGCTGGCGGCCAACAACATCGTGCTCGGCACCTACCGCCACATCACCGCGCCCGAGTGCCGCCAGTTCCTGCTGCGCCAGGCGTTTGAAGAGGCCATTCACACCCACGCCTACCAGTACATCACCGAGTCGCTCGGCCTGGACGAGGGCGAAATTTTCAACGCCTACAACGAAGTCCAGTCGATCCGCGACAAGGACCAGTTCCTGATCCCGTTCATCGAGGCGATTTCCGACCCGGCGTTCAAGACCGGCACCACCGAGTCGGACCAGACGCTGCTCAAGAGCCTGATCGTCTTTGCCTGCCTGATGGAAGGGCTGTTTTTCTACGTCGGCTTCACGCAGATCCTGGCGCTGGGCCGGCAAAATAAAATGACCGGCGCCGCCGAGCAGTACCAGTACATCCTGCGCGACGAGTCCATGCACTGCAACTTCGGCATCGACCTGATCAATCAATTGAAACTCGAAAACCCGCACCTGTGGACGCCAGAGTTCAAGGCCGAGATCAACGCCCTGTTCATGCAGGCCGTCGAACTCGAATACCGCTACGCCGAAGACACCATGCCGCGTGGCGTGCTGGGCCTGAACGCCTCAATGTTCAAAGGCTACCTGCGCTACATCGCCAACCGCCGCGCCACGCAGATCGGCCTGGAAACGCTGTTCCCGAACGAGGAAAACCCCTTCCCGTGGATGAGCGAAATGATCGACTTGAAAAAAGAGCGCAATTTCTTTGAAACCCGCGTGATTGAATACCAGTCCGGCGGCGCGCTTTCCTGGGATTGATCCTCGCGCTTCATCAAAAAGAGGCGAGACAGAGCTGATAATGATTTCTACAATGGCAATGCCCGATGCCAACATCCAAAAATATGCATCGGCATTGTTTATATGTTCGCGGCAGGGGCTCCGGGGAGTCAATATCCGAAGGCCCAAGGCTGCGAATCACTTAACGCGCCCCGGCGTGAAGTGCTTTCTACAACATGATTGAGGAAAAAAAATGGCAACTGCGAAAAAACCTGCGGCTAAAAAAGCCGCCCCAGTGAAAGTACTGGCAGAAAAAGTAGTGGCCGCCGAGGCACCTGCTGCCAAAGTTGCTGCAAAAAAAGCGCCCGCCAAAAAGGCTGTCGCTGCAAAGCCAGCCGTCAAGCCGCCAGTAGTCGAAGAAGTGATCGCTGAAAAGGCACCGGTTGAAAAAGCTGCTGGCGTCAAAGCACCGGCCAAAAAAGCCGTCGCCAAGAAAGTAGCCGCGCCTGCCGCCGAGCCAGCCAAGGCCGAGAAAAAATCCACGGTCAAAAAAGCGGACAAGAAGCCTGCAGCCAGCCCTGCAGTGGTTCCTGTTGCGCAAACCACGCTGAATCCGCTGGCATCCTGGCCTTTCCCAAAAGGCAGCAAGCCCTGATTCGCCACTTAACCCTTAAGGCGCTCCCGCATCAAGCCCGGCATTGACCGGGCTTTTTCAATGGGGAGGCGGCTTTTGGACTCAGCCGCCCATCAGCGCCGCGTCCAGGCGATAGTTCTGCCCGCCCCGGCTGGCGATTTTCAAGGCGCCGACCCGGTTGCCCAGCGCCGCGCAACGCACCAGCGGCCAGCCCTGCTCCAGCCCGAACAGCAGCGCGCCGCGAAAGGCGTCGCCGCAGCCGGTCGGATCGAGAACTTCTTCGGCCTGCACCGGCGGCACGATGGTTTTTTCGCCGTCAATCCAGACTTCGCAGCCCTGCGCGCCCAGCGTCACCACCAGGCCTTCAACGCGCCGGGACAGCTCGGCCAGCGACAGCCCGGTGCGCTCGCAGAGCATGCGCCCTTCGTAGTCGTTGACCGTGACCCAGGTGGCCAGCTCGACAAAATGCGCCAGCTCGGCGCCATCAAACATCGGCAGGCCCTGGCCCGGATCAAAGACAAACGCAATGCCCGCCGCCTTGAACTGCTCGGCGTGCTGCAGCATGGCGTCGCGCCCGTCCGGCGAGATCATGCCCAGCTTGATGTCGCTGCGCGCCTCGATCTGGGTGACATGCGCCTGCATCATCGCGCCGGGGTGAAAGGCGGTGATCTGGTTGTTGTCGCGATCCGTCATGATCATGGCCTGGGCGGTATAGGCGCCCTCGACTTCGCGCACGAACTCGGTGCTGATGCCTTGCCCCCGCATGCGCGCGAGGTACTCGGCTCCGTCGCTGCCGACGGTGGCCATCGGCAGCGGCTGGCCGCCGAGCAGCTTGAGGCTGTAGGCGATGTTGCCCGCGCAGCCGCCGAACTCGCGGCGCAGCGCGGGCACCAGAAAGGACACGTTCAGGATGTGCAGCTGGTCGGGCAGGATCTGCTCGGCAAAGCGGCCCTCAAAGGTCATGATGGAGTCAAAGGCCAGGGAGCCACAAATTACAGCAGACATTGAATTCTCGGTTCAGGGGTAAAAAGCCACAACGCGGTAGCCGGTGACCGGCAGCGGCGGGGTAAGGGGGGCGCCGGGCACAGGCTCACCGGCGACTTTGAGCGTCACGAGACCAGCCAGTTCCCCGTGCGCGGCCAGCGCGGCGGTCGTGGCGCCAAACTCGCGGGGCGCCAGCACCCGGCGCACCAGCGCCTGCTCCTGAACATCGGTCAGGGTCACTTCCAGCGAGGGCATTTCCAGCACGGCAGCGCTGTTGTTCTTCAGAACAAAGCTCAGGCTGTACATATCCGGGCCGGTTTTTCTGAAGCTCGAACTGTCAATCACCAGGGATTCAATGCGGCGCGGCGGACGAATTGTGCAGTTTAGCGGGCCGCACAGCGCTTGCAAAAAAGGCGCGAGCCGGGGGTCTGTGGCGGCCAGATTGTCTTTTTGCTGCAGCACCCATTGCAGCAGCAAAGCCGTCAGCAGCAGCAAAAACACCAGCCCGAGCAGCACACGCACCAGCGGCCTTTTCCAGAAAGCCTTGCGCCGCGCATCGCGCACAAAGGACAGCTCTGGCTCTGGCTCTGGCTCTGGCTCTGGCTCTGGCTCTGGCTCTGGCTCTGGCTCTGGCTCTGGCTCTGGCTCTGGCTGGGGCTCTGGCTGGGGCTCTGGCTCTGGCTCTGGCTCTGGCTCTGGCTCTGGCTCTGGCTGGGGCTCTGGCTGGGGCTCTGGCTCTGGCTCTGGCGGGGGCTCTGGCTCTGCCAATGCGGCCAAGGGGGTGATATCCGGGTTTGCTTGAACGGCTGCAACTTCAGCTTCGGTTTGAGCCTCGGCTGCCTGCGTCAGGCTGGAGTCCGCAGGGCCAGACTCAGGCTTGTCGCCATCTGCTGGCTGCTCCTGTGGGGCTGGTTCGGGCGCCACGGGTGCGCTGTCGAGCGGATCTTCGGTCAAGCCGGGAGGCGAATCCTCGGGCTGGCTGGACGAAACCGGCAGCACATCCAGCATGTCCGGGGCATGCGGCACCAGGTGCTGCACCGCCTCAAACACTTCGCCGCAACAACCGCAGCGCACCCAGCCTTGCGCGGCCTCCAATTGCTCGGCCACGACCTTGAACATCGTTGCGCAGGCAGGGCAGCGGGTAATCTGGCTCATTGCATGCCGTCTGCAGCAGCGCTCAAAAATGCGCCGTCATCAAAATCCAGCCCTCTTGGGCGTCGTGGACTTGCAGCTGGCAGTAAGGCGCGTAAGCGGCTTTCAGCTCGTCTTCCTGGCGGTCCAGGATGCCCGCCAGCACCAAATTTCCGCCCGGCTGCACATGCGCGCACAGCAGCGGCGCCAGCACCTTGAGCGGCGTGGCCAGGATGTTGGCCAGCACCGTCTGGTACTGGCCGATAGCCTTGTCGGGCAGACCGGCCTGCAACTGCACATGATTGGCGTCGGCATTGGCGCAGGTCGATTCGACGGCGGCCTGGTCAATATCGACGGCGTCAATGTCCACGGCGCCGAACTTGGCCGCGCCAATCGCCAAAATGCCCGAGCCGCAGCCGTAGTCCAGCACCCGGCCCAGCGACTGGCCCGCTGCGCCTTGCCCGGCAATCCAGCGCAGGCACATACGCGTCGTCGGGTGCGTGCCGGTGCCAAAAGCCAGGCCCGGATCGAGCCGGATCACCTGTTTGGCCTGCGCGGGCGGCTCGTGCCAGGTCGGCACAATCCAAAAATCGGGCGTGATATCGACCGGCGTGAACTGCGACTGCGTCAGGCGCACCCAGTCCTGATCGACCACGGCCTGAATCGCCACGGTCTGGCAACCGGCAAAAAAATCCTGCGCCGCCAGCACCGCAGCAGCGTCGCGGGCCAGTGCTTCGGTGGCAAACAGCGAGACGACGCGCGAGCGCTCCCAGCCCGCTTTGGGCGGGGGCATGCCGGGCTCGCCAAACAGCGCCTGCTCGGCGGGCGTCTGGGCATCGGCGTCTTCGACCGAGACGCTGAGCGCGTCCAGGGCATCGAGCGCGTCGCTGAGGGTTTCCACCTCGTGGACGGGCGCCAGCAAAATCAGTTCAAACAGGCTCATGGGTGCTTCCGGATGGCTTAGCGCTCGCGCTTGGACAGCCACTCTTCAAGGTAGTGAATGTTGGTGCCGCCGTCCATGAACTTGGCGTCCACCATCAGTTCGCGGTGCAGGGCGATGTTGGTGTTGATGCCCTCGACCACGGTTTCGGCCAGCGCCGTGCGCATGCGCGCCAAAGCCTGCTCACGGGTGTCGCCATGCACGATGATTTTGCCGATCATCGAGTCGTAGTTCGGCGGCACAAAGTAGTTGGCGTAGATGTGCGAATCGACGCGCACGCCCGGCCCGCCCGGCGCATGCCAGGTGGTGACGCGCCCCGGCGAAGGGATGAATTTATAAGGGTCTTCGGCGTTGATGCGGCATTCAATCGCGTGGCCCTTGATCTGGATGTCGCGCTGGACAAAAGGCAGCTTCTCGCCCGCCGCCACCATGATCTGGGTGCGCACGATATCGACGCCGGTGATCCACTCGGTCACCGGATGCTCGACCTGCACGCGGGTGTTCATCTCGATGAAATAGAACTCGCCGTCTTCGTACAGGAACTCGAAGGTGCCCGCGCCCCGGTAGCCGAACTTCTTCACCGCAGCCACGCAGCGCGCGCCAATGCGATCAATCAAGCGACGCGGAATGCCTGGCGCCGGGCCCTCCTCGATGACTTTCTGGTGGCGCCGCTGCATGGAGCAGTCGCGCTCGCCGAGCCAGACGGCGTTCTTGAACTGGTCGGCGATGATCTGAATTTCGATGTGCCGGGGGTTCTGGAGAAACTTCTCCATGTACACCTCCGGGTTGCCGAAGGCCGCGCCAGCTTCAGCCTTGGTCATCTGCACCGCGTTCAGCAGAGCCGCTTCGGTGTGTACCACGCGCATGCCGCGCCCGCCGCCGCCGCCAGCGGCCTTGATGATGACCGGGTAGCCGATCTGCTTGGCCACGCGCTTGATAAACGCCGGATCAGCGGGCAGCGCGCCTTCGGAGCCGGGCACGCAGGGCACACCCGCTTTCAGCATCGTTTGCTTGGCCGAGACCTTGTCGCCCATCAGCCGGATCGACTCGGGCGAAGGGCCGATGAATTTGAAGCCGCTTTTTTCGACCCGCTCGGCAAAGTCGGCGTTTTCGCTCAGAAAGCCGTAGCCGGGGTGAATCGCTTCGGCGTCCGTCACTTCGGCGGCCGAAATGATGGCGGGCATGTTGAGGTAGCTCTGGCCCGAGGGCGCAGGGCCGATGCAAATGGCCTCATCGGCGAGCTTGATGTATTTGGCATCACGGTCGGCTTCGGAATAGACCATCACGGCCTTGACGCCGAGTTCCCGGCAGGCGCGCTGGATACGCAGGGCAATCTCGCCCCGGTTGGCGATCAGTATTTTTTTGAACATGCGTCGAAGTACCTGGTCTGGCCGCTGCAGGCCGCTCTGGTAAAGGTAAGAAAAGGGGCCGCAGCCCGCTTACTCAATGATGAAAAGAGGCTGGCCGTATTCCACGGCCTGGCCGTTTTCGGAAAGAATTTTGGTGACGGTGCCGGACTTGTCGGCTTCGATCTCGTTGAGGATTTTCATGGCCTCAATGATGCAGATGGTCTCGCCTTCCTTGATGACGCTGCCGATCTCGACAAAGGACTTGGCGCCCGGTGCCGAAGCGCGGTAGAAGGTGCCGACCATAGGCGACTTGACGGCGTGGCCTGCGGGCGCGGCGGGCGCCTCGGGGGCGGCGGCAGCCGGAGCGCTCATCACGGGCGCGGCCATCATCGTGGCGGGCTGATGCATCATCATCATCGGCGCGCCGCTGGACTTGACAATGCGCACCTTGCCTTCGGCCTCAGTGATTTCCAGCTCAGACACATTGGACTCTGAAACAAGGTCAATCAGGGTTTTGAGTTTTCTTAGATCCATGGATTTTCTCCGATGACGGTGGGATGCAGGCGCGGCCGGTGGCCACGCACAGTTTTGATTTGACCTGCAAGCTGGCGCTGACGCCAAACTTCTTTCTTTTTTCGCTTACGCTGTGCTTTGAAGCCCTAAAGCGCCTATTTGCCAATTGTTTTACCCGCCCAAGCGCGCGACAAGCTCAGCAAAGCGCAAAGTGTACCTCATGCCAAACCGGGCGAAACGGCCTATTTAAGCCGCATCCAGGCCGCCAGGTCCTGCGCCAGCACGCTGCCCGTCTTGCGCTGGCGCAAGTCCCCCAGCGGATCAAACAGCACCGAAAAAGGCAGGCCGCCCTCGGTATTGCCCAGCGACTTGCCCAGCGCGATGCCGGTTTGGGCCGCCAGGCCGACGGGGTAATTGAGCGGCCGGTTTTTCAGCCAATCCCGCACCGTGCCGGGCTGATCGACGGCCAGACCGACCAGCTGCCAGTTTTTGTCGCGGTTTTCCTGGTAGAAATAATCCAGCAAAGGCAACTCATCGACGCACGGCGGGCACCAGGTGGCCCAGAAATTGACCAGCAGCCGCTTGCCGCGAAAACTGCTCATCGGCAGCATTTTTCCGTCCGGGGTTTCAAAGCTCAGGCGCCAGAAAGCGGCTGCCGCCTCCTTGTCGGAATCCCCCGGCACCAGCGCCGGTGCCGGTGCCACCGCTGCCACAGCTTGCACCGGGCCGGAATTTTGGGCCGCCGGCCCGGCCACGCCCTGCAGCCGGGCGGTCCACCAGGCCAGGCCCGCGCCCGCCAGGCCTGCGGCGACTGCAGCGCCGCCATACAACATGTTTCTGCGCTTCACGAGCCCAACTCCAAAGGGGGAATAGACAACAATTTGCGCACCGCCGCCATGTCGCCACGCGGCGCCCGCCCCTTCGCGTCAAGCCGCAGCGCGCCGCGCAGGTCATCGTGGTCATAGACCATCAGATGCACGCCGACGGTTTCGTTCAGCGGCTGACACAGGCTGCCCAGGCTCAGCGCCTCGACCTGGCCGCCGGTAAAGCCGGTGACGGTGCGCGGCTCGTAATCGACGTTGTGGTCGATCAGCGCAATCTCGGCCGATTTCGGGTCGTCGCAAAACAGCTGGATATAGATGTCGGACAGGCGCGTCGCCGTGCCGTTCCAGACAGCGCCGCTCAGGTAGGGGCGAAACTGCGCCAGCCGCGCCATCCAGAGCAGCGCCAGCGCGCGCAGCGCGGCCAGCTCGGCGGGCTGGGTGTCGGCGCAAAACACGGCGATGTACTCGCGCACCGCTTCTTCAAGCTCGTCGTTGCCGGGCAGCGCGGTGCGCTGGGGCAGCGCCAGCTGCTTGACGGCGCGGCGTTTGGCCGGGCCGTATTCCAGTCCTTCTTCCACCACCAGGGCGGCGGCGGTGGCGGCAATTTCAGCGGTGAGGGTGTGCGATTTCAAAGTCAGCAGGCAATGGCCGGAAGTGAACAGGGTCAAGGCTCGACAGCAGCCCTGGGAGGATTGTGCCCTTGTTGGTGCCGGGCCTCCGACCAAAGTGTACAAGCCCGTGGCCGGGCCCAGGAATCCAGGGCGTGGCGCCGGGCTGCCTAAAATACCGGCGATGCACATACATATTTTGGGAATTTGCGGCACCTTCATGGGCGGTCTGGCCGCCCTGGCGCGCGAAGCGGGACACAAGGTGACAGGCTGCGACACGGGCGTTTATCCGCCGATGAGCGACCAGCTACGCGGCCTGGGCATTGAACTGATCGAAGGCTACAGCGCCGACCAGATGGCCCTGAATCCCGACGTGTTCGTCATCGGCAACGTGGTTTCACGCGCCCGGCTGGCTGACGGCAGCGCCAGATACCCGCTGATGGAAGCGATTTTGAACAGCGGCCAGCCGTACACCAGCGGCCCGCAGTGGCTCTCCGGCCATGTCTTGCACCACCCGACGCACCACGCCACCGGGCCGCGCCATGTGCTGGCCGTCGCTGGCACCCACGGCAAAACCACGACGACCGCGATGCTGGCCTGGATTCTGGAATGCGCCGATTTAAACCCCGGCTTTTTGATCGGCGGCGTGCCGCTGAACTTTGGCGTCTCGGCGCGGCTCGGCGTCGGCAACCCCTTTGTCATCGAAGCCGACGAGTACGACACGGCTTTTTTTGACAAGCGCAGCAAGTTCGTTCACTACCGCCCGCGCACGGCGATTTTGAACAACCTGGAGTTTGACCACGCCGACATCTTTCCCGATCTAGCCGCCATTGAGCGCCAGTTTCACCATTTGATCCGCACCGTGCCGTCGCAGGGCCGCGTCGTCGTCAATGCCGCCGAGGCCAGTTTGCAGCGCGTGCTCGCCCAGGGCTGCTGGAGCGAAGAAGTCTTTTTTGGCGCCAGCGCAGCCAGCCACAGCGGCTTCAGCGCCGAGGGCGCGCCGGACGATTTTCAGGTTTTGAAAGCCGGGCAAGCCGTGGCGCGATTGAAATGGGGCGTCAGCGGCGTTCACAACCAGCACAACGCGCTGGCCGCCATCGCGGCGGCCGAGCATGTCGGCGTGACGCCCGCGCTGGCCGCCGAGGCGCTGGCGAGCTTTCAAAACGTCAAGCGCCGCATGGAAGTGCGCGGCGTTGTCAATATCGAAGGCGCGGGCGGCGGCGCCATCACGGTGTATGACGACTTTGCCCACCACCCGACGGCCATTGAAACCACGATTGACGGCCTGCGCCGCCAGCTCGACGCGGCGGGCAAAAGCGCCGAGCGCATCCTGGCGATTTTCGAGCCACGCAGCAACACCATGAAGCTGGGCAGCATGACGGCGCAGCTGCCGGGCAGCCTGGCGCAGGCCGACTTGGCTTTTTGCCACGCAGGCGGGCTGGACTGGGACGCGCGCGCCGCGCTGGCGCCGATGCATGAAAAAGCCCAAGTCGCCGACAACCTCGACCAGTTGCTGGCGCAGGTCAGCGCCGCCGCCCGGCCCGGCGACCATTTGCTGTGCATGAGCAACGGCGGCTTTGGCGGGATTCACGCCCGGCTGCTGGCGGCGCTGGCCGCTTAAAAGTAAACACCCGGATCAAACTCCACCGGCTTGCCCATCTTGCTCTGGGCCTTGAGCCAGCGCTTGAAACCGGCGTCATCCTGCACCTGCGCCAGATCTTCTTCCATGAAACCCAGCTCATGTTTCAGGTCTTTTTCCTGCTGTTCGAGCTGGCGCCGCAGCGTTGCAGCCGTCGGCTGCTGGTAGAACTCCAGTTCAAACTCCTGCTGCAAATGCTGCTGGCGGGCCATCAGCTCGCTTTCCAGTTCGGCGGCCTGCTGCTTGAGCAGGCGCGTCATCGCGGCGATTCTTTCTTCGGGCTGCTGCAGCAAATCCTGGGCGTCGGTCTGGGCAATGCGTAGCTGCAAATGCAGCAAAGCCATCAAATCCTGCTTGGCGTAAGCGGCGTTGGCTTCGCTCATCAGAGCGGTTTTGCGCTGCTGCTCGGCCGGGTCGCGCTCGCGGTCGGGGTGTAGCGCGCTGGCGAGTTGGCGGTACACCTGACGCAGCACGCTGTCGGCGTCTTCCTGCTCCTGCGCGGCCTTGTGCTGGGCGGGGGTGGCGGGTTTCTTTTTCCTGCGCGCCTGGGCCGCTTCGCGCTGGGCTTCTTCGGCCTGCATGGCCGCATTGAATCCTTCCTGGCCGGCGCGCAACAGCGCCTCCATCGGATTGCGCGACAGATCCTGCTCGTCAATGTTGAGCGGCCGTCCGAAAAGCTCTTCCATGCTGGCGCGCAGTTCGGCGGCCTGGTCCTGCTCTTTCTGGCGCAAGGTGTGCGGGCTGTGCTGGTCGTGCAGCGCGGCCATTTCGGCATCGCCGTGGATGGCCAGCACCTCGCACAGGCTGCACAGGATTACCAGCGTGTCGCGCTTTTGGGCCGGTGTCAGGCCTTTGCGCTGCAAGCGTTCGTCCAGCAGCAGCGCCATGCGGCGTTGCAGCGCCGTTTGCGCCTGGCGCAGCGGCTCCAGCGTGCTGCCGTAGAGCGGCCTGAAGGCGTCGCCCAGCGTCTGCATTTCCGTCACCTGGCCCTCCAGTTTGTCGATTTTGGCCAGCAGGCGGTTAAAACGCTGCTGCGCGGCGGACAGCTTGGCGGCGCCCTTGCCCGCGTTCAGGCGCAGCGCCTTGCCGGAGGTTTCAGCGACGGCAGGCGCGGCGGCAGGGTCAGAGGCGGCGGCGGCTGGGGTGGCCGGGGCGGCGCCGGACAACAGATCGGCTTTTGACGGGGATTTGGGGTTTTTCATCGGGTGGGCGCCAGCAGGCTTAAAAATTGAAGAATATCGTCCGCCGTGCGCCAGCGGCCAAAGGCTTTTTGATCCTGATCGCGCACGATGGGAAAAGTGCCCAGAATATAAACCGCCTCGTCTGCACTTAAGCCGTAGAGGTAAAAGAACAGCGCGTCGAGCGCGGCCAGCCGGGCGCGGCGCTCGTCTTCGTTCCAGACGAAAGGCGGCAGCACCGCGCCTGTGTCGTCCACATGGCCCAGGTCGCGGGCGAACGGCGCCAGATCGTGCGCGGTGTAACTCAACGCCAGCACCTGCTCAAGCACGAAATCGGCCACTGTCGGATGGCGGTCGTGGCCAATCATGAGCTTGGCGGCGCGCATGGCCTTGGCGAAAGCGGCGGGCAGCGGCTCATTGAAACGCGCCGGGGCGATGACAGCAGCCTGCTCCACGATGAACCAGTTCAGGTTCTGGCCCTGAACTTTTTGCCGCAACACAAAATCAAACGCCATGCTGCCCAAGTTGGCCATCAAGAGTGGCGCATGCTGGATATACATTTCTTTCTTACCTGGTGCTGGTAACAGCATCGCCATACTGTTACCTACGCCGCACTTCGGCACAATCGCAGCGATCATGGTTCGCATATTGCTCGGAGCAGTAACCGACTTGTAGGCAATACACCATTGGTCTGACCATGTTTTATCCACTTCGGAGGCAAGCACCCAATACTGCGGCGCCGGATAACGTGTTGGGTTGACTTTTTCCACGAAAAAAATTGGCTCTTGCTGGGCTGCACGTTTTAGATTAGCAGTATTGATCACCACGTCCGCTGCCCGATGGTCGTACATCTGAACCATCTTGCCCTCGTACAGCGGGACCGCTTCCAGCTCCACCGCATTGCGCCAGCGGTTTAGAGCGGCTGGCTTGAAGCCCTGCTTTTCCAGCTCATCCGCCTTTAAAAACAGCTCGGAGTCATTGGTCATGTCAAACATGCGATCGTATTTGATGGGCCAACTACGAACTTCCTCCATATTCCCAAAAGATGCAGACCAACCACCATGCTTAATCAGCACCGGATGGCGCGCATACAGCCCGAGCGTGATGTCGGCGTCGCGCCGGCTGCGAAAAATCGGCGCCGCGCCGGTGTTGGGGTTGACGCGTAAAAAATCTTCGGCGCTCAGCACCAGCGTGCGCGCCGGGTCGTCCAGCTCGTCGAGTTGGTGCAGGTAAAAAGCGCAGCGCGTCTGCGCAAAGGTGCGCTCCGGGCCGCCAAACACCAGCGTGCAAAACTTGAAACGCGAATCTACATCCGGGAAAAATACCCGGCGGTTTTCAAAGTCAAACAGCGCGCCCAGCCGCCCGGTGCCGCTCAGACTGCGAAAGAACGCTGCGGCCCCCTTGTCGGCGGCAATGCCGCTGGGCGTGACCAGCGCCACCAATCCGCCGGGGGCGGCCAGCGCCTGCGCCCGCTCGACAAACAGGCTGTAAAGGTTGACATCGCCGCCGCCCAGCAGCGGGTAGTCGCCCGCGCCCAGTTTGCCATTGCCCAGCACTCTAGCGTTGGCTTCGGCGCGCGCGCTGGCGTCCATATACTGCGCCCACCAGTCCACCGCTGGCGGCAAATGGGCGGCGCTCTGGCTCATTTTGATGCCCTGCAGCGCGGCGATCATCTTTTTGCGGTCGGCGGCGCGTGGCTGGGCGGCAATGGCTGGAATGCGCTCGGCAAACCACTCGACTTCCTGCAGCTTGATGCGGTCCCACGGCGGGTTGCCGATGACGGCGTCAAAGCCGTTTTGGGAGCCCGCGCCAAACACCGTCGGAAAACTGGTCCACCAGTGAAAGAAAGTTTCGCGCTCGGCCAGGGCGCGGGCGCGCGCCATCAAGTCGTTGGCGGCAAGGCTGGCAGCATCATCGCCGTCAATCCGGCCCGCACTCAGAACGCTGACCAGATTCAAGACGGGATCCAGCAGCTTGAGCAGCCCGGCGTATTCGCGGTGCTGCCCGGCGGCCACTTGCGCGGCCAGCGTGTCGCGGTCTTTGGGCAGCTTGAGCAACTGGTGCAACTTGCTCATGTTGTCCACCGGCCAGCCCGGCACCAGCCAGCGCATGGCACGCCAGAAGTCGAGCACGGCGTGAATCGGGGCAATTTCAGTCGCGGCCTCTGCGGCCAGGCGCTTGGAGAGTTGCGCCTCGGCAATATCGACATCGGTCAAATCGGCGACCTGGGCGATGTTTTTGGCCGCCAGCGCCAGCCGGTCGAACTCGCTTTGCAGCAGCAGCGCGCCCAGGCTCTGCAAGCCGCGCTGCACCTGGGGCAAGCGCTCGCCGTGCAGGCTGTCGCCAATTTTCAGGTGGTGATCGAGAAAACTCAGCGGCGCGCCGACGGTGAAGGTGTGCAGCCACAGGGCAGTTTTGGCCAGCTCCACGGCCATGGCGTTTTTATCGACGCCGAAGATGCACTTTTTCAAAATCATGCGGCGCACGATGTGCCGGTCGTCGAGCTGGGCGTCGGTCACGGCCCAGCCCCGGTCTTTGGCGGTGGTTTTGATGCTGCGGCGAATGTGCGCCACGCGCTGGAGCACCGGGCTTTGCCACGGGCGGCCCGCTTCTACCAGATGCGCCGCCCACGGCTGGGCGTTGACCTGGTGCGTCGCCAGCGTGATGGCTTCAAGCACGCGGTCGGCCAGGTCATCGACGAGGGCCACCAGAAAGTGCCCGCTGCCCATCGCCGGATCGCAAATTTTCAGCTCCAGAATCTGGCTGGCCGGGTCTTTGGCGTCGAGCGCGTCCCAGTCGCCGGGGTTGAGCGAGGCTTTTTTGGCGGCTTTTTTCAGGTGGCTTTCAAACGCGGCCATGCGCTCGGCCGCCAGCAGGCCGACGGACTCGCGCAGCACCAGCCGCACCAGATCGTCGTGCGTGTAGTAACTACCCGAGACCTTGCGCGCAAAGCTGGCCGGCGCGGCGATGAGGCGGTTGATTTCAGCCCTCTCTTTGATGTCGTCTTTCGCCTGCACTTCATGCACCAGGGTGTATTCCAGTAAGCGTTCATAAATGCCGCCCAGGTGCGAGACGGACAGGTCGCGGTAGTTGATCCAGCCGTGCCGCATATCTTTGGTGCGCCGCGAGAGGGCGTCGATGATCGGGGCCATGACGGCGTCGGGGATGGTGGTGCGCTCCAGCAGCGGGGCGCGGGCGCCGTCAAACAAGCCGCCGTTGTAAGCGGGCATGCCGATGTCATCGTCGCCCTTGTCGATCAGGATAAAACTGTTTCTGAGCGTGAGCCAGATATTGGAAATGGTTTTGGAGAACCGCGTCCCCGCCTCCACCTTGTCGCGCACCTCCTCGCGCAGGCGGCGCACGCTGTAGGGCGCGTAGCGCGCATCGCGCACCGGCAGCAGGTTGCGGTCCTCGGCGTAAAACAAAAACAGCAGCCGGTACAGCAGCACCAGCGCGGCTTCGCGCACCTCGTCGAGGTAGGCGGGGGTGAACTGCGCTCGCGTGAACTGGCCGTAGCCCACCTTGTGCGTGAGCGCGTGCAGGTCGCCGCGCGCCAGCGCGTCGGCCAGTTGCGGAAACACCTCATCAAACACGCGCGCGCCCAGGTCTTGCGAGACTTTTTCTTCGTAAAGCCGCGCCTCGTTCAGGGCGTAGGCGTGCAAAGTGCGGCCGGTGTCGTCCCAGCTTTGCGGCAAAAAGGCGCTGCGGCTGAAAAACAGCTGAAACAGGCGCAGCGCGTGCAGGGGCGCGATGTCGTCGATGTCGTGCTGAACGCCGGAAATGCCCAGCGCGGCGGCCAGGTCGATTTCAAAAAACTCTTCCGAGCGCGAGCGCGCGTCCTGCCAGTACAGACGCCAGACCGCGCCGTTGGTCAGCACGCCCCATTTGATGACGCGGTCCGAGGCGACATCGACGCGGCTCAGGTAGCGCAGCATTTGCGACGAGGGCGCGTCCGGGTCGAAGGCGTCCAGGCCGTCGCCCCGGTCGAGCGGGCGCAGCCAGCGCTTGGCCTCCAGAATGGCCAGGCCGTGGCGGTAGCGGCGCTCGTCTTTGGTTTCAGCCAGCGCGGCGGCTTTTTTTTCCGAAGAAGCAAACAGCAGGCAGTCGGGCACGGCCTGACGGCCTTTGGGGTCGGTGTTGACTTGGGGCAGCGTGTCATCGGCCCAGCCGAGTTCGGCCAGCACCTTGTTGATGACGAGCTGCTCGGTTTGCGCCTCGTTGATGGTCGAAGTGCTGTCCAGGCCGCTGAAGATGCCTTGCAGCGCGCCCGCAAACGTGGCAAAGGCGTTGTCGGTGAGCGCCTGATGCGCCGGCGTGTCCAGCACGCCACGGGTCAGAAAATCCTGGGTGAAAAGTTGCCCTTGCATGGTGGTGTGCTGCGCCTGTAAGCCGGTAAGCCTGTGAAATGGGCTTGAGTTTAAAGGCGGCGGGGCGCGCGGCCCGAGCGGGCGCGCAAAACGGGCGCGCAAACAAAAGGGCCGCGCCGCTAGCTGCGGGCGGCCCCAGGCGCGGCGGGCATTTAGCCCGGCGCCGCTTTTAGTAGCTGATGCTCAGCGCGGGCACGTCGATAACCACCAGCGGCTTGGCCAGGGCGGCGCTGGCGGCGCGGGCGAAAGTCTGCGCCCAGGCGGCATCGGCGAACTTTTCCGGGCCGGCGGCCTCGGCGATGACCACCACTTTGTCGGCCATCAGCAGTTTGCCGGTCGGACGCAGCGGCTCGCAGTCCATTTGCGTGAACTGCGCGTCCAGCCACTGGCGCGCCTCGTCGTTGGGCATGGGCGGGGCGTCGTGGATGTCGATCTGCACCGGGAGCTGGTCTTTAAAGGTCACGCTGACTTCGCTACGCATAAGAAATCCTGAAAATGAAAAATAAAATGGTGGCTTCATCTTCGGCGATTTGCGGCGCGGCGGCAATTCGCGAAAACCCGGGCGCAGGCGCGGGTTTTAAGCAGCGGCGCGGCGCGCCTCGACGGCGGCGGACAGCGTTTCGAGCATTGCCACCGAGTCGTCCCAGTTGATGCAGGCATCGGTGATGCTCTTGCCGTATTCGAGCGCGCTCACGTCGTCCTTGCCGGGCGTGAACTTTTGCGCGCCTGCGCTCAAGTGGCTTTCCACCATCAAGCCGAACACCTGGCGCGAGCCGCCTGCGATTTGCGCGGCAATGTCGGCGGCCACGTCGATCTGCTTTTGGTGCTGCTTGGAACTGTTGGCGTGGCTGCAATCGACCATCAAGGTGGCGGGCAGCTTGGCAGCGGCCAGCTCGTTGCAGGCGGCGCTGACGCTGGCGGCGTCGTAGTTGGGCGCTTTGCCGCCGCGCAGAATGACGTGGCAGTCCTCGTTGCCCTTGGTCTGCACAATGGCGACCTGGCCATTTTTATGCACCGACAAAAAGTGATGGCCGCGCCCAGCGGCTTGAATCGCGTCGGTGGCAATGCGGATGTTGCCGTCGGTGCCGTTTTTAAAGCCAATCGGCGCCGACAGGCCCGAAGCCAGCTCGCGGTGTACCTGGCTTTCAGTGGTGCGCGCGCCGATGGCGCCCCAGGCGATCAGGTCACCGATGTATTGCGGCGAGATCACGTCGAGGAATTCGCTGCCCGCTGGCAGGCCCAGGCGGTTGATGTCGATCAAGAGCTGGCGCGCAATGCGCAGGCCCTCATCGATGCGAAAGCTTCCGTCGAGGTACGGATCATTGATAAGCCCCTTCCAGCCGACGGTGGTGCGCGGCTTTTCAAAGTACACGCGCATGACGATTTCCAGCGTGCCAGCGTACTTTTTGCGCTGCTCGGTCAGGCGGCGGGCGTAGTCCAGCGCAGCGGCGGGGTCGTGAATCGAGCACGGGCCAATCACCACCAGCAGCCGGTCGTCGCTGCCCGCGATGATGTTGTGGATGTTCTGGCGCGTCTGGGTAATCAACGACTCGACGGCAGTGCCCTGAATCGGGAAGAAGCGGATCAGATGCTCGGGAGGAGGTAACACGGTGATGCCTTTGATGCGTTTGTCGTCGGTGTCGCTGGTTTTATCGACACTCGCATACCAGTTTTCAGGCGAAGAATGGGCGGAGGTGGCTTTGGCGGTCATCACGGGTTTCCTTGGGTTTTAATTTCAGACAGTTTCAAAAATCAGTCAACAGCATCAAAAAGGCAAAAAAAAACCGCCGGGGTTCGGCGGTTTTTGGGAAGACTGGCTGCGTTTTTCAGGCTACGCGAGAGTCTCTCTACCGCCGCAGGCGCTTGAGAACCAAAAGTAAGCAAAATAAAACTTGGCCAAAATCATGGCTTGCAATGTAGCACAGGTTGTCAGGGCGCGATCCCGATGATGACCAGCGGCACGGAAGGCACGCCCCGGCCATTGCGGATGACGTTGTAAAGCTCGCCCTCGTAGTAGCCGGGGCCGGAGGACATTTCCGCTTGGAGCGACTTCATCGGCAGGATTTCAATCCCGACATCAATCTGGTCACGCACATAGAACGCCAAGTGCTTGACAAAGAGGTCGTAGGCCACGAAAGCATACTTGCCAAACTGCACCTCGATAGCGACACGATCCTTGACAAAATCCGTCTGGTTGTAGCTCATGATGGGCGTCTTTCCGGCCTGCTGAATGAGCGCTTTTTGCTCCGGCGCCGACATGGGCAAAGTCTGCCGGATCAAGCGCTCATCGTCTGTCACCCAGTCAGTGACCCGGCTTTCAGCCCAGTCCCGCTGCTGCAACTGCGCGAAAAACTCCCGGTTCATGTCAATCGGGCTGTACTTGATCTGGCCCTTCGTCTCGGCTTTTATTGATCACCTTGGTGCAGCAACTGGCCGCATCAATGCTTTCAATCACCTGCTGGATTTCCGTCAAAAGAGCGAGTTTGTGAACCAATAGATATTCGAGCCCATTCAGATGAGAATGGGTTTTAACGATCTTCACTTTGATTCAAGCGTCCGGGATTCATCCATCAAGCCGTGCCGCCCACGGTCAGCCCGTCAATGCGCAGCGTCGGCTGGCCCACGCCGACGGGCACGCTCTGGCCTTCCTTGCCGCAGGTGCCCACGCCGCTGTCGAGCTTCATGTCGTTGCCGATCATGGTCACGCGGGTCAGCGCGTCCGGGCCGTTGCCGACAATCGTCGCGCCCTTGACCGGGTACAAAATCTTGCCGTTTTCCACCCAGAACGCCTGGCTGGCCGAGAACACAAACTTGCCCGAGGTGATATCGACCTGGCCGCCAGCAAAGTTGCTGGCGTACAGGCCTTTTTTGATGCTGGCGATGATTTCCTCAGGCGCCTTGTCGCCGCCCAGCATGTAGGTGTTGGTCATGCGCGGCATGGGCACATGGGCGTAGCTTTCGCGCCGACCGTTGCCGGTGGGCGCCACGCCCATCAGGCGCGCATTCATCGAATCCTGGATGTAGCCCTTCAAGATGCCATCCTCGATCAGCACATTGCGCTGGCTGACGTTGCCCTCGTCGTCAATGTTCAGCGAGCCCCGGCGGTCGGCAATCGTGCCGTCGTCGAGCACCGTCACGCCCTTGGCGGCCACGCGCTCGCCGATGCGCCCGGAAAACGCGCTGGAGCCCTTGCGGTTGAAGTCGCCCTCCAGCCCGTGGCCGATGGCCTCGTGCAGCAAGATGCCGGGCCAGCCGGGGCCAAGCACCACGGTCATCTGGCCAGCGGGCGCGGGGCGGGCGTCCAGGTTGGTCAGCGCGGCGTTCACCGCGTCGTCCACATACTGGGCAATCTGGCCGTCGTCAAAATAGGCCAGACCGAAACGCCCGCCGCCGCCGCCCGAGCCGCTTTCGCGCCGCCCCTTGTGCTCGGCAATCACGCTCACGCTCAGGCGCACCAGCGGGCGCACGTCGGCAGCCAGCGTGCCGTCAGCGCGCGCCACCATCACCACGTCGTACTCGCTGGCCAGCCCGGCCATGACTTGCACAATGCGCGGGTCTTTGGCCTTGGCGAGCTTTTCGACTTTTTCCAGCAACTGGACTTTGGCCGTGCTGTCGAGCGTGGCAATCGGGTCAAGGTCGCGGTAAAGCGAGCGGCTGGGGGCGATTTTGCGCGCCGGGGTTTTGACGCGCCCGCTCTGGGCGGCGCCCGAGATGCTGCGCACGGTGCGCGCCGCGTCGAGCAAGGAGGCTTCGGAAATGTCGTCGGAATAAGCAAAAGCGGTTTTTTCGCCGCTGACGGCGCGCACGCCCACGCCCTGGCCAATGCTGAAGGAGCCGCTTTTGACGATGCCTTCTTCGAGGCTCCAGCCTTCGCTGCGGGTGTATTGAAAATACAGGTCGGCATCATCGACGCCGTGCGAGGTGATTTCAGCCAGCGCGCGGTTCAGGCTGGCGGGCGTCAGGCCAAAGGGTTCCAATAAAAGCGTTTTGGCAATCGCCAGCCGCCCGGACGTGGACTCCTTGGTGGGGCGGGCTGGCGGACGCCCGGCGACGTTGGTCTGGCGAACGGAGGCGGCGGCTGAATTGATTAATGTCATCAGAACATTGTAGGCAGTCTGCCCCGGCCCGGCGCGCTCAGGGCCAGCGCAGCGCCGCCACAGCGGGCGTGGCGCCGCGCCCGCATCAGCTCTGCATCAGGCGCCTGGATTTGGCAATTGACATCAGCATGCCGATGGCCAGCCCGAGCGTGACCATCGCCGTTCCGCCGTAGCTGATAAACGGCAAGGGCACGCCCACCACCGGCAAGATGCCGCTGACCATGCCCATGTTGACAAAGGCGTAGGTGAAAAAAATCATCGTCAGCGCCCCAGCCAGCAGCCGGGTGAACAGCGTGGGCGCATCCATCGCAATGGCCAGCCCGCGAAAAATCAGAAAAATGAACCCGCTAATCAAGAGCAGGGTGCCGATCAGGCCGAACTCCTCGGAAAAAGCGGCAAAGATAAAGTCCGTCGTGCGCTCGGGAATGAATTCCAGGTGCGTCTGGGTGCCGGCCATAAAGCCTTTGCCGAAGACGCCGCCCGAGCCAATCGCAATCATGCCCTGGATGATGTGAAAGCCCTTGCCCAGCGGGTCGCGCGAGGGGTCCAGCAGCGTGCAGATGCGCTGCTGCTGGTAGTCGTGCAGGATGGGCCAGCGGTTGCCGTCGGCGCACAGCTGCGGCTCGAACCAGACAATCAGAAAAATCCCCACCAGCCCCAGCAGCACCGGCGGCGCAATCAGTTTCCAGCTCAGCCCGGCAAAAAAGATCACCGCTAGCCCCGCCCCCAGCACCAGCAGCGAGGTGCCCAGATCGGGCTGCTTCATGATGAGTCCGACCGGCAGCGCCAGCAGCCCCAGCGCGGCGGCAAAATCGAGCGGGCGCAGCTGGCCTTCGCGCTTCTGGAACCACCAGGCCAGCATCAAGGGCATGGCGATTTTCAGGATTTCGCTGGGCTGAATCACGATGCCGACATTGAGCCAGCGCCGGGCGCCCTTCTTGGTGATGCCAAAAATGGCCACGCCAATTAACAGCGTCACCCCCACCACGTACAGCGGCACGGCCAGCAGCATCAGGCGCTGGGGCGGAATCTGCGCCACCACAAACATGATGAAGCCGGCAATCAGCATGTTGCGGCCATGATCGGCAAAGCGGGTGCCGTGGTCGTAGCCCGACGAGTACATGATGAGCAGCCCAGCGCAGACCAGCAGAAAAACGGCAAAAGCCAGCAGCCCGTCAAAGCCCTGCAGCATCGGCAGGATTCGGCGGTAAAGAGGAGGTTTATCAAAAGAAGCGGTAGCCATCTACGTATTATCCCGCGCCGTCCAGCGCTTACCATTGCGCCATGCCCACCACCCACCTGCTTTACCTCCACGGTTTTCGCTCCTCGCCGCAGTCGGCCAAGGCGCAAACAATGGCTGCCTGCGTGCAGCAAAACCACCCCGGCGTGACCTGGTGGTGCCCACAACTTCCGCCCTCGCCCCAAGCCGCGCTGGCCTTGATCCGCAACGGCATTGCCGCCTGGCCGCGCGACACGATGGCCGTCATGGGCTCGTCGCTGGGCGGTTTTTACGCCACCGCCGTGGCCGAAGAATGCGGCTGCAAGGCCGTGCTGCTGAACCCGGCGGTCGATCCGGCGCGCGATTTGACGCGCTACATCGGCGAACAAAGCAGCTGGCAAAACCCCGAGGAGCGCTTTTTCTTCGCGCCGCATTTCATCGGCGAGCTGCGCGCCCTGCAGGCCGGGCCTTTGAAAATCCCGGCCAACTACCTCGCCCTCATCGCCAAAGGCGACGAGGTGCTGGACTGGCGCGAGATGGCAGCGCGCTACGCCAGCGCCCAGCTTCAAGTGCTCGAAGGCGGCGACCACGGCCTGAGCGACTTTGACCATCACCTGCCCGGCATTTTAGAATTCCTCGCGCTGGCCTGAACTGCGCAAGGCCGACGCCGCCGCCTTTTTTGCCTTCTAAGCGATCACGAAATAGCGGCTACACCAAGGCCGCCTGATTACACTAGCCGCAAGCCCGTCAGGGCAAATTACCAGGCTAAAGGATTCCGTTGTGTTTGTATTGTTTGAAGAAACCGGCAAATTTCTGGCCGGCCGGATTTTGTCCGAAGCGGACAGCTCGCTGCAGGTCGAGCTGGACTCGGGCAAGCGCGTCAAGGTCAAGGCGGCCAACGCGCTGCTGAAGTTTGAAAAACCCGCCGCCGCCGCGCTGATCGCCGCCGGCCAGCAGCTTAGCGAAGAGATTGAGCTGGACCTGGCCTGGGAGTTCGCCAGCGACGATGAGTTCAGTTTTTCAGACTTGGCGCGCGACTACTTCAGCGCCGACGCGTCCAAACCCGCCTCGATCGAGCAGCAGGCCGCCGCGCTGTTTCGCCTCTACGACGCGCCGCATTACTTCCGCCGCGCTGGCAAAGGCCGCTTCAAAAAAGCCCCGCCCGAAATCCTGCAACAGGCGCTCGCCGCCATCGAAAAGAAGCAGCAGCTCGCCGCGCAAATCGCCGCCTGGGCCGACGAACTCGGACGCGGCCAATGCCCGGCGCCGATTCGCGAGCAGCTGTACAAAATCCTGTTCAAGCCGGACAAAAACAGCGCCGAGTACAAAGCCGTCGTCGATGCCTCACGCGCCACGCACACCGCGCCGCTCGAATTGCTGCAAAAAGCCGGAGCCATTACCTCTGCTTACCAGTTCCACTGGAAGCGCTTTTTGTTCGAGAACTTCCCTAAAGGCACGGGCTTTCCGGCCTTGCAGGCGCCGCCGGTCAAGGATGAATTGGCGCTGGCCGAAGGCGTTCGCGCCTTTTCGATTGACGACTCCAGCACCACCGAGATTGACGATGCGCTGTCGGTGCAAGGCCTGGGCAGCGGCACCATCACGCTGGGCATTCACATTGCCGCGCCGGGCTTGGCGGTGCAGCCGGGCACGCCGATTGACGCCGTGGGCCGGGCGCGCATGTCCACCGTCTATATGCCCGGCTACAAGCTGACCATGCTGCCCGACGACATCGTGCAGAGCTACACCCTGCTCGAAGGGCGCAACTGCCCGGCGCTGTCGCTGTACCTGACGCTGGACGAGGCCACGCTGGAGATCAAGGAAACCGTCACCCGGCTGGAGCAAGTGCCCATTGCCAGCAACCTGCGCCACGACCAGCTTGACAAGATTTTTACCGAAGCGTTTTTTGAAGCCGCGCAAACCACGCCGCCCACCGACGTTCAGTGGGGCGTGGAGCTGAGCTTCCTGCACCGCCTGGCCAAACACCTCAAAGCCCAGCGCGAAATCGTGCGCGGCAAGCCGGAAAATTTTAATCGGCCCGACTACAACTTCAAGCTCGACAACCCCAGCGGCGGCGAGCCCAAAGGCGACGAGATTGTCAGCATCAGCACGCGCCAGCGCGGCGCGCCGCTCGATTTGATCGTCGCCGAAGCCATGATTCTGGCCAACAGCACCTGGGGCCAGTGGCTGGCCGAGTACGGCGTGCCCGGCATTTACCGCAGCCAGGCCAGCATGGCGCCGGGCGTCAAAGTGCGCATGGGCACCAAGGCGCTGCCGCACGCGGGCATGGGCGTGAAAAGCTACGCCTGGTGTACCTCGCCGCTGCGCCGCTACACCGATTTGGTCAATCAATGGCAGATCATCGCCTGCGTGAAAAATGGCCGCACCGCCGCGCTGGCCGCGCCGTTCAAGCCCAAGGATGTGGACCTCTTTTCGATCATTTCCTGCTTTGACGCGGCTTACAGCGCCTACAACGGCTTTCAGTCCGGCATCGAGCGCTACTGGACGCTGAAATACCTGGAGCAAAACGGCATCACCGAGCTGACCGCCACCAGCTTCAAAGACAACCTGGTGCGCGCCGACGACTTCCCGCTGGTGCTGGGCGCCATGGGCGCGCTGGGCCTGCCACGCGGGGCGCGCGTGCGCGTCAAGCTCGGCGAGATTGACGAGATCACGCTGGACGTGTTCGGCACCGTCATCGAGCGCCTGGACACCGAGGCCGAGGCCGCCAGCGCCGCCCAGGCCGACGACAGCGACGACGGCGAAGAAGAAGAACTGGCCGCCGGGCCGATTTCAATTGCCGTCGATGTCAGCGAGCCCGCCCAGGAGGCAGTCGCCAGCGCAGGCTGATGCCGCGCCGGTGCGCGCCCTGGCCTGCGCTTGAGGCGCTGCCACTCCAAACCCTTAACCGATCATCGTTTTTGTGAAAAAACTCAGCACTTTGCAAATTGCCCTGGGCGTCTCCCTTGCCGCGCATGCGGTGCTGCTGACGGTGCGCTTTGTCGATCCGCAAGGCTTTAACCGCGCATTTGAAAACATGCCGCTGGAAGTCATCCTGGTCAATTCGCGCTCGAATGAAAAGCCGGACGAGGCCCAGGCGATTGCCCAGGCCTCGCTGGCAGGCGGGGGCGAGCAGGAAAAAGGCCGGGCCACCTCGCCGCTGCCGCCCACGCTGCAGGTGAAACCGGGCAATGCCACGGAAGACGGCCAGCGCAAGATCGAATCGCTGCAGGAAAAGCAGGCCCAGCTGCTGGTGCAGATCAAGACAGCGCTGGCCGCGCTGCCCCCGCCGACTGACATCACGCCAGCGGCCAAGAGCCCGGAAGACGCCGCCCAGGAAGAAAAGCGCAAGCAGCTAAGCAACTTGCTGGCCGAGATTGAAAAGCGCGTCAATGAAGAAAATGCGCGGCCGAAAAAACGCTACATCAGCCCGGCCACCAAGGAAGCGGTGTATGCCGTGTATTACGACGAGCTGCGCCGCAAGATTGAGCAAAAAGGCACCACCAATTTCCCCGAGACGGCTGGCAAAAAGCTCTATGGCGAGCTGACCATGACCATGACCGTCAATTTTGACGGCCAGGTGCTGGACACCGAAATCATCCAGACCTCGGGCATCGCGCAGCTGGACCGGCGCGCCCAGAGCATTGCCCGCAGCGCCGGGCCTTTTTCGCGCTTCAACAAGGCCATGCGCAGTGGCGGCGACCAAATCGTGCTGGTGTCGCACTTCAATTTCGCCCGCGACGACAGCCTTGAAACCAAGCTCTCTTCCGGCAACTAAGGCCGCAAGCCTGCGCCTACCGCATTTTTTTCCGAACCATGACTTCACTGCCCCGCCAGCCCAGCGCCATCGATCACTATTTCGTCCTCGGCAACCCGATAGGCCACAGCAAGTCGCCGCTGATTCACGCCCGCTTTGCCGAATTGACCGGCCAGCGGATCGACTACCAGCCCTGGCTGACGCCGCTGGACGGCTTTGCCGCCACGCTGGCGCAATTGCAGGCGCAGGGCGCGCGCGGCTGCAACGTCACCGTGCCGTTCAAGTTCGCGGCGTTCCAGGCCGCGCACACGCACAGCGACCGGGCGCAGCTGGCCCAGGCGGCGAACACGCTGGTCTTTGAGCAGGGCCGCATTCACGCCGACAACACCGACGGCGTCGGGCTGGTCAACGACATCCAGAACAACGCGGGCTTGCTGCTGGCCGGGCGCGATGTGCTGCTGATTGGCGCAGGCGGCGCGGCGGCGGGCGCGCTGGCCCCGCTGCTGCTGGCTGGGCCGCGCCGGCTGGTGCTGGCCAACCGCACCCGCGCCAAGGCCGACGCTCTGGTGGCGCAGCACCAGGCCCATGCGTCGCTGCAGCAGGCGCTGCAAAGCACCGAGCTGCAGGCGCAGGAGCTGCGCGGGCTGACGGGCCAGTTCGACGTGGTCATCAACGCCAGCGCCAGCAGCCTGGGCGGCGGCGCGGTGCCGGTGGCCGGGTCGGTGCTCAAGCCCGGCGCGCTCGCCTACGACATGATGTACGGCCCGGCAGCGGCCGGTTTCATGGCCTGGGCGGCTGAAAACGGCGCCGTCGGACGCGACGGTCTGGGCATGCTCGTTGAGCAGGCCGCCGAAGCCTTTGCGCTGTGGCGCGGCCTGCGTCCGCCCTCGGCGCAGGTGCTGCAGGAAATGCGGGCGCTGCTGGCATGAAGATGCTGTGGCGCTGGATTTTCATGCTGCTGCTGAGCGCGCTGGCACTGCAGCTGTATTTTGTCGGCCGCATCGCTTTGATGAGTTTGATTGCCCCGGAATCGACCACGTTTGAGCGCGCCGACGCCTACCGCCTGAGCCTGCAATCGGGCCTGTCCAAATGGCGCCAGCAATGGGTGCCTTACGCCGCGCTGCCCGACACCCTGAAGCAGGCGGTCATCGCGTCGGAAGACGGCAGTTTTCTGGACCATGACGGCGTCGATATCGAGGCGCTGGAAAAAGCCTGGGAGAAAAACGCCAAGGCGCAAGAGCGCGCCGCGCAGTTCACCGACCCGTCAGGGGCCAGCGCCGCAAAACCAGCCGCTGGCAAAGCGGCAAAAATTATCGGCGGCTCGACCATCACCCAGCAGCTGGCGAAAAACCTGTTTTTATCGGGCGAGCGCACGCTGCTGCGCAAAGGCCAAGAACTGGTGTTGACGCTGGCGCTCGAAGCCCTGCTGAGCAAGCAGCGGATTCTGGAGATTTACCTGAACCATGTGGAATGGGGCGACGGCGTGTTCGGCGCCGAGGCCGCCGCCCAGCATTACTACCGCAAGAGCGCCGCCCGACTCAGCCCCCTGGAAGCGGCGCGGCTGGCCGTGATGCTGCCCCGGCCCAAGTATTTTGAAACCCACTTCAATTCGGGCTACCTGGCCGCGCGCGCCAACACGATTGCCGCGCGCATGCGCGGCGTGGAAGTGCCTTGAGCGCGCTGCGCATCCTCGGCATTGATCCGGGCCTGCAAACCACCGGCTTTGGCGTGGTCGATGCGGACGGCCCGCATTTGACTTATGTCGCCAGCGGCACCATCAAAACCACGCACCTGGATTTAAGCAACCTGCCGGGCCGCCTCAAGGTGCTGTTCGACGGCGTGCGCGAAGTCGCGGCCCGCTACCAGCCGGATTCGGCCTCAGTGGAAATCGTGTTCGTCAACGTGAATCCGCAGGCCACGCTGCTGCTCGGCCAGGCGCGCGGCGCCTGCATCACGGCGCTGGTTTCGAGCGACTTGGCAGTCGCCGAATACACCGCGCTGCAAATGAAAAAAGCCGTCGCCGGTTACGGCAAAGCGGGCAAGGCCGAGGTGCAGGAAATGGTGATGCGCCTGCTCAAACTGCCCTCGCTGCCCGGCAAGGACGCCGCCGACGCGCTGGGGTTGGCGATCACCCACGCCCATGTGGGCGCCGCGATGGCGCGGCTGGCGCTGGCGGGCAGTTCAAGCGAAGTGATCGGCAAGCTGGGCGGCAATTACCGGGCCGGGCGCAGCCGGTGAGGCGCGAGAGTTTTAATTGTAATCTGACCCTGATTACCATCCAGAGTGAATGATTAGTCAGGAAACTTTCGCGGAATTGGCAACATTGTGATTTACCTATACTTTATCGCATCCGGAATTTAAACTCCTAGAAAAGAGTTCATTGATGATTTTTATATATTTATCCGCAAGAGCTGCAACATCCTTGTGAGCTATATTCAGAATCATTTTCATTTGCTCATTATTTTCAAGCGGCACATAGCTTCTACCGTCCATATATTCTTCTATTCTACTTATAGCCACTGCATTCTCTCCCAAGAATTCTCTAAAGTCTTTGCCGCCTTTATTGTTATTGCACGGCTTGCAACTCGGCACAAGATTTCCGAGTCTGTGTTCCCCGAGCTTTTCCTTGTTAATCGGTATCGCATGCTCCATCAACAATTCTGTTTCAGCCCCACAGTAGGCGCACCTGTGCGAGAAATAGTCCTTTGTGGAATTCCAATCTCCTTCAGTAAAGGAGTCAAGCCCAAGGTTACTGAGAATATTTCTAATGAAAAGATTCTGAGCATTTCCTATGGCGTTTCCACGGTAACGGCTATTTGACCGACTTAAAGGTGGAAGCACCTGTTGCATCTTGTTGCCTTGATCTTGATTGTTTTCAAGTTCTGGTGCAATGCCTTTTGATTCAAGGTACTTTCTGAATAATGATTCACTCATCTCAAACCATTGACTTGTAACCCGAACTTCTTTTCCTCTGATGGAATATATTTCCGCCCAATATCTTGTTGATCTGTATTTTTTAATACTTTCGTTAATATTTTTAATTTCGATGCAGAACGGGAAATTTATTCCAAACATACTCTTTGAATATTCAGAATCCAACAGGGAATATATTTCATCATTATCAACATTATCACAGTAAAAGATAATCTGTTTTATGTATTGTTTGACCAGCTTACCAATTTTCACCTAGAGTCCTCAATTTCCAATTATCCAAGGGAGTCAAAATATCGGACTTCACGCCACCCGCTCCAGGATCAGCACCCCCGAAAATCCGAAGGCGCCCAGCAGCGAAAAAACAGCAGGGACTGAACTCCAAGGGTGCCGGTGGCAGCAATGCCATTAAGTTAGTTTTTTGATTCCAAGAAAAACTCAGAAATCCGCCACTTTTCCGGCTCTTTTCGTGAGTCGGCGGCCTATAAAAACCTGTCGAAGTACGTAACTTAATGGCATTGCCGGTGGCAGCACCCTACCAAGCCCGCGCCAGCGTCGCAAAACCATTGGGCGCGCTTTTCTCGTCGTCAAAGGTGACGATTTCGTAGGCCTCGGGGTGCGCCAGCAGCTCGCGCAGCAGCAGGTTGTTCATCGCGTGGCCGGAGCGAAACGCGCTGTAGGCGGCCAGCAGCGGCTTGCCCAGCAGGTACAGGTCGCCCATCGCGTCGAGGATTTTGTGCTTGACGAACTCGTCGTTGTAGCGCAGGCCGTCAGCGTTGAGCACCTTGTAGTCGTCCATCACGATGGCGTTGTCGAGCCCGCCGCCCAGAGCCAGGCCGTTGGCGCGCATCATTTCTACGTCTTTGGTAAAGCCGAAGGTGCGGGCGCGGGCAATGTCGCGGCTGTAAGCGCCTGCGCCCATGTCGAACTCCACGCGCTGGCCGGTCGAATCGACGGCCGGGTGGTCAAAGTCGATTTCAAAGCTCAGCTTGTAGCCTTCGTAAGGCGTGAGGCGCGCCCATTTGACGTTCGCGCCCTCGCCCTGGCGCACTTCCACCGGCTGGAGAATGCGCACAAAGCGCCGGGGCGCGTCCTGCAGCGCAATCCCGGCGGACTGCAGCAAAAACACAAACGACGAGGCCGAGCCATCGAGAATCGGCACCTCTTCGGCGGTGATGTCGATGATGAGGTTATCAATGCCCAGGCCGGCGCAGGCCGACATCAAGTGCTCGACCGTCAGCACCTTGGCGCTGCCGCTGGAAATGGTCGAAGCCAGCCGGGTGTCGGTGACGGCTTCGGCGGAAACGGGAATCTCCACCGGCTGCGGCAGATCGGTACGCCGGAAGACGATGCCGGTATCGGGCGGCGCCGGGCGCAGCGTCAGCTCAACGCGCTGGCCGCTGTGCAGCCCCATGCCGACCGCTTTGGTGAGGGATTTGAGGGTTCTTTGAGCGAGCATGGAGAGCATTTTAGGAGGCAAGCCGCGCCGCAAACTGTCAGCCAGCGCGCTGTGCGCGGTCAGTCAGCCTGGCGGCGCAGGAAGGCGGGGATTTCAAAATCGTCCATGCCGCCAGCGGCCAGCGCATCGACCTTGGCGGCGGCATGCGTGCGGTTGCTGCGCCACATGCTGGGAACTGCCGTGTTGCCGTAATCGGGCTGCTGGGCGGGCTGCTGGGCATTGCCCGCGCCCGAGCGGCCGCCGGGCGCATTGACCGACTTTTCGCTGCTGCCCATGCCTGGGGTGCGCAGCACCTGCAGCGGCGGCGTCTGGCGGCGCGCGCCCTGGCTGCTCAGGCCGGTGGCGACCACGGTGACGCGGATTTCCTCGCCCAGCTCGTCGTCGTAAGCGGTGCCGTAGATCACATGCGCTTCCGGCGACGCGTAGGCGCGCACGGTGTTCATGGCCAGCTTGGACTCGTTGAGCTTGAGTGAGCCGCGCGCCGCCGAGATCAGCACCAGCACGCCCTTGGCGCCGGACAGGTCGATGCCTTCGAGCAGCGGGCAGGCCACGGCCTGCTCGGCGGCAATGCGGGCGCGGTCCGGCCCCTTGGACTTGGCCGTGCCCATCATGGCGCGGCCCGGCTCGCCCATCACGGTGCGCACGTCTTCAAAGTCCACGTTGACATGGCCGGGCACGTTGATGATTTCGGCAATGCCGCCGACGGCGTTTTTCAGCACGTCGTTGGCGTGGGCAAAAGCCTCGTCCTGCGTGACATCGTCGCCGAGCACTTCGAGCAGCTTTTCGTTGAGCACGACGATCAGCGAATCAACGTTGGCTTCGAGCTCGGCCAGCCCCTGGTCGGCGTTGGCCATACGGCGCCCGCCCTCGAACTCGAACGGCTTGGTGACCACGCCGACGGTCAAAATACCCATTTCCTTGGCCACGCGGGCAATCACCGGCGCCGCGCCGGTGCCGGTGCCCCCGCCCATGCCGGCGGTGATGAACAGCATGTGCGTGCCGGTGATGGCGCTGCGGATGTCATCGACCGCCAGCTCGGCGGCCTCGCGGCCCTTGTCGGGCTTGCTGCCCGCGCCCAGGCCGCTCTGGCCCAGCTGGATGGTCTTGTGCGCGCTGCCCCGGTTAAGCGCCTGCGCGTCGGTGTTGGCGCAGATGAACTCCACGCCCTGGACACCGCAGCGGATCATGTGGCCGACCGCATTGCCGCCGCCGCCGCCTACGCCAATCACCTTGATCTGGGTGCCTTGGTTGAATTCCTGTGTTTCAATCATTTCTATTGTCATGGGGAGCCTCCTATCAATGGGCATTGCCAAAAAAGTTGTCAAAAATTGTTTCGCCTGGAAAAATTAGAAATTCCCCACCAGCCAGTCTTTCATCCGGCCAAAGGCGCTGTGCATGCTGCCAGCTTTTTGCGCCACCTTGTGGCCGCGCATGCGCGCCATTTTGGCCTCTTCAAGCAGTCCCATGACGGTGGCGGCCCTGGCTTGGGCCACCATGTCGGACAGGACGCTCGAGTAGCGCGGCAGACCGTGGCGCACGGGCTTGAGGAAAATATCCTCGCCCAGCTCAATCATGCCAGGCATCAAAGCGCTGCCGCCAGTCAGAACGATACCTGAAGACAGCATCTCTTCATAGCCCGAGTCGCGGATGACTTGCTGGACCATCATGAAAATCTCTTCAATCCGGGGCTCAATCACGCCCGCCAGCGCCTGCTTGCTGAGCATGCGCGGCCCCCGGTCGCCCAGGCCCGGCACTTCGACGCGGGTATCCGGGTCGGCCAGCAGCTGCTTGGCGCAGCCGTTTTCGACCTTGATGTCTTCGGCGTCCTTGGTCGGCGTGCGCAGCGCCATCGCAATGTCGCTGGTAATCAGGTCGCCAGCGATGGGAATCACCGCCGTGTGGCGGATCGCGCCGCCGGTGAAAATCGCCACGTCCGTGGTGCCCGCGCCAATATCGACCATGACCACGCCCAGCTCGCGCTCGTCCGGGGTCAGCACCGACAGGCTCGACGCCAGCGGGTTGAGCATCAGCTGATCGACTTCCAGGCCGCAGCGGCGCACGCATTTGATGATGTTTTCCGCCGCGCTCTGGGCGCCGGTGACGATATGCACCTTGACTTCCAGGCGCAGGCCGCTCATGCCGATGGGCTCACGCACGCTCTGGCTGTCAATCACGAACTCCTGGGGCTCGACCAGCAGCAAGCGCTGGTCGGTCGAGATGTTGATGGCCTTGGCGGTTTCAATGACGCGGCTCACATCGGCCTGGGTGACTTCCTTGTCCTTGACCGCCACCATGCCGCTGGAGTTGATGCCCCGGATGTGGCTGCCGGTGATGCCGGTAAACACCCGGCCGATCTTGCAGTCGGCCATCAGCTCGGCCTCTTTGAGCGCCTGCTGGATGCTGTGGACGGTGGCGTCGATGTTGACCACCACGCCGCGCTTGAGGCCGCTGCTGGCGGCAATCCCCAGGCCGGCGAGCCGCAGTTCGCCACCGGGCATGATCTCGGCGACCACGGCCATCACCTTGCTCGTTCCAATGTCCAGCCCGACAACCAGGTCTTTGTATTCTTTGGCCATATCTTTATCTTTTCTTTGGGAGGGCGTCTTTGTCGGGGGCGGCGCTCTCGCCGGTCGTGACGCCTCTGAGCTTGATGGCATAGCCGTTGGGGTAGCGCAGATCGGCAGATTCCAGATCCCGCCCAAAACGCGCTGCGACCGGCTTGACCGTGGCAATGAAGCGGCTTATGCGCCCCTGCAAATCATCGACCGAGCCGCGCCCCAGTTCCAGCAGGGCGCCGCTGTCAAGCTCGGCGCTCCAGCTGCCCTGCCCGCTCAGCTGCAGCTGAATCAGCGCAGCGTCCATGCCTTCAAACAGCACGGAAAGCTGCCGGTAAGCCTGCAGCACCAGTTGCGCCTTGTCCTCGGGGCCGTTGAGCAGGGGCAGGTCTTCGGCTTCCACGTCGCCCGGATTGGCTTCAAAAATCTCGCCAAAACTGTTCACCAGCCGCGCATCGCTCTCGGTGCCCCACAGGGCGATGGCCTTGTGCTCGTACAGCACCACTTTCAGGCGGTTCGGGAATTCTCGCTTCACCACGGCGCGGCGCACCCAGGGCACGGCCTCGAAAGCGGCGCGCGTCGCCTCCAGATCGACCGTCAGGAAGTTGCCCTCCAGCTTGGGCGCCACATTGGCCCGCAGCGTTACGGCATTGGTGTGCGTCAGCTCGCCCTGGACACCGATGGCCTCCAGCGTCGGCTGGCGCAGCAGCCAGGCGCCGGCCAGCGTCAAAATCATGCAGACAAACACCCACCCCAGAAGCGCCGAAAAGGCGTTCATGAACTTGACATCCAGAGGTAACTGCAGGGTCGGTCGCATGGCAGGATTCAAACGGGCGCTGCGCCCAAGCTCGGGTGAGGCTGGTCGAGCCGGGCGCTCTTGAGCACTTCAAGGCACAAAGCCTCGTAAGCCATGCCGGTCGAGCGCGCCGACATCGGTACCAGAGAATGCCCTGTCATGCCCGGCGAGGTGTTGATCTCCAGCAAGTAGGGCTGACGTGTGGCCTGGTCAATCATCACGTCGGCGCGCGCCCAGCCCCGGCAGCCCAGCGTGCGAAACGCCTGCAGCACCAGCGCCTGAATCGCCGCCTCTTCGCCCTCGGGCAGGCCGCAGGGCACGAGGTACTGCGTGGTGTCGGTGAAGTATTTGTTCTGGTAATCGTAATTGCCGCCCGGCGCGACGATGCGGATCAGCGGCAGGGCGCGGGCGTGCTCGCCAGTGCCCAGCACCGGGCAGGTGACTTCATCGCCCTGAATGAACTGCTCGCACAGGATGTCGGCATCCATTTTGGCGGCCAGCGCGATGGCGGCGGTCATGCCAGCGCGCTCGGTGACTTTGCTCAGCCCCAGCGAGGAGCCTTCGCGGGCGGGCTTGACGATCAGCGGCAGGCCCAGCGCGTCGGGAATCGCTTCGACCTCGGCGCGGGTGTAAACGCCCCGGCGCAGCAGCGCGTAGCGCGGCGTGGGCAGGCCTTCGGCCAGCAGCAGGCGCTTGGTCATCACCTTGTCGATGGCGATGCTCGAGGCCATCACGCCGGAGCCGGTGTAGGGAATGCCGAGCAGTTCCAGCGCGCCCTGCACCGTGCCGTCTTCGCCGAAGCGCCCGTGCAGCGCGATGAAGCAGCGGGCAAAGCCGCCGGTTTTCAGCTCGCCCAGATCGCGCTCGGCCGGATCGAAGGCGTGGGCATCGACGCCTTGCGCGCGCAGCGCCTGCAGCACGCCCTGACCCGACATCAGCGAAATGTCGCGCTCAGCGGACAGCCCGCCCATCAGAACGGCGACCTTGCCAAAGTTAACGAAATGGGAGTTCATGCGCACAGTCCTTGCATAACGGCCGAGGCCGGGCACAGGGCGACAAGCTTGGCAGGAACCTGGCCGATAGAGCCTGCGCCCATGCACATGACGATGTCGCCATCCTGGGCGGCGTCCAGAATCGCCTGCGGCATGGCCTCGATGGCGCCGACAAACACCGGCTCCAGCTTGCCCGCCACGCGCAGGGCGCGGGCCAGCGAGCGCCCGTCGGCGGCCACAATCGGCGCCTCACCGGCGGCATAGACCTCAGCCAGCAAGACTGCATCGGCGTGGCTGCTGATGACGCGGACAAAATCCTCAAAGCAGTCGCGGGTGCGGCTGTAGCGGTGCGGCTGGAACGCCAGCACGATGCGCCGCCCCGGAAAAGCGCCACGCGCGGCGGCCAGCGTCGCCGCCAGCTCGACCGGATGGTGGCCGTAATCTTCAATCACCGTGAACTGGCCGCCATCACGGGCGGGCAGCTCGCCGTAGCTCTGAAAGCGCCGACCCACGCCGGTAAAACCGGCCAGCGCTTTTTGCACGGCAGCGTCGGGGACATTGAGTTCGGCCGCGATGGCGATGGCCGACAGGGCGTTGAGGACGTTGTGCTCACCGGCCAGGTTCAGCGCCACATCCAGATCGGGCAGCGCCACGCCGTTGCGCCGCTGGGCGGTGAAGTGCATCTGCGCCCCGACGGCGCGCACATTGACGGCGCGCACCTGCGCGTCTTCATTGAAGCCGTAGCTGGTGATCGGGCAGGACACCTCGGGCACGATCTCGCGCACAACCGGGTCGTCGGTACACAAAATCGCCGTGCCGTAAAACGGCATGCGGTGCAGGAAATCGACAAAAGCTTTTTTCAGCGTGCCAAAGTTGTGGCCGTAGGTTTCCATGTGGTCGGCGTCGATATTCGTCACCACGGCCATCACCGGCAGCAGGTTCAAAAAGGACGCGTCAGACTCGTCGGCCTCGACGACGATGTAGTCGCCCGAGCCGAGCTTGGCATTGGCGCCCGCGCTGTTGAGCTTGCCGCCGATGACGAAGGTCGGGTCCAGCCCCGCTTCGGCCAGCACGCAGGCGACCAGGCTGGTCGTCGTCGTCTTGCCGTGGGTGCCGGCAATGGCAATGCCCTGCTTGAAGCGCATCAGCTCGGCCAGCATCAGCGCGCGCGGCACGACCGGAATGCGCTTTTCGCGCGCGGCCAGCACCTCGGGGTTGTCGGCGCGCACGGCGGTGGAAGTCACCACCGCGTTGACATCGACCAGATTGGCCGCGTCGTGGCCGACAAAGGTCTTGATGCCCAGACCGGCCAGGCGCTGCAGCGTGGCGCTGTCGGCCAGGTCGGAGCCGGAGATCACATAGCCCAGGTTGTGCAGCACTTCGGCAATGCCGGACATGCCCGCGCCGCCCAGGCCGATGAAGTGAATGTTTTTGATCGCGTGTTTCATCCGGCCAGCTCCTCGCAGGCGGCGACCACACGGGCGGTGGCGTCGGTTTTTTGCAGGGTCTTGGCCTGAAGGGCCGCTTGGATCAGCGCCGGGCGCTGGGTGTTTTGAAGCATGGTGGCAAGAATGGAAGGGGTGAGATCGCGCTGCTGCGCCAGCCAGCCGCCGCCCTGGGCGACCAGGAATTGTGCGTTGACTGTCTGGTGGTCATCGACCGCAGCCGGAAAGGGAACAAACAGGGCGGCCGCGCCGACGGCGGCAATTTCCGTCACGGTGCTGGCACCGGCGCGGCAGATGATGAAATCAGCGTCGGCAAAAGCCTGGGCCGTGTCTTCGATGAAGGGCGTGAGCTCGGCCTCGACGCCAGCGGCGCGGTAATTGGCCTGCAACTCGGCGAGCTGGCGCGCGCCGCTCTGGTGAATCACTCGGGGCCGCACAGCCGCCGGAATCAAGGCCAGCGCCTGGGGCACCAGCTCATTGAGCGCTTTGGCGCCCAGACTGCCGCCGACCACCAGCAGCTTGAGCGGGCCGCTGCGCCCGGCCAAGCGGGCCAGCGGCGCGGGCTGGCCCAGGAAAGCCGGGCGCAGCGGATTGCCGACCCACTGGGCTTTCTCGAACACGCCGGGAAAGGCGGTAAAGACGCGCCTGGCGACGCGGGCGAGCAGCTTGTTGACCAGTCCGGCCACCGAGTTCTGCTCGTGCAAAATCAAGGGCTTGCCGAGCACGACGCTCATCATCCCGGCCGGAAAGCTGATGTAGCCGCCCAGGCCGACGACCACGTCGGGCTGGACGCGGCGTATCACCTGCACGCTCTGCCAGAAGGCTTTCAACAGGCGCAGCGGCAGCTTCAGCAGCGTGACCACGCCCTTGCCGCGCACGCCGGAAAACTCAATCGTTTCAAAGGCAAAGCCGCGCGCGGGCACGAGCTGGCTTTCCATGCTCGGGTGGCTGGCCGTGCCGGGGCCGCCCAGCCAGTGGACGCGCCAGCCGCACTCGCGCAGCGCCTCGGCCACGGCCAGACCGGGGAAAATATGGCCGCCGGTGCCGCCCGCCATCACCAAAGCGCAACGCTGACGGGTCATTGACGGCCTCCACGCATCATCAAACGGTTTTCAAAATCAATGCGCAGCACCACGGCCAGCGCAATCAGGTTCATCAAAATCGCCGAGCCGCCGTAGCTCATCAAGGGCAGCGTCAGCCCCTTGGTCGGCAGCGCGCCCAGGTTCACGCCAATGTTGATAAAGGTCTGAAAGCCGATCCAGATGCCCACGCCCTGCGCCACCAGGCCGGAAAACAGCCGCTCCAGCGCAATCGACTGGCGCCCGATGTGCATGATGCGCCGCGTCATCCACATGAACAAAGCGATGACGATCAGCACGCCGATCAGGCCGAACTCCTCGCCAATCACGGCCATCAAAAAGTCGGTGTGCGCCTCGGGCAGCCAGTGCAGCTTTTCGATGCTGCCGCCCAGACCGACGCCAAAAATCTCGCCGCGCCCGAAAGCGATCAGCGAGTGCGACAGCTGGTAGCCCTTGCCCATGGAATACTTCTCGCTCCACGGGTCCATGTAGGCAAAAATACGCTCGCGCCGCCATTCGCTGAGCATCACGATCAGGCCGAAGGCGACCACCACCACGGCGGCAATCAGAAAGAACATCCGGGCGTTGACGCCGCCGAGAAACAAAATCCCCATGGCGATGACCGAAATCACCATGAAAGCGCCCATGTCGGGCTCAGCCAGCAGCAGCACGCCGACGATGGCCACGGCAAAAGCCATCGGCAGCACGGCGCGGAAAAAGCGCTCCTTGACCTCCATCTTGCGCACCATGTAGTCGGAGGCATAGATCAGCACGGCAAATTTGGCCAGCTCGGAGGGTTGAAAATTCATGATGCCCAGCGAAATCCAGCGGCGCGCACCATTGACGCCCTTGCCGATAAAGGGCACCAGCACCAGGATCAGCAGCAGCAAAGAGCCGACAAACAGCCAGGGCGCCCATTTTTCCCACCGGGCCATCGGCACCTGGAACGCCAGCACCGCCGCCACAAAAGCAACCGCCAGCGACAGCACATGGCGCGTCAGGAAATGGGTGTGGGCGTAGCGCGCAAACTTGGGGTTGTCGGGCATGGCGATGGAGGCCGAATAGACCATGACCAAGCCCCACATCAGCAGGGCCACTGTGACCCAGACGAGCGTCCAGTCCAGCGCCGACATGCGCACCGGCGCCGCCAGTGGGCCGGGCAGCGAGTGCCCGCCCAGGCGGATCGGCAAGGCGTCCGTCGCGGCTTTGCCCAGGCCGAAAAACCAGCCCCGAAAGCGGGTGGCGACGCTCACAGGAGCACGCCTTTTTCATCGGCCAGCGTCTGCACGGCTTCGCAAAAGACCCGCGCGCGGTGCGCATAGTCGTCAAACATGTCAAAGCTGGCGCAGGCGGGGGACAGCAGCACGGCGTCGCCGCTGCGCGCCTGAGCCGCCGCCAGGCTGACCGCTTCAAGCATAGACGCGGCATCGAGCAGCGCCACGCCGCTGCCCTGCAGCGCGGCGCGGATCAGTGGCGCGTCGCGCCCGATCAGCACCACGGCGCGGGCGTAGCGCGCCACCGGCGCGGCCAGCAGCGAGAAATCCTGGCCCTTGCCGACGCCGCCCAGAATCAGCACCAGCTGGCGCTCGGCGCCCAGCCCGGCCAGCGCGGCGGCCGTGGCGCCGACGTTGGTGCCCTTGCTGTCGTCAAAATATTCGACGCCGTCAAGCAGCGCGATCAGCTCGACGCGGTGCGGCTCGCCCCGGTAGTCGCGCAGGCCGTGCAGCATGGGCGCCAGCGCGCAGCCTGCAGCGGCGGCCAGCGCGAGCGCGGCGAGCGCGTTGGTGGCGTTGTGGCGGCCCCGGATGCGCAGGGCTTCGAGCGGCATCAGACGCTGAATGTGCAGCGGCGCTTCTTCGGTCTTGCGCCGCTTGACGGTGTCATCGGCTTCGGCGGCACGCACCAGCCAGGCCATGCCGTTGACGGTTTCAATGCCGTAGTCGCCGGGGCGCTGGGGTTCGCCGCTGCCAAACGTCAAATGGCTGCGGGCGCGCTTGCCTTTGGCGGGCGCGGGCAAAGCGGCCATCACCAACGCGTCATCGCGGTTGAGCAGCATCAGGCCTTCGCGGCCATAGACATTGGCCTTGGCGGCGCTGTAGGCGGCCAGGGTTTCGTGCCAGTCGAGATGGTCCTGGGTGATGTTCAGCACCGTGGCGACTGTCGGCTCGAAATTCGTGATGCCGTCGAGCTGGAAACTCGACAGCTCCAGCACCCAGACATCGGGCAGGCTCTGGACAGCGTCGTCGCCACCGTTGCCGTTGCCGTTGCCGGCAGCATCGAGCTTTTCGCTCAGCGTATCTAATAGCGTCGGGCCGATATTGCCGGCCACGGCCACCGTTTTGCCAGCGCGCTCGACCAGCTGGCCGGTCAGCGAGGTGACGGTGGTCTTGCCGTTGGTGCCGGTGATGGCGATGACTTTGGGCGCATAGCCCTGAGTTTCTTTTAAATCAAGCAGCGCATCGGCAAACAAGCTGAGCTCATTGCCGCAGGCGATGCCGCGCGCCTGCGCCGCGCCGACCATGCCCGCCACCGAAGCGGGCGAGAGGCCGGGGCTTTTCAAAACCAGGTCGAAACCGGCGCCCGCCAGCAGCGCCGCATCCATGCCGGAAGTGACGAACTGCGCGCCCGGCACTTCGCCACGCAGGCGTGCCAGTTGCGGCGGCGCGCTGCGGGTGTCGGCCACCGTCACCTGCGCGCCGCAGCGGGCGCACCAGCGCGCCAGCGCCAGGCCGGAAGCGCCCAGGCCGAGAATCAGAATGTTTTTTTGCGCCAGGTTTTTCATCGCAGTTTCAGGGTTGACAGGCCCACCAGGCACAGCAGCATCGTGATGATCCAGAAACGCACCACTACCTGGGTTTCCTTCCAGCCGCATTTTTCAAAATGATGGTGCAGCGGCGCCATTTTCAGCAGGCGGCGGCCCTGGCCGAAGCGCTTTTTGGTGTACTTGAACCAGCTCACCTGCAGCATCACCGACAGCGCTTCCACGACAAAAATGCCGCCCATGATGGCCAGCACGATTTCCTGGCGCACGATGACGGCCACCGTGCCCAGCGCCGCGCCCAGCGCCAGCGCGCCCACATCGCCCATGAACACCTGCGCCGGATGGGTGTTAAACCACAAAAACGCCAGCCCGGCGCCCGCAATCGCCATGCAGAAAATCAGCAGCTCGCCCGAGCCGGGAATGTGCGGAAAAAACAGGTACTTGGAATACACAGAGCTGCCCGTGACATAGGCAAAAATGCCCAGCGACGTTCCCACCATGATGACCGGCATGATGGCCAAGCCGTCGAGCCCGTCGGTCAGGTTCACGGCATTGCTGGCGCCCACAATCACCAGGTAGGTCAGGATGACAAAGCCGAACACGCCCAGCGGGTAGCTGACAGCCTTCATGAAAGGCAGCAGCAGGCCAGCCTTGGGCGGCAGGTTCACATCAAAGCCCGAGCGCACCCAGTTCAGGAACAATTCGAGCACGCGCAGGTTGGAGCTTTCCGAAATGCTGAACACCAGGTACAGCGCCGCCAGCAAGCCGATGGCCGACTGCCAAAGGTATTTTTCCCCCGAGGGCATGCCTTCCGGGTCTTTGTTGACCACCTTGCGCCAGTCATCGGCCCAGCCGATGGCGCCAAAGCCCAGCGTCACCGCCAGCACAATCCAGACAAAGCGGTTCGACAGGTCCGACCACAGCAGCGTCGAAATCGCAATCGCCAGCAGGATCAGCACCCCGCCCATCGTCGGCGTGCCGCTTTTGCTCAAATGGGTTTGCATCGCGTATTCGCGGATCGGCTGGCCGATTTTCAGCGCAATCAAGCGGCGGATCACAAACGGGCCGGCCAGCAGGCCAATGGTCAGCGCGGTCAGCGCGGCCATGACGGCGCGCAGGGTCAGGTACTGAAATGCCCTGAGAAAACCCAGTTCAGGCGAGAGGGTCTGGAGCCACAGGGTCAGGCTAAGCAGCATGAAACGCTTTCATCGGTGAAGTTGGTGTGGAATCGCTGGCGGCCAGCGCGGCCTGAACCACGCGCTCCATCTTCATGAAGCGCGAGCCCTTGACCAGCAGGCTGGCGACATGGGGAAGTTCCAGCAGCACGGCGGCCTGCAGTTGCGCCATGTCATTGAAATGGCGCGCCGGGCCAAAAGCGGCTGCCGCCGCGCGGGACTGCTCGCCCAGCGTGAACAGCTGCTCTATGCCCGCCTGCGCGGCATGACGCCCCGCCTCGGCGTGAAACTGTGGCCCCTGGTCGCCAACTTCGCCCATGTCGCCCATGACCAGCAGGCGCGGGCCGGGCAGCTCGGCCAGCACCGCAATGGCGGCCTGCATGGAGTCGGGGTTGGCATTGTAGGTGTCATCGATCAGCGTGACGGCGCGGCCGTTCACCGCCAGCGTCACGGCGCGCGAGCGGCCCTTGACCGGAGCAAAGCCGGACAGCCCTGCGGCAATCGCCGCCAGCGGCACGCCAGCGGCCAGCGCGCAGGCGGTTGCGGCCAGCGCATTTTTGACGTTGTGGCGCCCGGCAATCTTGAGCGCAAAATCCAGCGGCCCGGCGGGCGTGTGCGCCGCCACCTGCCAGCCCTGGCCGTTCCAATTCGCCTGCGCCGTCACATCAGCCGGGCCGGACAGCGCAAAAGTCAGTGTCCGGCGACGGCCCGCGAGTGCGCGCCAGACGGCGGTGTAATCGTCGTCAGCGGGAAACACGGCCACGCCATCGGCAGGCAGCGCCGAGAGCACGCTGCCGTTTTCTTCGGCCACGGCCTGCACGGTTTGCATGAATTCGAGGTGTTCGCGCTGGGCGTTGTTGACCAGCGCCACCGTGGGCCGCGCCAGATCAGCCAAATAAGCGATTTCGCCGGGATGGTTCATGCCCAGCTCGACCACGCCGATGTCATGAGCTGCGCGCAGCCGCAGCAGCGTCAGCGGCACGCCGATGTCGTTGTTCAAATTGCCTTCGGTGGCAAAAGCGGCGTCCGGCTTCCAGGCGCGCAAAATCGCCGCGATCATCTGCGTGACAGTGGTTTTGCCATTGCTGCCAGTGACGGCGATCAGCGGCAAACTGAACTGCGAACGCCAGCCCGCCGCCAATTGGCCCAGCGCCAGGCGCGAATCAAGCACTTCCAGGCCCGGCAGCCGCGCCGCGTCCAGGCCGCGCTCGGCGATGGCGGCGACTGCGCCCTGCGCTCCGGCCTGCGGCAGGAAATCATGGGCGTCAAAGCGCTCGCCCCTGAGCGCCACAAACAGGTCGCCCGGCTGCAGGCTGCGGCTGTCGGTATGCACGCGGGCGACGGCCACAGAGCCCTCGCCGACCAGCCGGGCCGCTGGCAGCCAGCCCAGCGCTTGCTGCAAGTTCATCATGCGCGGGCTCCTGTCGGGTTCACCGCCGCCAGCAGATCGAGGGCGGCCTGGGCCTGCGCCCGGTCGGAAAAAGGATGTTTCACGCCGTTGATTTCCTGATAATTTTCATGACCCTTGCCCGCCAGCAGCACCACGTCCTGGGGCTGCGACTGGCGCACAGCCTGGGCAATCGCCAGCGCCCGGTCCGGCTGGACCTGCGCCGCCTCCGGGCGGCTCAGGCCGGGCAGCATCTGGGCCAGAATGGCTAGCGGGTCTTCGCGGCGCGGGTTGTCGCTGGTCAGCACAATCTGGCCGGCATACTGCTCGGCCACGGCGGCCATCAAAGGGCGCTTGCTGGCGTCACGGTCGCCGCCGCAGCCGAACACGCAGCGCAACTGGCCGCCGCGCGCCAGCGCCACCGGCCTGAGCGCGGTGAGGACTTTTTCCAGCGCGTCCGGCGTGTGCGCGTAGTCGATGACGACCAGCGGCTTGCCTTCAACGGCAATCATTTCGGTGCGCCCCGGCACCGGCAGCAGTCCGGCGCAGGCGCCCACGGCCTCGGCCAGCGGCAGACCGAAGGCGCGCAGCGCCGCAATCACGCCCAGCAGATTGGACACGTTGTACAGGCCCACCAGGCTGACGGTCAGGCTGTGGCTTTGCGCGCCCTCCCACACCTCGAAACTCAGGTCGTGGGCGCCGTGGGCGATGGCGCGCGCCTGCAGCCGCGCTGGCTGTTCGCAGGAAACCGTCCAGAGATCCAGGTTTTTATCGGCCAGCGTGGCGCTCAGTTCGACACCTTTGGCATCGTCGATATTGATGACCGCCGCTTTCAGGCCGGGCCAGGCAAACAGCGCCTGCTTGGCCTGCCAGTAGTCCTGCATCGAGGCGTGGTAGTCGAGGTGGTCCTGGGTGAAGTTGGTGAACACCGCCACGTCGATGCGAGTGGCGTCAAGGCGCCGCTCCTGCAGCCCAATTGAGGAGGCTTCCAGCGCGCAGGCCACAAAGCCCTCATCCGCCAGGCGGCGCTGCTGCTGCTGCAGCAGCACCGGGTCGGGCGTGGTCAGGCCGTTGGCCACCATCGCGCCGGGCTCGCCGATGCCCAGCGTGCCGATCACGCCGCAGCGCCGGCCCAGTCGGCCCAGCGCCTGCGCCAGCCACCAGGCGGTCGAGGTCTTGCCGTTGGTGCCGGTGATCGCCGTCAGCTGTAGCTGCTGGCTGGGCGCGCCAAAATAAGCGGCGGCAATCGGCCCGGTGTCGGCTTTCAGGCCGCTGTAGGTGGCGATGCGCGGGTCGGTAAAAGCGTAGGCTTCGGCGCCATCGCGCTCAATCAGGCAGGCGCTGGCGCCAGCAGCCAGCGCGGCAGCGACAAACTGGCGCCCGTCCGTGGCCGCGCCCGGCCAGGCGATAAAACCATCCCCCGGCCCGATCTGGCGGCTGTCGGCGCACAGCGTGCTGCTCACGCGGGCCTGGAGCCAGCGGGCCGCTTCTTCAGGGCTGCAAAGTTGCTGCATTAAAACGATTCCTCCACCGTCTGGGTCGTGATTTCCGGCTTGACACTGATGTCGGGCTGCACGCCCATCATGCGCAGCGTCTGCTGCACCACTTCGCTGAACACCGGCGCGGCGGCAATGCCGCCGAAATACTTGCCGTCGCCCGGCTCGTCAATCATCACAGCCACGATGATGCGCGGCGCCTCTATGGGCGCCATGCCGGTGAACCAGGCGCGGTATTTGTTGCTGGCGTAGCCCTTGCCAACCTGCTTGTGCGCCGTGCCCGACTTGCCGCCGACCGAGTAGCCCACCGTCTGCGCCAGCGGGCCGGTGCCGCCCGGCGCGGCCGCCATCTGCAGCATGCGCCGTATCGCGTGGGCATTCTGGGCGGAAAACACCCGCACGCCGACGGCCGACTCGCGCGTCTTGAGCATGGTCACGGGAATGATTTCCCCGTCATGGGCAAACGCGGTGTAGGAGTGCGCCATCTGAAACAGCGAAGCCGACAGCCCGTAGCCGTAAGCCATCGTGGCCTGCTCGACCGGGCGCCAGGTTTTCCAGGGCCGCAGCCGCCCGCTGACCGCACCCGGAAACTGGATCTTCGGCTTCTGGCCGTAGCCCAGCGCGACATAGGTGTCCCACATCTCGTGCGGCGTCATTTTTTGCGCAATCTTCAGCGCGCCGACATTGCTCGACTTCTGGATCACGCCCTCGACGGTCAGCGTGCCGTAGTTGTGCGTGTCGTTGATGGTGAAGCCGCCGATGCTGTAGCGCCCAGGGCTGGTCGAGATCAGGGTTTGCGGCTTGACCCGGCCCGCCTCCAGCGCCATCGCCACCGTGATCGGCTTCATCGTCGAGCCGGGCTCGAAGGTGTCGGTCAGGGCGCGGTTGCGCAGCTGCTCGCCGGTCAGATTCTGGCGCCTGTCGGGCACGTAGCTGGGGTAGTTGGCCAGCGCCAGCACTTCGCCAGTGATGCTGTCGAGCACGACCACGCTGCCGGCCCTGGCCTTGCGCGCAATCACGGCGTCGCGCAGCTTTTGGTAGGCGACAAACTGCACCTTGCTGTCAATGCTCAGCTGAATGTCGCGGCCCTCGACCGGCGGCACCTGCTCGCCGATGCCTTCGACGACGCGGCCCAGCCGGTCCTTGATGACGCGCCGGGTGCCCGCCTTGCCCGCCAGCTCCTTCTCGAAAGCCAGCTCTATGCCCTCCTGGCCGATGTCTTCGACATTGGTGAAGCCGACGACATGGGCGCTGGTTTCACCCTCGGGGTATTTGCGCTTGTACTCGCGGCGCTGGTAGATGCCGGGAATGTCGAGCTCGTGAATCTTGCGCGCCACCGGCTCTTCAAGCTGGCGCTTGACCCAGACAAAATTGCGGTCATCGTCGAGCTTTTTTTTCAGCTCCGCCAGCGGCATTTCCAGCAGCCGGGCCAGCTTGGCCAGCTGGGCGGGCGTGGCTTCGACATCTTCGGGAATCGCCCAGATGCTCGAAGCGGGCACGCTGGAGGCCAGAATCAGGCCGTTGCGGTCCAGAATGCGGCCCCGGTTGGCCGGCAGCGTCAACGTCCGGGCAAACCGGACCTCGCCCTGGCGCAGAAAGAAATCATTGGCATAAATCTGGATGTAGGCGGCGCGCGCCGCGAGCGCGGCAAAAATCAGCGCAAAGCCGGCCACGATAAATTTGCTGCGCCAGACCGGGGTCTTGCTCGCCAGCAGCGGGCTGGACGTGTAGAGAATGCTCCTACTCATGCGCCGCTGCCTTTGGCGCGCTGGCCGCAGCTGCTGCGCGGTAATGCACATACTGGGTGATGGCCGGCATGGCGGTGCGCATCTGCAGGCGCTCCTGGGCCAGCTTTTCAATCTTCAGCGGCGTGGCCTGGGCGCGCTTGTCCACCTGCAGGCGCTCGTTTTCGGTGGCGATCTTGCGGCTCTGGGCGCTGGCTTTTTCAAGCTCCACGTAAAGACGGCGCGACTCGTACTGGACGCGCACCAGATACAGGGCGCTGGCCAGCACGGCCAGCAGCAGCAGCAGATTCAGGCGCGCCATGAGCCGCCCTGTGGAGTCGCTTGCGGACCTGCGGCAGCCCAAAGGCGCCCGAAAAATGTCATGCGCCGTCCCCGGTGCGCTCGGCCACCCGCATCACGGCGCTGCGCGAGCGCGGGTTGCCCTCGACTTCTTCTTTGCTCGGCTTGGTGCGGCCCAGCGCCTTGAGCTGCATCACCTTGGGCGCGGCAAAAGGCGCGCGCCGGTCAAACACCTCGCGCGAATGGGTGGCAATGAACTGCTTGACGATGCGGTCTTCGAGCGAATGAAAACTGATCACCACCAGGCGCCCGCCCGGCGCCAGCACCTTGAGCGAAGCGGCCAGCGCCTGCTGCAACTCCTCCAGCTCAGCGTTGATAAAAATCCGCAGCGCCTGAAAAGTGCGCGTAGCCGGGTCTTTGCCCGGCTCGCGGGTCTTGACGGCGCTGGCGACGACTTCGGCCAGCTCGGCGGTGGTTTGAATCGGCCCGCGCTCCTGGCGGCGCCGGTCAATCGCCCGGGCAACCAGCCCGGCAAAGCGCTCCTCGCCGTAGTCGCGAATCACCTCCGTCATGGCGTCGATGGACGCATCGGCCAGCCACTCGGCCACACTCTGGCCGCGCGTGGTGTCCATGCGCATGTCCAGCGGGCCGTCGCCGCGAAAGGAAAAACCGCGCGCCGGGTTGTCGATCTGCGGCGAGCTGATGCCCAGATCCAGCAAAATCCCGGCCGCGCTGGCTGGCGCCAGTTCGCCCAGATGCATAAAGCCCTGGTGCCGGATGGAAAACCGCGCATCCATGATGCTCTGCGCCTCGGCAATCGCCTCCGGGTCCTTGTCGAAGGCCGTCAGGCGCCCGAGCGGCGAGAGCTGCGAGAGCAGCAGGCGTGAATGTCCGCCGCGACCAAAAGTCGCGTCGATGTAGTGCCCGTCCGGGTTGAGCTGAAGCGCCTCTATGGCTTCGTTCAACAAGACGGTGCGGTGTGTCCATATTCCTTTCACCAACTTCTTTCAAAATAAATAATCTCTTAATGGAGCGCCAAGGTTCATACACAGGCCGGGAGAAGCAAACTTGGCCATTCAACGTAATAAATGCCACACTTCGTAACAAACAGGCCTTTTCCAATAACACCTCAACTGCCCGCCGCCACTGCACGCCGCCACTGCCCGCCACTGTAGCAGGCCAGGCCAGGCCTGCAGGGCCGGGCACTGAAACAAATTCTTTCCACGAAATCAATCACTTAGCGGCCTGAGTGACCGCTATTTTCTAAAAATCATGACTATTCAATCACGGAGCCCACTCGGTCAACGCAGTGCCTTGAAGCGCCTCAAGGCGAGGCCCGCGTACGAGAATTTATCCCTCAGGCTTGCGGGCAATTGACGGGCTGGGAGCGTATTTTCCCGGACATCTTCGGCAAAAAAAACCGGGCTTTAGCCCGATGTTACTTCGTGTCCCCCACTTACCGGGAATTATGAAACAGAAAATTGCTATTAAAATTATAGCACTTTGCAGTATAAAAATAAAAACTGCGCCGCGCCTGCCTTGGATTTTATCCAGGCCTCTTTTGGCCAGCACGCTTAGTCAACGCGAACGATGACCCTCGCGTATTCCGTGATGCCAATCACATTGAAGAAAGCGGCCACCAGCCGGTTAACTTCCGAGAACTTGACCTGACGATGCTCAGTCTGGCTGGCCGACACCCAGTTCAGCAGCATGCCGGCCGCCGAAAAATCGACGCGAATCAGCAGGGTGCAGGAAATCTGCACCGAGCTGGCGCCCGCGAGCCTGGCCTCCAGCTTGTCCAGCACGCCAATGGCATCGCCCTGAATGTGGCCGGACAGCTCCACCGACAAGGCAGGCTGGCCCATTTGTGAGCTCTGCGGCCCCAGCATAGAGTCATCCCCCATGATCATCGAGGGAAGGTTGGAGGGCACGGCCTCACCAACGAGAGGCTGGCTTTCCTCGGCGGCATTGCCATCGGCGTCGATCAGGGTGCAAGTGCAGCGCGCCCGCTCCCAAGCGGGCGGGGACACTTCGTAGGAAACGCAAAAATCCAGCGCGGCCAGCTCAAACTCATCGGGCAGACTCATGATGCGCAGCATCTGCAGGCGCAGCAGCCACCAGTTCTGGTCGATGTTGCGCTCGCCCGAAGGGGTTGCGGCCAGCAGCACCCGCTGCAGTTGCCCAGCGCCCAGGAATTGCAGTTGCACCGGCTGGGCCACCCAGCCGTTGAAGACCTTAAGCAAGGGCTCCAGGGCCGCCACATCAATGCTCTTGAGATTTTTCCAGTCCAGGCGCCAGGGCATGGCCGTGCGGGCCATTGCCGCATTCAGGGCGGCGATGGTCTGCAGTCCCACGCTCGAAGGGCAGATCCAGTGAGTTATGGTGCTCTGGCCCGCCTTTTCCTTGGGATTGACCAGGGCTTTTATCATGTCGGGCAGACAAAACCATTGGGGCGCCGAACGGTCAAAGCGCTTGAGAAACTTCAGCGCAGCGGCTTCAAACTTTTCCTGCTCCCCGGTGGCGCGGTACAGGTCAAACAGCGTCAGCCAAGTATCGATATGGCCGACACGCGCGGCGCCCGGCTCCAGCAGCGCCAGCAAACCGGCTTCCGCCCCCGCATCGTCGCCATTGGCAAAAAGAATCGCCGCCTCTTCGAGTTCGGCATCGTGCCCGGTCAGCTCCTGCGCGACCGCCTGGAGCGCCGAAGACGCCGCCGGTATGAAAGGCGCCAGCCCGGACATTCCGCTGGAAGGAAATTCGCTGCCCTGGCCCGACAATTCGCCCGCCGCAGTGGATTCCGCCCGCTTTTCGGGCCGACTTTTGGCCACAGGCTCCGGCACCAGCGCGGCAGCTCTGCGGGCGGCCAAGACCAGCGGAGACGGAAGCGTGGTCTGAAAAGCCTGAGACTTCACACTCGGCATCGTGCGTACCGGCGCCTGGGGGATGGGCCGTGTCAGCGGCGGCGCGGGCCGTGCAGGCGCAGCTGGGGACCGTGTCAGCGCAGACGCAGACGCAGGCGCAGGCGTGGGCAGCTCGGAGTTGCGCTTCATCGCGGCCGGATTGACAGTGCTGCCCGCCGCGCCGGGCTCTTTTTTCCACCACTGCATGGACATCTGTGCCTCGATCTCATCGATCTTCTTGAGCGTGGAGGCGCGGTCATCCGGGGAAAGCATGCTGCTCTGAAAGAACGAAGGCCGACCGGCATCGGGCTCCTTGCCCCGCCCCGCCTCGGCTTCGCGCTGGCGGATGGCACGCAGCATGTCAAACTCACGCTTGCGCACAAAATCATTGCGCCGCTTGCGCTCCATCATTTCCTTGAGGAGCTGCTTGTTAACCAAATCATCCTTGCCTGCCTGCGCCGCCTCGCCGTCCGCCCAGCTCGCGCCCGGATTGCGCACGAATTTGACTAATTTGGACAGCAGGCCTAATTTGGTATCGTCTTGAGACATGGCGGACCGATAAAAAGCGTTACAAAACGGAAACCCGATTTATCAATCCCCAAACATTTTTTGCTTGAGTTCGCGGCGCTGCTGGGCTTCGAGGGACAGGTTGGCCGTGGGCCGGGCAATCAGGCGCCCGACGCCGATGGGTTCGCCGGTTTCATCGCAGTAGCCGTAGTCGCCCGAGTCAATGCTGGCAATCGACTGCTCGATTTTCTTGAGCAGCTTGCGCTCGCGATCACGCGTGCGCAGCTCCAGCGCATGCTCTTCCTCGATGGTGGCGCGGTCGGCCGGGTCCGGCACGATGGCCGCATCTTCGCGCAGGTGCTCGGTGGTTTCGCCCGCGCTGTTGTGGATTTCCTGCTTCAAAACGGACAGCTTGTGGCGGAAAAAGGCCAGCTGCACTTCGTTCATGTACTCCTCATCCGGCATCGACTTGATTTCCTCGTCGCTCAACTGGTCCGCCGGTTTGCTTTTCCAGTTGTTGGCCAGCTTGGGGTCTTTCGGGGCGGCGGGCTGAATGGACGGCGTAATCAGGCGCTCAGGCATGGTCGAATAACTGGCTTTGGCCGCGTCAGGCGCGTGGGTCGGCATCATCGGTGCGGGCGGCGTGGCGGGCGCGGCCATTCGGGCCGAGCTTCTTCGGCCGGGCTTGGGCGGCTCGGCTACGGCCACCGGCGCGGCGGCGGGCGCGGCCGCTTTCGGACTGGCGGGCGCCTTGGCTTTGCTGGTCTTGAGCGTCAGCGGCCCAGGCTTGCCAGCCTTGCCGGGGGCGGCAGGCGGCGCGGAGGAGTCCGCAGCATTCAGGGGGGGGGTCGTTTTTTTATCGGGGGTGTTCACAGTGTCTCTCCTCTGGAAAACGGGCCGGGAGTGAGTTCCGGCACGCCTCTTTGCCAAACCGCTTGCGGCAGTTCGGCCCTATCTGGTTCCAGATGTTCTGGCGTGTTTGTTGCCGTCCGGCCCGGCGAAAAGAAATCATGAAGGCGTTTACCCTGTTCTTGACCTGCTTTTTTACCTGGCGGATCTCCCGCTTCGGATTTTCGGGTGTCTTGGTCAGCGCGCGATTGTAGCGGCTCACCGGCAGGCCTGCCGCCTTGAATCAAAATGACACGGTCATTCACGCCAGCGGCCAGCCTCACACCAGGCACTGCCCCAAGCCTTCGAGCAGGATGTCCTTGGGCAAGTCAATGCCGATGAAGACCATTTTGCTGATTTTTTCTTCGCCCGGCGCCCAGGCTGGCCCCAGGTCGCTGCCCATCAACTGATGCACGCCCTGGAAAATCACCTTGCGCTCCGTGCCTTCCATGTTGAGCACGCCCTTGTAGCGCAGCATGCGCGGGCCGTAGATATTGACCACTGCGCCGAGAAAATCCTCCAGCTTGGCCGCGCTGAAGGGTTTTTCCGAGCGGAAGACAAAACTTTTCACATCGTCGTCATGGCGGTGATGGTGGCCGTCTTCAGTTGCCTCGTGGGCGTGCGACGGATGGTCGCAGTGCTCGCCATGAACGTGGTCGTGGTCGTGTGGCTCGTCGGCGGTGAGGAAATCCGGGTCGATGTCGAGCTTGACGTTCAGGTTGAAGCCGCGCAGGTCAAACACGTCGGCAAGCGCCACCTCGCCGAAATGCGCGGTTTTTTGCGGCGCGCGCGGGTTCATGTGTTTGATGCGGTGCTTGAGCGCTTCGAGTTCTTCCGAAGTCACCAAATCGGACTTGCTGATGAAAATCTGGTCGGCAAAACCGATCTGGCGGCGCGCTTCCTGGCGGTCATTCAATTGCTGGGGCGCGTGCTTGGCGTCCACCAGCGTCAAGATGGAGTCGAGTAAATACTGCTCGGCGACTTCCTCGTCCATGAAGAAGGTCTGCGCCACCGGGCCCGGATCGGCCAGGCCGGTGGTTTCAATCACCACGCGGTCAAACTTGAGCAGCCCTTTGCGCTTCTTGGCCGCCAGCAGTTGCAGCGTCTCGCGCAGGTCCTCGCGAATCGAGCAGCAGATGCAGCCGTTGTTCATCTGGATGATGTTTTCCTCGGTGTCGTTGACGAGGATGTCGTTGTCGATGTTTTCCTCGCCAAACTCGTTCTCGATCACCGCGATTTTCTGGCCGTGCGCCTCGGTCAGGATGCGTTTGAGCAGCGTGGTTTTGCCCGAGCCGAGAAAGCCGGTGAGGATGGTGACGGGAATCAAGCTCATGGTGGTTACCTAAAAAACAGATCAAATGCCAGAACAGCCCCGGCAGCGCGCGCCGCCCCAGGCCAAGAACCTAAGCTGGGGAGTTTAGCCAGCCGTTCAAGGCGTCAAGCTGGCCTTTTCACCAGCACCAGGCCCTTCAAATACTCGCCTTCCGGGAAGGCCACCGTCATCGGGTGGTCGGGCGCGCCGCCCATGCGCTCGGAAATATACGCGTCCACCCCGGCGTCGGTGCCGGCCGAGGCGACGATCTTGTGGAACAGATCCGCGCTAACGCCACCCGAGCACGAGTAGGTGAACAGCACGCCGCCCGGCGCCAGAATCGACAAGGCGAGGCGGTTGATGTCCTTATAAGCACGGGCAGCGCGCTCGGCGTGCGTCACCGTGGGCGCAAACTTGGGCGGATCGAGCACGATGGCGTCGAAGGTCACGCCGTCTTTCTGGTACTGGCGCAGCATGGCGTTCACGTCGGCGTCCAGCATGGTGGTGCGGCTGGCGTCAAAGCCGTTCAGCGCGACGTTGGCCTTGGCGCGTTCAATCGCCGGGCCGGACGAGTCAATCGAGGTGACATGCTGCGCGCCGCCCGCCAGCGCCGCGACGGTGAAGCCGCCGGTGTAGCAGTAGCAGTTCAGCACGTTTTTAAACTGCAAGCGGCGCGCATAGGCCGCGAACTTCTGGCGGCTGTCGCGCTGGTCGAGGTAAAAGCCGGTCTTGTGGCCCTCGGCCACATCAAGGCTCAGTTTCCAGTCGTGCTCACGGATGACGATGCCGGTGTCGCCGGAGCCAGCCAGCCAGCCAGTCGCCTCGCTCAAGCCTTCGAGCGAGCGCACGCTGGCGTCGGAGCGTTCATACAGGCGCGTCAAGCCGGTTTGCGCGAGCAGTTCGGCAACGATGACTGGCTTCCACTTCTCGCTGCCGCAGCTGGAAAACTGCGCCACCAGCGTGTCGGCGTAGCGGTCCACGACGAGGCCGGGCAGGCCGTCGGATTCGCCATGGATCAGCCGCAGGCCGTCGCTCTGGATGTCAAAGCGGCGCCGGGCGCTGATCGCCTGGGCGATGCGGGCGGCAAAAAAAGCGGCGTCGATGCGCTGCGCTTCGTTGAAACTCCAGACGCGGGCGCGGATTTTGGAACTCGGGCTGAAAGCGGCCCAGCCGAGGAACTGGCCGCTGTGGCTTTCCACGCGCACGGTTTCGCCGGCATCGGCGCTGCCGCTGGCGATGGCGCCGTCAAAAATCCACGGGTGGCGGCGCAGCAGGGAGCGTTCGCGGCCGTCTTTGAGTCGAATGATGTTCATGGGGCTATTGTCGCGGCTCACCGCTTGCCGGGATAGCCGCTTGGGCGGCGGGTGCCGTCTTGGCGCCGGCAGCGTCCGCATCCGCGCCCGGCGCGCTGGCCTTGGACGCGGCGCCCTCGGCCAGCGCCCTCGGATGAGCCTTGTCGTAAATGGCCGCCAGATGCTGAAAATCGAGCCGCGTGTAAGCCTGCGTGGTGGTGATGCTGGTGTGGCCGAGCAGCTCCTGCACGGCGCGCAGGTCGCCGCTGGACTGCAGCACATGGCTGGCAAACGAGTGGCGCAGCATGTGCGGATGCACCGGCGCGGCCAGCCCGGCCTGCTGCGAGCGCTGCTTGAGGCGCACGCGGATGTGCTGGGGCGTCAGGCGCCCGCCGCGCTGGTTGATAAACAGCGCCTCGCCACCGGGAATGCTCGCCCGCGCCCACAGGCTGCGCACGGCCAGCCATTGGTCCAGCGCCGCCAGCGCGGCGCGGCCCACGGGCACGCTGCGCTTTTTTTCGCCCTTGCCCAGCACATGGGCGTCGCCCGCCTGCCGGTCTATCCAGCCGCGTGCGCTGGCGCTGGCTTTGGCGTCCAGCCCGACGAGTTCGCTCAGGCGCAGGCCGCAGCTGTACAGCAGCTCGGTGATGCACTGGTCGCGCGCCTCCAAAAAGGCATTCTCCGCCGTAGCCTCGGCGGCAAAGCTGGCGAGTTGAACGGCCTCATCGACGCTCAAGGCCTTGGGCAGCGGCCGGGGCGCTTTGGGCGAACGCACGCCCTGCACTGGGTTGCCCGGCACCAGGCCTTCGCGGCCCAGCCAGACGTAAAAGCCGCGCCAGCCCGACAAAATCAAGGCAATGCCACGCGCGCTGCGCCCGCCGCCGTGCATCTGCGCCACCCAGCGCCGCAGCTGCAGATGCGTGACCTGCGTCAGCGCCACACCGGCTTGCGCTGCGTTGGCCTGCAGCTTGTCCAGATCGGCGGCGTACAAGGTCAGCGTGCGCGCAGCCAGGCGCTTTTCAACCTGGGCATAGGCCAGGTAGCGCGCCACCAGCGGATCGGCGGGCGGCAGAGGCTGGGCCGCAGACGCTGATTCGCCAGATTGAGGCGCTGCCTGCGGGCCTGCGCCGGGCTCACAGGTTATCGGGAATCTCAATCTCGGCTTCAAACACGGTGGTGGCCGGGCCAGTCATCAGCACGGGCGCGTCCAGCGCGCCGCTCCATTCAATCGTCAACTGGCCGCCGTGCGTCAGCACATCGACGCGGCTGTCAAGCAGCCCCAGCCGAATCCCCGCCACCACCGCCGCGCAGGCGCCGGTGCCGCAAGCCAGCGTCTCGCCCGCGCCGCGCTCATAAACGCGCAGGCGAATCTGGCTGCGCGAGACGATCTGCATGAAACCGGCGTTCACGCGCCTGGGAAAAGCCGGGTGCTGCTCGATCAGCGCGCCGGTTTCGAGCACCGGGGCGCTGTCCACATCGGCGACGATTTGCACGGCGTGCGGGTTGCCCATCGACACGACGGCGACTTGCACCGGCGCCGGCGGCTCGCGCCCGCTCACGCCAAGAGCCAGCGGCCATTGCGGCCAAGGATCGGCGGCGGCGGCGCCGCCTGCCCCGGCGTCGGGCACCAGACCCGCCGGATCAAACGGAATGCGCGCCAGCTCAAACACCGGCGCGCCCATGTTCACCGTCACGCGGCCATCGGCCTGCAGGCGCAGCTCGATCACGCCGCCCTGCGTTTTGACTTTCACGGCGTCCTTGGCGGTCAAACCCTGCTCGCGCACAAAGCGCACAAAGCAGCGCGCGCCGTTGCCGCACTGCTCGACCTCGCCGCCGTCGGCGTTGTGGATCACGTATTCAAAGTCGATGCCTGCGCCCGGCGACGGGCGCACGGTGAGAATCTGGTCGGCGCCCACGCCGAAATGGCGGTCGGCCAGAAAACGGTAGTGGGCGGCGCTCAAGCCCAGCGGGCCACGGGTTTCATCGAGCACGACAAAATCGTTGCCCGCGCCCTGCATTTTGGTAAATCGGATTCGCATGGCTGCAATTATCTGCGCTGCGCATGGGCGCTGCGCCCCAGCCATAATTGCCCATCATGGTCAGACCCACCCAACTCCTTCACCCTTCCCGCGAGCCCGCGCCCACCCGCTCCGCCGCCACCGTCTTGCTGCTGCGCGACACGCCGGGCGGCATCGAAGTCCTGATGACGCGGCGCTCGGCCAAGGCGAGCTTTCTTCCCAATGCCTATGTGTTTCCCGGCGGCGGCATAGACGCCAGCGATGCGGCCGCCCACGCGCACTCGACCCGGCGCGTCACGCAGAGCGATCTGCATCTGACGCAAGCCATCGCCGCCATCCGCGAGAGTTTTGAAGAACTCGGCGTGCTGCTGGCGCGCCACGCCGATGGCCGCCACGCCTCGACCGGGCTGATTGCCGCGCTCGACCGCCAGGCGCCGTTTTCCGCCCAGTGCCAGGCGAACGATTTGACGCTGGCGGGCAGCGAGGTGTTCGTGCTGGCCCGCTGGGTGACGGACCGCGATTTGCCGCGCCGCTTTGACGTGCCGTTCTTGGTCGCGCGCATGCCCGAGGGCCAGACGCCCGTCGCCGACGAAACCGAGCAGTTCGAGCCGGTCTGGGTGCGCCCGCTCGATGCGCTGGCGCGGCACGAGGCGGGCAGCTTTCTCATCATTTTCCCCACCATACGCACGCTGGAGCGGCTGCAGCATTACCCGGATGTGGACGCCGTTCTGAGCGCCTGCGCCGCCTCCGAAGAGCCGCTGTGGCATTCATGCCCGCGCGCCGGACTGCTGAATGGCCAGGAAGCGCGCTTCATGGAGCAAGACGCGCCCTTCGGCGAGCTGGCGCTGACCTGCCCCGACGGACAGATCGTCCATTCGCTGGACTGGCAGAGCGAGCGGCCCGTGCCGCTGCTCAAAAACGTGCAGCGCCTCACGGCGCCCAACCCCGGCGTGATGACCGGGCCGGGCACCAACAGCTACCTCGTCGGCACCGCGCAAACCGGCTACATCGTCATCGACCCCGGCCCGGACGACGCGGGCCACATCCAGCGCCTGCACGACGCGACCGGCGGGCGCATCCAGGCCATCGTCTGCACGCATTCGCACCCGGACCATTCGCCCGGCGCGCGGCCCTTGCAGGCGCTGTGTGCGAATGCGCCGCCGATTCTGGGCCTGCCGTCCGCCGCGACGGCGCAGGCGCATTCGCAGTTCACGCCGGACCGGGCGCTGGCCGATCAGGAATTGCTGGTTTTGCGCGGCGACGATGGGACGACGCACACGCTGCAAGTGCTGTTTACACCCGGCCACGCGGCCAACCATGCCTGCCTGGTGCTGCTCGAAGACGGCTTGCTGCTGTCCGGCGACCATATTTTGAACGGCAGCACCACCATCGTCAGCCCGCCCGACGGCAATATGAACGACTACCTCGATTCGTTGGATCGACTCGCTGGCGCCTGTGAGCGGCACGCCATTGAATTCATCCTGCCCGCCCACGGCCATGTGCTGGGCGGGGCCGCGCAGGCGATTGCGCAACTGAAAGCACACCGCCTCAAGCGCGAGGCCAAAGTAGCCGCCGCCATGCAGGCGCTGCCCGGCGGCAATTTAAACGACTGGGTCGCGCTGGCCTACGCCGACACCGACCCGCGCCTGTGGCCGATTGCGCTGCGCTCGCTGCAGGCGCATGTGGAGCGGCTTCTCACGCCTGCAGCAGTTGGCCGCGCGCTGCTTGGGTGATGGCCGCCACGCACGGGTGCGTGATGCGCCGCTCGACCGAGACGGCGAAAAACTCCTCCACCATCTCGTCCGTGCGGCCAATCACCTCCACCCGGTCCTGCGCCATCGTCTCAAGCTCCAGCACGCTGGCCGACAGGTACACACCCCGGCCTTCACGGCCAAAAGCGCGCATCAGCGCACCATCGTCAAACTCGCCAATCACGCGGGGATGAATCTGGTGCTTGGTCAGCCAGCTCTCAAACTGCTTGCGCACCGATGACAACGGCCCCAGGATCAGCATCGGCGCGTCATTCAGGCAGTCGGGAAAATCGCCCTTGAGCTGCTTTTTCAGCGCGGGCGTGCAAAAAAAACTCATCGGCGTGCTGCCCAGCGGGTGATTGAAGGCCTTGATGCTGACGCGCCCCGACATCGGCTCGTCGGCCAGCACCAGATCGAGCCGGTGCAGCGCCAGCTGCGCCAGCAAGTCGGGAAACTTGCCCTCGCTACAAATTAGCCGCACGGGCTCGGACATCGTCAGGGCCGGCTCCAGCAGCCGATACACCACCGACTTGGCCACCGAATCGGCCACGCCGACGCGAAACTCCAGCGTTTTGTGGCCACCGCTGGCCTGGCGCAGCGCGGTTTCCATTTCGGCGCCCAGCGTGAAAATCTGGTCCGCGTAACCCAGCGCGAGGCGCCCCTCGTCGGTCAGCTCCAGCCGACGGCCGCTTTTGCGAAACAGCGCACGCCCCAGCCAGGCTTCGAGCAGCTTGATCTGCCCGGACAGGGTTTGCGGCGTGGTGTGCAACTGCTCGCCTGCGCGCAAAATGCCGCCGGCCTTGGCCGTGACCCAGAAATAATGCAGATGTTTGAAGTTCACGCGCTGGCGTCCTTTGCTGTTTTTGAAAAATTGATGCGACTCGATTGTTCGACTTTTGCGAAGTGAAATAGTTTCAAATACGAATTTACGCGAAGTGACAAGGTTTTTATAGTCGAAGGCATCGCTTTATTTTTGAGCCTTCGAGGAGCCACCCCATGCGCATGAGTACCAAAAGCCGTTTCGCCGTCACCGCCATGATTGACATCGCCCTGCGCGGTCAGGCCGGGCCGGTTTCGCTGGCCGACATCAGCGCGCGCCACCAGATTTCGGTTTCCTACCTGGAGCAGCTGTTCAGCAAATTGCGCCTGGGCGGGCTGGTCGGCAGCACGCGCGGCCCGAGCGGCGGCTACTCGCTGAGCCGCCCGGACAAGGCGATTTCGGTGGCCGACATCATCGGCGCCATCGAAACCACGCCCGCCAAGCCGGGCCGGGGCGAAAAAGCCTTTCCCGAGCACGAAGGCAGCACGGAATGGATGACGCAAAAACTCTGGGATAGCCTGAACGCCCGGATGACCGCGCACCTGCAGGCCATCAGCCTGGGCCAGCTCGCCGACGAGCAGCGCGAACGCGGCGTGAAAATTGAGGCGGCCCCGGCCAAGCGCGGGGTGTACGCCACCCGCAAGCCCAAGCCCTTCCAGACGACGGCGCCGAACTCGGTGTTTGCGCTGGGCCGCTCGCTGCTGGCAGCTGGCTGAAAAATCAAAGTGTGAAGCCCGCCGATAAGCCGGATTTTGTGCGCCAAGTCACCTTGCGATGACTTGGTGTGACCGCCATTAATCTGGGCCGGGAGTCGCCTGCCCGGCTCGGTGCCACCTACCCGCCAGCTCTGCGGAACCACATCAATGCTGGCCTATTTGGTGTTGCTGCGCGTAGAGATTGCCCGTTTCACCCGCACTAAAGCGGCTCGTCTCTGTTGCTCTGATCCTCACCTCACGGTGGAGAGGTGTTACCTCCTACGCTGTCCTGTGCAGTCCGGACGTTCCTCCAGTGCTTCCTTTCGGAAATTGCACCAGCGACGGTCTGGCAGGCTTCACCCGCGCATTATCGTCTATTTATCGCAAAAAACGCCTGTTCGCCCCCTGTCAAGCGGGTTTCGGCAGCTCGGTGATGTCACGAAAAAAGCCAATCATTTGATGCAAAAACAGCTTGTGCAAGCCAAACAAGCCGGGCTGAAAAATAAACAAAGCGCATTCTGCCGCTAAACTTCTTCTCAAGCTCAGAGCCTCCTGACAGGCCAGTCAAAACACAAAAGCCGAAAAAGAATTGAAGGAATCATGGCCAGCACTGCTCTTCGTCCACGCGAGCGCGACGCACACACCCGTCCCCCTGGACGCAGCGCTGCCTGCAGCGCTGATGAAAAAGCTCGCCCTGCGCACCGGCCCCGAAGACATCCTTCATGAGAAACTTGCGACACTGAGCGAACAGCTCATCTGACGTGAGCGATGAATCGACTACGCTGACGTTATAAATCAATATAAATTTAATGCAATCTGAATTGCATCACAGGGTCATGAATGACATCAAAAAATTTGACGTTAATAATGACTTTCATCCTTAAAAATATTCTCCTTCAATTTAACCCCTATCAACAGGCTTTCAATAATGGCTATCGTCAATTTCTCCGGACCCAATTTTCCAGAAATATTTCTCCAGAAAATAAGTTTCAAAAGATGGCTTAAAAAAGTTGGGGATACCGTTGTTTCTGGCGAAGTTCTGTGTGAAATTGCCAATGGCCCAAAAATCGCCCCTATAAAAACCCCGACCAGTGGCGTGCTGATTGAATTACTGGCAGATGAGGGCAGCATGCTGACGCCCAAGCAGTTGCTTGCGCGCATCAAGACGGAAGAGCCCTCCAGCCTCGAAGCAATAAAAGAAACAGCCAATTCAGCACCGCCGACAGAAAGCCCGCAGCCAGCGCCTGAAGTCCAGCCGGAGCCAGCGCATCCGCCTGTTGCCGTGCCAGAACCAGAACCAGAACCCGTGGACAGCCAAGATGAAGCCGTCACATCGACCGCGACTCACGCGCTTGAAAAAATCGAGCTAATTTCCAATAAAATCGAAGTGCTGACAGGCACCATTAACAGCGCTCAGCAATCACGCGCCGCCGAGAAACTTCAAATACTAAAGACGCTGGAAGACTCTACCGCCAGCAAAATAAATGACATCAATTCATCCGTCAAAAAAATCGGCGCTCAGCTGGATACGCTGGATGATCAGTTAAAAATAATCGCCAATCATTTTTTGAGCACCATCGACGCCCTTCACACCGCGCAGCTCAAAACACAGGAAGAAGTTGCCAAAATTTGTGCGGTCAACAGCACTGAAGATCATAAATTTTCAGCAGAACTTGCCGAATTGCACGAAATGCTTGCAGCACTCCAGAAATAGCACCCAGCAGCATCGTCCCCAACAGACCAGGAGAAAACCCATGAAAGCCGACAGCATCCTCGCCACCATTGGCAATACGCCGCATGTCCGCATCCAGCGCCTGTTTGGCCCCGGCGCGCAGGTCTGGATCAAGTCCGAGCGCAGCAACCCCGGCGGCTCGATCAAGGATCGCATTGCGCTGGCGATGATCGAAGACGCTGAACAATCGGGCCTATTACAGCCCGGCGGCACCATCATCGAGCCGACTTCTGGCAACACCGGCATCGGCCTGGCGATGGTCGCGGCCGTCAAGGGCTACAAGCTGATCCTGGTGATGCCCGACAGCATGAGTATCGAGCGCCGCCGCCTGATGCTGGCCTACGGCGCCAGCTTTGACCTGACGCCACGCGAAAAAGGCATGAAGGGCGCCATCGCCCGCGCCCTGGAACTCCAGGCGGCCATGCCCGGCGCGTGGATTCCGCAGCAATTTGAGAACCCGGCCAATGTCGCCGCCCACGAGCGCACGACGGCGCAGGAAATCCTGGCCGATTTCCCGGATGGGCTGGACGCGCTGATTACCGGCGTCGGCACGGGCGGCCACCTGACGGGCTGCGCCAAGGTGCTGAAAGCCGCCTGGCCGAATTTGAAAGTATTTGCCGTGGAGCCATCGGCCTCGCCGGTGATTTCCGGCGGCGCGCCCGCCCCGCACCCGATTCAGGGCATTGGCGCGGGCTTCATCCCGAAGAATCTTGATGTCAACCTGCTCGACGGCGTGATTCAGGTCGATGCCGAACCGGCCCGCGAAATGGCGCGGCGCTCGGCGCGTGAAGAAGGCATGCTGGTCGGCATTTCCTCCGGCGCGACGCTGGCGGCGATTGCGCAAAAGCTGGCCGAGCTGCCAGCGGGCGCGAAAGTGCTGGGTTTTAACTACGACACCGGCGAGCGGTATTTGTCGGTGGAAGGTTTGTTTCCGGCCTGATTGCGGTCCCGTCCTTGCCAGCTGCGGCGCCGGGAGCGCGGCGGCTGGCGGTCAATCCGTTTTATCATGGGCACCTTTTTTTGCTTGATAGTCACAAGCCCGCCATGCTACGCATCACCGAACTCAAACTATCGCTGTCCGCTGTTCCCGTGGAGGCGCGCCGCGCCGCCGACGCGCCGTCCGAAACCGACGAGGACCGCACGCTCATCGCCCACCCCAGCGCCGCCCTCGCCCGCCTGGCCGCACAGGCTCTGGGACTGGCAGCGGCAGACATCGCCACCCTGCATGTCTTCAAACGCAGCTTTGACGCCCGCAAGGCCGAGCTGCTGCTGGTCTATGTCGTGGACATAGAACTGGCCGACGCCTCGCTCGAAGCCGCATTGCTGGCCCAACACGCAGGCCACCCGCACATCTTCGCCACGCCCGACATGACTTACCGCCCGGTCGGCCGCGCCCCGGCGAATTTGCCGCTGCGCCCGGTGGTGATCGGCTTTGGCCCGTGCGGCATGTTTGCCGCGCTGGTGCTGGCGCAGATGGGTTTCAAACCCATCGTGCTGGAGCGCGGCAAAACCGTGCGCGAGCGCACCAAGGACACCTGGGGCCTGTGGCGCAAAAATGTGCTGAATCCCGAGTCCAACGTGCAGTTCGGCGAAGGCGGCGCGGGCACGTTTTCCGACGGCAAGCTCTACAGCCAGATCAAAGACCCGCGCCACCTGGGCCGCAAGGTCATGAATGAATTCGTCAAGGCCGGCGCGCCCGCCAATATCCTGTATGAAGCGCACCCGCACATCGGCACGTTCAAATTGGTCAAGGTGGTCGAGAACCTGCGCGAGCAGATCATCGCCCTGGGCGGGGAAATCCGCTTTCAGCAGCGCGTGACTGACGTGCTGATCGAGGGCAAAGGGGATGAAAAACACATTCGCGGCCTCACAGTGCTGGACCAGGCCACGGGCCAGACAACTGAAATGCGCGCCGATCAGGTGGTGCTGGCGCTGGGCCACAGCGCGCGCGACACTTTCGCCATGCTGCACGCGCGCGGCGTGTATGTGGAAGCAAAACCCTTTTCCATCGGTTTCCGTGTCGAGCATCCGCAGGGCCTGATTGACCGCGCCCGCTGGGGGCGCCACGCGGGCCATCCGGCGCTGGGCGCGGCGGAATACAAATTGGTGCATCACGCCAGCAACGGGCGCTCGGTGTATAGCTTTTGCATGTGCCCCGGCGGCACGGTGGTGGCGGCCACGTCTGAAGTGGGCCGGGTTGTGACCAATGGCATGAGCCAGTATTCACGCAACGAGCGCAACGCCAACGCGGGCATCGTCGTCGGCATTGACCCGCGCGACTTTCCGGGCCACGACAGCGGCCACGCGGCCAGCGGCGGCGCAGGCAACCCGCTGGGCGGCATGGAACTGCAGCGCCGGCTCGAATCCCACGCCTTTGTGCTGGGCGGGGGCAACTACGAAGCGCCCGGCCAGTTGCTGGGCGATTTTGTCGCCGGGCGGGCGTCGAGCGCGCTGGGCGATGTGATGCCGTCCTACAAGCCCGGCGTGGCGCTGGGCGATTTGGCCTCGGCCCTGCCCGGCTACGCCATTGTTGCCATGCGCGAGGCCTTTCCCGCCTTTGGCCAGAAGATCAAGGGTTTTGACCGCCACGACGCGGTGCTGACCGGCGTCGAAACGCGCACCTCCTCGCCGATCAAAATGAGCCGGGGCGAGGATCTGCAAAGCATCAATGTGCGCGGCCTGTACCCGGCGGGCGAAGGCGCGAGTTACGCGGGCGGCATCCTGTCGGCGGGCGTCGATGGCATCAAAGTCGCCGAAGCCGTGACCCGCACGCTGCTGGCCGAAACCGAATACGAACGCACCCACGCCATGTAAGCAGCCCTGCCTAACCCGCTGCGGCGCGCAATAAGGGATACTTCCTGCTTTGCCGCTCAAGCGCCCAGGCCGTCAACGCTGCCAATTCCTGGCTCCATTTTTCCATTCCTGCGCCAAGGCGCTGCCCGAAATTCAACCTGACCACACCGACCGATGACCGATACCGTATCCGCTCCAGCGCCTGAATTCGTGCCTGCCTCCGTCCCTGAATCCGCCGCCGCCACCACCGCGCCCTCATCGCCGACCGACGCCGCTGCACCAGCGCGCCCACGCCGCTCCCAGCGCGGCGGCGGTGGCCGCAACCGGGGCCGTGGCAACGGTAACGGCGGCGGTAATGGCGGCGGCAACGCGGCCCCAGCTGGCGAAGACAGCCCAGCCCGCGCCAGCGCGCCGCGCCAACACCAAAACGCCGCCAAACCAGCCCGCGCCCCACGCATCGTCCATCCGGTGTTAGAGCGCCTGTTTGCGCTGTACCCCAAGCTGTTCGGCGCGCATTTCCTGCCGCTGAAACTGGGCGTATTTCAGGAGCTGCTGGCGCTACACCCCGACGTGTTTGAGAAAAACGAATTAAAAGTGGCGATGGGCCTGCACGCCCGCTCCAACCGCTACCTGGAAAGCGTCGCCGCTGGCCTGCCGCGCCACAATTTGCAAGCCGAGCCGGTCGATCCGGTCGCCCCGGAGCATGTGCATCACGCCATCATGGAAGTGTTCCGGCGCCGCCAGGCCCGCGCCAACGAAGACCTGCGCCCCTACGCCCGCACCCAGCTGATCGGGGCGATTGAAGCCTCCGGCCTGAGCCGCGAAGACTATTTGCTGTGCATCCGCGAGCAAGATGAGGTGTCGCTGGCTTTGCTCGACGAGGCGTTTGCCGAACTGAGCGCGCAGGCCGCCAAGCGCGACGCGCTGCGCAAGACGTTTGAAGCCAGCGGCAAGAGCGTCGCCGAGTTCGCCGACATGTACGGGATGAACCCGGACGACATCGGCCAGGCGCTGGAGCGCTCACGCGCCGACGAGGCCGCGCAGGCGGCGGCGCAAGCGGCCAAAGCCGCGCAGGCCGCTGAACCCGCAGCGCCCGCCGATAGCGGCGAAACGGCATAAAAAAAAGCCGGCGTTCAAGCCGGCTTTTTCGTCAACGCAAAACCGCCGTTCAGACCGGCGCGTTCTGCAGCGCGGCAATGCGCTCTTCAATCGGCGGGTGCGTCGAAAACAGCTTGCCAATGCCGCCAGTAATCCCCAGCGCCTGCACCGATTGAGGCAGCTCGCCCGGCTGCATGCCGCCCAGGCGCGCCAGCGCGTTGACCATCGGCTGCTTGCGCCCCATCAGCTGCGCGGCGCCCGCATCGGCGCGGAACTCGCGGTGGCGCGAGAACCAGGCCACCACCATCGCCGCCGCAAAACCCAGCACGATGTCGAGCACAAAAGTCGTCACCATGTAGCCGATGCCGGGGCCGGAACTGCGCTCACCGTCGCGGCGCAAAAAGCTGTCCACCGCGTAGCCAATCACCCGCGACAGGAACACCACAAAGGTGTTCATCACGCCCTGAATCAGGGTCATGGTGACCATGTCGCCGTTGGCGATGTGGGCGATTTCGTGGCCCAGCACGGCTTCGATTTCTTCAGCCGTCATGCCCTGCAGCAAGCCGGTGGAGACCGCCACCAGCGCCGAATTCTTGAATGCACCGGTGGCAAAGGCGTTGGGCTCGCCGTCAAAGATGCCGACTTCGGGCATGCCGATTTGCGCCTTGTCGGCCAGCTTGCGCACGGTTTCGACAATCCAGGCTTCGTCGGCGTTTTGCGGCTGCTTGATGACGCGCACGCCGGAAGTCCACTTGGCCATCGGCTTGCTGATGAGCAGCGAAATGATCGCGCCGCCAAAGCCCATCACCAGCGCAAAGCCCAGCAGCGCCGACAGGTTCAGGCCGTTGGCCGTCAAAAAGCGGTTCACGCCGAGCAAGCTGGCGACGATGCCCAGCACCGCCACGACGGCCACGTTGGTCAGGATGAATAAAAAGATGCGTTTCATGTTTCAATCCATGCCCCTTTCGGGGCGAATTTCATTCCCCTGAAGGGGAGGTTTCAAACCAGAGTCAGTTCTTGAAAACGGGCAAGCGGGAAAATAAGGGGTTTTCCGGGGAAATCAAGCCGCGCCGCCTGCCGTTCTGGCGTTTACCGGCGCGGGCGAAACACCTGGGCGTCATCATAAAAGGAAACATTTTCGTTTTCCGCCCACCAGCCGGGAATTCCCAGCACTGGCAAGGGTACAAAAGGCTTGGCGGCCAGGCGCGCTGCGCTCAGGTCAGCGGCCACCCAGGCGTCGAGCGCCTCCAGCGATTGCATCGCGGGCTGCGCCCGGTAAACGTGGGCGGTGATGGGCTTGCGCGGCGAGACCAACTTTTCCAGCAGCGCGTGGCCGAACAGCACCAGCTGCGCATCGGCCCACAGCGGGCGCAGGTCGATGAACAGGCGCGGCCAGTCGCGCGCTTCAAGCGCCTGCCACAGCGGCGGCGGTGCCAGTAAAAAAGCGGCGTTTTCATCAAAGACCGTCAGCGCGTCGCGCACCGGGCCGCGTGGCGGCTTTGCACTGACACTTGCGCTGGCTCGATTGCCGTTGCCCGTGCCCGTGCCCGTGCCCGCCCGTTCAAGCTCGGCGGCGTGGAGCTGGTTAATTTTTCGTTTGGTCTGCGGAAAACGCAGCCAGCACAGGCCGTTAAAAAAATCGTGCAGATTCTCGCGGGTCGGGCACTGGCCGGTCTGGGCCATGTAATGCTCGTAGCCCTGGCCGGGCGGCAGCGCGCTTTGCGGGACAAATTCGATTCCGCTGCGGCCCGCGTGCGTGGTGGCATTCGGCATCTCGATCTCGTTTGGCGCCTGCAGCGCCAAAGTGCCCTCTGCCATGCGCTGCTGCGCGGCCTGTTCGCGGTTCAGGGCAGCGGGCAGCGCCGCGCCCGCCGCGACGGCCTGGGCCACGCGCTGGCCCGGATCGCGCCACGGCGCCAGCCAGGGCTGGCGCCAGTCGATGGGCGGCATCAGCACTACGCGTCAGACTCCGCATCCGAAGAGATGGGCATCGACTCGTCAGGCTTTCTGAGCAGCCGCACCTGCTCGGCGGGGCCGTGGGCGGGCAGCATTTCAAAATAGCCGGGGTAGATGGCAAACAGCGCGTCCAGCGGCTTGCTGCCGGTGCTGACGCCGCCTTCTTCCAACAGCGTCTGCATCATGCGCAATGACCTGACTGAGCCGACCGTGTCGGGCAGCCACCTCGGGAAGGCCGCAAAAATGCGCTGCAGCGCCTGCTCATCCTCGGGCGCTGGCGTCGGCATTGCTGCAGCCGCCGCCGCATCCACGTCGGCCCCGGCCTGCGCCTCAAGCGGCGGGGGCGCTTGGCCGGAGGCGGCGGGAAGCGCTGGCTCAAGCTCGGGCTCAAAGGCCGCTGGTGACGGCGCAGGCACGCCCAAAAAGGTAATCAGCGTCGGCTTGTACGAGGGGCTGAGTTCAAAATAAGCCGAATGCTGGGCCAGATAGGCCGTCGATTTCGTCACGCGCTTGTCGAAAAAGCCGAAACGCTGCAGCACAGGCACGACATGGCACAGGTGCTGCGGGCGTTCGCGCAAGCCCGGCACGGCGTTCAAAATGCGCACCACTTCGTGCGGCAAATCGGCATCGGAGACCGGGGGCGCACTGAACGGCGCGGCAGCCGCCCGGTACGCGGGCGGCGCAGCGCTGGCGGGAGGGCTGGCACTGGCACTGGCACTGGCACTGGCGGCGGCATCCAGGCTGCTGTCCCAGCCGGACGGCATCACTGGCCGCTGCGGCGCAGGCGCGCCATACGCCGGGACGAACACCGGCGCCGGAAAGCACCTGACGCGGTCGTAATAGGTTTCGGCATCCCGAAACACAATGTTTTCTATCGAAAAGCACCACACTTCGCAGCCCCACTCGCGCAGGCGCTCGGCCAGCGGCGCGTAGTCGGCATCGCCCGAAGCAATCGCAAACAGCCGGATGCCCTGCTGAAAATGCAGCGCCACCGCATCGACGATCAAAGCCGAGTCGGTGGTGTTTTTCTCCAGCGACAAATTCGGGCAGCTACGCGTGCCCAGATAACGCCACACCGACCACAGCGACTGCAGGCGCGGCGCGGCACCGTAGGCGCGGCACACGCTGATGCGGCCCGCATGGGCTTGAAACTCCTTCCACGCCGTGTCAATCGCATAAGGATCGGCAAAGTTGTCGGCATCAATCAGCAGCGCCGCCTGCCGGATGTTGCCCGCCTCAAATGAAGCGCTCATGCTGCGTGCAGCTTCCATGGCAAGGCCTCGCCGCTGCGCAGGGGTTTCAGTTCCGCCTCGCCAAAGGCAAAGCTCTCGGGCGGCGTCCAGCTTTCGCGGGTCAAGGTGATGGAGCCGCTGTTGCGCGGCAGGCCGTAAAAATCGGCGCCGTTGAAGCTGGCAAAGGCTTCCAATTTGTCCAGCGCGCCCGCGTTGTCAAAGGCCTCGGCGTACAGCTCCATCGCGGCGTGCGCCGTGTAGCAGCCCGCGCAGCCGCTGGCGTGTTCTTTTAAATGCGCCGGGTGCGGCGCGCTGTCGGTGCCGAGGAAAAAGCGCGCATTGCCGGAAGTGGCCGCCTCGACCAGCGCCAGCCGATGCGTTTCGCGTTTCAGCACTGGCAGGCAGTAGTAATGCGGGCGGATGCCGCCGGTGAAAATCGCGTTGCGGTTGTAGAGCAGGTGATGCGCGGTCAGCGTCGCGCCGAGAAAGCGGTCGGCTTCGCTCACATACTGCGCGGCTTCCCTGGTCGTGATGTGCTCGAAGACGATTTTCAGCTCAGGAAAATCGCGCCGCAGCGGGATCAATTGCGTGTCGATGAACACCGCTTCGCGGTCGAACAGGTCGATGTCGGGCGCGGTGACTTCGCCATGCACCAGCAGCAGCAGGCCTTCGCGCTGCATGGCTTCCAGCGTTTTGTAGGTTTTGCGCAGGTCGGTGACGCCGGCATCGCTGTTGGTCGTGGCACCGGCCGGGTAAAGCTTGGCGGCGACCACACCGGCGTCCTTGGCGCGCTTGATCTCGTCGGGCGGCAGGTTATCGGTCAGGTACAGCGTCATCAGCGGCTCGAAAGCGACGCCTTGCGGCACGGCGGCCTGGATGCGCGCTTTGTAAGCCAGCGCCTGCGCGGCGGTCGTGACCGGCGGGCGCAGGTTCGGCATGATGATGGCGCGGCCGAACTGCGCGGCCGTGTGCGGCACGACGGTGTGCAGCGCCTCGCCGTCGCGCACATGCAAGTGCCAATCGTCCGGGCGAGTGAGGGTGAGTTGAGAAACAGGATTCAAGGTGGCTGAAGTCATGGGTTGAATTGTCGCACCGGCGCCGCTGCCCGGCATGGCACAGTCTGCGCAGGCCAGTCTGCGCAGGCGCCCGCAGAAAAGCCCCTGCGCGAGGGGCTTTCTTATTCTTATAACCCGCGCAGACGGGCCGTGTTCAGTGCGAAAGAATCTTGTTCAGAAAATCCTTGGTGCGCGCCTGGCGGTTTTCCGGGTGGCTGAAGAACTCGGTCTTGGAGCAGTCCTCCAGAATGCGCCCGCCCACATCCATGAAAATCACGCGGCTGCCGACTTTTTTGGCAAAACCCATCTCGTGCGTCACCACCATCATCGTCATGCCTTCGAGCGCCAGGCCCATCATGCAGTCCAGCACTTCGCCGACCATTTCCGGGTCCAGCGCCGAGGTTGGCTCGTCAAACAGCATGGCAATCGGGTCCATGCTCAAGGCGCGTGCAATGGCCACGCGCTGCTGCTGGCCGCCCGAGAGCTGACCGGGAAACTTGTCCTTGTGCGCCATCAGGCCGACGCGGTCCAGGTATTTCAGGCCCAGGGTTTTGGCCTCGTCCGGCTTGCGGCCCAGCACCTTGATTTGCGCCAGGGTCAGGTTGTCGGTCACGCTCAGGTGCGGAAACAATTCAAAATTCTGGAACACCATGCCGACGTGGCTGCGCAGCTTGGGCAGGTCGGTTTTCGGGTCATGCACGGCCTGGCCGTTGACGAAAATCTCGCCTTTTTGAATTGGCTCCAAGGCGTTGATGGTTTTAATCAAGGTCGATTTGCCCGAGCCCGACGGCCCGCAAATCACTACCACTTCGCCCTTGTCAATGCTGGTGCTGCAGTCGTTGAGCACCTGCACCGGGCCATACCATTTCGACACGTTTTTCAACTCGATCATCTTCATTTTTTTCTCTCCAGTGGACTCAGCGAATGATGGCAATTCGGGTGTTGAGCCGTTTAACCAGGTAAGACATGCCGTAGCACATCACGAAATAAACCACAGCGGCCAGCAGGTAAGCCTCTTCGGTGCGGCCGTAAATTTTCCCGGCGGTCGTGAAGCCCTTGAGCAGGTCGTAAGCGCCAATGGCATAGACCAGCGAGGTGTCCTGAAACAAGATGATGGTCTGCGTCAGCAGCACCGGCACCATGTTGCGAAACGCCTGCGGCAAGATCACCAGCCGCGTGTTCTGGGCGTAAGTCATGCCCAGCGCCCGTCCGGCGTTGACCTGGCCGCGCGAGATCGACTGGATGCCAGCGCGCATGATCTCGCTGAAGTACGCCGCCTCAAACGCCACAAAAGTAATCATCGCCGAGATTTCGGCGCGGTAATTGGCGCCGCCCGGAATCAGGTCGTAGAACGATGTGGGCACCAGCAGGAAGAACCACAAAATTACCATCAGCAGCGGCACCGAGCGCATGCCGTTGACGTAAACCGTCGCCGGAATCGTCAGCACCTTCTTGCCCGACAGGCGCATCAGCGCCAGCAGTGTGCCGAGCAAAATGCCGCCCAGCGTGGCCACTACCGTCAGCTGAACGCTGAAAATCAAGCCGTTCTTGACGAACTTGGACAGAATTTCCCAGTTGAAAAAACTCAGGTCGAGTCCCAGCATGTCAGTGTCCTCCGCCCGTTGCGCCGGCCATCACCATGCCGGGAATCTGCATTTTCTTTTCCACCAAAGCCATCAGGCGGTTCACCGCAAAAGCGGAAACCGCATACATCGCTGTGACGGCGATATACACCTCGATGCCGCGTGCGGTCTCTTCCTGCGTCTGCATGGCGAACATGGTCAGCTCGGCAATCGACACGGCAAAGGCCACCGACGAGTTCTTCAGCAGGTTCATCGACTCGCTGGTCAGCGGCGGCAGGATCATGCGAAAGGCCATCGGCAAAATCACATAGCGGTAGGTTTGCGCGGTGCTGAAACCCAGCGCCATGCCCGCGTAACGCTGGCCGCGCGGCAAGGCCTGAATGCCCGCGCGCACCTGCTCGGCAATCCGCGCCGAGGTGAAAAATCCCAGCGCCAGCACCACCAGCACAAAGCCGGGCACCTGCATCATCGCGGGAAACACCTTGGGCGCGACAAAGTACCACAGGAAAATCTGCACCAGCAGCGGGATGTTGCGAAACAGCTCGACCCACACATTGCCCAGACGCACCAGCCAGGGGCTATGGGGCAGCGTGCGCAAGGTGCCCATCAGGGCGCCCAGCAGCATGGCGACAACCCACGACAGGCCGGCCACGGACAGCGTCCAGCCCCAGGCGTCCAGCATCAACTGCCAATAGGTGCGGCCGCTTCCGTTATCGTTTAAAAAAAATGTCCAGTCCAGGTTCATGGCGGCTCCAGTCTCATGTTGCGCTAGGGGAAATCAATTTTGGCGGGGATCAAAAACAGCAAACCCCGCCTAAATCCTCAGCAGCGGGGTTTGCGGGGATCACAGGCCAGAAATTATTTGACGGCGTAAGCCTCCACCGGCTTGTCGTTGGGCGTCGCCCAGGCTGCTTTGGTGCTGTCGCTGGCGGGCAGGCCGACGCGCACATTCTTCGGCGGAATCGGCTGCATAAACCACTTGTCATAAAGCTTGGCCATCTCGCCGGACTTGATCATGGCCTTGATGGTGTCGTCGCCGAGCTTCTTGAACAAGGCGTCGTCCTTGCGGATCATGATGGCGATGGGCTCGACGCTGAGCACCTCGCCGACGATCTTGATGTCAGCCGGGTTCTTCGAGGCGGCAATATTGCCCGCCAGAATCGAGCCATCCATCACGAACGCATCGGCGCGGCCCGATTCAAGCAGCAGGAAGCTGTCCGAGTGGTCCTTGCCATAGACTTCCTTGAACTCCACGCCGGTCGCGCGCTTGTTCTTGCGCAGCGTCTGCACCGAGGTGGTGCCTGTGGTGGTCGCCACGTTTTTGCCGCCCAGCTGGGCCACCGAGGTGATGCCTGAATTGGCCTTGACGGCAACCCGGACTTCTTCGACAAAAGTGGTGTCCAGAAAGGTCACGTCCTTGGCGCGGGCTGCGTTGTTGGTGGTCGAGCCGCACTCGATATCGACGGTGCCGTTTTGCACCAGCGGAATGCGGTTTTGCGAAGTCACCGACTGGTATTTGACTTCAAGCTTGCGCCCTGCGGCCTTTTCAAAATTGGCCAGGATGCGGCTGCAGATTTCGACGTGGTAGCCGACATATTTGCCATCGCCCAGGGTATAGGACAGTGCGCCCGACGAATCACGAACGCCCATCGTGACCACGCCGGAGGCCTTCACCTTGGCGAGCGTGTCGGTGGCCTGGGCAAATGCAGCGCCGCCAGCCAGCAGGGCAACGGAAAGGGCAACGAGCTTGAGCTTCATGGTATCTCCAGTAATGAATGAAACAATTGACGGACTTTTTTCAAAGGCCAGGCAAGCAGTCTTTATGCCAGATTCTGACTGCGCCGCGTATTCCAGCCTCAAAATCCAAACGTTCCGCACTTTAAATTTTGAGGCTCAAAAATACCAATGCTGTTTCAGGCCATGGTTATGCTTTTTTTTCATGACCACATCGGGTAAACACTCAGTCGCGGCGGGCGGCTTTGTTTTTCGTGGCGGGCGGCAGCTGCAGATAGAGCCACAAGGCTTGGGCCTGCGTCTTGGCGAGTTTCTTGACGGTTGGCCGCTCGCGATAGACGCGCAGGTCCAGCGTCATCTCCAGGCCGCTGCCGGCGCTGACCAGCTTCTTGGCGCGCAGCTCTTTTTTCACCGCGCTGAGCGGCAAAAAAGCCACGCCGTGGCCTTCAATCGCCATCGCTTTCAAGCCCTCGGCCATGTCGGTTTCATAGACGCGGTCCAGGTGAACGGTGGCCGGCGCCTGCTTGAGAATCAGCGCCACCATGCGCGCCAGGTAAGCGCCCGGCGCGTAGCCCAGGTAAGGCAGCGGCTTGCCGATGCTGCCCGGCAGGCCGAATTCGGGCAAGCCCGCCGCATTGGGGCGGCAAAACGGCGCCAGCACTTCCTGGCCCAGCGAGACCATTTCATAGCGCTCGGGATCGAGCTGAAACGGCTGGGAGTCGTGGTGGTAAGAAATCAGAAAGTCGCAGTTGCTCTCCATCAGGCGCAGCACGGCGTCATGCACATTGAGCGCAATCAGGCGGCTCTTGAGCGGGCCGAACTTCTCGCGCAGGCTGCTGACCCAGGCCGGAAAAAACGTGAACGCCAGCGAATGCGGCACGGCAAATTCGATGAAATCCTGCCCGGCCGAGCTGTGGCCGCGCAGCATCGCCCGCGTGGACTGCAGACCCTGGAGCATTTCCAGCGACTGGGTGTAGAGCGTCTGCCCGGCCGGGGTCAGGCGCGTCGGGTAGGAACTGCGGTCCACCAGATCGGTGCCCGCCCAGGCTTCAAGCGCCTGAATGCGCCGCGAAAACGCGGGCTGGGTCACATGCCGCAGCTGTGCTGAACGGCTAAAACTGCGCGTATCCGCGAGAGAGACAAAATCTTCGAGCCATTTGGTTTCCATGCGCGATTATCCAGCGCCCAATCGACCCGCATGGCGCACAAAGCCTAGGGAATGCCCCAAGGCGCTGGCAGCAGCGCCGCAAGACATTTACCAAACCGGGACCACAAACGCCCCGCCGGGGAGTAGAGTGAAGCTCCCACACAGGAGGCTCACATGTCCGAACACACCTACAAAATCATTGAACTCGTTGGCTCGTCCGCCACCGGCACCGATGACGCCATCCGCAACGCCATCGCCAAGGCGGCGCTCACGGTCAGCAACATGGACTGGTTTGAAGTCGTTGAAACACGCGGCCATCTGGCAGATGGCAAGGTCGCGCATTTCCAGGTGACGATCAAGGTGGGTTTCCGGCTGCTAGACGGAGCGGTCTGACGCGCGTCGGCTACACGCCCGCCTCGTCCAGAATGCGCTCGCTGGCCTGCTGCTGCAGCGCCCACATCTCGGCGTAGCGCCCGTTGGCCGCCAGCAGCTCGGCGTGGTGGCCGCGCTCGACGATGCGCCCGCCGTCCATCACCAAAATCTCGTGGGCATCGACCACCGTGGACAGACGGTGTGCAATCACCAGCGTGGTCTTGTTTTGCGCGGCGGTGCGCAGCTCGCTTTGAATGGCGCGCTCGTTGGCCGAGTCCAGCGCCGAAGTCGCTTCGTCAAAAATCACCACCGGCGGGTTTTTCAGCAGCGTGCGGGCAATCGCCACGCGCTGCTTTTCGCCGCCCGACAGCTTTAAACCGCGCTCGCCGACCATCGTCTGGTAGCCCAGCGGCGTGGAAGCGATGAAATCGTGGATGCGGGCGGCTCGGGCGGCTTCTTCCACCTCGGCGTGCGTCGCGCCCGGCTTGCCGTAGGCGATGTTGTACTCCACCGTGTCGTTGAACAGCACCGTGTCCTGCGGCACGATGCCAATCGCCTGGCGCACCGACGCCTGGGTAACCTGCTTGATGTCCTGCCCGGCTATCGTGATGCGGCCTTGCTGCACGTCGTAAAAGCGGTAGAGCAATCGGGCCAGCGTCGATTTGCCCGCGCCCGACGAGCCGACGACGGCCACCGTCTTGCCCGCCGGAATCTCAAAGCTGACGTTGTGCAGAATCGGCCGTGCCGGGTCGTAGGCGAAGCTGACGTTTTCAAAGCGCACGCCCGCATTCAGCCCGCCGCCCCCATCTGCTGCTGAAAGCGGCGCAAACGCCAGCGGCGGCGCGCCCGGCATATCGGCAATTTCGCGCTCTTTTTCCATCAGCGTGAACATCTTGTCCAGATCGGTCAGGCTTTGCTTGATCTCGCGGTAAATCACACCCAGAAAGCCCAGCGGAATGTAGAGCTGGATCATGAAGGCGTTGACCATCACCAAGTCGCCCAGCGTCATGCGGCCCTCGGCCACGCCCTGCGTGGCGCGCCAAAGCATGGCGACCAGCCCCAGGGCAATGATGAGCTGCTGGCCCGCGTTGAGCAGGCTCAGCGTGCGCTGGCTTTTAATCGCGGCCTCGCGGTAGCGCTTTAAATTCTCGTCGTAGCGGGCGGCCTCGAATTCCTCGTTGTTGAAGTATTTGACGGTTTCATAGTTCAGCAGCGAGTCGATGGCGCGGCTGTGCGCCGACGAGTCCAGATCGTTCATGGCGCGGCGGAACTGCGTGCGCCAGTTCGTCACCGTCACGGTGAAAAAAATGTAAAACACCAGCGCGATCAAAGTGATCCCGGCAAACCAGACATCGAATTTCACCGCCAGCAGGCTCAGCACCAGCGCCACTTCAATCAGCGTCGGGATGATGCTGTAGAGCGAGTACGAGATCAGCGAATGCACGCCGCGCGTGCCGCGCTCGATGTCGCGCGTCATGCCGCCGGTCTGGCGCTCCAGGTGAAAGCGCAGGCTTAAAGCGTGCAGATGGCGGAACACTTCGAGCGAGATGCGCCGCGCCGCGCCTTCAGTCGCCTTGGCAAACACCAGCTCGCGCAGCTCGGTGAACAGCGTGGTGGACAGGCGCAGCAGGCCGTAGGCCAGCAGCAGCGCCACCGGCACGACCAGCACCGCCTGCGCGTCGCCGGGCTTGAAGCTCATGGTATCAACGAGGTTTTTCAGCAGCAGCGGCACGCCGACATTGGCCACCTTGGCGCCGACCATGAAGGCCAGCGCGGCCCCGGCGCGCCATTTGTACTCCCACAGGTAGGGAAACAGGCGCTGGAGCGTCGCCCAGTCGGAGCGCGGGGCGGCGCAGGCAGACGCCGCAGAGGAGTCTTCAGGGGAAACAGAACGGCGCATGGGGGCAATCAGGAAACTTGGGACAGGCTGCGATTGTGCCCATCTCTGCCGCGTCAGGCGTGGCGCACGCCAGTCACCCGCGCCATGTGAATGACAAGGCGGGCCAGTTCAGAATAAACAGCAACTCGACCGAGCGGGAGCGGACATAGTCACGCGCTGGCTCCGTGAACTCGCCGCAAGCGGCGATGGCCAGAAATTTGGCCGTTAAGCCACTGAAATTCCGCGCTCCTGCGCCGTGCCGTCGAGTTCCAGCACAAAATCGTAGTCAACGGCATTGCCATCGGCATCCTGCCAATCTATTTTTCCGCCACGACAACACCGCTCGACGACTCGGTTGTCCAAAAAAAGCCCGGCCTCATCAGCCAGATTTTTCAGCATCGGATAGACGACACTTTTTTCCCACCAGTCGCCCACCACCTGCCCAATGCGGTGACCCGCTGAACTCAAGCCATTTCCGGCGCTTTTTACGTTTGCTTTTGTCATTGGTGCGAATGCTTTCAGGCGCCAAGAAGGGCCAGGTGATTTTGAATATGCAGCGCAATGGCCCGCGCCAGCAGCGGCGCAACAGCGTTGCCGACCTGATCGTCTTGCGTCGTCCAGCGCGCTTTGCGCGTCAGGTTTCCGAAAAAGCGGTAGTCATCATCAAACGACTGCAGGCGCGCCGCCTCGCGCACCGTGGTGCCGCGTGGAACCACCGGGTGCAGCAAGTCGGTGCGGTGGTTGCAGGTGACGGTTCTCGACGGGCGCTCGCGGTGCAGCTTGAACACATTGGTTTTTTTGGTGCGCAGCTCAATCGGTACCTGCGAGTTGTCGCCGCCCTCGGGAATGGCGGCGTAGCGTGCCACGATTTTGTCGCTGTGCGCGGTGGCCCGGTGGTTGAAAATCAGGCCGGGCTGACGGGTGCCGCTGCGGGCGCGCTGGTAGTCGTTGTGGTACGGGCCGCTGTGCGCCATTTCTTCAGCGCCTTCGCCTTGGTAAATCACGGGCAAATCAGACAGCGCATCCCACACGCCTAGCTGGCTGGCCTCGTCCAGAAATCCCATCTGAACACCGGCCAGCTCAAGGCCTGAAGCGCCAACGCCCAAAGCCTTGTTCTGAAAGTGCGTCTGGGGCGGCAAGCCGATGCAAGCACCCTCGCGCACACCCATCATGATGAAGCGTGGCCTGGCCTGGGGAACGCCGTACTGCGCGGCGTTCAGCACCTTGAACTCGCAGCGGTAGCCGATGCCCGCGAACTCCTGAAGAATGGCCTGCAAAACCGCCCCGCCCTGCATGCTGACCAGGCCGGAGACGTTCTCAAACACCACCACACGCGGCTGAACGCCCTGAACGATGCGGACAAACTCCTGAAACAGCTTGTTGCGCGGATCGTCCGCCATGCGCTGCCCGGCCAAGCTGAAACCCTGACAGGGCGGGCCACCGCACACCACCGTCGGGGTGCCTACTGCTGAACCAGACATGTCCAGAATCTCGGCCACGCTCAAGGCCCGAATGTCCTTGATGACAAACGGCGTGCCGGGATGGTTGAAGGTGAAGGTTTTGGCGGCCATTTCGTCGTAGTCCGTGGCCATCAAGGTCTTGAAACCGGCTTGCCGGAAACCTTCAGCCATGCCGCCTGCGCCGGAAAAAAGGTCAATCACCGTCAGCGGGCGTGCAATGGCAGAGAGTTGGGATGTAGTCATGAGTTGTTCGATTGAGCTGCGCGCAAGCAGTTTTTGCGGATTGTCCCGTCTCAGCGGGGCCAGCGGGCATGGGAGACAATCGTTGAAGTTGTTAAATTTCTTGAGGGATTGTGCCTATGTCTTCCGAATCCAGCGCCGATGCCGACACGCGCTTCCTGCACGGCCAGTTGCCGACCGACCAGGAACTGGTGCTCAAGGTCATCCCGCTGCCGCGCGACTGCAATCAAAACGGCGACATTTTTGGCGGCTGGGTGATGGCGCAGGTCGATCTGGCGGGCGCGGTGGTGCCGGCGCGCTACGTCGGCGGGCGCATGGCGACCGTGGCGGTGAACCAGTTCATCTTCAAGCAGCCGGTGCGCGTCGGCGACATCCTGTCGTTTTTTGCCTCCGTGACGCGCATCGGCACCACGTCGATCACGGTGCAGGTTGAGGTGTTTGCCGAGAGTTTCCGGGCGCAGGGCCGCTACTTCAAGGTTACCGAGGCCAGCCTGACCTATGTCGCGCTGGACGCCGCCGGAAAACCGCGCCCGCTGGAACGCCCGCCGGGCGCCGGAAAATAACGATTCTTACAAGCCGCTGTTCCCAAACGCGCTAAATTGAACCTATGAAAAAAATCCTGATTCTTGGCGGCACCGGCTTCGTGGGTACGCATGTCTGCGAAAAGCTCATCAAGCAGCAATGCAGCGTCACCGTGGCCACGCGCAGGCGCGACAGCGCCCGGCATCTGCAGCTGCTGCCGCTTCTGGACGTGGCCGAAGTCAATGTGCATGACCCGGCGGCGCTGGCCGCGCTGGTGGCCGGGCATGACGCGGTGGTCAACCTGATCGCCATCCTGCACGGCACCGAGGCGGCGTTTGACCGGGCCCATGTGCAACTGCCGCAAAAGCTGGTCCAGGCCTGCCAAAGCAGCGGCGTGCGGCGCATCGTTCACATCAGCGCGCTGGGCGCCTCGCCCAGTTCGGCCTCGCTGTACCAGCGCAGCAAGGCGCGCGGCGAAGCCGTGCTGCTGGCCTCGAAGCTGGATGTGACGCTGCTGCGGCCCAGCGTGATTTTTGGCGCAGAAGACAAATTTCTGAACACCTTTGCCGCGCTGCAGGCGGTGTTTCCAGTGATTCCGCTGGCCGCCAGCGGCGCCCGTTTCCAGCCGGTGTGGGTCGAAGACGTGGCCAGCGCCGTGGTGCGCTGCCTGCCCGACAGCCACACCGTCGGCGAGATTTTTGAAGCCTGCGGGCCGGAGGTCTTCACGCTCAAAGAACTGGTGCAGCTGGCCGGGTGCTATGCGGGCGTCAACGGCGGGCGCGGCCGGTCCATCCTCGCGCTGCCGGACGCGCTGGCGCGGCTGCAGGCCTGGCTGATGGAGCTGATGCCGGGCGATCCGGTGCTCAGCCGCGACAACCTCGACGCCATGAAAACCGACAACATCGCCAGCGGCCAGTTGCCGGGCCTGGAAGCGCTGGGCATCCACCCGGCCGCGCTGGCGGCGATTGCGCCCGGCTACCTGGGTGCGCGCAGCCGGCGCAGCGGCCTGATCGCCCGGCGCCAAACGGCCGGGCGCTTCTAGCTGGCTACAAGGTGTGCATCCGGTCCCCGGCCGCAAAGCCCATCGGCTCCCAGACGGCGCTGCCTTTGGCGCCGAAGGCGATCACCTTGAACAGCTCGCCCATTTCATGTTCGTTGACCAGTTTTTGCACCATCGTGCGCTCGGCCAGCGAGGCGTTTTCCAGACCGTCCAATAAACCGCAGTTCAGCAAAAAGCGCCCCTGGCTGGTGTAGCCCAGCACTTCCAGCCCCGCGTCCTGCCCGGCCAGCGCGATGCTGGTGAAATTGACGTGCGCCGTGATGTCTTTGTCGCCCACATCGGCCAGCGGGTCGGCGTCGAGCAGGTGGGCGCGGTGGCACATCACCGTGCCCATGCTGCGCTGCGGGTGGTAATACTCGTGCTCCGGGAAGCCGTAGTCGAGCAGCAACACCGCGCCCGCCTCCAGCCGGTCCGCCAGTGTGCGCACAAAACCTTCGGCCTGCGGGTGAATCTCGGTGACGTAATCGTGGCTGCCTTCGACTTCCAGCGGCGGGCGCAACTCGGTCGGCGTGTCGGCGTAAGTGAAACGCCCTTCGTGCAGCGCCACGCCGCGCTCGTGCCACACGCCGCCCAGACGCGCCAGCAGTTTGACCGGCATCGCGTCCAGCACCTCGTTGCCCAGCACCACGCCGCGCATTTTTTCCGGCAACTCGGTCGCCCAGTACACCTTGTCGCCATAGGCGGCCAGCTTGTCGCGCTGGCGCTCGCGCAGCACGCCGGACAAATCGACAATCGTGTAACGCTCGATGCGCTCGCCCAAGGCTTCAAGCAACTGCAACGCCAGTGCGCCCGAGCCTGCGCCGAACTCCCAGAGCTCGTGGGTTCCCGACGCGTCCAACGCCTGCGCCGCCTGGCGTGCCAGCGTGCGGCCAAAGTGCGCCGATAGCTCGGGCGCGGTGACGAAGTCGCTGGCGCCGCTGGGTGCGTTCTGGCCACCGCTGGAATGGCTGGCGCCCGCAGGCATCAGGCCGAATTTCAGCGAGTCGTTGGCGTAATAGCCCAGGCCGGGCGTGTACAGCGCGCGCGCCATGAAATCGTCAAAGCCTATCCAGCCGCCAGCGGCGTCAATCGCCTTGGCAATCACGGCTTGCAGGCCGGTCGGTAAAATGGGGTTGTTGCTCATCTTGTTTCCTCTCTTTAGCACCGGCTCGGATTGTCGGTGATTCGTTTTTTCCCCTTTCACCCACGCCCGCCCGATGAAAACTGCCCCGCCCCTCGTTTGCGCTGCCCCCGTCGTGCTCGTCACCGGCGCGGCCAAGCGCCTGGGCCGCGAAATCGCGCTGGCGCTGGCCGCTGGTGGCTGGCGCGTGGCCGTGCATTACCGCAGCTCCGAAGCCGAAGCGCGCCAGACCGCCGCCGACTGCGCCCGGCTGACGGACGCAAACGCCGCCGCTTTTGCCACTTCAGCCAGTTCAGCCAGCTCGGCGATTTTCGCCGCCGATCTGGCCGACGAGGCCGCCGTGCGCGCCCTGCTGCCGCGTGTCGTGGCGCAGTTTGGCCGGATTGACGCCGTCGTCAACAGCGCCTCGACCTTTGAGCACGACAGCGCCGCCAGCTTCGGCTTTGCCAGTCTGGACAAGCACCTGCACAGCAACACCGGCGCGGCGATTTTGCTGGCCCAGGCGCTGCATGCCCATGTTGCGGCGCGCCAGACTCAGGAAACCACACACGCCCGGCGCTGCGCCGTCGTCAACCTGCTGGACCAAAAGCTGTGGAACCAGAACCCGGATTTTTTCAGCTACACGCTGTCCAAGGCCGCGCTCGAAGCGGCGGGCACGATGCTGGCCCTGGCGCTGGCGCCGCTGGTGCGCGTCGTCGGCGTCGCGCCGGGCCTGACGCTGACCAGCGATTTACTCAGCGACGAGCAGTTCGCCGCGCGGCATAAACTCTCGCCCTTGGGGCGCTCATCGACGCCGGGCGACGTGGCAGCGGCGGTCAAGTTCGCGCTGGAAAATTCCTCCATCACCGGCACCACGCTGCTGGTCGATGGCGGCCAGCACCTGATGCGCTTTGAGCGCGACTTTTCGCTGATGTGATTTTTTGGCCCACGCCAAGCATCGGCTCCGGCTGACAGCCTTCTTTCCTCACTCATTACAGACTGGCACCCACCATGTTCAACACCCGGGGCACCCAAATCCTCACCCTCACCGGCCTGCGCTTTGACGCCAATCTGGGCATCCTGGACCACGAAAAAGCCGCGCCGCAGCCGATTCAGGTCGATGCCGAGCTGAATCTGGGCACGCAGCCGCTGCAGCCGCACGACGACGACATCAGCCATGTGCTGGACTACCGCAAGGTGCGCCAGATCATCATCACCGAATGCACCGCCGACCATGTCAACCTGCTGGAAAGCCTGATCGGCAAGCTGGCGCACCGGCTGATGCTGCTGCCCGGCGTGCTCGGCGTGCGGGTGAAAATCGCAAAACTGGAAATTTTTGATGACTGCGAAGTCGCCATTCGCGTCGAAACAGGACAATGGTAAAAACTATGAACGCAATGAAGATAGAACGCGAAGACCACAAGCTCGAAAAGCGCCTGTGCCGCGAAGTCGGCCGGGCCATCGTCGATTTCAACATGATCGAGGAAGGCGACAAGGTCATGGTCTGCCTCTCGGGCGGCAAGGACAGCTACGCCATGCTCGACATCCTGCTGAAACTGCAAAAGCGCGCGCCTATCAATTTCGAGCTGATTGCCGTCAATCTGGACCAGAAACAGCCCGGCTTTCCCGAGCATGTGCTGCCCGACTATTTAACGAAGCTCGGCGTGCCGTTTCACATCGAAAACCAGGACACCTACAGCATCGTCACCCGCGTGATTGAAGAGGGTAAAACGATGTGCTCGCTGTGCTCGCGGCTGCGCCGGGGCATTTTGTACCGCGTCGCGGGCGAACTCGGCGCGACGAAAATTGCGCTGGGCCACCACCGCGACGACATGCTGCAGACCTTCTTTTTGAACATGTTCTTTGCCGCCAAGCTCAAGGGCATGCCGCCAAAACTGGTCAGCGACGACGGCAAGAACATCGTCATCCGGCCCATGGCTTACACGACGGAAAAAGACCTGACGCGCTGGGCGCAGGTGCAGCAATTTCCCATCATTCCCTGCACGCTGTGCGGCAGCCAGGAAAACCTGCAGCGCAAGCAAGTCGGCAACATGCTCAGAGAATGGGAAAAGAAGCACCCCGGCCGCATTGAAAACATGTTCGCCGCGCTGCAAAATATCGTGCCTTCGCACCTGATGGACAGCAAGCGCCACGATTTTAAAAACATCAAAACCACCGGCGTGGCCGACGAAAACGGCGACAAGGCGTTTGACGCCGACGAGTTCCCAGCCCCGGCGCTGCCCGATTTGCCCGATTTGCCCGAACTGAGCGGCCTTGCGGGCCGTGCGGTCATCAACATCCAGCCGCTGCCAGCGGGCTGATGACCGGTTAATGTTGGAATCACGCCGGACTGATGTCAGAGGCGGGCTTGTGAGTCTGGCAGTCACTGGAGATACCTTATGAAGCGCCTGTTCGCTGCTGTTTTTTCAACCGTCCTCATCGGGCTTTTTGTGAGCGGCTGCGCCAGCAACCAGCTCGTGGAAAGCGATGTCAGCGCTTTTCACCGCTGGAGCGGCGCGCCGCCCGTGCCCGGCACGCTGTACCGCTTTGAGCGCCTGCCCTCGCAGCAGGGCGCTGGCGCGCAGCAGGACTACCTCGAAAGCCTGAGCCGCGCTGCGCTGGAGCGCGTCGGCCTGCGGCTCGATCCGCCGGTTGCGCGCCTGGGCGTGCAGGTCCAGCTCAACGTGCTGGTCTTGGAGCGCGGGCCTTATGGCTATGGTTATGGCGGCGGCTTTGACGGTTTCGGCTTTGCAACGCCCGGCATTTTTCTGGGCGGCGGCAGTCATGGCGCCTCGTTTGGACTGTCCTTTCCGCTGCGCTTTTCCGAGCCGCCCGTTTACCGGCGCGAGCTGACGCTGCTGATGCGCGACCTGAGCACCGGCCAGGTGGTGTTTGAAACCCGCGCCCTGAGCGACAACGTGCAAAACGATCTCCCGGCCGTGCTGCCCGCGATGCTGGAGGCGGCGCTGCGCGGCTTTCCGCAGCCGCCCGCTGGCATGCGCCGGATTCCTGTTGACCTTTCACGCCCTGCAAAATGATTGAACCCACCCGCATCATTGCCATCCGCCACGGCGAAACCGCCTGGAATCTGGACACCCGCATTCAGGGCAGCCTGGACATTGCGCTCAACGCCACCGGCCACGCGCAGGCCTTGCGCTTGGCAGGGGCGCTGGCGGGCGAGCCGATCCGCGCCATTTACGCCAGCGACCTGAGCCGGGCCTGGGAGACGGCCCAGCATCTGGGGCGCGCCCAGCGTCTCGAAGTCATCCCGGAAAAAGGCCTGCGCGAACGCCGCTTTGGCGAGTTCGAGGGCAAGACTTTCCGCGAAATTGAAGCCCATTTGCCGGAGCAGGCACAGCGCTGGCGCCAGCGCGAGCCGGACTTTGCCCCGCCCGGCGGCGAGTCGCTGGTGCAGCTCAAGCAGCGCGTCGAAGAGGCTTGCGCCCGCTTGGCCGCGCGCCATCCGGGCGAGCTGATCGCGCTGGTCGGCCACGGCGGCGTGATGGATGTGCTCTACCGCGCCGCCACGCGCGCCCCCATCCAGGCGCCGCGCACCTGGGCGCTGGGCAACGCGGCCATCAACCGCCTGCTCTGGTCGCCGCAAGGCTTCACGCTGGTCGGCTGGGCCGACACCCAGCACCTCGAAGGCGACTCGCTCGACGACAGCCTGGTGGCGGGCCAGTCGGCTGGCAGCCTTTCCTGAGCCAGCCCCCCCGAGGCCAGCACCATGAGCACCTTGCCCGCCAGCTTGTCCGCCTTGATAGGCCAGCCCGTCCACAACATCGACACGCCCGCACTGGTGGTCGATCTCGACGCCATGAACCGCAACCTGGCCCGCATGGCCGAGTTCGCCAAAAAGCACGGCCTGCGCTGGCGCCCCCACGCCAAGCTGCACAAAAGCGTCCAGCTGGCCAAGCTGCAGCTAGCCGCTGGCGCCGTCGGCATCTGCGTGCAAAAAACCGCCGAGGCTGAAATCATGGTGGCCGGCGGCATCGGCAACGTCTATATCAGCAACCAGGTGATAGCTCCTGGCAAACTCGCCCGCGTCGCCGCGCTGACGCAGGCGGTGGCGCCGCTGGGCGGGCAAATCGCCATCGCGGTGGATAGCATCGAAGGCGTAACGCGGCTGGCGCAGGCGATGACCGACGCGCGCACCAGCGCCCGCAGCAGCAAAGCGGCCACCGTGATTGATGTGTTTGTCGAAATCGACGTGGGCCAGGGCCGCTGCGGCGTTGCGCCCGGCGAGGAGGCCGTGACGCTGGCACTGGAAATCCGCAAGCACCCGGCGCTGCGCTTTGCCGGACTGCAGGCTTACCACGGCAAAGCCCAGCATCTGCGCGGCGTCCAGGAGCGGGACCAGGCGATTGCCGACGCCGTCGAAGCCGTGCTGCTGACGCGCCACTTGATGGAAGCCCAGGGCATCAAAGTCGCGCTGGTGACTGGCGCGGGCACCGGCACCCTGGTGCTGGAGGCGGCCAGCGGCGTCTATGGCGAGCTGCAACCCGGCTCCTTTATGTTCATGGACGCCGACTACGCGCAAAACCAGCGCCACCCGGCCCAGCCCAAATTCGAGCATGCGCTGTTCGTCAAGACGCAAGTCATCAGCACCCACGAAAGCCACGCCGTCTGCGACGCGGGCCACAAGAGCCACGCCATCGACTCGGGCCTGCCGCTGGTGCATGCGTTTGACAGCCAGAGCGAGCTGGACTATTTCAACGGCGGCGACGAGCACGGCATCCTGCGCCCGGCCGCTGGCAGCACCCGCGTGCCCAAGCTCGGGCGCATGCTGTGGCTGATTCCCGGCCACTGCGACCCGACCGTCAACCTGCACGACGTGATGATTGGCGTGACCGGCGGCCTGCGCCACGGCACGGTGCAAAGCATCATCCGGGTCGATGCGCGCGGCGCGCTGACCTGAGCCGCGTCAACGCGTCAACGCTTCACCCGCCAAACAAGCCGCCGCCCTCGGCCTGCGGCGGCGTCACGCCCAAATGCCGGTACGCCGCCAGCGTGGCAATACGCCCACGCGGCGTGCGCTGGATAAAGCCCTGCTGGATCAAATACGGCTCGATCATGTCTTCAATCGTGCCCGGCTCCTCGCCGATGCTGGCGGCGATGTTGTCGAGTCCGACCGGGCCGCCGTCGAAGCGGTGAATCAAGGCTTCTAAAAACTTGCGGTCCATCACATCAAAGCCCAGCGGGTCCACGTCCAGCATGGCCAGCGCCCGGTTGGCGATGTCCAGCGTGATCTGGCCGCCGCCCTTGACATCGGCATAGTCGCGCACCCGGCGCAGCAGGCGATTCGCAATGCGCGGCGTGCCGCGCGAGCGCCGGGCGATTTCAAAGCCGCCCGCCTCGTCCATCGGTGCATTTAAAAGCCCGGCGCTGCGCTTGACGATGCGCGCCAGTTCCTCGGGCGTGTAAAACTCCAGCCGCGCCACGATGCCGAAGCGGTCGCGCAGCGGATTGGTCAGCATGCCCGCGCGCGTCGTCGCGCCCACCAGCGTGAAGGGTTGTAAATCGAGCTTGATGGAACGCGCCGCCGGGCCTTCGCCGATCATGATGTCGATCTGGTAGTCCTCCAGCGCCGGATACAGGATTTCCTCCACCACGGGGCTGAGGCGGTGGATTTCGTCGATGAACAGGACATCGTTCTTTTCCAGATTCGTGAGCAGCGCGGCCAAATCCTTGGGCTTTTCCAGCACCGGCCCGGAGGTCGAGCGCATATTCACGCCCAGCTCGTGCGCGATGATGTGGCTCAGCGTGGTTTTGCCCAGCCCCGGCGGGCCGAATAGCAGCACATGGTCCAGCGCCTCGCCGCGTTTATTGGCCGCGCCGATGAAGATTTCCAGCTGCTCGCGCGCCTTGGTCTGGCCGACGTAGTCGTCGAACAGCTTGGGGCGCAGGGCGCGTTCAATGGCCTCTTCTTTGGGCGAAGCCGGGGCGCTAGAGAGCATGCGCCGGGCTGGCGGCAGGTCGGCCATGTCGAAGTTGTCGGTTTGGATGGTCATAGGGGACGCGCTTTCATCAATTTTTCAAGCCCTTGAACCAGTTTGGCCAGACTGGGTGAACAAGGCGCATCGAAGTCCAGGTGCGGGGCTATGTTTTTGGCCCATTGCACTTTCATGGCCCCGGAAACTTCTTTCGGGTTGATCTTGAGCGATTCGGCCAGACGCTCCCAGGCGCCCACGATGGCGTCCGGCTTGATATGCTTGAGCACCGTCTTTTTGACCTGTCCGGGGTAGGCTTTGTCCAGGGCGGCGGCATCGGCAATAAACCAGCTTTCAGTCTCTTCAATCGCCAGCCGAAACATGACCTGCGGCTTGACCGGCAGGCAGGCCAGCATGGCGTTGAGATCGCTCAAGAGCTGGGCGCAAGGCGTGTCGTCCGCATCCAGAACCACCAGCACCCAGCAGTCAGGGGCCAAGGACTTGCCGTAGCCGCCCAGTTTGGCCGGAAGCTGGTCCAGCAAGCCCCGATGTTTCGGGTCTGGTTTGCTTAAAGGATTGAGAGGCAGCTTTCCTTTGCCCTGGTGGGCGTGGAGACGAAAATCCTCACCTTCCTGCAACTGGAACTTTCGCTCCAGCACCTCTTTGAGCGTGGGCGCATCGGACGCCCCTTCCACCAGCACCTCCAGCCAGCTCATGGGTTGCCGATTCCGAAATGGTCGCTAAACCACAAGCTGCCCATCGGAATACCTTCGTCAAAAAGCGCCCTGACTTGTGCAATGTCTGCGGCGCAGGTCAGGCTTGAGTAGCCATCCGCGCCCTTGCTCAAAATCCACACTTCCTCGGGGGTCAGCGCATCGACAAAATTAGGTGCATGGGTGGCAACCAGAACCTGCGGTCCACGCGCCTGACGGGAGAAATCCTTCAACTCCGTCGCCAGCAGGGACAGCAATTGATGGTGCAGCCCGTTCTCCGGCTCTTCTATTCCGATCAATGAAGCGGGATGGGGGTCTTCCATCAGCAGCAGATAAGCCAGAAGCTTCAAAGTCCCATCCGACATGTCTTGCTGAAAAAACGGCTCCGCATAGCCTTCGCAATAAAACTCCAGGAAAAGCTGTTTGTTTTTCGAGGTACTTGTTGTGATATCCACCAATCCCGGTATTTTTTTCGCGATGCGCTGAAGAATTGAATTCAATTCACCCGGATGGGCGGCCTCGATAAACTGGAGATATTTGGCAAGATTTTTGCCCTCCCGATCCAGGTGCGAGTCGGCGCCTGCCGTCGATGGCTCCCTGGCCAGCTTGGGGTCAAAATAGGAGAAATACCAGCTGCTTAAAAACTCACGGAATTTGCCAATCTCGGGGTGGCTTGCCAAGGCACCAAATGTGGCCACCGCCAGCACCTGGCGGTCCTGCATTTCAACCTCCATCTTTGGATTGCCATCCTTGGAATCTTGTCCGGCCCACACCAAGCCTCGTCCTTCCGTGAGGTCCAGAAAGTCCCTATCCACCCATTCCATTCGCAAATGCTCACGCATAACAACGGGGCGTGCGTAGCTGTCGCTGCCGATATGCAGGGTGTAATGGATGGGAGGGGTATCGCTTTCCTCGCGAAAGCAGATATCAAATTGAAGAGGCGCCTCAATCCCCTGCGTGCGAAGTCTCTCAAAACCGCCCCGGTGCGGCTTGTCGCAAGCGGCCTGGACGCCCTCCTTGAGGCAATCGCCCAAAAAACACAGAGCATCCAGAAGGCTTGACTTTCCCGTGCCATTGGCACCAATCACGGCAGCGAGGCGCGGCAGGGGATCGGCTTTTGCATTGTCAAACGTCCGGCCCAGGGTCACGTCTTTGAGCGCCCGGTAGTTTTGGATTCTGATGCCTTCAAGGATTGCCATTGAAATCTCCCATGATTTACTTTGCCAGCGCACGCTCAATGGCTTCTTCCTTGGGCGAAGCCGGGGCCGCCGAGAGCACGCGCTTGGACGGCGGCAGGTCGGAGAGGTCGAAGCTGTCGGTTTGGATAATCATTTTTGTATGCCGCCTTTTACATCTTGAAGTATGGCCTTCACTTCGTCTATTTCGTAAGGTGGCGTGCGCAAGTGAATGACTGCGTGGCAATTCGCACACACAGGACGCAGGTCAACTAGAGGGTCAACAACATATTCCTTACCGATTGACGCAAGTGGCTTTAGATGATGGACATGAATATAGCGATTGGCCACTCGACCATAAACTGCCGCAAAACTGAAATCACATACTGCGCATCTCATCCCATAGTGAGACAAACATTGAGCGCGTGCTTGGGGATTCCTCTCGAATGCGTTCACCTGAACTGTGAGCCTTGCTCCCTCCACAAGCAGGTTATTACCCGCTACCTCTTCTTGGAGTACCCACTCGGCAGATGCATAAGCATCGCTCGTATCCGAAGCAAGAAAACTACGAGCGTAATTCATCAGTCCCTCGCTATGACTTCGACGGAACGGAGTTCCTTTGCGCGGAACTCCAGCGGCAGTCAAAGCCGTTAGTTGAATAAATTGATCGTGACCTGCTTGGATGAGGCTAACAACTCGCTCAAACTGAAAAGCGTCACCTTCAAATGCACACTGAGACCGTGGCAGAGAGCGATAGTTGGTCTTGAAGAACCCTTCACCTATAAATGGTGGCTTGCCAGCATCACCTGCAATGTTCATGTGAACGATGCCGCCCTTAAAAACAAGTGCCTCTACTTGCCCAACATTCAACCGAAAGCCATCACGAAGCAAGGTAACCGACCAAGCCGATGGCGCAATAGCATTTGCGACATTCATGGATCGGAGAAGTTGCCGCAAAACAATTTCTCGTTCATTTTGGTTTGGCATTGCGCCCACGAGGACTGTCTCCGCCTCAGCAATTTGGTCCAATCTTTTCTCCATGAAAATTTTTAGTTCTACCTATTTCCCCAGCGCCCGCAGCGCCAGCCGAATCCCCTCGCTCACGCCGACCTCGGGCGGCAGCGCTTTCAGCGCAAGCGCCGCATCCTTGTCGCTGTAACCCAGCGCCACCAGCGCCTGCAAAATATCTAGCTGCGCTTCGCTGCTGACGCCGCTAGGCACGCCGATGTCGGCGCCCAGCTTGCCTTTGAGTTCGAGCAGCAGGCGGTCGGCGGTCTTTTTGCCGATGCCGGGCACTTTGATGATGCGGCCCGCCTCCTGCAGCGTCACAGCCTGCGCCAGGTCGGCCACGCTCATGCCGCTGAGCACGCCCAGCGCCATGCGCGGGCCGATGCCGGTGATCTTGATGAGCTGGCGAAAAGCGGCGCGCTCGGCCAGGCTGCCAAAGCCGTAGAGCAGCTGCGCATCCTCGCGCACGATGAAATGCGTCAGCAGGCTGACCTTGTCGCCCAGCGGCGGCAGGTTGTAAAAGGTGCTCATGGGCACCAGCACTTCGTAGCCAACGCCGTGGCAGTCGATCAGGATTTCGGGCGGGTTTTTTTCGGCCAGCTGGCCAGTGAGTCTTCCAATCATTGGCAAATCTTAGCAGTCGCCTGAGGGCGGCAATTTAGGCGGACAATCAGCGACTTTCCCCGTTTTTCGTCCCGTTTTTTACCGCGTTTTTGGCCCCTTTTTTCAGGAAAAACCCAGCCTTGATCCTTCGCCACACTTTCACCCCGCCGAACAACACCCGCATGGCCAATCTGTGCGGCCCGATGGATGCGCACATCCGCACGATTGAGGCCGGGCTGCAGGTGACGATTGCGCATCGCTTTGAGCAGTTCAAGATTGACGGCCCCAAGCTGCGCGCTCAGCAGGCGCTCGAAGTGCTGCAGGCGCTCTACGAAATCGCCCAGCGCCCGATTGAGCCCGAAACCGTGCAGCTGATGCTGGTGGGCGACACCGCGCTGAGCAGCGCCGACGGCCCGAGAGAGCTGTCCACGCGCCGCGCCGACTTGCGCGCGCGCACCGTCAACCAGGGCACGTATCTGGAAAACATCGCCACGCACGACATCACTTTCGGCATCGGCCCGGCCGGCACCGGCAAAACTTACCTGGCCGTGGCCTGCGCGGTCGATGCGCTGGAGCGCAGCACGGTGCAAAAAATCGTGCTGACCCGCCCGGCAGTCGAAGCCGGCGAGCGCCTGGGCTTTTTGCCCGGCGACATGGCGCAAAAAGTCGATCCGTACCTGCGGCCCCTGTATGACGCGCTGCACGAGCTGATGGGTTTCGAGCGGGTGCAAAAAGCCTTCGAGCGCCAGCAAATTGAAATCGCGCCGCTGGCCTTCATGCGCGGGCGCACGCTGAACCACGCTTTCGTCATCCTGGACGAGGCGCAGAACACCACGCCTGAACAAATGAAAATGTTTTTGACGCGCATCGGCTTTGGCAGCAAGGCGGTGGTGACCGGCGACGTGAGTCAGGTCGATCTGCCGCGCACGCAGCTCAGCGGCCTGATTGACGCCGAGCGCGTCTTGAAGCGCGTCAAGGGCATTGCCGTGACGCGCCTGACCAGCTTGGATGTGGTGCGCCATCCGCTGGTGGCGCGCATTGTCGATGCCTACGACAAAACGCCGAGCAACCGCGACGACGCGACAGACCCGGCGCAGGCGCTTGAGGCCACGGGCGCGCTGGCGCAGCGCATCAACGTCGTCGATTCCGCAAATCCGGCCGCACCCGCCGCCCGCAAAACCCGCGCAAGGAGCCGCAATGGCGTTTAACGATTTGAGCCTGTCGCTGCAATTTGGCAAGCTCGCCGACCCCGCGCCGCACCGCGCCGCGCTGCCGCGCCACAGCGTGGCCCGCTGGCTTCGCCACGCGCTGCAAAGCGATGCGGAAATCACCGTGCGCATTGTCGATACTGAGGAAGGCCAGACGCTGAACCGCGACTACCGGGGCAAGGACTACGCCACCAACGTGCTGACCTTTGACTACACGCAAGCGCCTTACGTCACGGCGGACTTGGTGTTGTGCGCGCCGGTGGTGGCACGCGAGGCGCAGGAGCAGGGCAAGACGCTGCAGGCGCATTACGCGCATCTGCTGGTGCATGGCACGCTGCACGCGCAAGGCTACGACCACGAAACAAACCAGCGCGACGCGCTGGAAATGGAGGCGCTGGAGATTTTGCTGCTCGGCGCGCTGGGCTACGACAACCCGTACTGAGCCGCGCAGCGCCTCCTGGACGGCGGACCTGTTGGCGGGAATTTCAGTCGCGGGCGTACTGCTGCCCGAGGCCGTGGCCTATGCGGCCATTGCCGGTGTGGCCCCGATGCACGCGCTGCTGGCCGCGCTGATCGGCCTGTGCATCTACCCGTTTTTGGGCAGCAGCCGCTTTGCCGTGGTGGCGCCGACCTCGTCGGCGGCGGCGGTGTTTGCCTCGGCGGCGGCGCTGGGCGGCCCGCCTATGGGTTACGCGCTGGTCGGCATGACGGGGCTGCTGTTTCTGGTCGCCGCCGCGCTCAAAGCGGGCTTTCTGGGCGCTTTTATCTCGCGCCCGGTGCTGCGCGGCTTTGCCTGGGCGCTGGGCCTGACCATCATGATCAAGCAACTGCCGCACATCACCGGCCTGCCGCTGCACATGTCGCAGACCGGCCCGCTGCTCTGGGCCTTGCTGACCCAGACGGCGCAATGGCATGTTCCTAGTCTGGCGCTGGGCCTGGGCGCGCTCGGGCTGTGGCTGGCGCTGCACCACGGGCTGCAGCGCTGGCGTTTTCTGCCGACCTCGCTGCTGGTGCTGGGCCTGGGTGTGGTGCTGTCGGCGGCGCTGAATCTGGGCGCACGGGGCATTGCGCAGGTCAACACCATCGCCTGGCAGCCGCTGGCCTGGCAGCTGCCGGACCTGAGCAACGAGCGCTGGCTGCAGGCGATGCAGCTGGCGCCCGCGCTGCTCTTGATTTTGTTTGCCGAATCCTGGGGCTCGGTGCGCTCGCTGGCGCTGCAAAGCGGCGGCGTGGTCAACGCCAATCGCGAACTGCTGGCGCTAGGCGCGGCGAATCTGAGCTGCGGCCTGGTGCAGGGCCTGCCGGTGGGCGCGGGCTTTTCCGCCGCCGCTGCCAACCATGCTGCTGGCGGGCGCAGCAAATCGGCCGGTGTGGCCGCCGCGCTGGCGCTGGGGCTGCTGCTGTGGCTGGCGCGCCCCTGGCTGGCGCTGCTGCCGCTGCCGGTGCTGGCGGCGGTGGTGATTGGCATTTTGTCGCATAACTTCTGGCCGCGCGCGCTGCTGTCCTCGCTGCGCCTGGGCGGCGATGCCTGGCTGGCCTGGGTGGCCGCTGCAGGCGTTTTTATATCCGGCGTGCTGCCCGGCATGCTGCTGGCCGTGGCGCTGTCGCTGCTGCTGGCGCTGCGCCGCTTTGCCCAGCCGCTGGTGAGCGAGCTGGGTCGGCTGCCCGGCACCCGCGATTACCTCGACTGTGTGCGCCACCCGGATGCACTCACGCAGGCGGGAACGCTCATCATGCGCCCCGAAGAGCCGCTGTTTTTTGCCAACGCCGAACAGGTTTTTCACCTCGTGCGCCTGCGCGCCGAGGCGGCGCAGGCCAGCGTCGTGGTGCTGAGCCTGGAAGGCTGCGACGAACTCGACAGCACAACCATCGAAACGCTAGCCGAGCTAGCCGCCAGCCTGGAGCGCCACGGCACTGCGCTGCTGCTGGCCCGCGTCAAGGACAGGCCGCGCGAGGCGCTGCTGCGCGCCGGCTTGAGCCACGCAGGCATCGGCGGCGTGGCGCTGTTCTGGAGCGTGGACGACGCGGCGCAGGGCGCTGCGGCGCTTACGGCACCTGTAACGCAATCGTCACCGGGCCGTTATTGAGCCGATACACCGGCGGGTCAGCTGACCTCAGGCCAGCGTCACGCGGGCAAACTTGCGCTTGCCGACCTGGACCACGTAAGTCCCGGCGGCCAGTTTCAACGCCTTGTCGCTGACCACGCTCGAATCGACGCGCACGCCGCCGCCGTCAATCAGGCGGCTCGCTTCGCTGCCCGACGGCGCCAGGCCCGCCGCTTTGAGCAGCGCACCAATGCCCAGCGGCGCGCCGCTCAAGCTGACTTCAGCAATCTCGTCGGGCACGCCGCCTTTGCTGCGGTTGATGAAATCCTGCTCGGCGGCGTCGGCAGCAGTGGCCGAATGAAAGCGCGCCGTGATTTCCTTGGCCAGCGCCACCTTGGCGTCTTTCGGGTTGCGCCCGCCTTCAATCTCGGCCTTGAGCGCGGCGATGTCGGCTTCGCTGCGGAACGACAGCAAGGTAAACCACTTCCACATCAGCACGTCGGAGATAGACAGCACCTTGGCGAACATCGAATTGGCGTCTTCGGAAATGCCGATGTAGTTGTTTTTGCTTTTCGACATCTTGTCGATGCCGTCCAGGCCTTCGAGCAGCGGCATCGTCAAAATGCACTGCGGCTCCTGGCCGTATTCCTGCTGCAGGTGGCGGCCCATGAGCAGGTTGAACTTCTGGTCGGTGCCGCCGAGTTCCAGATCGCTTTTCAAAGCCACCGAGTCGTAGCCCTGCATCAAGGGGTACAAAAACTCATGCACGCTGATCGACTGGCCGCCGTGGAAGCGGTCGTGAAAGTCGTTGCGCTCCATCATGCGCGCCACCGTGTAGCGCGAGGACAGCTCAATCATGCCGCGCGCGCCCAGCGGGTCGCACCATTCGCTGTTGTAGCGGATCTCGGTGCGGGCCGGGTCCAGCACCAGGCTGGCCTGGCGGTAATAGGTTTCGGCGTTGACTTTAATTTGCTCGGGCGTGAGCGGCGGGCGCGTGCTGTTGCGCCCGGACGGATCGCCGATCAGGCTGGTGAAATCGCCGATCAGAAAGATGACCTGGTGGCCCAAGTCCTGCAACTGGCGCATTTTGTTCAGCACCACGGTGTGGCCGATGTGGATGTCGGGCGCCGTCGGATCGAGCCCGAGCTTGATGCGCAGCGGCACGCCGCTGGCCTCGGAGCGGGCCAGTTTCCTGACCCATTCGTCCTGCGGAATCAACTCCTCGCAGCCCCGCAGGGTGACGGCCAGGGCCGCGCGAACCGAGTCACTGACCGGAAAGTTTTTAACAAGCTCTTGATTCATAAGGGAATTTTTTCAGGACAGGATAATGTCCGACAGATATAATCACATTTTTCTTACGTCGGCAGGCCATTTTAGTAGGCCTCTTGGGGTGCTGATGGGAAGAAGCAACGACTCCTGGGCCCGGCAGCCACCCCCTCCCTGACAAATGTGCGGGGGCTGATTGCCGATGTTTTTCTACGCAGTCCGGCGCCTCCTGGCGCCCTGACGCACCTTAGTCTTAGTAGGGAATTCCGTTTTGCGCCTGCCAGTTCACTCCTCCCAGCATCGCCTGACCCTCACCCGTCTTCTCAGCGCCACCACCGACAGCCTGAGTCGCCACCCCAAACGCATTAGCGCCGCCTTGGCCGTGCTGCTGCTGGGCACCGGCGTGACCGCTTTCGGCGTCGCGCCGCTGGTGCCGGACGCGGCCCAGCTGCCGGTCCAGCAGATTCTGGAATCCGTGCAGGCGCTGCCGATCCAGCCGCAAGCCGATGCGCTGTCCGACTTCAGCTTCAAGCTGTTCCGCACCGAAGCGACCCGCAGCAACGACACCATGGGCACACTGCTCAAGCGCCTGAACCTGAACGACCCGGCGGCAGTGGCCTTTTTGCGCACCGACGCGAATGCGCAGCAGATTCTGGCGCGCGCGGGCAAGCAGGTGTCCGTCGAAGCCAGCGACAGCCAAAAGCTGCTCAAGCTGACGATGCGCTCGTCCACCGACGACGAAACCATGTTCCAGCGCCTGGTCATTGAGCACACCGTCACCGACGGCAAGCCCGGCTTCAGCTCGCGCATCGAGCGCGCCCCCTACACCTACTCGTCGCAGCTGGCCAGCGCCACCATCCAGAGCTCGCTGTTTGCCGCCATCGACGAAGCGCGCCTGCCCGACAGCGTGGGCACGCAGATTGCCGAAATCTTCTCGGGCGACATCGATTTCCGCCGCTCCCTGCAAAAGGGCGACCGCTTCAACGTGGTCTATGAAACCCGCGAAGCCGATGGCGAAGCGCTGCGCACCGGCAAGGTGCTGTCGGCGGAGTTTGTCAATGCCGGAAAAACCTACCAGGCGATGTGGTTCCAACAGCCCGGCCAGGACAAGGGCGGCTATTACACGCTGGACGGCCAGAGTCTCAAGCGCGGTTTTCTCAGCTCGCCAGTCGAATTTTCGCGCGTGAGCAGCGGCTTTTCGATGCGCTTTCACCCCATCCTGCAGCAGTGGAAAGCCCACCTGGGCACCGACTTTGCCGCCAGCACCGGCACCCCGGCGCGCACTGTCGGCGATGGCGTGGTCGAGTTTGCCGGCGTGCAAAACGGCTACGGCAATGTGGTCTTCATCAAGCACCAAAACAGCCACGAAACCGTCTATGCCCACCTGAGCAAGATCAACGTCACACGCGGCGAAAAAGTCAGCCAGGGCCAGACCATAGGCCTGGTCGGCTCGAGCGGCTGGGCCACCGGCCCGCATCTGCATTTTGAAGTCCGCGTCAACGGCGTGCAAAAAGACCCAATGGCCACGGCCCAGCAAAGCGGCACCGTTCCAGTGGCCAGCGCCGCCCTGCCCCAGTTCAAGCGCCTGGCCGCCGACGTGCGCAGCCAGCTGCAGGCCGCAGCCACCATCAACCAGCCCCAGAGCCGCTAAGCCTGCCGCTGCATGCGGCAAAATAGCCGCATGCGCAACTACACGATTGGCCTGATGTCAGGCACCTCCCTCGACGGCGCGGACGGGGTGCTGGTGGACTTTTCAGGCGCCTCGCTGCAGGTCGTCGCCAGCGCCAGCGAGCCGTTTTCAGACGCTTTCCGCGCCGAACTGCTGGCGCTGAACACCCCCGGCTTCAACGAACTGCACCGCGCCGCGCTGGCGGGCAATCAGGTGGCTGCCGTGTACGCCAGGGTGGTCAGCCGACTGCTGGCCAGCGCCGACCGGCTGGGCATTTCACCCGGCCAGATTCAAGCCCTAGGCGCGCACGGGCAAACCGTGCGCCATCAGCCCCAGCGCAGCGGCCCCGACCCGGCGGACACAGGCTACACGCTGCAATTGAACAACCCGGCGCTGCTGGCCGAACTCACCGGCCTGGATGTGGTGGCCGACTTCCGCAGCCGCGACGTGGCCGCAGGCGGCCAAGGCGCGCCGCTGGTGCCCGCTTTTCACCAAGGTGTTTTTGGCCAGGCGGGCAACGCCGTGGCCGTGCTGAATCTGGGCGGCATTTCAAATCTCAGCCTGCTGCCGCCTGCCGAATCGGTTGAAACGCCGGTGCGCGGCTTTGACTGCGGGCCGGGCAACGCGCTGATGGATGCCTGGTGCCAGCAGCACACCGGCCAGCCGTTTGACGCGGGCGGCGCCTGGGCTGCCAGCGGGCGGCTGATTCCTAGCCTGCTGGAAAGCCTGCTGAACGAGCCGTATTTTTCCCAGCCGATTCCCAAGAGCACCGGGCGCGATCTGTTCAGCCTGGGCTGGCTGGCCAATAAACTCGCGCCTTTCGCGGCCGAGCGGCCCGAAGACATCCAGCACACGCTGACGGAGTTCACGGCCTGCGCTTGCGTCGCCGATGTCCGCCGCCACGCGCCGCACAGCACCGAGTTGATCGTTTGCGGCGGCGGCGCTTTCAACCAGCATCTGCTGGCGCGCCTGCAAGCTGGTTTGCCCGGCCTGCGCGTCAGCACCTCGGACCAGCATGGCCTGCCGCCGCTGCAGGTCGAAGCCGCCGCTTTCGCCTGGCTAGCGCGCCAGACGCTCAAGCGCCTGCCCGGCAACCTGCCCGGCGTGACCGGCGCGGCTGGCCTGCGCGTGCTGGGCGCGATTTACCCGGCTTGAGAAATCAGGCGGAAAAGCTCGAACCGCAGCCGCAGGTGCTGGTCGCGTTCGGGTTCTTGATGACGAACTGTGCGCCTTCAAGGTCGTCCTTGTAGTCGATCTCGGCGCCGACCAGGTACTGGTAGCTCATCGCGTCGATCAGCAGCGAGACGCCATTTTTGGTCATCGTGGTGTCGTCTTCGTTGGTGATTTCATCGAAGGTGAAACCGTACTGAAAACCCGAGCAGCCGCCGCCCTGCACAAACACGCGCAGCTTCAGGTCAGGGTTGCCCTCTTCGGCGATCAGGTCAGCCACCTTGGCAGCCGCACTGTCGGTGAAGACAAAAGGGCTTGGCATTTCGGTGACAACATTTTCAGCAACTGCACTCATGGGAAAACTCCGTTAGTCAAATAGGTAATCGGGAAATAGTACAGCAAATCAATCAACCTTAAGACGGACGCGTCTTCCAGCGCCGACCGCTGTGCTTGCTGCGCTGCACTGCTTGAAAAACGCATGAAAAAAGCCGCCAGGGCGAACCGTGGCGGCTTTTTTCGTCCAGCCAGTCCGATGAAGGACTGAAACTGAAATTAGCGCTTGCTGAACTGCTTGCGACGGCGAGCTGAGCGGAAACCGACCTTTTTACGTTCGACTTCACGCGCATCGCGGGTCACGAAACCGGCCTGGCTCAACGCTGGCTTGAGCGTTGCGTCATAGTCGATCAGGGCGCGGGTGATGCCGTGGCGCACTGCGCCGGCCTGGCCGGACTCGCCGCCGCCGTGGACGTTGATCATGATGTCAAACGTCTCGACGTGGTTCGTCAGAAACAGGGGCTGGCGGCAGATCATGATGGAGGTCTGACGACCGAAGAACGCTTGAATGTCCTTGTCGTTGACCGTGATCTTGCCAGTGCCTTTTTTCAGAAACACGCGGGCGACGCTAGATTTGCGACGGCCGGTGCCGTTGTTCCATTCACCAATCATCTCAAGGCTCCTTTAGATTTCCAGCACTTTAGGCTGTTGGGCGGTATGCGGATGCTCTGCACCGCCGTACACCTTGAGTTTCTTGATCATGGCGTAGCCAAGCGGGCCTTTGGGCAGCATGCCCTTGACGGCTTTTTCCAGCGCGCGGCCGGGAAACTTGGTTTGCATGTCACGGAAATTGGTGGCAGTGATGCCGCCAGGGTAGCCGGAGTGACGGTAGTAAATTTTGTCGGTCGATTTGGCACCGGTCACGCGCAGCTGGGCTGCGTTGATGATGACGATGAAGTCGCCGGTGTCGATGTGAGGCGTGTAAATGGCCTTGTGTTTGCCGCGCAAACGGAGAGCAACTTCGCTGGCTACTCGTCCGAGGACCTTGTCGGTCGCGTCAATCACAAACCACTCGTGCGTCACATCAGCGGGTTTTGCGCTGAAGGTTTTCATGAGTTTCTCTTTGGAAAAAAGGGGGTTTGTCGGGTTCTTTTCCACGGTCGGCGTTCTTCTGAAGAGAACCTCTTAGGTGGCTTTTTGCCGGACACGCTTGAAAAGAACTTCCCGCTTGACGCAAGAAAAAACTGCCAAAAAGCCTGACTGACAACTCTGTCGCGGAACCACTGTGCGCTGCAGAGCCATAGATTATATGTTTCAATCCACGCCCTTGGTGGCGAATTTGTAAGAGCTTACCCCTCTCACAAAGAAATTCTATCCCCCAAAGAGTGAGGCGTGCCTTCAAACCAGCGTCAGTTCTTGGTCAATTTTTTTCAGGCATCTATCGACACCCGCACGCCTTGCGACCCCAGCGGCGCCATCACAAAGCGCACCGGCAGGAATTGCTCAATCACCTGCGCGTTCGTCAGCGCGTGCGCGGCCAGTTCGTGCTCGACCACGCTTTTGGGAATGCCCGCGTACAGGCACTCGGCCCAGGCGCGCAGCAACTTGCCGCGCACCATCAAGTTTGGCGCCACCAAGCCATCGGCTGGCGGATAGATGCTCACCAGCGCTTGGCCGCCGCCCGCCGGGAAACAGCGCCCCAGCGCGCTCTACACGAGCGTATTCTCCACGGCAAGTTCCACACGGAATCACGAAGAGCCCTCAAATACCTGCTGAAGTTTGGCTTGAGCTGGGAGCGGATTCGGGCTTGATTTCCCTTTCGTCAATATCAGCCCCGCCCCCTGCTACCATCCTGCCATGTTTTCTTACCGACACGCCTTCCACGCGGGCAACCATGCCGACGTACTCAAGCACACTTGCCTGATTGCGTTGATGAAATACCTGACCCAAAAAGACACGGCTCTGACCGTGATCGACACCCACGCCGGTGCCGGCCTGTACCGCCTCGACGGCGACTACACCGAAACCAGCGGCGAAGCCAGCGAGGGCATTCTCAAACTCATCACGGCCGCTAGAACCGCCCCGGCGCAGCCCCAAAAGCCAGCGGCGGCAGGCAAAAAAGCCGCGCCCGCCGCCCCGGCCAGCGCAACAGCCCCCGGCGCTACAGCCAAAACCGCGCCCGCCAAAACCGATGCAGTCGCCAACGCCTACCCGTGGGCGCCCGCGCTGCAAGACTACCTGGACGTTTTGCGCAAGCTGAACCCGCATTTCGCCCAGACGGGCGATCCGGCGCACCTGAAAATCTACCCCGGCTCACCCTTCATCGAGCAGCAGTTCCTCAGCGGGCGCGACAAACTGAAACTGTTCGAGCTGCACCCGACCGATTTCAAGTCGCTGACCGGCAACATCGAGCAGCTCGGCGTCGGTCGCCAAGTGGCCGTGGCCCGCGAAGACGGCTTTGAAGGGCTGAAAACCTTTTTGCCGCCGCCCGCCCGCCGCGCGATGGTGCTGTGCGACCCGAGCTATGAAATGAAGACCGATTACCTGCGCGTCTCCGCCTGCATGGCCGACTCGGTCAAGCGCTTTGCCACCGGTACTTACGCCGTCTGGTACCCGATCATTCCGCGCCCGGAAGCGCACGACCTGCCGCGCAAGCTGAAAACGCTGGCCGTCAAAGCCGGGCGCAGCTGGCTGCACGCGACGCTGACCGTGAAATCGAGCAAGCTGCTCACCGGCACCGAAGGCGAAGTGATTCGCCCCGGCCTGCCTGCCAGCGGCATGTTCATCATCAACCCGCCGCACACGCTGAAAGCCGAGTTGAACGCCGCGCTGCCGCAGATGGTCGCGCTGCTCGGGCAGGACCGCAATGCCGGCTTCACACTGGAGCACGGCGGCTAAACACCCAGCCAACTGCCGGGCGTCACCGATGGCGTGATGGCGCCGTCCGGCGGCTCAATACTTCAGCGCCGTGCTCTTGCCCCAGAACACGCGGTAGGAAAATACCGTGTAGCCGACAATCATCGGCAGCACCACGGCAGCTCCGGCCAGAATCACGCCCATCGCCTCGGGCGCGCTGGCCGCTTGCCAGATGGTGATCTGGTCCATCACCAGCCACGGAAACAGGCTGTAGGCCAGGCCGTAAAACGCCAGCAAAAAGACGCCCACCGTCGCGCCGAACGGCACCCAGGCGCCGTACTCGTTGCCCTGGGCCAGCCGCGTCGGCAGGCGCTGCAGGCTACGGTGAATCACCCAGAACAGCACGGCCGTGGCCGCCGGAATCGGCAGCAGCAGCACCAGGTTCGGAAACGCAAACCATTTTTCAAAAATGCGCGGGCTGACCAGCGGCGTGGCCACGGAAATCGCCGCCACGCCCGCCATGACAAACCATAGGCTGAGGCGCGCCCAGCGCACCGCCTGCAGTTGCAGCGCGCCTTCGGTCTTGATGATGAGCCAGCCCGCGCCGATCAGGCTGTAAGCGGCCACCAGCGCCAGCCCGATCACGGCGTTGAAAACGAGGATCCAGCCGGTCGAGGCAAAGCCGGTAATCAGCGAGCCGAGCATATAGCCCTGACTCCAGCCCGCCAAGAGCGAGCCGGCGTAAAACAGCCGGTTCCAGAGCGGCTTGCGCGCCGCGTGCGCCTTGACCCGAAAGTCAAAGGCCACGCCGCGCAGCATCAGGCCAATCAGCATCAAGGCCACGGGCAAATACAGCGCGCCCAGAATCACGCCGTGCGCCAGCGGAAACACCGTGAGCAAAATGCCCACGCCCAGCACCAGCCAGGTTTCATTGGCGTCCCAGAACGGGCCGATGCTGGCAATCATCGTGTCCTTGTCGCCCTCGCTGGCGCGGTGCATCAGCACGCCCACGCCCAGGTCGTAGCCGTCCAGAATCACGTAGGCCAGCATCGCCAGCCCCATCACAACGAGAAACACAATCGGCATCCAGCCAGCGGCCTGGCTCAAGTCGGGGGCAAGATCAAGCATGGGCGGCACCTTCTTTTTCCGGGTAGTTCAACACATTGAGATCGTCTTCCAGGCCCACGCCTGAAGACTGGCCTGCCGGTTTTTTTGACCGGGCCAGGTAAAACACCACCGAGATGTAAGCCGTCAGCAGCCCGATGTAGAGCGTCAGGTACAGCGCCAGCGTCAGCGCAATCCGGGGTGCAGGCACGCTCGACGCCGCATCCGCCGCTGTCAGCACACCGGTGACCAGCCAGGGCTGGCGGCCAATTTCCGTCAGGTACCAGCCCGCAATCAGCGCCACCCAGCCGGCAAAGGTCATCGCCACCAGCGCCCGGGCGTGCCAGACGGTCAGGTCGCGGGCGAGGCCTTTTTTCCACGGCGCCAGTTGCAGCACGCTGGCCCAGCTGACGGCCAGCATCAGCAGCCCGACACCGACCATGATGCGAAAGGCCCAGAACACCGGCGCGACGGGCGGATGCTTGCCCTCAAACTCATTCAGACCCTTGACCTCGCCGTCCAGGCTGTGCGTCAGGTAGAGCGAAGCGAGTTTCGGAATGGCGATTTCGTAATGGTTGCTGCGCGTCTTTTGATCGGGCAGCGCAAACAGCACGGCGGGCACGCCTTTTTCGGTGTTCCAGATGCCTTCCATCGCGGCCAGCTTGGCGGGCTGGTGTTCCAGCGTATTCAGCCCATGAAAGTCGCCCGCCACGATCTGCAGCGGAATCAGGATGGCAGCCAGATAGACGCCAGTTTTCAGGCCCGCCATCGCTTCGGCGCCGCGCTCGCCGCGCAGCCAGCGGTAGCTGGATACGCCCGCCACCAGAAAGGCCACCGTCAGCCCCGAGGCCAGCATCATGTGAATAAAACGGTAGGGAAACGAGGGGTTGAAGATCACCTCCAGCCAGCTCGTCACATGCGCCTGGCCGTCAATCATTTCAAACCCGGCGGGCGTGTGCATCCACGAGTTCAGCGCCAGAATCCAGAAGGCCGACAGCGTGGTGCCGCCCGCCACCAGCAGCGTGGCGACGGTGTGGGTTTTTTCGCTGACGCGCTTGCGGCCAAACAGCATCACACCCAGCATCGTCGCCTCCAGGAAAAAGGCCGTCATCACTTCATAGGCCAACAGCGGCCCGGCAATGTTGCCGACGGTTTTCATAAAGCCCGGCCAGTTGGTGCCAAACTGAAAACTCATCGTGATGCCGCTGACCACGCCCAGCGCAAAGGTCAGCGCAAAAATCTTCACCCAGAACTGGTAAGCGTCCATCCAGTGCTGCGCGCCGGTCTTGACAAAGCGCAGCTTGAAAAACAGCAGCACCCAGCCCAGCGAAATGCTGATCGTCGGAAACAGGATGTGAAAGGTCATGTTCGCGGCAAACTGCAGCCGCGCCAGCAAGAAAGCGTCGAGTCCGTCCATCATCAGCTCCTGGGTTCACCGGCCAGAGCGGCCGGTGTGGTTTGCAGCGCCGGAGCAACAGCCGGGGCGCGGCCGGAGAATCCGGCTTTCACGGTGCTGGCCACCTTGTCTTTGACCGCCAGCAGTTTTTGCACCTTGGCACCCATCTTCATCAGGCTGATGAGCGTGGCCGAGTCCATCTTCTGCACATCCGCCAGCCAGCCGGTCATCAGCTCGATCAGCTCGTGCATTTGCCGCATGCGTTCCTGCGCGTGCTGCTCGTCGGCGCTGGAAGGCTGCTCCATCAGCGCGTCGCGCAGCATCGACAGCGTCGGGTCGATCTCGCGCTTGCGCCGCTCTTCGGCCAGGGTGCGAAAAATCGCCCAGACATCCTCGGGCGCCTGAAAGTATTCGCGCCGGTCATTGGGCAGGTGCTGCAGCCGCACCAGATTCCACGACTGCAGCTCTTTGAGGCCCATGCTGACGTTGGAGCGCGAGAACGCCAGCGCCTCGGCGATGTCGTCGGCGTTGAGCGCACGCGGCGAGACGTAGAGCAGCGCGTAAATCTGCCCGACAGTGCGGTTGATGCCCCAGCGGCTGCCCATCTCGCCAAAGTGCAGGACAAAACGCTGGGTCAGGGGTGCAAGGTTCATGGTTTGACTTCTTGAAGTTTCAGTAATTCCTGAAATTCTAGTAAGCCATGAACAAGTCTGCTGGCACGACGAAGTCACCGGCTAATCAGAAAGGTTAAAGCGCCAGGTGCCAAAGACCGCTGGCAGTCAGTGCTAGGTAAACCGCGCCAGCGGCGTCAATCGACACCGCGCTGGCGGGGATACATCAGTGCTTCTTGACGGTTTTGCGCTTGGCGCTGGCGCTGCTTTTTGGACTGGACTTCTGACTGGCTTTGGCGCCGCGTTTTGCGCTTTTTCGGCTGGATGCCGAAGTACCGCGCTGTGGCTTGCGCACGCCGGTCGCCGTCTGGACCGACTCGGCCACATTCAGCGACACCTGAGCCACGCCAGCGCCCGTCAGGCCCAGCGCCTCGGCGGCGGCCTGGCTCAGGTCAATCACCCGGCCGGGCGCAAACGGCCCCCGGTCGTTAATCCGCACATCGACTTCGCGCCCCAGGGCCAGGCTGCGCACCCGCACGATGGTGCCGAAAGGCAGGGTTTTGTGCGCCGCCGTCAGCGCGTACTTGTCGTAGGTCTCGCCGCTGGCGGTGCGCCGCCCGTTGAAGCGTCCGCCGTACCAGGACGCGTGGCCGCGCTCCAGCTCCAGCGCCGCTTCGCCGGTGAAGCGGTATTTTTCATCGACGCCCGCCTCGCCCGCAGGGGACGGCGCTGGATCGGTCACGGGCTCGGGCGAGCGCCTGAATTTGTCCAGCAAGCGCCGGGCCAGCGCGCTCAAGCGCGACGGCTCTCCCGGCAACACGACCTTGGCCACCGGCTCTGCGCTGATCGCCTGCGAAGGCGTCAGCGCTGACAAGGGCGATAGCGGCGGCGCTGGCGGCGCTGTCGGCGGTGCGGCACAACCGGCCAGCGCAGCCAGCAAGCTGGCCACGAGTGCGCGCCGCAAACCCGCACGCCCCGAAACCCGACCCATCATCAAGCCGGTGTCAGGCGGCGAATGATCTCGCTGGTCGCGCCCGCCTGGTTCATGGTGTAGAAATGAATGCTGGGCACGCCCTGCTCGCGCAACTGCCCGCACAGCGCGGTAATCACGTCCAGCCCAAAGCTCTTGATCGACGCGCTGTCGTCGCCAAAGCCCTGTAGCCGCAGCCGAATCCAGCGCGGAATCTCCGCGCCGCAAGCGTCAGAAAAGCGCATCAGCTGCGTCGAGCTGGTAATCGGCATGATGCCCGGCACCACCGGCACGCTCACGCCGAGGCGCTGCACGTCATCGACAAAGCGAAAGTAAGCGTCGGCGTTGAAAAAATACTGCGTGATGGCCGAATCGGCCCCGGCCTTGATCTTGGTGGCAAAAGCCTGCAAGTCGGCTTCGGCCGATTTGGCCTGCGGGTGAATTTCCGGGTAGGCGGCCACTTCGATATGAAACGCGTCGCCGGTTTCAGCGCGAATAAAGGCCACCAGATCGCTGGCGTAATGAAACTCGCCGCCCATGCCGTAGCCGCTGGGCAAATCCCCGCGCAAGGCGACGAGGCGCGTCACGCCCATCGTCCGCAGCGTGGCGAGCTGCTCGCGCACCGTGGTTTTTGTCGCGCCGACGCAGGAGAAATGGCAGGCGGCTGCCACGCCTTCTTCCAGAATCGCCTTGACAGCGCCGAACGTGCCCTCCTGCGTCGAGCCGCCCGCGCCAAACGTCACCGAGCAGAACTCGGGCTGATGCGTGTACAGCGCCTGACGCGTGGCGCGCAGCTTGTCGGCGCCCTCGGGGGTTTTAGGCGGAAAGAATTCAAAACTGACCGGAATATTCATCGCTGACCTTTGTCGTTTTTTCAGTTGTCTTCTGTCTTTTTGTCGCGCCGCTTGGCTCTGGCCGGGCCGTGCTGACCGGCGTGGGCGGCTTCGGCCTCTTCCGAGTCTTCATGCGGGCCGCGCAGGGCGCGCAACTCGCTGCGCGAGACGCGCTGCGCCACTTTGCGCTTGGGCGCGGCGGCCAGCGGCTGGTCTTCGCCGATGACGTGCTCGCCTTTTTGCGCGTGGATGAAGAACTCGCGGTTGCCGTCGCCCCCGGCAATCGGCGACTCCAGCCAGGCTTTGACGTCCAGCCCAAGCGCGGCGCAGGCGTCACGCAGGCGCTTTTCGACGAATTCAAAATGCGCCGGATCGCGCACGATGCCGCCCTTGCCGATCTGGCCGGGCTGCAGTTCAAACTGCGGCTTGACCAGCATCAGCAAGTGGCCGTGCGGCTTGAGCAGGCGCACCACGGCGGGCAGCACCAGCGTCAGCGAGATGAAGGACAGGTCGCCGGTCAGGAAGTCAAAGACGGGGTTGAAGCCATCGGTGGCGGCGCCGTCTTCGGCGTCGTCGCCAGCGTCGTCGTCTTGACCGTCTTCGTCTTCATAGTCGTCTTCGTCGTCGCTGAAGGCGTAGTTGCCGTATTGCGCCTCGCCCTCGTCCGTCTCGCCGAGCAGGGCGCGGCGGTGGTGCTCGACCAGCTCGTCGGCGCTCAGGGATCTGGCGTTGACGCCCTCGATGCAAACCACGCGCTCATCAGAGCGCAAGGTGTCGTGCAGCTGGCCGTGGCCAACATCGACGCCGACAACCTGCACCGCGCCGTGCTGCAGCAGGCAGTCGGTAAAGCCGCCGGTGGACTGGCCAATATCGAGGCAGCGCAGGCCGCTGACGCTCAGGCCGGTGCTTTTCAGCGCGCCTTCGAGTTTCAGGCCGCCGCGCGAGATGTATTTGGCCTCGGTGGTATCTAACACTTGCAGCTCGGCGTTGCTGGGAATCTCGTCGCCATTTTTGGCGACCTTCTTCCAGGCGACGGCTTCATCGACCCGCCACTGTACGCCCGCCGCAATCAGGCGCTGGGCCTGCGAGCGGGTGGTGGCGTGGCCGTGTTCCACTAAAAATAAGTCAGCGCGCATAAAAATCTCTTTGTATCAACCAGCCAGCCCGAAAGCGGGCTGGCCTAGTCTCTTTAGTAACGGTAAGTGTTGGCCTTGTACGGGCCCGCTTTGGACACGCCAATATACGCGGCCTGCTCGTCGCTCAGCTCGGAGAGCATCGCGCCGACTTTTTTCAGGTGCAGACGGGCGACTTTTTCGTCAAGGTGCTTGGGCAGCACATAGACCTTGCCGACTTCGTAATCGGCCTGTTTGGTGAACAGCTCGATTTGCGCAATCGTCTGGTTCGCAAAGCTCGACGACATGACAAAGCTCGGGTGGCCGGTGCCGCAGCCCAGATTCACCAGGCGCCCCTTGGCCAGCAAAATGATGCGCTTGCCGTCCGGGAAAATGACGTGATCGACCTGCGGCTTGATCTCTTCCCAAGTGCAGCTTTCCAGCGAGGCGACATCAATCTCGTTGTCGAAGTGGCCGATGTTGCAGACGATGGACTGGTCTTTCATCGCCGCCATGTGGGCGTGGGTGATGACGTTTTTGTTGCCGGTGGCCGACACGAAGATGTCGCACTTGTCGGCGGCGTATTCCATCGTCACGACCTTGAAGCCCTCCATCGCCGCCTGCAGGGCGTTGATCGGGTCGATTTCCGTCACCCAGACTTGCGCGCGCAAGGCCAGCAGCGCCTGCGCGCAGCCCTTGCCCACGTCGCCGTAACCGGCCACGACGGCCACCTTGCCGGCAATCATCACATCGGTGGCGCGCTTGATGCCATCGACCAGCGACTCGCGGCAGCCGTACAGGTTGTCGAATTTCGATTTGGTCACCGAGTCGTTAACGTTGATGGCGCGCAGGGCCAGCGTGCCGTTGGCCGACATTTCGTTCAGGCGCAGCACGCCGGTGGTGGTTTCTTCGGTCACGCCGATGATGTTTTTCAGGCGGCGGCTGTACCAGCTAGCGTCCTGCGCGAGCTTGGCCTTGATGGCGTTGAACAGGCAGATTTCCTCTTCGCTGGAAGGCTTGTCCAGCAGGCTGGCGTCCTTTTCAGCGCGCGTGCCCAGGTGCATCAAGAGCGTGGCGTCGCCGCCGTCGTCCAGGATCATGTTCGGGCCTTCTTCAGGCGTGCCCTTGGCGCCGGTGAATTCAAAGATGCGGTGCGTGTAGTCCCAGTAGTCGGCCAGGGTTTCGCCCTTGATGGCGAACACGGGCGTGCCGGTGGCGGCAATCGCGGCGGCGGCGTGGTCTTGCGTCGAGAAGATGTTGCACGAGGCCCAGCGCACGTCGGCGCCCAAGGCTTGCAGGGTTTCGATCAGCACGCCGGTCTGGATCGTCATGTGCAGCGAGCCGGTGATGCGCGCGCCTTTCAGGGGCTGGGCGGCGGCGAATTCCTCGCGAATGGCCATCAGGCCGGGCATTTCGGTTTCGGCGATTTTGAGTTCCTTGCGGCCCCAGGCGGCCAGCGTCAGGTCGGCGATCACGCAATCGGGGTTTTGGGCGGTTTTCAGTGCAGCATTCATCGGGGAGTCTCCAAAGGTCAGAAGTCAAACAGGGGCTGGGTAGCCACGGGCTGGCCTTGAGGGGTCGGAAAGTCGGGGAAATTCGGACTCACCCGGCCTCAAGGCACATGCGGGTGAGCGTGGTTGCAAGCGAAAAGTCCTGAGCCTAGACCACATGCCGTGGGTTGCAACGCTCCTCAGGAGAGGCGCCATTGTAGCGAAATGGGGATTTGCCGGGCGAAGCGAGCTGCGCACCCGTCACCGGCGCATGTTAAAACAGGCCTCCCGCAGGGCTTCCACAAAAATCCAACCAAGTTAAACCCATGAAACGTCTGACCGGCCCGCTGCTTGCCGTGATCCTGCTCGCGGGCATTGGCGTGGCGGGCTACCGCTCGCATGTTCAGAACGCCGCGCAGGAAACGGCGCAGCTCGAAGCGGCCAAAGTCCAAACCGTGCGCGGCCTGATCGGCTCGGAAAAGGAGGGCTTTTTCAACGATCCGCGCCTGACGGCCATCCTGCAAAAAAACGGCTTGCGCGTCCAGCTTGAAAAAGCCGGCTCGCGCGCCATCGCCCAGCGCGGCGACCTGATGCGCTTTGATTTCGCCCATCCGTCCGGCGCACCGGCGGCGCTGAAAATCCAGCAGGCGGTCAAGGCGCCGCAGGTGTTCACACCGTTTTTCACGCCGATGGTGATTGCCTCTTGGAAGTCGCTCCTGCCCGTGCTGGAGCGCGAAGGCCTCGTCAAACAGCAGGCAGGCAGCTACTACCTGAGCGACCTGCCCAAACTGCTGCGCCTGATGGACCAAGGCGTGCGCTGGAAAGACCTGCCCGGCAACAGCGCCTACCCGGTCAGCAAAAGCCTGCTGGTCTCCAGCACCGACGTGCGCAGCTCCAACTCGGCTGCCATGTACCTGGCGCTGGCCAGCTACGTGGCCAATGACAGCAACGTCGTGCAGTCCGAGGCCGAGCTGCAAAAAGTGCTGCCGCTGATGAGCCGCATTTTCCTAAAGCAGGGCTTTCAGGAAGCCTCCAGCGCCGGGCCTTTTGACGACTACCTGTCGATGGGCATGGGCAAGGCGCCGCTGGTGATGATTTATGAAGCGCAGTTCCTCGAATACCTGGCGCGCCAGGCCGCCAGCGGCAGCGCGCCCAACCCGGACATGGTGCTGCTCTACCCGCAGCCGACGATTTTTTCAAAAAATGTGTTTGTCGGCATCAGCCCGAACGGCGTCAAGCTCGGCCAGTTGCTGGAAACTGACCCCGAATTGCAGGCACTGGCGATTGACTACGGCTACCGCACCAGCACCCAGGCGCTGTTTGCCAAGGCCAGTCAGGCCAAAAAATGGCCGGTGCCCGCCACGCTGGCCGATGTGATTGACCCGCCCTCGTTTGAGGTGCTGGAGCGCATGATTGCCGAGATTGAAAAGAAATACGCCCGCTGAAGCCAGCGTCGCCCCGTCCCTTACATCAGGAGTCCGTTATGAATTCCCCCGCCGCCTTCACGCTGACCCCGCCCGAGACCCTCGCGCCCATCCCCGCGCCCGCCGCCAAAGACGCCGTACCGCTGTCGCCCGAAACCTCAAACCAGGTCGATGCGCAAGTCGATGCCTTCATTGGCAAGCTGCTCAGCGAAGACCTGCACAGCGACGCCTTCAAGACGCGCATGGACTCGGCCTTCCGGCTGGGCAAGGAGGAAGTCTCCAGCGCCGCCTCGCTGATGACCGGGCGCTTCATGGAGCGCAACTTTGTCGGGCTGGAGGATTCCGCCGCCTACAAAGCCATTGCCGACCTGCGCGGCCAGCTCGACAAGCTCAATCCCGGCCGGGATGGCGACTTGCTCGCGCCGCAAAAAATCCTCGGCTTCATTCCGTTTGGCAACAAGCTGCAAAGCTACTTTCGCGCCTACCAGACGGCAGGGGCGCAACTGCAAAAAACAATGGAGCAACTGCACACGGCCCGCGACGACATGCTGCGCGACACGGTGGAACTCGAAGCCACGCGCGGCAAGCTCTGGGAATCCATGCTGCGGCTGAAAGCGGCGATTCGCTTTTGCGAGCAGCTCGACGCCCGGCTGGCGGGCCAGGTCGCCGCGCTCAAAATCAGCGACCCCGAGCGCGCCAAGGCGCTGGAGCAGGAAGTGCTGTTTTACGCCCGGCAAAACCTGAGCGACCTTTACACCCAGCTGGCCGTGTCGGTGAACGGCTACCTGGCGCTGGGTGAGCTGAAAAAAACCGGCCGCGAAGTGATGAACGGCTGCGACCGCGTCGCCACCACCGGCATGAGCGCTCTAGCCGTGGCGCAAACCGTGGCCCGCGCCACCGGCAACCAGATCAAGGTGATGGACATGCTCAAAGGCGTGTCCGGCACGATTGAATCCTTGATTGCCGAAAGCAGCAAGCAGCTCGGCCAGCATGTCGAGCGCAGCGGCGAATTCGCCGCCAACCCGCTGATCGGCGTGGAGCGGCTGAAAGAAAGCTTTGATGCCACCTTCAAGGCGATGGACGCGATGGACACGTTTCGCTCCAAGGCTATCGAAACGATGGGCCGCAACAACGCGATGATGAAAACCCAGATCGAACGCTCCGAGCAGTACCTGGACCGCTCACGCGGCGAAAAAGCCCGTCAGGCGATGACGCAACAACTGGCCGGGCCTGTCACGCTGTGAACGCCGCCTGGCTGCCCACCATGAAAGCTCTTTTTTCAAAACGCCCCGCCGCGCTGCTGGCCCTGTCGCTACTGACCGCGCTGGCGCTGGGCCTGAGCGGCTGCAAGCGCCAAGAAAACACGCCCGCCACCAGCGCCCAGCCCGGCGCCAGCAGCTTCACCATTCTGGCCGGCTCCGAGCTGAAAGACATCGAGCCGCTGCTGCCCGCGCTGGCGCAGGCCACCGGCCTGCGCGTCGTCTTCAAATACGCGGGCACGCTGGAAGCCGTCGAGCGCCTGCAAGGCGGCGAGCGTTTTGACGCCGCCTGGCTGGCCAGCAACCGCTACGCGCTGCTCACGCCCGGCGTGAAAGAAAAAATACTCGCCAGCGAGCGCACCATGCTCACGCCCGTGGTGCTGGGCCTGAAACAAAGCAAGGCCAAAAGCCTGGGCTGGATAGATGCCAGCGGCCAGCCCCGGCCCGATCTCACCTGGAAAGACATCGCCCAGGCTGCCGAAAAGGGCCAGTTCAGCTTTGGCATGACCAGCCCCAGCGCCAGCAACACCGGCTTTTCCGGCCTGATCGGGCTGGCCGCCGCGCTGGCGGGCAAAGGCGACGCGCTGGAAGAAAAAGACATCAACGCCAAGCGCCTGACCGCCTTCTTCAAGGCGCAAACCCTGACCGCCGGTTCCTCCGGCTGGCTGGCGCAGGCGTACGTGAAAGAGCAGGCCCGCATCGACGGCATGATCAACTACGCCGCCAGCCTGCACGCGCTCAACGCCAGCGGCCAGCTGGCCGAGCCGCTGGCGCTGATCTACCCGCAAGAAGGCATTTTGACGGCAGACTACCCGCTGATGCTGCTGAACAACGCCCGGCGCGCCGACTACGACAAGCTGCTGGCCTTCGTGCGCTCGGCGGCATTTCAAACGCCGATGACGCAGCAGACCTTTCGCAAGCCCGTCGCCGCCGAAGTCGCGTTTGACGCCAAGCTGTATCCGTCCACGCTGGTGGAATTGCCGTTTCCGGCCCGGCTGGCGGTGGTTGACGCCGTGCTGCAGGCCTTTGACGACCAGATTCGCCGCCCGGCCGATTCCAGCTTTGTGCTCGATATTTCCGGCTCCATGAGCGGGGAGCGGCTGGCGCAGATGAAAACCGCGCTGCTCGGTTTAACTGGCGTGGACAGCACGCTCTCCGGGCGCTTTGCCCGCCTGCGCGAGCGCGAAAAGATCAGCCTGCTCGCCTTTGACGACAGCGTGCGCCCGGCGGAATTTTTCACCCTCGAAGCCAGGCAGCGCGAGCTGGCCGAGCAAGGCATACGCGGCTATGTGAACGCCCTGCAGGCCAACGGGGGAACGGCGGTTTTTACTGCGGCCCAGACGGCTTATCAGGCTGCGGCGCAGCGGCGCAAGGCCGATCCGGGGCGCTTTTATTCTGTCGTGCTGCTGACCGACGGCGAGAGCAACCAGGGTTTGAGCAGCCAGGAGTTTGAAGCCTGGTACGGCGCGCTGCCCGAGGCGGACAAGGGCTTGCGCATTTACGCCATCCAGTTTGGCGAAGCCCGCGCCGACCAGCTCGAAGCGCTGGCCAGCCTGACCGGCGGGCGCGTCTTCAACGCCACCCGCACGCCGCTGGCGCAGGTGTTCAAGGAAATCCGGGGTTACCAATGAGCCGCGCCAGCGCCGCGCTGCTCTACCTCTACAGCAGCCGCAACATTGCCGGTTGCGTGCTGGCGCTGCTCGGTCTGGGCGCCTACTTTGGCGGGGTGATTAACCAGTGGTGGCTGCCGATTTGCCTGAGCCTGTATGCGGCGGGCGCCTTGATGCTGCCCGGCCAGACGCTGCTGGAAGTGGACAGCTACGGCTGCGACGACGGCGCGCATCTGGCCGGCAGCGTCGAGCGGCTGATTGAACAAACCCGCCACCAGTTGCCCGCCGAGGCGCTCAAAACCCTGCAAGCCATTCCCGCCGTGCTGCAGGTGCTGGCGCCGCGCCTGAGCGGCAGCGAAGGCAGCCCCATGCTGGCGCCCGACCAGGTGCAAACCGTCATCGGCGCCGTCACCCGCGACCTGCCGCAAACCGTAGCCGGTTACGTGCGCCTGCCGCCCGCCTTTGCCAATCTGCACCCGCTGGCGCACGGCAAAACCGCCAAAGACCTGCTCAACGAGCAACTGCAACTGCTGAAAAACCAGCTCGACAAAATCGCCGAAGCGGCCTTCCGCGACGACGCCGACGCACTGGTCAGCAACGGCCTGTACCTCAAAGAGAAGTTTCACGCGCCGGTGTATTTGGGGTAGGCGGCAAACCCGCCGCTACATCCCGGAAAGCCGCCAGCGCCGCTTCCAGGTGCTCGATGATTTCCTGCTGCAGCACGTCTGGCGGCGGCAGGTCATCCAGATTGTCCAAGCTGTCATCTTTGAGCCAGAAAATGTCCAGGCTGGCCTTGTCACGCGCCATCAAGTCGGCGTAGGAATAGCGTTTAAAACGCTCGGTCTCGGTGCGCTGGTGGCGGTTTTGCGGGTGATAGCAGGTGATGAAATCGCGCAAATCCTCTGTCTTAAGCGTGCGGGTTTTGAGCGTGAAGTGCTTGTTGGTGCGCAGGTCGTAGAACCACACGCCCTTGGTATGCACCTGGCCATCCTTGGGCTTGGCGTCAAAAAACACCACATTGGCCTTCACGCCCTGCGCATAAAAGATGCCCGTTGGCAGGCGCAGCACGGTATGCACGTCGCAAGTCTGGAGCAGCTTGCGGCGGATTTTCTCGCCCGCGCCGCCCTCGAACAGCACGTTGTCCGGCAGCACCACCGCCGCCTGGCCGGTGTGCTTGAGGATGGTGACGATGTGCTGCAGAAAATTGAGCTGCTTGTTCGACGTGGTTTCCCAGAAATCCTGCCGTTCATAAGTCAGCGCGTCGCGGTCCTCGTCGCCCTCGGCGTTGGTGATGGTCATGCTGCTTTTTTTGCCAAACGGCGGATTGGCCAGCACATAGTCAAAACGCAGGCCGGGGTCGGCAATCAGGGCGTCGGCGCGGTCCACCGTCGGCTCGCCGATTAAATCGCCAATGTTGTGCAGGAACAGGTTCATCAGGCACATGCGCCGCGTGCCAGCGACGATCTCGTTGCCGTGAAAGGTCTGGTTGCGCAGGAATTCGCCGGCCTTGCGGTCGAGTTTTTGCCTCAAGAGCCACTGTTGCGCGCCGAGAAAAAAGCCGCCCGTGCCGCAAGCCGGATCGGCAATGGTTTTCATGGGCTGCGGACGTACGCACTCCACCATCGCCTGGATCAGCGCGCGCGGCGTGAAATACTGGCCCGCGCCGCTCTTGGTGTCTTCGGCGTTCTTTTGCAGCAGGCCTTCGTACAGGTCGCCCTTGGTGTCGGCATCCATGCCCACCCAGCTCTCGGCGTCGATCAGCTGCACCAGGCGCGAGAGCTTGGCCGGGTCTTGAATCTTGTTTTGCGCCTTGAAGAAAATCGCGCCCAGCATGCCCGGCTCGGCACCTAACTTGTGCAGCGTGGCCAGGTACTGCGCTTCGAGCGGCTCGCCCACCTTGGTTTTCAGATGCGGCCAGTCGTAGCCCTTGGGGATGTGCGTGTCGCGCTTGTACGGCTCCTGCGCGTACTCGTGCGCCATTTTCAGGAACAGCAGATAGGTCAGCTGCTCCAGATAGTCGCCGTAGCCGACGCCATCGTCGCGCAAGGTGTGGCAGAAATTCCAGACTTTCTGGATGAGGGAAGATGTGTTCATGGGTATTTCTATCGGAGAATTTTCAAGTGCCGCAGCGCCTGTTTCAGCTCGGTCTCAAACAGGGCAAAGCCCGCGATCTGGCGCAAACGCTCCAGCGACACCTGCTCGCCCAAGGCGTTGGCATGGGCGAGACGCCCTGTTTCTTGCGCCGCCCCGACGGCTGCGTCGCGTGAAAAGCCTGGTTGAGCGCCGCTTTGGGATCGGCCATTGACTCGACCAAATTGACGTTCACCGCAAGACCTAAATCCTGATTTGACAACGTGGTGCCAAAAACCTGGCGCAAGGCGTCACCGTCCCAAATCGCCCACGTTTCCGTTTCGCGAATCGGAATCAGCGCCACGCCACAACCCTCCTCGGCCATCTCGCGCTGCAAAAGCGCCAGCGCGGGCTCAACCAGTTGCTCGCGGGCGCGGGCCGGGTCATTAGCGCCATCGGTATGCACAAAGAGAATCCGCCAGGCACTGCGGGCGGTTTGAGCCGCCTCCAGAATCCGCGCTTCACGGGACTCATTTTTGACCTTGTTGGAATGGTCCAAAGCCAGCACCTCGCTAAATTCAACACTGTGCGGCGACTCCCGCAGGCAAATATCCTCACACAACCGCTGCAGCAAAGGCCGCAAAAAATAATAGTCCGTCGGGCCTTCGGCGTACAGGGCGATTCCAAGATAGTGCATCGTCAATCCTCTGTGCCCACGGTTTCGAGGACTTTTTTCACCTCATATTCAGAGACAAAATTTTTGCCGCCGCCGCTTTCGTTCAACAGCTCGATCTGCCCCCCCTTTACCGGCCGCAAGCGCGTCTTGCGCCGCAGCTCGTGGCTTTCAGGGTCGCTGACGGTAGCCGTGTCGGCAAACAGAATCGAGCCCTCCACCGGATGCAAATCCTTGTCAATCAAGGCCGACAGCACCACGGGCGAATGGCTGTTGAGCAGCAGCTGGCTCAAAGGGGCACAGCCGTTTTCATCCTCGTCCTCAAAATCGGGCGGGCGCGTCACCATGTCCTTGAGCCGCTGAATCAGCTGCTTGATGCGGGCGGGGTGAACGCCGTTTTCCGGCTCCTCAAAGCAGATCAGGCCGCGATGGCGCGGGTCGTGCAGCAGCGTCAAGAGCGCCAGCACGCGCAAAGTGCCATCGGAAATCACGCGGGAGCTGAAAGGCAGGCCGTCGCGCATCGTCAGCTTGATGCGGTACTCGCGGCTGGCCTCGTGCAGCTCGGCATCGAGCCGGGTGGTGCCGGGAATCAGGTTGTTTAGCTCGGCCACGATGTCGCTGAGCACGCCGTTCGGGCGGATGGCGGTGGCGGTTTCGGCTTTGAGTTGGGCCAAAACGGCGGCCAGATTCGAGCCGTCAGCATTGAGCACATCCGAAGCCGTCGCCGGAACGGGGCGGCGCAGCAAGGCCGGGTCCAACTGCAAAAGCCGCCAATGCCGCATGGCTTCGCGCAGCGCAAACAGGTGGGGAAATTCCGCATTCGTGATGCTGTAAAGCACGGTGGCCTCGGCGGCGCTGGCCGGGCGGCTGCGGCCAGCCTTGCCATCCTGGTGAATGCTGAATGTCAACCCTTCGGGCTTGTTTTCAGTGGTCAGCCAGGGGTTCTTGCGCGAATACTTAAGGTACGTTTCACGAAACGGTTTGGAGGGATCCATTTTTTTCGCCCACACGTCATCTTTGCGCAGGATCGGAAAAACGGCTTCCTTGGCCACCTGGATACGCTCGATGCCGGGCTTGGTTTCCCGGCGCTCCAGCGTGACCTCGTAGCGCATCCGGGTGTGCGTGAGCGTGACCTCGCTGCCCCATGGGTCTTTGACCGTCGGGTCCACCAGCACATCCACCGCCAGCTCGATCTTTTTGGCCCTGCCTGCAGCGGTATGGCGAAAAAGCTCAAAAGGCTCGCCGCGCATGCCATTGACCGCCTCGGACACATCCTTGGTGGCCAGATTGGACAGCAGTTGAATGACGTCAAACAGATTGCTTTTTCCTGCCGCGTTGTTGCCCACGATCATGGTGAAAGGGGTAAGTGCGACATCGAGTTGTTCAAAGGTCTTGAAACCATTGACTTCCAGGCGGGTCAGCATGGCGAACTCCTTTTTGAATGGGAAACAGATTTTTTGACTTTACCGCGTGATGCCCGCTCCTGGCGCTCAGCCCGGATGCGCGCCAGCAGCGCACTGGCCGGCTCGTCGGCCGGGTCTTGCGGCACGAGCTGGCCGCAGAAAGCGGCTTGCAGGATGTTTTTGCGCTGGGCGGCAGATTGTTTGAGGCTGTGCGCGATGGCTTTTTCCTGCGCGTCGGCGCCAGCAAGAAGACCAATTACAGAACCAGAAATTTTCTGTTGCTCGAAAAATGGAGGAACGGGAATCGGAGTTCTCTTGACATCCTGCTGATTGATGCTGGCCTGATTCACGGCCCACTTCGCATCTTGGGTCAAGCGCTTACGTCCCACCTCAGAACCCAAATAAAGCCCGACATATTCGACATCAATTGCAGGCGATAGCCGGGAGCGCATCATGTTCGATTCAAACACAACACCATCCAACGATTCCCCAACTACCAGCGACTTACCAAGGTGCGTCATGCTGTTGACCCGATTGATAACAATATCTCCCGCCTGTAGCGCATAAGTCGCCACCGTTTCCACGTCAGCATCCACCAAATTCAGATCATCGCGGGACCGCACCCGCCCAATCTGAAAATCATCAATTCTCAAAATGGGACAACCATGCCCATAGCGCGTGGCAGGCAGATAAAGCCCGTTTTGCGGACCCTCATCAATCAGGCTATCCAGACTCGCCCAAACCCAGCCCTGCGGCAACGCTGGCAGCCCGGCGGTATCCGGCGCCACGGGCTCGGGGTATTTGGCTTGCCAGTCTTTGGGCGGGGTTTTGCCTTGCGCCTTCAACTTGGCGAGCTGGCGAGTTTCCCAGCGGCTACGGCGCTCGGTCAGGATGCGCGCCAACAGCGCCGCGCCGGATTCGGCGCTGGCGGCGGGCGCACCGGGCTGGCTGCTGCTTTGGGCTGCGCGCCACGGGGCCGTCAGCGCGCCCTCCACCGCTGCCTTGAGGAGCGACTGGCGGTAGCGCGTCAATTTTTTCTGCGCCGCCTTGAGTTCGGCCACGCCCGCATCAAGGCCGGACAGCAGCTCTTCGAGCTTTTCGACGATGCGGGTTTGTTCGGCGGCGGGCGGCAAATAAAGTTGAAATTTGCCCAACTTGTCAAATTTGACCCGAGGACGATCACCCTCGTATTGAGCGCATGCAAACTCCACAAAGTCACTCGATAAAAGCCGCCAAAGCAAAAACCGGCTATTGATCCCTTTAGTTACAGGGAACACGATGAACTCAGCAGAAGCAAGGCCATCGAATGGCAGCAAAACAACCTTATTCAAATAAGGCCGCATCCGCCCGTACAAAACATCACCCGCCAAAAAACGCGCCGCACTGCTGGACATCGTTCCAGCGGGAACTGTTCCCAATAATTTGCTGGAATGTGCCTCGACATGCTCAAGCCCAACGTAAGGCGACTCCGGGAAATCGTCCGGTGAAACGCGATTACTTCGGGGTTCAAAAACCTGATCCAGTGCCGTAACAATCCAGCCCGTTGGTAAATCAACTGTCACGCCGCCACCGCCAAATTTCTCTCATCCATCAAAAATCCCTCAGTTGTCATTCATCCGCCAGCCCCGGAAACTACCGGGCATTGCGCAAAAAGCTCAATTCAAATCGGCCAAACCCTTGCCGAGTCTTCGCAACCCGCCATCACGTCAAGAGCAGTCCCCTGCCCCGCCGTGTGCGTCACTCTTCCATCCAGTCGAATTGCGGCCCGCTCAGGAGCCCGGTGTTGTCGGTCAGTACGCCTTATGCCGCCAGCAGGTCAATATAAGACTGGTAGCTAAAGCTGCGATTTTTCTTGTGGCCGGTCATCTCGACCACCAGCCCGAGGTTTTCCAGCGTCTTGATCGCGGCGTTGGCGGTTGGAAAGCTGGTGGCCAGCGCCTTGCGCACGCGCTCGACCGTGAAGCGCGGCATCATCGGCAGCAGTTCAAACAGGCGGTAAGCGGCAGGCCCGGATGCCGGCGAGGCCAGCAGGCGGCGGCGGTCATTCGCGACCAAGGTGGCAATGCCGACAATGCTGCGCTCGGCCTGCACCGCCGCCACGGCCACGCCCTCCAGAAAAAAGGCAACCCAAGCCTCCCAGTCGCCTTGGGTGCGGATGTTTGACAACAATCGGTAGTACTCCGACTGGTGCTGCTTCAGGTAGCCGCTGAGGTACATCAGCGGCTCGGGCAACAAGCCCCAGTGCTCCATCAGGGCGGCGATCAGCAAGCGTCCGATGCGGCCGTTGCCATCGAGAAACGGGTGAATGGTTTCAAACTGGGCATGCACCAGGGCCATTTTCACCAGGGGCGGGAGTTCGGCCGCCGGGGCATGGATGAAGTTTTCCATGCCCTGCAGCAAATCGGCGACCCGATCAGCAGGGGGCGGCACAAACACGGCGTTGCCCGGCCGGGTGCCGCCTATCCAGTTTTGCGAGCGCCGCAACTCGCCGGGCTGCTTGCCGTGGCCCCTGGCGCCATCGAGCAGCACCTGATGGGCATCACACAGCAGCCGCACGCTAATGGGTAGGCCGCCGGGGTCCGACAGGTTTTGGCGGACCAGCCGAAAAGCGCGCATGTAGTTGGTGACCTCTTCAATATCGTCGGTGTTGCTGACGCTCAGCCCCGCCTCCTCATCGAACAAATCGGTCAAGGTGGCCTGCGTCCCCTCGATTTGGGAAGTCAGCAGCGCTTCCTTGCGGATGGCGCTGTACAGCAGCCAATCCACCGAAGGCGCCAGCCCGGACACGCCGGACAAGCGCGCCAGCGCCAGCTCGGCGGCATGGTTGAGCGCGGCATACCCCGCTACCGGCAAGGGCGGGTCTGCCGGGGGCAAGGCATGGGGCACAAATGCCCGAACCGCCTCGCCCAGGGTCGTGGTCGTGATGTAGTCGCCAACAATTCGCATGAATGAACAATCGCTTTAATAGACAGTCGCGATATTAAACGAATCTTTAATGTGAATGGATTTTTCAGTGAAACAACACGAAGGTTTAGCCTTCACGCCACCAGCGCCTCGTTCATCTCGTCCATCAGCGCGTCCAAGCCGCTGCCGAACACGCCCCAGACCTTTTGCAGCCCGCCCTGCGCGGCCAGTGCGGCATAGTCGAAATCGCTGCGGGTGATGCAGCCGCTGGCGGCGATGTGGTCTTTCATCAGGCGCAGCCAGGCGGTCTGCTCGGGCGTGAAGGCGGTGGGCGCCTGGGCGTTGTGCCGGAATATCCAGGCCTGAAAGCGCAGGTTGACCTGATCGGCAAACGGGCTCAGCTCCGGCTTTTTAACGCCTGCGCCGCTCTCGCCCTGCAGCGCGATGGCAAAGCGCACCAGCGCCAGCAGGTCGGTGAGCTGGCGTTTGGCGTGCGCGCCTTTGACCTGCGACGCCCTGACGCGGGCGTAGGCGCTCCAGAGTTTTTCAGTCGTCAGCATCAGCGGCGGGCGGCTCAGGTGCGCGTGGAGTTCCTCGATCATCTCCAGCGTCAGGGCGCGCCGCGCGTAGGGCTGCTGGTAGAAAAAGGCCAGCGCCGCGATCTCGTCCTTGTGCGTCTGAATGTAGTCGGCAAAGGTCTGGATGACTTTTTCGGCCTGGGCGTGGGCCTGCTCGCCGTAGCCGCTGAAGGTGACCTGGTCGATGTTGATGTGGTCGATGAGCTGCTCGCGCTCGCACCTAGCATTTTCGATTTCCTCGCGCAGCGCGGGCGCGTCGAACGGCAGGCAGGCGCTGGCCACGCGCTGGGCGCGGGCCTGGGCGATTTCGCCGGGCGTGAGCGTGTCTTCGCTGCGGGTGATGCCCTGGGCCTGCGCGTTGGCCAGGGCCTGGCGCACGATCTGGTCCGGGTCCAGCGCGGCCACCAGCGCGCGGCCGAGTTCGCCCACGGTGGCGCCGCCGCTGGCTTTTTCGATGCGTTTTAACGCCTTGTCGTCGAGCTGTTTGGCCAGGCGCACCAGGCGGCTGGCCAGACTCAAAAGGGTGTCGTCGTCGCGGTGGCCCATGGCCACGCCTTGCAGCAAATCCTTGAGCGCGATGCCGGGCTTTTTCTCCAGCGGGCGGCTGTCGGTCTTGAGGGATGCTTCCACGCCCACAGCGTCGATCAGCACGAAGCGCTCCTTGGCGCCGCTGGCGCTGTTGCTCACGCGCTGCAGGCTGGCCGCGTCCAGGCTGCGCACGCCCCGGCCTTTCATTTGTTCGTAGTAGCCGCGCGAGCGCACGTCGCGCATGAAGAGCAGCACTTCGAGCGGCTTCACGTCGGTGCCGGTGGCGATCATGTCCACGGTCACGGCAATGCGCGGGTTGAACTCGTTGCGAAAGTCGCTCAGGATGGCGTCCGGGTCGCCTTCGGTGCGGTAGGTGACTTTCTTGCAAAAGGCGTTGCCCTGGCCATAGACCTCGCGTACCGTCTGGATGATGTCATCGGCGTGGCTGTCGGTCTTGGCGAAGATCAGGGTCTTGGGCGTTTCCTGGCGCTGCGGGAAGATGTGCGTTTCAATCGCCGTCTTCATGGCCTGGATCACCTGCCGGATCTGGCTGGGGTTGACCACGGAGCGGTCCAGTTCCTTGCCGGTGTAGGGCGTGTCTTCTTCGGTTTCCTGCCAGCGCTTCTTGCGCGTCTGGCGGTCGCGGTGATCGACCCATTCTTTGGCCTGGAGTTCGGCGCCTCTTTTGGTGATGTCGGTCTCGATCAAAAACACGTCGTAGCCGACGTTGACGCCGTCCACCACCGATTGCTCGTAGCTGTATTCGGCCACGATGTTCTCGCTGAAAAAGCCGTAGGTGCGCTTGTCGGGCGTGGCAGTCAGGCCGATCAGGAAGGCATCGAAATAGTCCAGCACCTGCTTCCAGATGTTGTAGATGCTGCGGTGGCATTCGTCGATGACGATGAAGTCAAAGGTTTCAACCGGCAGCGCGGCGCTGTAGGCCACGCGCTTGGCCTGGCTGGGGCTTTGCTGCACCTCGTTGAGGGACAGGTCTTCGGCCGATTCGTCCATCGGCTCGCCCGAGAGCACGGCGTACATGCGCTGGATGGTGGAGATCACCACCTGGGCGTGCGGGTCCACCGCGCTGCTGGCCAGGCGCTGCACGTTGTACAGCTCGGTGAACTTGCGCCCGTCGTCGGGCGGGCTGTAGGCCATGAACTCTTGGTGCGCCTGCTTGCCCAGGTTGCGCGTGTCCACCAGGAACAGGATGCGTCTGGCGCCGCCGAACTTGAGCAGACGATAGACGGCGGTGATGGCGGTGAAGGTCTTGCCGGCGCCGGTGGCCATGTGGACCAGGGCGCGGGGTTTATTTTGGGCCAGCGACGTTTCCAGCCCGGTGACGGCGCTGATCTGGCAGTCGCGCAGGTTGCGCTCGGGCAGCGGCGGCATCTGCGCTTTGAGGCGGCGGCGCAGCGTGTCGGGCTGGGCCAGCCACTCTTCAAGCGTTTCGGGTTTGAAAAAATGAAAGATTTCGCGGGCGCGCGGGGCCGGGTCGCGCCCGTCGGTGAAGTGGATGATCTGGCTGGTAGCCTCGAACAGGAAAGGCAGCGGCGTTTTGTCCTTGCGCCATTTGAGCGTGGCGCCGGCGTAGCGTTCGGTTTGCGCTTCGTGCGCGGAGAGATTCTGGCCCGCCTCGTCGCGCTTGGCCTCGATGATGCCGACGGCGCTGCGGTTGACAAACAGCACGTAATCGGCCGGGCCGGTGTCGGTGGGGTATTCGCGCACCGCCACGCCGATGGCGGCGCCGAGGTTGAGCTGCTTGATGTCCTGCACTAGCCAGCCGGCCTGTATAAGTTTTTGGTCGATTTTTTCGCGGGCTTTGGCTTCTGGCGTCATGGTTACTTTTCCTTACGAGCCATTCTAGGCCTGCGCGCAGGGCGCCCTACAGGAAAATTCAAGCAGAAAACAGCCTCTGGTGCAGATTCCACAAGCGCCAGAAGCTATTGTTTTTATAGCAAATTCAGCATCAAGACTGGCGCGTCAGCACGCTCTGCAGCGCTTTTCCTGTAGCCGTTTCCAGCGCCACCACCTGCTCGGGCGGCGCGCTGGCGACGATGCGCCCACCGGCATTGCCGCCGTCCGGCCCGAGGTCGATCACCCAGTCGGCCTCGGCGATCACATCCAGGTCGTGCTCGATGACGATCACGCTGTGGCCGCCGTTCACCAGCCGGTGCAGGACGTGGATCAGCTTTTCGACATCAGCCATGTGCAGGCCGACCGTCGGCTCGTCGAGCACGTAGAGCGTGTGCGGCGCTTTCTGGCCGCGCCTTGTGATGTCGTCGCGCACTTTACTCAGTTCCGTCACCAGCTTGATGCGCTGGGCTTCGCCGCCGGACAGCGTCGGCGACGGCTGGCCCAGCGTCAGATAACCCAGCCCCACGTCTTTCAAAAGCTGCAGCGGGTGCGCGATGGCGGGCATGGCGGCGAAGAAATCGACGGCCTCATCGACTTCCATCTTCAGCACCTCGCCGATGTTTTTGCCGCGCCAGGTGACGGCCAGCGTTTCGGGGTTGAAGCGCGTGCCGTGGCAGGTTTCGCACAGCACTTTCACGTCGGGCAGAAAGCTCATGCCGATGGTGCGCACGCCCGCGCCTTCGCAGGTCGGGCAGCGGCCCTGGCCGGTGTTAAAGCTAAAGCGCCCCGCCGCGTAGCCGCGCGCGCGCGCCTCTAACGTCTCGGCAAAGAGCTTGCGCACCGTGTCCCAGAAACCGATGTAGGTCGCCGGGCAGGAGCGCGGGGTTTTGCCAATCGGCGTCTGATCGACTTCGAGAACACGATCCACGGCCCAGTAACCCTTGATGCGCTCGCAGCCGATCCAGGCGGGGTGCTTGCCGCGCTCGTCGGCGTCGCGCCCGGCTTTGGTGGCGCGCTGCAGCACGCCGGCCTGGACGTTGACCAGTAGCACGTCACGCGCCAGCGTCGATTTTCCGGAGCCGGACACGCCCGTCACCGCGACCAGCCGGTGCAGCGGCACTTCGACGCTGACGTTGTGCAGGTTGTGCAGCGTCGCGCCTTCGACTTTCAGCCATTGGGTGAAAGGGCTGACGGCGACGGGCGCGGCGTTGTGCTGGGCGCTGGCCTGCGCGGCGGCGGCTTTCAGCGCCTGGGCTTTCAGTGCGGCCTGTTTGGCTTTGCTCAGGGGCTTGGCGGGGATGGCGGTTGCGGTCGTGCCCGCTGGGTCCGCTGATTCGGCACCGGCTGGCGGCGCTGTCCCTGCCAGCGTCACGCGGCGCGGGTGCAGCGGGTGAATCAGCGGGTGCGCCAGATAGCGCCCGGTCAGCGACTCCGGCACGCTGGCCAGCTGCGCCGCCGTGCCCTGCGCCACCAGCGTTCCGCCGCGCTTGCCCGCGCCGGGGCCGATGTCGATGATGTGGTCGGCGCGGCGGATGGTGTCTTCGTCGTGCTCGACCACCACCAGCGTGTTGCCGCGCCCGCTGAGTTTGCCTAAAGCGCCGAGCAGCATCTGGTTGTCACGCGGGTGCAGGCCAATCGTCGGCTCGTCGAGCACGTAGCAAACGCCTTGCAAATTCGAGCCGAGCTGCGCGGCCAGCCGGATGCGCTGGGCTTCGCCGCCCGACAGCGTCGGCGCGCCCCGGTCCAGCGTCAGATAACCCAGACCCACGTCTTCGAGGAATTCGAGCCGGCTTTTGATCTCGGGAATCAGGTCTCTGGCAATGCCCGCCTCGCGCCCGCTCAGTTGCAGCGCCACCACCCAGGCGCGTATCTCGGTGACGCTCAGGCGAGCGATGGCGGTGATCGGCCAGCCTTCTTGATTCTGGCACTGGCCCGCACCAAAACGCACCGCCCGCGCCGTCGCGTTCAGGCGCGTGCCTGCGCAGGTTGGGCAGGCGGCGTCCTGCACATCGTCAGCCTCGGGTTCGGCGAAGCTTTGTTCGCGGCCTTTCTGGTCATCGTCGCGGATGGAGTCGTCGAACACCTGGCGCTGCTCTTTCGTCAGCTTGACCCCGGTGCCGACGCAGTCCGGGCACCAGCCGTGTTTGCTGTTGTAGCTGAACAGGCGCGGATCGAGCTCGGGATAGGACGTGGCGCAGACCGGGCAGGCGCGCTGGGTGGAAAACGCTTGCAGCTTGCCGATGCCTTTGGCGCTGGTGCCTGCCGCCATTGCTTCTTGCAAGCCGTCCAGCGGCGCCAGCACATGGACGACGCCCTTGCCGTGTTCCAGCGCGCTGGCCAATTCCGCACGCAAAAAGGCTTCGTTCTCAGCGCTGACGTGGATGTCGGCTATCGGCAGTTCAACCGTGTGTTCCTTGAAGCGGTCAATGCGCGGAAAGCCGGTGGTCGGCAAAAATTCGCCATCGACGCGCAGGTGCGCGTAGCCGCGTGGCCGCGCCCAGTCGGCCAGCTCGGTGTAAACGCCTTTGCGGTTCAGCACCAGCGGCGCCAGCAGGCCGATGTGCTGGCCGCGATAGGTTTTTAGCAATTGCGCGGCAATCGCGTCCAGGCTTTGCGGCATCACCGCCGCGCCGTCGTGAATGCAGTGCTGGATGCCCAGCTTGACGTACAGCAGGCGCAAAAAATGCCAGACTTCGGTGGCCGTGCCGACGGTCGATTTGCGCCCGCCGCGTGACAGGCGCTGCTCAATCGCCACCGTCGGCGGAATGCCATAAACCGCATCGACCTCGGGCCGCCCGGCGGGCTGCACGATGCTGCGCGCATACGCATTGAGCGACTCCAGATAACGGCGCTGGCCCTCGTTGAACAAAATGTCAAACGCCAGCGTCGATTTGCCCGAGCCGCTGACGCCGGTGACCACGTTGAACTGGCCGCGTGGAATGGCCACCGACAGGCTTTGCAGGTTGTTTTCTTTCGCGTTGACGATCTGGATCAGGTTCGAAAAAGCGGGCCGGGTTTTCCACGCCGGGGGCCGCGCCTCTTCGGCCTTGCAGCTGCGCCCCATCACCTGCTCGTAGTCGCGCAGCGCCAGCGCGGTGTGCGAGGTCGGGTGCTGGCGCACGATTTCCGGCGGGCCTTGCGCGACCAGCAGGCCGCCCGCTTCGCCGCCTTCAGGGCCGAGGTCGATCAGCCAGTCGGCAGCGCGGATCACGTCCAGGTTGTGCTCAATGACGATCAGCGAATGCCCGGCTTCCAGCAAGCGCCGCAGCGCCCGCATCAGCCGGGCGATGTCGTCAAAATGCAGTCCCGTCGTCGGCTCGTCAAACAAAAACAGCGTGCCGCGTGCGGGCAGTTTCAGCGGCAGGTTCTGGCCGCTGGCGCTTTTGGCCTTGCCCGCCGTTTTGCTCGCCGCCGCCAGAAAACCGGCGAGTTTCAGCCGCTGGGCTTCGCCGCCCGACAGCGTCGGCACCGGCTGGCCGAGCTTGACGTAATCCAGCCCGACATCGACGATGGGCTGGAGCACGCGCACCACTTCGCGGTCCTGCGCGAACAGCTCAATCGCCTGGCTGACAGTCAAATCGAGCACGTCGGCGACATTGAGCTGCCGGGGTTTTAAATCGCCAATCGCCTGGCGCTCGATGGTGATTTCGAGGATTTCGGGCCGGTAGCGCTGGCCGTCGCAGTCCGGGCAGCGCAGGTACACGTCGCTTAAAAACTGCATTTCGACGTGTTCAAAACCCGAGCCGCCGCAGGTCGGGCAGCGCCCGTCGCCGCTGTTAAAACTGAATTTTGACGCGGTGTAGCCGCGCTGGCGCGACAGCGGCGCCAGCGCAAACAGCTCGCGCACGGCGTCCCAGGCGCCGACGTAGCTGGCCGGGTTCGAGCGCGCCGTCTTGCCAATCGGCGACTGATCGACAAACACCACGTCCGTCAGGCGCTCGGCGCCGAGCAGCCGCTCGTGCTGGCCGGGCGTTTCGGTGGCCTGGCCGAACTGGCGCAGCAGCGCGGGCGCCAGAATGTCCTGCATCAAGGTCGATTTGCCCGAGCCACTGACGCCGGTCACGCAAACCAGCCGCTGCAGCGGGAATTCCACCGTCAGGTTTTGCAGGTTGTGCTCGCGCGCGCCTTCGAGCGTCAGGCGCGGCGTGTTGTCGGTGACGGCGCGTTTCAGCCCCATGCCGACTTGCTTGCGCCCGCCCAGGTAAGCGCCGGTCAGCGTGTCGGCCTGGCGCACTTCTTCGGGCGCGCCGTCAAAGACGATCTGGCCGCCCTTTTCGCCCGGCCCCGGCCCCATGTCGATCAGCCGGTCGGCCGCCAGCATCACCGCCGGGTCGTGCTCGACGACGACCAGCGTGTTGCCCGCATCGACCAGGCGGCGCATGGCCTGCGTGATGCGGCCCATGTCGCGCGGGTGCAGGCCAATCGAGGGCTCGTCCAGCACAAACAGCGTGTTGACCAGCGAAGTGCCCAGCGCCGTCGTCAGGTTGATGCGCTGGACCTCGCCGCCGGACAGCGTGCGGCTTTGCCGATCCAGCGTCAGGTAGCCGATGCCGACATCGCACAGATACTTCAGGCGCGTGCGGATTTCCTCGAACAGGGATTTGAGCGCCGGGGTTTCACCGTCAAGACTGGCAAAAAACGCCCGCAGCCGGTCAATCGGCAGGCGCATCAAATCGTGCAGGCACAGGCCCGGCAGGGCTTCGAGCTGCTCGCGGCGCCATTCAACACCCACCGGCATAAAGCGCTGCGCCGGTGCTAGCGCTTGATCGGCAGCCTCTTTGCTGCCCAGCCGCCACAGCAGCGGGTCGAGTTTCAATCGGGCACCGCCACAGCTTTCGCAGGGCGTGTAGCTGCGGTACTTGGACAGCAGCACGCGGATGTGCATCTTGTAGGACTTGCTTTCGAGGTACTCGAAAAAGCGCTTGATGCCGAACCAGTGCTGGTTCCATTTGCCGTTCCAGTGCGGCGAGCCGTGGATGACCCAGGTCTGCTGCTCTAGCGTGAGCTGGCCCCAGGGCGTGTCGCGCGGAATGCCTTCGGCTTCGGCGTGGCGCATCAGGTCGTCCTGCGCTTCTTTCCAGGCGGGCGTCTGCATGACCTTGACGGCGCCCGCGCGCAGCGTCAGCCGGTCGTCGGGAATCACCAGAGCGTAATCGACGCCGATGACGCGGCCAAAGCCCCGGCAGACAGCGCAGGCACCCATCGCCGAGTTGAAGGAAAACAGCGAGGGCGTAGGCTCCGGGTAGCGCAAATCGCTGTCAGGGCAATGCAGGCCGCTGGAAAAGCGCCACATTTCTTCCGGCGCAGGAACCGGCTCGGCGCCCTCTGCCGCAGGCGCATGCACCGCAGCGGCGCCTGCAACATACACATTGAGCTGGCCGCCGCGCTTCAAAGCCGTTTCAATCGCCTCGATGGCGCGGGCTTTTTCCGTACTGTGCAGGCGAAAGCGGTCGGCCACCACGTCGAGCAGCTGGTGCGGCCCGGCGGGCGTGGCCACTTCGCGCTGGGCGTGGACGCGGGTAAAGCCGCTGGCCGACAGCCATTCCTGGACCTGTTCGGCGCTGGTGCTGCCGGGCAGCTCGACCGGAAAGGTCAGCACCAGGCGCGGGTCGGCGCTGGCCGAGGCGGCCGTTTCAGTCTGGGTCGGCCCGGCGCTCACGCTTTCCGTGCGCGCCATCAGTTCGGCGTAAATCGACTCGGGCGTGTCGTGGCGCACCGGCTGGGCGGTTTGCTGGTCGAACAGCTGCGCGGCGCGGGCGTAGAGCAGTTTCAAATGGTCGTTCAACTCCGTCATCGTGCCGACGGTTGAGCGCGAGCTGCGCACCGGGTTCGTCTGGTCGATGGCGATGGCCGGGGGCACGCCTTCGACCTTGTCCACGGCGGGCTTGTCCATGCGGTCCAGAAACTGGCGGGCGTAGGCCGAAAAGGTTTCGACATAGCGGCGCTGGCCTTCGGCAAACAGCGTGTCAAACACCAGACTGGATTTGCCCGAGCCGCTCGGGCCGGTGACCACCGTCAGCTCGCCGGTGCGAATATCCAGGTCAATGTTTTTCAGATTGTGCTGGCGCGCGCCGCGAATGCGGATGGTTCCCTGAGACATCTTTGAAGACCTTTTCTGAAGAAGTCAGGGATTCTAGGAGTCTGTCCATCCGCGCAGCCGGCCCCCGTTGATTGACCCCATAGCGCGTATTTTTCAGCGCAGGCCGGGAAGGCGGCAGCGGCGCAGCCACCCCCGCCCAATTTTAGTGCGCTGTAAGGTTAGCCCCAGTTTTTGAAGTTATGCTCACGCGCGCTTCAAACTGGCGTGATGCCTGCGGGCCTGCCAGGCGGTACATCCGCCTACGCCGCACGCGGGGGTGAACACCCTAAAACACGCCCGTTCAGAACCGCATCCAGCCGCTCTTTGCGCTGTTCCCCTCACCAAAAGAAAAATCATATGAAAAAACCAAGTTTTTGGCTTCCCGCCCTCGTCATGGCCGCGCTCAGTCACGCGAGCCACGCCGACATCCTGATCGGACAGACAGCGGGCTTCACTGGCCCAGCCGCTGCCATCACCCAGGAAATCACGGACGGCGCCAGGCTCTACCTCAATGCGGTCAACGCCAAAGGCGGCGTCAGCGGCCAGAAAATAGAGCTGATTTCCCTCGATGACAAGTTCGACCCCAAGCTCTCGGCCGTCAATGCGCGCACCCTGATTGAAGACAAAAACGTGGCCGCCATGTTTTTGTCCGCTGGCACGCCCCAAACCCAGGCCATCATCCCGCTACTCGACAAATACGGCGTGGCGCTGGTCGGCCCTTCCAGCGGCGCCACCATCCTGCGCGAACCGGTCAAGCCCCATGTGTTCAATGTGCGCGCCACCTATCAGCGCGAAATTCAAAAGGCCATCAAGCACCTGGCCTCAACGGGCGTGAGCCGGATTGGCATTGTCTATTCGGACGACAGCTTCGGCGCCGATGGCGTGGCCGGGGCACAAACAGGCCTGGCAGCGGCCAAGCTGGCGCCCGTCATGCTGGAGAAATTTGACCGCAGCAAGCCCGATTTTGCGGCTATGGCGCCGCAGTTTTCAAAATCCGGCGCGCGGTCATCCTGATTGCCGCTGGGCAGGCCGTGGTCGATGGCGTGAAGGCCTTGCGTGCCACGGGCTCAAGAGCGCAGGTCGTCATCCTGTCGTTCAACGCTTCGGCCAGTTTTATCAAAAACCTGGGCGACAACGGCTCTGGCATCATCGTCACACAGGTTCTTCCTTACGAGCACTCGATCCGCCATTACCCCCTCGTCACGGAAGCCCAGGAACTCGCCAAAGCCAAGGGTGTCAGCGATGTCAGCCCGGTGATGCTCGAAGGCTTTGCCGCCGCCAAGGTGCTGGTTGAAGGCCTGCGCCGGGCCGGTGTCAAACCCAGCCGCGAAAAAATTCAGGCAGCGCTCGAAGGCATGCAAAAGTTCGACCTTGGTGGTCTGGAAGTGAGCTACGGCCCGAACGACCACAGCGGCCTGGATTTTGCCGATCTGTCCATCATCGGCAAAGACGGCAAATTCAAGCGCTGATCAGGGCGCAGGCAGCGCCTGGCGGCCTCAGTCAGTCGTTGGCGTAAATATCGACATCCTTGGTTTCCTTGAGAAACAGGGTGCCAATCACGAAGCTGGCCGCCGCAATCAAGACCGGGTACCACAGGCCGGTGTACATATTGCCGGTCTGCGCCACGATGGCAAACGCCGTCGTCGGCAGCAGGCCGCCGAACCAGCCGTTGCCGATGTGATACGGCAGGCTCATCGAGGTATAGCGGATGCGGGTCGGAAACAGCTCGACCAGCATCGCGGCAATCGGCCCATAGACCATCGTCACCAGCAGCACCAGATAGAACAGCAGGGCCGTCACCTTGAGCTTGTCCACCTTGGCCGGATCGGCCTGCACCGGGTAGCCAGCAGCCTTGAGATCGTCGGCGACCAGACGCCTGAAAACGGTGTCTTTCCTGCGCGCCTCTTCAGCGCCCAGGCCCTGGATGCTGTAGCTGCTGATCTGCGCGCTGCCAATCTGGATGCGCGCCAGCGCGCCAGCCGGAGCGGCGACATTGTCGTAACTGACAGAGGCGTCGGCCAGCACCTGTTTGGCAATGTCGCACGAGCTGGTGAACTTGGCCGCGCCGGTCGGATTGAACTGAAAGGAGCATTCCTGCGGGTCCGCCATCACCACCACCTTGTTCGTCGCCTGGGCAGCGGCCAGCTCGGGATTAGCCGCCGCCGTCAGCGCGCCAAACACCGGAAAGTAAGTCAGCGCCGCCAGCAGGCAGCCGGTCATGATGATGGGCTTGCGGCCAATCCGGTCAGACAGGGCGCCAAACACCAAGAAGAAAGGCGTTCCCAGTATCAGCGCGTAAGCGACCAAGATATTGGCAGTGAAAGCATCCACCTTGAGCGCCTGGGTGAGGAAGAACAGAGCGTAAAACTGCCCCGAATACCAGACCACCGCCTGACCCGCCGTCAGTCCCAGCAGGGCCAGAATCACCACCTTGAGGTTTTTCCACTGGCCAAAGGATTCGGCCACCGGCGTTTTCGAGGTGCGCCCTTCGGACTTCATTTTGCGAAAGGCGGGCGACTCATTCAGCGTCAGGCGGATATACACCGACACGGCGAGCAGCAAAATCGACACGACAAAAGGAATGCGCCAGCCCCAGTCGGCAAAAGCGGCCTCGCCGACGGCGGTGCGCACACCCAGAATGATCAACAGGCTCAGAAACAGGCCCAGCGACGCTGTCGTCTGGATCCAGGCGGTGTAGGCGCCGCGCTTGCCGCGCGGCGCATGCTCGGCCACATAGACCGCCGCGCCGCCATACTCGCCGCCCAGCGCCAGGCCCTGGAGCATGCGCAGGCCGATCAGGATGACCGGCGCGGCCACGCCAATCGAGTCATAACTGGGCAGCAACCCCACGATAAAGGTGGACAGGCCCATGATGACGATGGTGACCAGAAACGTGTATTTGCGCCCAATCATGTCGCCCAGGCGGCCAAACACCAGCGCGCCGAAAGGCCGCACGATGAAGCCGGCGGCAAAAGCCAGCAGCGCAAAAATAAAGGCCGACCCGGCATCGAGTCCGCTAAAAAATTGCCGGGCAATAATCGCCGCCAGCGAGCCATACAGGTAAAAGTCGTACCACTCGAACACCGTTCCCAGCGAGGAAGCAAATATGACTTTGCGTTGCTCAGGCGTCATGGGTCTGTCATTCACTTCTACGGCCATAGTTCTCTCTTTTGGTTTTTCTTGGGGATTTAATCAAGCCGCCCCTGGCAAATGTCGAGTTTGACTATCTGTGGCAGCGCTGACCGGATTCTGACGTTGCTGCCGCCAGATTTAACGTCAAACTGAATGCCAACTTACAATCCAGGTGTTAACCCTTAGCAATAATTTCTCCATGCAATAAATTCCGGGCAAATCGCTTTAGACCCTTGATGTGCAGCGCTGCCACCAAGGGAAAGTCCCTAGTCATTCACCCTGTCAAAGTAAGGACTTGGTCAGCCCCCCCTCCCAGAATTCACCTCCTGCAATGCCCACCCGGGCCGTTGTGATAACTGACTACCCCCGTCGGAGGAGATGTATATGAGTGATCCTGTCAGGGTTGATCCCATGGTGGCCAAGGTTGAGGCCAATCCCAAATACCACGAGCTTCGCAGAAAGCGCAACGTTTTCGGCTGGTCCATGACCGCCATCATGATGGTGGTTTATTACGGCTATGTCGCCTTGATTGCCTTTGACAAGCCTTTTCTGGCCCAACGCATTGGTGACGGCGTCACCTCCCTGGGTATTCCAATTGGCCTGGGCGTGATTATTTTCACCATCGCCATTACCGGCCTTTATGTTCGCCGCGCTAACGGTGAATATGACCGTTTGACCGCTGAAATTCTGAAAGAGGCTTCCAAATGAAGGCTGGACTCCAATTCCTGCTCGCCCTGACGGCACTGCTCGCAGCCGCCGCCGCGCAAGCCGCTGGCGCCGACCTGGGCCAGGTTGAAAAGCAGCCCACCAACTGGGTGGCTATCGGCATGTTTGGCGGCTTTGTGATCATGACGCTGTTCATCACCAAATGGGCCGCCTCCAAGACCAAATCTGCTGCTGACTTCTACACTGGCGGTGGCGGCATCACCGGCTTTCAAAACGGCCTGGCTATTGCTGGCGACTACATGTCAGCCGCGTCCTTCCTGGGCATTTCCGCTGCCGTGATGGCGTCGGGCTATGACGGCCTGATCTACTCCATCGGCTTTCTGGTCGGCTGGCCCGTCATCACCTTCCTGATGGCCGAGCGCCTGCGCAACCTGGGCATGTTCACCTTTGCCGACGTGGCCGGTTACCGCTTCCAGCAAAAACCGATCCGCATTTTTGCGGCGTCCGGCACGCTGGTCGTGGTGGCGTTCTACCTGATCGCGCAAATGGTTGGCGCCGGTTCGCTGATCAAGCTGCTGTTCGGCCTGGACTACTACCTGGCAGTGATTATTGTCGGCGCGCTGATGATGATTTACGTGCTGTTCGGCGGCATGACGGCCACCACCTGGGTGCAGATCATCAAGGCTTGCCTGCTGCTCGCGGGCGTGACCTTCATGGCTTTCATGGTCATGTCCAACTTTGGTTTCAGCTTCGAGCAGCTGTTTGCCGCAGGCGTCAAGGTGAAAACTGATCTGGCCATCAACGGCGGCAAAACCGCAGAAGAAGCCGCAAAAATTGGCCAGGCGCTGATGGGCCCCGGCGGCTTCATCAAGGATCCGATTTCTGCCATCTCCTTCGGTATGGCACTGATGTTCGGCACTGCCGGTCTGCCGCACATCCTGATGCGCTTCTTCACCGTGCCGGATGCCAAGCAGGCGCGCAAATCCGTGCTGTGGGCAACCACCTGGATTGGCTACTTCTACATCCTGATTTTCATCATCGGTTTTGGCGCAATCACCATGGTGCTGACCAACCCTGAATACGCTGATACCGCCAAGGGCATCATCAAGGGCGGCGGCGGCTCGGCCAACATGGCAGCCGTGCTGGTGGCCAAGGCTGTCGGCGGCAATGTGTTCTTCGGCTTCATCTCCGCTGTGGCATTTGCAACGATTCTGGCTGTGGTGGCGGGTCTGACCCTGTCAGGCGCTTCTGCGGTGTCCCACGACATCTACGCCACCGTGATCAAAAAGGGCAAAGCTGACAGCGCTGCAGAACTGAAAGTCTCGCGTATCACCACTCTGGCGCTCGGCGTGGTGGCTGTGACGCTGGGCATCTTGTTCGAGAAGCAGAACATTGCCTTCATGGTGTCGCTGGCCTTCGCCATTGCGGCCTCGGCCAACTTCCCGGTGCTGTTCATGTCCGTGCTGTGGAAAGACTGCACCACCAAGGGCGCCGTGATTGGCGGCTTCATGGGCCTGATCTCCTCCGTGGGCCTGACCGTCGTGTCACCGTCGGTGTGGGAAGCCACGCTGGGCAACCCCAAGGGCTCCGCCTGGTTCCCTTACTCGTCGCCTTGCCTGTTCTCCATGAGCATCGGGTTTATCGGCATCTTGGTGTTCTCCCTGCTGGACCGCAGCCCACAAGCTGCCAGCGAACGCGCTGCCTTCAAATCGCAGCAAGTCCGCTCTGAAACCGGTCTGGGCGCATCGGGCGCATCTGGCCACTAAGCTGGACGGTTTTTAAACCCTAAAAATGCCGGGCAATGCCCGGCATTTTTTATGGGCGCGGCAAAACGCTGAAAAACTACTGCGTGGAAATGACTCTCCAGGCCTCCATCCCTATCGGCTTTCCCTGCTTGTCCGTGACGCTGGACAAGGCCTTGAAGGCCAGCGCCTGAATCTTGCTGGGAAGACGCACAAAGCTCATGCCCTCAACCACCTGATCGCCCTTGAGCAAGGCCCAGACAAAAAAACGCAAGGCCTGGGTTGTCTCTGCGGGCTTGTCGCTCACTTGCGGCAGCAGGATAAAAGAGCCCATCGTGATCGGCCAGGAATCCTTGCCCGGCAAATTGGCCAGCGACGCATGAAAATCGCCCTCTGAAAACCAGGCGCTGGCGCGCAGCGCGGCGCGAAAGCCGTCCACGCCCGGCGCAACAAACTCACCGCCCGCATTGCGCAACTGCACCGGATTGAGGCCGTAGCTGGTCAGGTAATTGAAGTCGATATAGCCAATGGCGCCAGCGGTTTCCTTGACGGCTTTGGCCAGGCCATCGCTGCCTTTGGCACCCGTAAAGCCAGTTGGCCAGGCCATTGTGGTCTTCACACCCATGCGCTCCTTCCAGGCGGGACTGACTTTTGACAGGTAGTCGCTAAAGTAATGGGTGGTGCCGGAGCCGTCGCTGCGCACCACAGGCTTGATCGGCAAATCGGGCAGGTTCAGGCCGCTGTTAAGGCTCTGGATTTCCGGGGCGTTCCAGCGGGTGATGTGACCCAGAAAGATGCTGGCTAACACTTCCCCGCTCAGGCGCAGCTTGCCGTGGCCAATTTTTGGCAGATTCACAATCGGCACAGCCCCACTCACAAAAGTGGGCACCAGAACCAAGCCATCCTGGATCAATTCCTGCTCCAGAGGCGCCACGTCTGAAGCGCCAAAGCCGACTTCCCGGGCCCGGATTTTCTTCAAGCCGGCGCTCGAACCCACCGCATCGTAATTCAGCTGAAAAGCCTGCGTGCGGCCATAAGCCGTCGCCCATGCCCGGTAAACCGGCACGGCGGCCGATGATCCAGCCCCGGACAGGGTTTGGGCGCTGCCCGAAAGAGGCAGGCCCTGCACCAGCAAGGCAAAAGAAATCGTCAAAATCAGACGGGATAAGTGAGAAGACAAAGGAGGTTCCTTGGACAAAGAGGGAGCGCGGGAAAACAGCTTTTCGACCACGCCCGTAAAAAGGCAGCATTTTGACAGCGATATGTTTTTATTCATTTCCCCCCGCAGCTGATGGGCCAGTCGCAACGATTGCGACGGCGTTTTGCGAAATGTGCAACGTCATTTCATGCGTCCCTGACGCCAAAAAGCCCCGCCAGTCTTGCGACGGCGGGGCTTTTTCCATGACAGCCTCAAGCCGCCAGGATGTTTCAATCCACGCCCGCCATTGCTGGCGGGCGAACCCGTAATTTCGCGCAGGCGTGGTTCCGGGCCAGTCGTGTTTCAATCCACGCCCGCCATTGCTGGCGGGCGAACCGGTTGTGGACCCGGATGGCGCCCGCGTCTTTGATGTTTCAATCCACGCCCGCCATTGCTGGCGGGCGAACCTTTCACGTTTGACACCGACAACACCAGCTTTGAAGTTTCAATCCACGCCCGCCATTGCTGGCGGGCGAACCGGCAACGTGATTCATGTCAACGTCAAGCATCACCGTGTTTCAATCCACGCCCGCCATTGCTGGCGGGCGAACCTCACCTGGCTCCAGCTCGACCCATTCAGGCGCAAGGTTTCAATCCACGCCCGCCATTGCTGGCGGGCGAACCTCTTGAGTTGTAGTGTTGCGCTAAATGTTGAATTGTTTCAATCCACGCCCGCCATTGCTGGCGGGCGAACCAACACGCCTAATTTATTCCCAACAACTAAAGTGAGTTTCAATCCACGCCCGCCATTGCTGGCGGGCGAACCGCCGCTACCGTATCCGCTGCCGCTTCCGTATCCGCTGTTTCAATCCACGCCCGCCATTGCTGGCGGGCGAACCTGGCGGCGGCGCGGCAAGATGGCTTGGCGCTGTGTGTTTCAATCCACGCCCGCCATTGCTGGCGGGCGAACCCGCCTCGATGCGATCTGCGCCAGCGATGGGGGACAGAGTTTCAATCCACGCCCGCCATTGCTGGCGGGCGAACCTGCTCGCAACACTGCTGCCGCGCTATCTCAAGCCGTTTCAATCCACGCCCGCCATTGCTGGCGGGCGAACCTAAGGGGCGGCGGCGAAGTTTCGATATTCGCTCAAGTTTCAATCCACGCCCGCCATTGCTGGCGGGCGAACCCAGACTGGGTATGGCCGCATCGTGAAGGAGTGGCTGTTTCAATCCACGCCCGCCATTGCTGGCGGGCGAACCCCCGCTGGCGGCCCTGATGGACAGCGTGGCACCCCTGTTTCAATCCACGCCCGCCATTGCTGGCGGGCGAACCTAACGCCAAAGGCGCTATGCGCTGGTATTCCGGTGTTTCAATCCACGCCCGCCATTGCTGGCGGGCGAACCAATTCAGGACAAAAACATTCTGCTAGTTTAGACAGCGTTTCAATCCACGCCCGCCATTGCTGGCGGGCGAACCTAGTTTTTCTGATGTTGTCCCTAGGGACAAAGGTGTTTCAATCCACGCCCGCCATTGCTGGCGGGCGAACCACCAGTGCGGCCACAGCGGTGCATTCAAACACCGACGTTTCAATCCACGCCCGCCATTGCTGGCGGGCGAACCTGGCGGGCTTTTTATTGGGATAACCATGTCACTCGGTTTCAATCCACGCCCGCCATTGCTGGCGGGCGAACCGAGTTCTTCAACACCTCCAACAAGCCCATACCCATGTTTCAATCCACGCCCCCCATTGCCGGCGGGCGAACCATGCGGGCGTCGAGAAACATTTCTTAGACGTTGGTGTTTCAATCCACGCCCGCCATTGCTGGCGGGCGAACCCT
>JBBRWN010000001.1:0-337041 GCA_038249155.1 Burkholderiales bacterium | reverse complement strand
CGAGCGTTTGAGCTTTAGCGGCGAGGCCTGTCACTTCATCAATGACGGCTTGTTTCTCACTGCGATTGAGACTCAAGGTCTACTCCTTAAAAATGTGCTATCGGGTTTCAGCGGGCTTGCACCTGCTTTCAACCCTTCAACACGCTCATGTTCAGCGACCAACTGTTTTCAGATTCTTTTCAAAACCATTCAAGCAGCGGGGCCGCCATCTGCGTTGGCTGTCTTTCGATTAAGCGCCCGACCTGAACAGTTAATTCAGGCTGTGCGCACCAACGGTCCTGGATGACCTGCCCGGGAGAACCCCGGCAGCCCACCACTCTGAGCGACGCCTGCGCGCCGTTCAAATTTTTCCCTTAAGCAGCGATGGTTTGCGTGTCGACGCGAACGCCTACACCCATCGTTGACGATACGGCGACTTTCTTCAGGTACACACCCTTGCTGGTAGCAGGCTTGGCCTTGATCAGTGCGTCGATCAGTGCAGCCAGATTGCCTTGCAGCTTTTCGGTATCGAACGAGCGACGACCGATGGTGCCATGCACGATACCGGCCTTGTCAACGCGAAACTGGACCTGGCCCGCTTTTGCGTTGCGCACAGCTGTCGCGACGTCAGGCGTCACGGTACCAACCTTTGGGTTGGGCATCAGGCCGCGTGGGCCGAGGATCTGGCCGAGCGTACCGACGATGCGCATGGCATCGGGGGAAGCGATCACCACGTCGAAGTCCATCTTGCCTGCCTTGATGTCGGCAGCCAGATCGTCCATGCCGACGATGTCGGCACCGGCGGCTTTGGCTTCTTCGGCCTTGACACCCTGGGCAAACACAGCGACACGCTTGGTCTTGCCAGTGCCGTTGGGCATCACGACAGCGCCACGAACCACCTGGTCAGATTTCTTGGCATCGATGCCGAGTTGAACGGCCACGTCGATGGATTCATCGAACTTGGCAACTGCGAACTCTTTCACGAGGCCGAGGGCATCAGGCAATGTGTACAGCTTGTTGCTGTCAACTTTGTCGCCGATGGTTTTTTGACGTTTGGTCAGCTTGCTCATACAACACCCTCCACCGTCACACCCATGGAACGGGCAGAACCGGCAATAGTACGGACTGCGGCATCCAGATCGGCGGCCGTCAGGTCTTTCATTTTGGTTTTGGCGATTTCTTCCAGCTGGGCGCGGGTGATCTTGCCAACTTTAGCCGTGTGCGGCGTGGCAGAACCCTTGTCGAGCTTGATGGCTTTCTTGATCAGCGTGACAGCCGGTGGCGTCTTGATGATGAAGGTAAAGCTCTTGTCGGCAAAAGCGGTAATCACCACAGGCAGTGGCAGACCGGGCTCAACACCTTGAGTCTGCGCATTGAATGCCTTGCAGAACTCCATGATGTTCAGGCCGCGCTGACCCAGGGCCGGGCCAATCGGGGGGGATGGGTTAGCTTTACCAGCTGGCACTTGCAGCTTAATGAAGCCGACGATTTTTTTCGCCATACTTTTCTCCTTGCGGGTCATAACGCCCGAAAACTGTCAAACAACAGCGCTCAGGCTTCCCGGGGTTACACAACTCAAAAAACAGTTCCAAAGAACCGCTCGCGCCGAGTCGCAAAGCGCAAATTCAGGGTGTCGGCGGAAATGCAGGGCAATGCAGCGTTTAATTTCACGCCTGCAGAAGGCCTGCCCGCCAGATGTCAGAGGCTCAGGTTTTCTCGATCTGGCTGAATTCCAGCTCGACCGGTGTCGCACGTCCGAAGATCGTGACTGACACGCGCACTTTATTCTTCTCGTAGTTGACTTCTTCGACCGTGCCGTTGAAGTCGGTGAACGGACCGTCCTTGACGCGGACATATTCGCCCGCTTCAAACTCAACCTTATGCCGGGGCTTTTCGGTGCCCGTCTGCATCTGGCTGACAATTTTCTGGACTTCCTCTTCGGAAATGGGCGATGGGCGATTTTTCGCCCCGCCGACAAAACCCGTGACCTTGTTGGTGTGCTTCACCAGGTGCCAGGTTTCGTCATCCATCACCATCTCGACCAGCACATAGCCGGGAAAGAAACGGCGTTCCGTGGTTTTTTTCTGGCCGTTTTTGATCTCGACGACTTCCTCGGTGGGCACCAGGAAACGGCCGAACTTGGCCTGCATGCCAGAGCGGTTGATGCGCTCGACAATATTGCGCTCAGCCGCCTTTTCCATGCCGGAATAGGCATGGACAACATACCAGTGCATCCCAGGCGTCAAGGCGAGGGAAGCATCCGATGCCGCGTCGCCGGCTACCGTACTGTTCAGATCACTCATTATTTTTTCCATCCCAGGATCAGGTCGTAAAACACCCATTCGAGTGTTTTATCCGTAAGCCACAAAAACAATGCCATGACCACCACGAAGCCGAACACGTAAGCCGTCATCTGGACCGCTTCCTTGCGTTCTGGCCAGACTACTTTTTTAACCTCGCGTACAGAGTCGCGCCCGAAAGCCACCAATTGCTGACCCATCTCCGAAGAGATAAAAACAGCCACTGCCGCCACCAGACCCACAATCAAAGCACCCCACTGGGCTGCCTGACCCTGCTTGCCCAGCAGGTAAAACCCTGCAAGAGAGCCCAGCACCAGCGCAATTGCCAGGCCCAGCTTGGCTTTGTCGGCATTGGTACTGACAGTTTCAACTTGAGAAGAGGCCATGATTGCCGGATTTCCTGTTCAATCTTCATGCGTCTATACAGACGCTTAAGCCCACCTAGAGTTTTTACTCCTGGCGGGCTTGCTTGTTTTTGAAACCACCTTCAATCACCGATACATATCAGCAACCGGGTGGCAGGGGCAGAAGGAATCGAACCATCAACCTTCGGTTTTGGAGACCGACGCTCTGCCAATTGAGCTATACCCCTGTATCAAACCTCTTCAATCGTACAAACAGTAATTTGACGATTTTTAAATTACGCGAGGATCTTGGCCACAACGCCAGCGCCCACGGTACGGCCGCCTTCGCGGATGGCGAAACGCAGGCCTTCTTCCATGGCAATCGGGTTGATCAGCTTGACGGTGATCGACACGTTGTCGCCAGGCATGACCATTTCCTTGCCTTCTGGCAGTTCAATAGCACCGGTCACGTCCGTCGTGCGGAAGTAGAACTGGGGGCGGTAGTTGTTGAAGAAGGGCGTGTGACGGCCGCCTTCGTCCTTGCTCAAAACGTAGATTTCGCCGGTGAAATGCGTGTGTGGCTTGATGGAGCCGGGCTTGCACAGCACTTGGCCGCGCTGCACGTCTTCACGCTTGGTGCCGCGCAGCAGGATGCCGACGTTGTCGCCAGCCTGGCCCTGATCGAGCAGCTTGCGGAACATTTCCACGCCGGTGCAGATGGTCTTTTGCGTGTCAGCGATACCGACGATTTCGATTTCTTCGCCGACCTTGATGATGCCGCGCTCGATACGGCCGGTCACCACAGTGCCGCGACCGGAGATGGAGAACACATCTTCCACGGGCATCAGGAAAGCGCCGTCAACGGCACGTTCTGGCAGGGGAATGTAGCTATCCAGGGCGTCGGCCAGCTTCATGATGGCTTCTTCGCCCAGCGGACCCTTATCGCCTTCCATGGCCAGCTTGGCGCTGCCACGGATGATGGGGGTGTCGTCGCCGGGGAAATCGTATTTGTCCAGCAGCTCGCGCACTTCCATTTCGACCAGCTCAAGCAGCTCTTCGTCATCGACCATGTCGCACTTGTTCAGGAACACGATGATGTAAGGCACGCCCACCTGACGGGCCAGCAGGATGTGTTCGCGGGTCTGGGGCATCGGGCCGTCAGCGGCCGAGCAAACCAGGATAGCGCCATCCATCTGGGCCGCGCCGGTGATCATGTTCTTCACATAATCGGCGTGGCCTGGGCAATCGACGTGCGCGTAGTGGCGGTTCGCCGTTTCGTACTCGACGTGGGCGGTGTTGATGGTGATGCCGCGTGCTTTTTCTTCAGGCGCTGCGTCAATTTGATCGTAGCCCTTGGCGGTGCCGCCGAATTTGGCTGCCAGCACGGTCGTGATAGCGGCGGTCAGCGTGGTCTTGCCGTGGTCAACGTGACCGATGGTGCCAACGTTGACGTGCGGCTTGGTCCGCGAAAATTTCTCTTTACCCATTTTCAAACTCCAGCTCTAAAGAACATGCCCGTGTGTGGTTTAACGTTTGCACTGTGTTGCTGGTTCACTTCGCACGGGTACAAAGTGGCACACAATCGCAGACAGAACTTGGTGGATGCCAGCGCCTTGAGGGCGCCGGCACCGGCTTTTTTTACTTGGCGCGCGCCGCCATGATGGCTTCGGACACATTGCGCGGGGCTTCCGAGTAGTGCTTGAACTCCATCGAGTACGTCGCACGGCCCTGAGACATCGAGCGCAGCGTGGTCGAGTAGCCGAACATTTCGGACAGCGGCACTTCAGCCTTGATGACCTTGCCGCCGCCAACCATGTCTTCCATACCCTGCACCATGCCGCGACGTGAGGCCAGATCGCCCATCACGTTGCCGGCGTAGTCTTCAGGCGTCTCGACTTCCACAGCCATCATTGGCTCCAGAATGACCGGGCTGGCCTTGCGGCAGCCTTCCTTGAAGCCGAAAATGGCGGCCATCTTGAACGCGAGTTCGTTCGAGTCCACGTCGTGGTAAGAACCGAAGTGCAGCGTGACCTTCACATCGACCACCGGGTAACCGGCCAGAACGCCCGAAGTCACGGCTTCGTTGATGCCCTTTTCCACCGCAGGGATGTACTCGCGTGGCACCACGCCGCCCTTGATGGCATCGACGAATTCGATGCCCTTGCCGGGTTCATTCGGCTCGATCTTGAGCACGACGTGGCCGTACTGGCCCTTGCCGCCGGACTGGCGCACGAACTTGCCTTCGGCATCTTCGATGGTCTTGCGGATGGTTTCGCGGTAAGCCACCTGCGGCTTGCCGACGTTGGCTTCCACACCGAACTCGCGCTTCATGCGGTCCACGATGATTTCCAGGTGCAACTCGCCCATACCGGCGATGATGGTCTGGCCCGATTCTTCGTCGGTCTTGACGCGGAACGATGGATCTTCTGCGGCCAGGCGCTGCAGGGCGATGCCCATTTTTTCCTGGTCAGCTTTGGTCTTTGGCTCGACGGCCTGGGCAATCACCGGCTCCGGGAACACCATGCGCTCCAGCATGATGATGGCGTCTGGATCGCACAGGGTTTCGCCCGTGGTCACGTCTTTCAGACCCACGCAGGCGGCGATGTCGCCGGCGCAGATTTCGCTGACTTCCTGGCGCTCATTGGCGTGCATCTGGACGATACGGCCGATACGCTCTTTCTTGCCCTTGATCGGGTTGTAAACGGTGTCGCCCTTTTTCAGCACGCCGGAATAGACGCGCACAAAGGTCAACTGGCCGACAAACGGGTCGGTCATCAGCTTGAAGGCCAGCGCCGAGAATTTCTCGGAGTCGTCGGCCACACGGCTCACCGGTGCTTCGTCTTCATCGGTACCACCGACGGGCGGGATGTCGATGGGCGAGGGCATGAATTCAATCACGGCGTCCAGCATGCGCTGCACGCCCTTGTTCTTGAACGCTGAACCGCAGTACATCGGCTGGATTTCGCTGGCGATGGTGCGGGTGCGGATGCCGAGCTTGATTTCTTCCATGCTCAAGTCGCCTTCTTCAAGGTACTTGTTCATCAGTTCTTCGCTGGCTTCGGCAGCGGCTTCGACCATCTTTTCGCGCCATTCGTTGGCCGAAGCCACCAGATCGGCAGGAATTTCTTCGTAGCTGAACTTCATGCCTTGCGAGGCTTCGTCCCAGATGATGGCTTTCATCAGCAGCAAATCGACCACGCCGGTGAAGTTTTCTTCAGCGCCAATGGGGATCACCATCGGCACGGGGCTGGCCTTGAGGCGCAGCTTCATGCCCTCGACGACCTTGAAGAAGTTCGCGCCGGTGCGGTCCATCTTGTTGACAAAGGCCAGACGCGGCACTTTATATTTGTTGGCCTGACGCCAGACGGTTTCCGACTGGGGCTGCACGCCGCCCACGGCGCAATAGACCATGCAGGCGCCGTCCAGCACGCGCATCGAGCGCTCGACTTCAATCGTGAAATCGACGTGGCCGGGGGTGTCAATGATGTTGATGCGGTGCTCGCCCAGGGACGCGTCCATGCCCTTCCAGAAGCAGGTGGTGGCCGCAGAGGTGATCGTGATGCCACGCTCTTGCTCTTGCTCCATCCAGTCCATGGTGGCCGCGCCATCATGCACTTCACCAATCTTGTGGCTCACGCCGGTGTAGAAGAGAATCCGCTCGGTGGTGGTGGTCTTGCCGGCATCAATGTGCGCGGAAATACCGATGTTGCGGTAGTTTTTAATGGGGGTAGCGCGGGACATAAATTACTTTCAGTTCGGTGTTGCGAACAAAGACTCGTTGCCTGGATATTTCTCTGGTTTTTCTACGCGTCTGCCGACTGGGCGCTTTTGGCACCGAGTCGGCAGGAGTTGGGGTTGAACTGCCAAACATCAAGGTGTTTTGGTCACCTTGAAGCTTGGGAGCAACCCGTCAAGTAAGCGCAGTCACCACTGCCATCGGCAGTTTAGAAGCGGAAGTGGCTGAAAGCCTTGTTGGCTTCGGCCATGCGGTGAACTTCGTCACGCTTTTTCATGGCGCCGCCACGGCCTTCGGTCGCTTCCATCAGCTCATTGGCCAGACGCAGGGACATCGACTTCTCGCCGCGCTTCTTGGCGGACTCTTTCAACCAGCGCATGGCCAGGGCCATACGGCGCACGGGACGCACTTCAACCGGCACCTGGTAGTTGGCGCCACCGACGCGGCGGGACTTCACTTCAACCATAGGCTTGATGTTGCCGATGGCCATGTGGAAGGCTTCCAGCGGGTCTTTGCCTGGGTTCTTTTTCTCGATAAATTCGAGCGCGCCATAAATGATGCGCTCAGCGACGGCCTTTTTGCCGCCTTGCATGATCACGTTCATGAATTTGGCGAGATCAACATCGCCAAATTTTGGATCAGGAAGAATTTCACGTTTAGGGACTTCGCGACGACGTGGCATTTTTTCACCTCTTTGCTTCAGTTGGCGCTGCCCGAACTTTTTGTTCCTGCAACACCGCGAGAGTTAGCAAACTCCCACTTACTCGACCGGCGCAAACAATTTGCACTTGGGTCACTTCGCTCAACGCTACCGGCCAGGGTAAGTCAAGCACCTGTTTTTTTGAAAAAGTCACAGCGACTTCTTCGGGCGCGAACCTTGCAGTTCGAGCCTAGGCGAATTACTTCGCCTTTGGACGCTTGGCGCCGTACTTGGAGCGCGACTGCTTGCGGTCTTTCACGCCTTGCAAATCGAGCGAACCACGCACGATGTGGTAGCGCACGCCGGGCAAATCCTTGACCCGGCCGCCGCGAACCAGCACCACGCTGTGTTCCTGCAGATTGTGGCCTTCGCCGCCGATGTAGGAGATGATTTCAAATCCGTTGGTCAGGCGCACCTTGGCGACTTTACGCAGAGCGGAGTTTGGCTTCTTAGGCGTGGTGGTGTACACACGGGTACACACGCCACGGCGCTGTGGAGAATTCTCCATGGCGGGGCTTTTGGACTTGATCTTTTCGACCTCGCGCCCTTGGCGAACTAACTGATTGATGGTTGGCATTTAAAAACGTCCCTAAACGTCTGGAATAACAATGAAACTTCCCCGCACCAAAAGCGGAAAAGCTTTCTAGTATAAGCGGGATGAAAAAAAGGCTCAAGTAGCGCGCGCAGGCAAGCCGCGCGCCGTGTCGTTTACAGGCGAAAATCTGGCCCTAAATGCCCTCGCCCGCATCGACAAACACGCGGGCTTTGCGTGGGTTCAGCACCAGCGTTTCGCCCTCCTTCAGCCCCATGTCGCGGAATTTCTGCGCGGGCATCTGCGCTTCAATCAACGGATCGGCTGACGGGTTGCCCGCCTGCTGGCCTTCGACGGGAATCAGTTCGAGCCGGGCAATCGGGCCGATGACAATCGCCCGGTCGAGTTTGGCGACGATGCCGGGCGCGCCCGGCGCGTAGCGCTCGACTTCCAGGTCGTGCGGGCGCACATAGGCAAACGCCTTGGCGTTCTGAACAGCGCCGTGCTCAGGCGAAGCCAGCTTCATACCGTCGAGCTGGATTTCGCCTTCGTGGGCGCGGCCGTGGAACAGGTTCACGTCGCCCAGAAAGCCATAGACAAACGGACTGGCAGGATGATCCCAGACCTGCTGCGGCGAGCCAATCTGCTCGATCTTGCCGCGATTCATCAAGACCACGCGGTCGGCCACCTCCAGCGCTTCTTCCTGGTCGTGCGTGACAAAAATGCTGGTGACGTGCAAATCGTCATGCAGGCGGCGCAGCCAGCGGCGCAGTTCCTTGCGCACCTTGGCGTCGAGCGCGCCGAAGGGCTCATCGAGCAGCAACACTTTGGGCTCGACGGCCAAAGCTCGCGCCAGCGCGATGCGCTGGCGCTGGCCGCCCGAGAGCTGCGACGGAAAGCGATCCGCCAGCCAGTCGAGTTGCACCAGACTGAGCAGCGAATGCACTTTTTCCTTGATCTGCGCTTCGCTCGGGCGCAGCGCGCGCGGCTTGACGCGCAGGCCAAAAGCGACGTTTTCAAACACCGTCATGTGGCGAAACAGCGCGTAATGCTGAAAGACAAAACCCACGCCGCGCTCGCGCACATGCACATCGGTGGTGTCTTCGCCGCTGAACAAAATGCTGCCCCGGTCCGGCGTTTCCAGCCCGGCGATGATGCGCAGCAGCGTGGTCTTGCCGCAGCCCGACGGGCCGAGCAGCGCGACCAGCTCGCCCGATTCAATGTCCAGGCTCACGTCGCCCAGCGCCTGAAAAGCGCCAAACTGCTTGCTGACGTTGCGAATTTCAATGCTCATGATGCTTCTCTTTTATTTTTCGGAAGTGAAGGGCCGCTCGGGCGGCAGCGCGGCGGCGGCTTTCATTTCAGCCTCGTGGCGCCATTCGGCCACCGATTTAATCGCCAGCGTGACCAGCGCCAAAATCGCCAGCAGTGAGGCCACGGCAAACGCGGCCACCGACTGGTACTCGTTATAGAGAATTTCCACATGCAGCGGCAGCGTGTTGGTCTGGCCGCGAATGTGGCCGGAAACGACTGAAACCGCGCCAAACTCGCCCATCGCCCGCGCATTGCACAGGATCACGCCGTAGATCAGCCCCCATTTGATGTTCGGCAGCGTGACATGCCGGAAAGTCTGCCAGCCCGTCGCGCCGAGCACGATGGCGGCCTGCTCCTCGTCGCTGCCCTGCGCCTGCATCAGCGGAATCAATTCGCGCGCGATGAAGGGAAAGGTGACGAACACAGTCGCCAGCACAATGCCGGGCACGGCAAAAATGATTTTGATGTCATGCGCCTGCAGCCACGGCCCGAACCAGCCCTGCGCGCCAAACAGCAGCACATACATCAAACCGGCCACGACGGGCGAGACGGAAAACGGCAGATCCACCAGCGTCGTCAAAAACGATTTACCGGCAAACTCGTACTTGGCAATCGCCCAAGCCGCCGCCACGCCAAACACCAGGTTCAGCGGCACGGCAATCGCGGCGGCAATCAAGGTCAGCTTGATGGCCGACCAGGCGTCAGGCTCCTGCAGCGCTTCGAGGTAAGCGCCCACGCCCTTGCGCAAGGCTTCAGTAAACACGGCAGCCAGCGGCAGCACCAGAAACAGCAGCACAAACAGCAGCGCGACGCTAATCAAGGTCCAGCGCACCCACGGCGCTTCAGTCGTGCCCGCTTGGGCGCGGCGGACTGGTTGGAAAGATGGCCCGCTCATGATGCAGCTCCGGTGTGGCGGCGCTGCCAGCCCTGCAGCGCGTTGATGACCAGCAGCAGCGCGAACGAAATCACCAGCATCACCACGGCCACGGCGGTGGCGCCCGCATAGTCGTATTGTTCGAGCTTGCCGATGATGATCAGCGGCGTGATTTCAGACACCATCGGCATGTTGCCGGCAATGAAAATCACCGAGCCGTATTCGCCAATCGCGCGGGCAAAGGCCATTGCAAAGCCGGTGAGCAGCGCCGGGGCGATGTGCGGAAAAATCACCTTGATGAAAATCTGCAGCCGCGTCGCGCCCAGCGCGGTGGCGGCTTCTTCGAGTTCCTTTTCGGCGTCTTCGAGCACCGGCTGCACCGTGCGCACGACAAACGGCAGGCCGACAAAAATCAAGGCAATCACAATGCCCCCCGGCGTGAACGCCAGCTTGATGCCCATCGGCTCCAGATACTGGCCAATCCAGCCGTTGCCCGCCAGCAGCGCGGTCAGCGAAATGCCCGCCACAGCGGTCGGCAGCGCAAACGGCAAATCAACCAGCGCATCGACGATTTTCTTGCCCGGAAACTTGTAGCGCACCAGCACCCAGGCCAGCAGCAGGCCAAACACCAGATTGACCAGCGCGGCGATCAGCGACGCGCCAAAGGTCAGCCGGTAAGACGCCAGCACGCGCGGCGAACTGACGGCCAGCACAAACTGGTCCCACGTCAGCGTGAAAGTTTTCAGCACCAGCGCCGAAATCGGAATCAGCACGATCAGGCTCAGGTACAGCACCGTGTAACCCAGCGTCAGCTTGAAGCCCGGCAGCACGCGCCGGGGCGGGCGCGCAGGACTGGCGCCCGCCCCCAAAGACAAAGCAGTCATGACTTACTTGACGGTGTAGAGCTTGTCGAACTGGCCACCGTCATTGAAGTGGACTTTCTGCGCATCGCTCAGCGAGCCGAACATTTCCTGCACGGTGAAAAGCTGCAGCGGCTTGAAGGTGGCGGCATATTTTTTCAGGATGGCAGGCGAGCGCGGACGCAGCGCGTGTTTGGCAGCGATTTCCTGGCCTTCATCGGAATACAGGTAATTTAAATAAGCCTTGGCCAACTCTGCCGTACCCTTCTTGGCGACGGTGCGCTCGACGACAGCCACCGGGTTTTCCGCCAGGATGCTGATGGATGGATAGACGGCATCGACCTTGCCCGCGCCAAACTCCTTGTCCACCGAGACGACTTCAGATTCAAAGGTGATCAGCGCGTCGCCGATGTTGCGCTGCAGGAAGGCGCTGGTCGCGTCGCGCCCGCCCTTGCCCAGAATCGGCACGTTCTTGTACAGCTTGCCGACAAACTCGGCGGCCTGCGCGTCGGTCACGCCCTTCTTTTTCGCGTAACCCCAAGCGGCGAGGTAGGTGTAGCGGCCATTGCCGCCGGTTTTCGGGTTCACGACGATGACCTGAATGCCGGGCTTGACCAGATCGTCCCAGTCCTTGATGCCCTTGGGGTTGCCGTTGCGCACCAGAAACAGCATCGTCGAGGTGGTCGGCGAGGCGTTGCCCGGAAAACGCTTGGCCCAGTCCTTGGCGACCACGCCCGCGTTGGCGAGGAATTCCACGTCGGTGGAGGTGTTCATCGTCACCACATCGGCGTCCAGCCCGTCAGCCACCGAGCGCGCCACGGCGCTGGAGCCGGCGTGCGACTGGTCAATCTTCACGTCCTTGCCGGTGGTTTTTTTGTAGTGGACGATGAAGGCGGCGTTGTAGTCCTTGTAGAACTCTCTGGCCACGTCGTAGGAGCCGTTGAGCAGCGTCTGGGTCTGGGCCGAAGCGATGCCGCTGGCGGCCAGTGCCAAAGTGACGAGTGCGCGTTTGAATGTTGAGGTCATGCCGTCAGGGCTCCAAAAGGTAAGGTTGAAAAATCAGAAAGGGCAGGCATTGTCTGCGAAACCTCGCCCGTCAGCGATTGCAGCAGCGCCAGGCCCAGCGGCCATTCGCCGTGGCCCGATTCGGTGTTGATGTGGCCCGCCTCCGGCAGGCGGACAAATTCGCTGCCCCAGGCGCGGGCATAAGCGCCCGCCAGCCGCGCCGGGCAATACGGGTCGTTGCTGCTGGCCACCAGCAGATGGCGATACGGCAGCTTTTGAAACGGCACTGGCGCAAAGTCGCTGAGCACGGCCAGGCGCTCCGGGTCGGCGGGCGCCACCAGCAAAGCGCCCTGAATGCGCGCCGCCGCTTCAGGCGGCAGGTGCGCCGTGGCGATGCAGCCCAGGCTGTGCGCGACCACGATCACCGGGCTGTCCTGCGCCAAGATCGTGCGGGCAATCGACTCGACCCAGGCGGTGCGGTTCGGCGCGATCCAGTCGTCCTGCTGCACGCGCAGCGCGCCGGGCAGCTGCTCGGCCCACAGGCTTTGCCAGTGGCCGGGGCCGGAATCGCGCCAGCCGGGAACAATGATGAGGCGTGCAGAGGTCATTTTGAAAAGGTCAGTTGCAAGAATAAGGCATTGTTGGCAAAAAACCTTAAAACTCAAAAGAATATAAAGTTCTTACTTTATAGGTTAAAAAGAATATAAAAATAGCAAAAAGAGGCGTAAATCAGCAATTTTTATCATGATTTTTAAATTTAAAAGACAAGTAAGTAATTAAGAAACAAAAACTCGGTTGTTCTCATTTCAAACCTGGCGCGCCAGAATTCGCTGCATCGCCACTTTTTTATGAGTCCAGGAGTCCCATGTTTCACCACCGCCGTCTTTTCAATGTCACCTTGGCCGCCGTGCTGGCTGGCGCCGCCCTGGGCGCTGGCGCCCAGCAGCCGCAGGTCAACTTGCTCAACGTGTCCTACGACCCGACCCGCGAGCTGTATGTCGAGTTCAACGCCGCTTTTGCCCGGCACTGGAAAGCCAAGACCGGCCAAGACGTGAGCATCAAGCAGTCGCACGGCGGCTCGGGCAAGCAGGCCCGCTCGGTGATCGACGGGCTGGACGCCGATGTGGTGACGCTGGGCCTGGCGGGCGACATCGACGCGCTGGCCAACAACGGCCAGTGGCTGGCGAAAGACTGGCAAAAGCGCCTGCCGCACAACTCGGCGCCTTACACCTCAACCATCGTGCTGGTCGTGCGCCAGGGCAACCCCAAGGCTATCCGCGACTGGGACGACCTGGTCAAGCCGGGCGTCAGCGTCATCACGCCCAACCCCAAGACCTCGGGCGGGGCGCGCTGGAACTACCTGGCGGCCTGGGAATTTGCCAAGCGCAAATTCGGCGGCAAAACTGACGGCGATCTCAAGGCCAAGGAATTCGTCACCAAGCTGTATGCCAACGTGCCGGTGCTCGACACCGGTGCGCGCGGCTCGTCCATCACCTTTGCCCAGCGCGGCCAGGGCGATGTGTTCATCTCCTGGGAAAATGAGGCGCACCTGCTGGAAAAAGAGTTCGGCAGCAAGGTGGACATCATCTATCCGTCGCTGAGCATTTTGGCCGAGCCGCCGGTGGCCGTGGTGGATAAAAACGTGGACCGCAAAGGCACGCGCGCCGTGGCCCAGGCCTATCTGGAATACCTCTACACCGACGAGGGCCAGGACATGGCGGGCAAAAACTTCTACCGCCCGATCTCGCCCAAGGCGCAGGCCAAATACGCCGGGCAGCTGCCAAAAATCAAGCTATTCACCATCGAACAGGCCTTTGGCGGCTGGACCAAAGCGGACAAAGAGCACTTTGCCGACGGCGCCAGCTTTGACCAGATTTACCTGAAAAAGTAAGCCTTTATTTAATCCACAGCCGGATCGAATCCCAGGCGCGGCCCAGGACGCCGGACTCCGCCACGGTTTCCAACGCCACCAGCGGCACTTCGGCGACCAGGGTCTCACCCAGCATGACTTTGAGCGTGCCCACCGACTGGCCTTTGGTCAAAGGCGCAAGCAGCGGATCGGGCCGGGCGAGCTGGGTTTTGAGCTTGGCCGCACTGCCTGCTGGAACCGACACCACAATCGCTTCCGGCCGGCCAATCTTGACGGCTGGGGCTTTACCTTTCCAGATGGCCGGGGTTGCGACGGCCTGACCGGCGTCAAACAGCTTGACGCCTTCATAAGCGGTGTAACCCCAGTTCAGCAGCTTTTGCGCCTCGGTGGCGCGGGCGCTGTCGCTGGCCGTGCCCAGCACAATGGCCAGCAGGCGCCGACTGCCGGGCGCGCCAGCAGACCCCAGATTCGGAAACTCGCGCTTGGCCGTGGCGATCAGGCAGAAACCGGCAGCCTCGGTGTGGCCGGTTTTCAGGCCATCGACGGTGGGGTCGCGAAACAGCAGCAAGTTGCGGTTGGTGTCGTTGGTGGCGGGGGTGCCGGGGTAGCGGTATTTCTTGATCGCCGAGTAGCCGATGTAGTCGGGGAAATCCTGCATCAGATGCACCGACAGCACGCTCAGATCGCGCGCCGTGGTGGTGTGGCCCTGCACGGTCAGGCCTTCGGGATTTTTATAGCCGGTCGATTTCATGCCCAGCACCTGGGCCTGCTGGTTCATCAGCTCGACAAAATGTTCGGCCGTTCCACCCACGCCCTCGGCCAGCGCCATCGTGGCATCGTTGCCCGACTGCACCACCATGCCCTTGATCAGGTCTTCGACAGGCACCTGCATTTTGGGGTCGATGAACATGCGCGAGCCGGGCATTTTCCAGGCCCGCTCGCTCACGCCAAAGGTTTGCTTGAGGTTGATTTTTTTCGCCTTTAGCGCGTCAAACACCAGGTATTCGGTCATCAGCTTGGTCAGCGAGGCGGGCTCGACCGGGGTGTCGATATCTTTGGCCGCCAGAATCTGGTTGGAACTCACGTCCAGCAGCAAATAGGCGCGGGCGGCAATTTCAGGCGCCTGGGGCGTCTGGGCCTGTGCGGCGGGCAGCAGCACGGAACAAACCAGAATCAGGGTGGCGGTCAGGCCGCGCAGGCCGACAGGGGCCTTGAGTGTGCATTGCATGTCAGAAAGCCGATAAAAAAAGAGGGAAAGAAAGAGCGGCAAGGGTGGCGGGCGCAGAATCAAAAAAAAGATTCAATGCACCGGGCAGGCCAGATGGCGGATCACCAGATTTTTCAGTAGCGTTAATTGTCCATGAAAGAAATGACCGACGCCGGGGACAACCGTAACAGGAAGTGCCTGCGGCCGCGCCCAGTCCAGCACGGCGGGCAGCAGCACGGTGTCATCCTGCTCGCCATGCACCACCAGGGTATTGAAATGCGCGCTGGCGGCCACTGGCGCCGCCGGAGCGCGGCTGACGCTGGTGCCGACCAGCACGAGTTTTTCAATCGGGCGGGCCGCACTGAGCTGCGCAAACGCATGCGTGGTGACAAAAGCACCGAACGAAAAACCGGCCAGCGCCAGCGCGCCGGTGTCCTGCCCGAGCGGCGCCACATGCTGGACCACGGCGAGAAAATCGTCCAGCTCGCCCCGGCCCTCGTCATGGCTGCCCGCACTGCCGCCGACGCCGCGAAAGTTAAAGCGCACCGCCGTCCAGCCCGACTGGATAAAAGCGCGCGCCAGCGTCTGCACCACCTTGTTGTCCATCGTGCCGCCAAACAGCGGATGCGGGTGCGCGATGACGGCCATGCCCCGAGAGGCGCCTGCGGGCAGGTCTAGCGCAACGTCGAGCGCACCGGCTGGCCCTGCGATGCTGTATTTACGGGTTTTGGAGTTCACGAAAGCGGTCCTGTTGAGTCGGTGAAGGCGACGAAAGCCATCGCCACGAAAGCCGGCGCGCCTTAGCGCCTTAGCGCCTTAGCGCCCCAGGTGCGGCGGCACGCGCAGGCGCTCGACCACCTGGCCGTTTTTCAGGTGCGACTCGACGATCTCGTCGATGTCGCTGTCATCGACAAAGCTGTACCAGACTGCCTCGGGATAAACCACCGCCACCGGCCCGGCCGCGCAGCGGTCCAGGCAACCGGCTTTATTCACCCGCACCTGGCCCGGCCCAGCCAGACCGGCCACCTTCACCTGGGCCTTGCAGCGCTCAAAGCCTTGCTGGGCGCCGTGCGCGGCGCAGCAGTCTTCGCCATTGGCGCGCTGGTTCAGGCAAAAGAAAATGTGGCGCTCGTAATAAGAGGCCTCAGGCGCATCGGTGGCGGGCGCAGGCGCATCAGGAGAAAAAGGGGTGGTCATGGGCTGAATTTTACGTTTTAGCGGCCAGCGCCGGTTCGCGCCCGGACAGGCGCAGCATCAGGTACAGCAAGGCGGCATAAGGCCAGAGCCAGCCCAGCCACTGAATCAGGCCATAAAAATGGATAAACCGGCCCTGCTCCCATATCTGCAGGGTCTGGGCAAAATAAGGATCGGCTGGCGCCTGGTTCAGCAGGCCCAGGTGAACGGCCAGCGCCAGCAGCGCCAGCACGGCGCTGGCGCGGCGCGGCACGGCCAGCAGCAGCAAGGCCAGCACGGCGGCAAAACCGACGCCGACCTGCACCGGCACATCCAGCCAGGCCCAGGCGTGCTCAGGCCCGTAGCTCAGCGCCGCCGACAGGGCCGAGGTGGCCAGGCCGGTGACAAAGACAGCGGCTGAAAACGCCAGGCGCCGCCAGCGCGAGCGGATGACGCAGGCGCCCAACAGACAGGGAATCAAGACCCCCAGGGCCACGCACAGCAGCTCGGCAATCGGCACCAAGGGCTGCAGCTCCATCTCGCGCACCGGCAGCCACTCCAGGAACGGGGTGCCGCTCAGCGCATCGGCCAGCGCCAACTCCAGCCGCTCGAACACCTGGCCCAGCCCCATCGGCACAGCCGCCGGAAACAGCAGCGCTGGCGGCCACAGCAGCAGCAGCACCAGCGCGCCGCGCGCGTCCGAGGAAAACCAGCGCGCCCGCACATCGCTCCAGCGCCGGATCAGGCCGAAGTGCTCCAGCGCCCAGGCACAGCAAGCGCCCAACCAAGCGCCGAGCGTATTCAGCGCGAAGTCCACGTTGGAGGAGACGCGCGAAGGCAGGTAAGTCTGCAGGCTTTCCATCGTCAACGACAGCAAGCCGGCCCCCAGCACCGCCACGCTGACGGCCCAGGGAACGCGCCGACTGCGCAGGGCCGCCAACGCCAGCAAAAAGCCCAGCGGCGCATAGCCCAGCAGGTTCACGCCGACATCAAAACCGGTCCAGTATTTGGGCAGCGGCTCGTTCAGAAAATGCAGCGGCGCGATGCCCTGGTCACGCCATTCGCCAAACGGGTACAGGCTGGCATACACCACCAGGCAGACCAGCGCCAGCGCCAGCGGCCAAGCAGTGGTCGGCTGCGCGCGGGGCGCAGGCGGGCGAGAGACACAAGGGGCAGCAGCGGGCCGGAACATCATGGCTAAACGGGCAACTAGGCGCCAGCAGCTACGCCTGCCAAGGCTTGACCACCACCAAAATGACGGCCGCCACCAACAGCAGCACCGGCACTTCATTGAACCAGCGCAGCCAGACATGGCTGCGGGTGTTGCTGCCAGACAAGAACTTTTTCAGCATCCGGCCGCAAGCATGGTGGTAGCCAATGACCAGCACCACCACCAGCAGCTTGGCATGCATCCAGTAGCTGCCCGGCGCGCGCCCTATGCCATAACCCAGGTACAGCCACAGGCCCAAGCCCAGCGCGGGAACGGCCAGAATAGTGGAAAAACGCAGCAGCTTGCCCGCCATCAGCAGCAGCCGCGCGCGCTCGGCGTCGCTGCCCGGCGGCACCATCGCCAGGTTGACAAAAATACGCGGCAGGTAAAACAAACCAGCGAACCAGCTGGCAATGAAAACGATATGAAAAGATTTGACCCAGAGCATGCAGCGCAGTGTAGCCGCCATGCCGACCCATATAACCCAGCCGCCCAGCGCAGCGGGAAGACAAAAAAAAATCCCGGTCGCCTAAGGGCAATCCGGGATTAAACGCCTTTTTGCTGTCACACGCAAAGGCCCCGCTCAGGGAGGAAAAGCGGGATGCAGCCTCCAAAAAGAAGAACCGCATGGGCCAATTCTAACCATATCATTTCAAAATTCAAGAAGAAATTAAAATAACTTACATATCAAACAGGTTATTCCTCCCTGAAAAACCTGATAAATCCGCACTTGCAGGCGAGCGCCCGGCAAAACAAGCCCGCAACGACGTAAAGCTTTGGCACAATTTGCCCATGACCTTGCACGCCTCCAACTTCGCTCCTTTCCCGATGGGTCGCCCCCGTCGCCTGCGCCGTGACAGTTTCACGCGCAACCTGGTGCGCGAGCACGCCTTGAGCGCCAACGACCTGATTTACCCGGTGTTCGTGCTCGCGGGCCAGCAGCGGCGCGAACCGGTGGCCTCCATGCCCGGCGTCGAGCGCCTGAGCCTCGATTTGCTGCTGCCGGTGGCCGAAGAATGCGTCAAGCTGGGCATTCCGGTGATGGCGCTGTTCCCGGTGATTGACGCCTCGCTCAAGACCGAGGACGGCCAGGAAGCGGCCAATCCGGAAGGCCTGGTGCCGCATGTGGTGCGCGAGCTGAAAAGGCGCTTTCCCGAGCTCGGCGTGATGACCGATGTGGCGCTGGACCCCTACACCACGCACGGCCAGGACGGCCTGCTCGGCGCCAACGGCTACATCCTGAACGACGAAACGCTAGCAGCGCTGGTGCAGCAGGCGCTGACGCAGGCCGAGGCCGGGGTTGATATCGTCGCGCCCAGCGACATGATGGATGGGCGCATCGGCGCCATCCGCCAGGCGCTGGAAGAAGAAAATCTGATTCACACCCGCATCATGGCCTACAGCGCCAAATACGCGTCGGCGTTTTACGGGCCGTTTCGCGACGCCGTTGGCTCCTCCGGCAACCTCGGCAAGGCCGACAAAAAGGTCTATCAAATGGACCCCGGCAACTCCGACGAAGCGCTGCGCGAAGTGGCGATGGACATTGCCGAAGGCGCCGACATGGTGATGGTCAAGCCCGGCATGCCGTATCTGGACGTGGTGCGCCGCGTGAAAGACGAGTTCCGCGTGCCGACGTTTGCCTACCAGGTCAGCGGCGAGTACGCGATGCTCAAGGCCGCCGCGCAAAACGGCTGGCTCGACCACGACGCGGTCATGATGGAAAGCCTGCTGGCCTTCAAGCGCGCCGGTGCCGACGGCGTGCTGACCTACTTCGCCCTTGAAGCGGCCCGAAAACTCCGCCAAGGATGAGCCGGACGACGGCTCTATCATGCGCGTTTTTACCATTGCCCCGGGCAACCAGGGCGTCAGCGAAACCGACTGCCTGCCCGCCCAGTTGCCCACCCAGGGCTTTGTCTGGATCGCCTGCGCCCGGCGCGAGTTCGAGGTGCTGCAGGCGCAGATCCAGGCCACGCTGCAGCTCTTGTGCGGCACCCAGCTGGTGGATCTGCACATCTCCGACTTGCTGAACAACCAGCTGCCCTCGCATTACGACTACACCTCGCAGTACGACATGCTGGTGTTTCGCCGACTGGCGGCGGGGCACAGCGAAACCGACCTGGCCCAGCCCGGCGAGCCGCTGCACCAGCCGACCAAGCGCAGCGGCCCGCCGGTGCTCAAGCGCATCGACACCAGCCCGGTCGGTTTTGCCGTGTTTGACCGGGTGCTGCTGACGGTGCATCCGGCGGGCTGCACGGTGCGCGAAGCCTACGCGCTCAAGCTGCTCAACGCCACCACGACCGAGGAGCGCTCCGGCGGCGTCAAGCTGCCCACCAGCCCGGCCGACCTGATGCTGCGCATCGTCAACCAGATGGTCGATGGCTACCTGGCGCTGCGCCGCGAGCTCACGCGCCAGATGGACCACTGGCAAAGCGAGCTGCTCAAGCCCGACAGCCGCTTTACCAACTGGAGCTCGGTGCTCGATGCCCGGCTGGCGATGCACCATCTCGACGAAATCTGCGAAGACCAGCGCGCCGCCGTGCAGGACTGGATCGACTCGGTGGAAACCTGGCCCGATCCCGGCACGCCCGCCATGCACCGCGAGCACGAACTGCTCAAGGTACGCTCGCGCGACGTGCTCGAGCACATCGAGCGCGTCATCCACCATGTGCGGCGCATGGGACAAAGCGCCGAATCGGCCGTGCAGATGCACTTTTCCGCCCAGAGCAACCGCACCAACGACATCATGCGCACGCTGACGGCGCTGACCGCCGTGTTTCTGCCGCTGAACCTGATCACCGGTTTTTTTGGCATGAACTTCGAGTTCCTGCCGGTGATTCATTCGGCCAGCGGATTTTGGTGGATTTTTGGACTGATGGTGTTGCTGGTGGTCGTGGTGATGTCGGTGTTCTGGCGCAAGCGCTACCTGGCCAGAACGCGCCATTAGCCGGTTAAAGTAGCCGCCATCATGAAAAAACTGCTCCTTGGAATCACCGTACTGAGCGCCCTGCTGGGCGGCTGCGAAAGCATGAGTCCGGCCGAATGCGCCACCGCCGACTGGCGCGGGCGCGGCGTCGAAGACGCCCGCCAGGGCCGCACCGACAGCGCTGCCGACTACCACGAGTCCTGCGCAAAAGCGGGCGTGCCGATGGACCTGGCCAGCTACCGCGCCGGGCGCGCCCAGGGCCTGCAAAGCTACTGCCGCCCGGACAATGCCATCCAGGAAGGCCTGGCCGGGCGCAGCTACAACAACGTCTGCCCGCCATCGCTGGAGCAGAATTTCAAGCCTTTTTATAGCGCCGCCTACCGCCAGCAGGAAGCGCGCAAAACCCTGGCCCGCCTGCAAAACGAGCAAAAGCAATGGGAGGAGGAACTGCTCGACGGCAAAACCGCCCCCAGCCGCAAAATCACCCTGCGCGATCAGCTCGCGCGCTCGGACCGGCGCATGGTTGAGGCAAGGGACGATCTGCGCGACGCCCAGTACCGGCTGGAGCGCCTGCGCAGCGACCTGCGCCAGCAAAGCCCGAACTAGCTGGCAGCTACAGGGCGCCCTGCGGCCCGGCTGCACCTGGCGCTTGGGCGACAATGCCAGACACCCCAGGCGCTTTGCTGGATGTGACTCAAGGACACGGAAGACGCTGAAAAAATGGACTTTAAACCCCTGGTGACGCTGCTGGCCATCGTCAACCCGCTGGCCATCGTGCCGTTTTTCATTCATTACACCCAGGGGTTTTCCAGCGCCCAGCGCCAGCGCACCATCATCGTGGCCTCGTTCAGCGCCTTTGTGGTGATTGCCACCAGCGCGTTGCTGGGGCTGCAGATTTTGTCCTTTTTTGGCATCTCGCTGGCCAGCTTCCAGGTCGGCGGCAGCTTGCTGCTCTTAATCAGCGCCATGAACATGCTCAACGCCCAGCCCGCCGAGGCCAAGTCCAAAAGCAACGACCTGGAAGACGGCGCCGAAAAGGCCGCGATGGGCGCCAGCATTGCCGTGGTGCCGCTGACGATTCCGCTGCTGACCGGCCCGGCCACCATGTCCACAGTGGTGATTTACGCGGAAAAAGCCAAAACGCTGTTCCAGCTCGGCACGCTGGTCGGCTACGGGCTGGTGATCGGCCTGGCCTCGGCGCTGTGCTTTTCGCTGGCCGGCCCGATTGCCCGCGTGCTGGGCAAGACCGGCATCAACGTCATGACCCGGCTGATGGGGCTGATTCTGGCGGCGCTGGCCGTCGAGGTGATGGCCGACGGCCTGGGCAAGCTGTTTCCGGTGCTGCGCGGCTGATTTTTTCTCAGCGGGCACCCGCCTGCTCCAGCCACTGCGCCAGCGCGTCGATGGCAGCGTCGGCGGCCGCCGTCAGGGCATGTACGCCGCCCGCTGCATCGGCGCTGGGCGCCGGGCGCTGCACCGTCACAGCGCGCTGGGCAATCAGCTTTTCGCCCGCCGGGGTGATTTCCAGCAGCGTGGCCTGCAGCCGGATCAGCCCCACGCTGGTGCCGGGCGCGCTGAACAGCTGGCTGAACTCCTGCAGCTCCAGGCGCAGCAGCGGCAAGCTGGCGTTCTGGCTGCGGTTCAGCGCCACGCCGTCGCGGGCATTGAACACCGTGCGCCGCTGGCCGAGGCGCTCGCGCAGGCGCTGGCCCAGCAACTGCGCGGGCGGCATGCTCCAGCGCGCCTGCGCGTAGGGGCGCAGCTGCCGGGCGTCGGCGTAGGCCAGTCGGTACAGCAGCGCCTGGCTGTCGAGCGCGCCGCCTGCGGTGCTGATATCGTCAAGGGCCAGCGGCGCCAAGGCGGGCCTGAGCGTCCCGGCGCCGCCAGGCACGGCAGGCGCAGCAAGCACGCCACCCAGCTCGCCCGGCCCAAAGTCATACAGCGCGGCGCGCCTGGGCTTGTCCGGCAGCGCGCAGCCGCCCAGCAGCGCTGCTGCCAGCAATGCGGCAAAAGCCATCGGCGGCGCGCCAGCGCGGCGGGCCGCTGAATTGAGGAAATTTGAACGGGTCTTGAAAAGCATCATCGCGCAGCTCCAGGGTCGGAAAAACCGGCTTCGCCCGGACCGGGCGGCAGCGGGCCGTTGCCAAAGATCAGCGCCTGCGGGTTGTCGTCCACGGCGCTGATGGTGCGGCGCAGCTGGCGCATGGTGCTGGCGGTTTCATCGGCCACCTCGCCCAGCTTGGGCAGGGTGGCGCGGTTGAAGGTCTGCACGCCTGCGGCCAGCGCGGTGCCGCCCTCGGAGAGCCGGTCCAGCGGCCCGCCGGGCTGGTTCAGGCGCTTGGCGGTGGCGCCCGCCTCGTCGGTGACGGCTTTGGCCGAACGCAGCGCCGCGCCCGCATCGCGCGACAGGGCGGGCAGACCGGCCACCGTCGGTTCAAGGTTTTTCGCCAGCCGGTTCAGGCTGGTGGCCGCTTCGCTGAGCTGGCCTACGGCCTGCGTCACCGCCTGCTCGTTCTTGGCCGACAGCAGCTGGTTCAGGCGGGCCGTGGCCTGCTCGGCCTGGTCAAAAATCGCTCCGCTCTGCTTGAGCAGCTTGTCCAGATTGCCGGGCCTGAGCGCAATGCGCGGCGGGTCGGCGTCATTGGGCTGCAGGCGCTCGGCCGATTTGCCGTCGTCATCGAGCTGGATGAAACCCAGGCCGGTCACGCCCTGCAGGGCGACGGTGGCAAAGGTCGATTTCGTCACCGGCGCGGCGCGGTCTATCGAAATGAGGATCAGCACATTGCCCTTGACCTTGTCGTCAAAGCCGATGCGCTCGACCTTGCCCACCGGCACGCCGCGAAAGCGCACCACGGCCTGCGGCTGCAGGCCGCTGATGGTGGCGCCGGTGCTCATGGCATACAGGTCGCGCTGGGTGCTGTCGCGCGTCAGCCACAACGCCAGCAGCACCAGCAGGGCGCTGGCGACGAGGACGAAGATGCCCGCCATCAGGGCGTGGGCCTTGTTTTCCATCTTGAAAACCTTTCTAGAGCGGGCGGGCGGCGGGCGCCAGCAGCGCCATAGCGCGCTGGCCGCGCTCGCCCAGGAAAAATTCATGAATAAAGGGGTGCTCAAACGCCAGCACTTTGGCGGGCGTGTCGTTGATGATGAGCTTTTTTTCGGCCAGCACGGCAATGCGGGTACTGAGCTCAAAAATCGTGTCCAGGTCGTGCGTGACCATCACCACCGTCAGGCACATGCCCTGGTGCAGCGTGCGCAGCAGCGCGCAAAAGCTGTCGGCGCTTTCCGGGTCCAGCCCGGCCGTCGGCTCGTCGAGCAGCAGCAGCGGCGGGTCCATGATGAGGGCGCGCGCCAGCGCCACGCGCTTGACCATGCCGCCGGACAGGTCGCTGGGCATTTTCTGTGCCGCGTCGGGCGGCAGGCCGACCATCTGCAGCTTGACCATCGCCGCCTCGCGGATCAGCGCGGCGGGCAGCAAGCCCAGCTCACGCAGCGGAAAGGCGATGTTCTCCAGCACCGTGAACGCCGAAAACAGCGCACCCTGCTGAAACAGCATGCCGACGCGGCTGGCCGCGCCGCGCTTGCCCAGCTCGGCCGCCGGCTGGCCCAGCACGGTGATCTGGCCCTGCGCCGGGGTTTCGAGCCCGAGCATCTGGCGCAGCAGCACGGTTTTGCCGGTGCCCGAGCCGCCAACCAGCGCCATGATGTCGCCGCGCCCGACGCTCAGGTTCAGGTCTTGATGCACCACGGTTTTTTGCTCGCCATGCTGGAACACTGTCCACAGCTGGCGGATATCGACAAGCGCTTCGGCCATGCTTCAGATCCCCACGTTCTTAAACAGCACCGCGAACAGCGCATCGACCAGAATCACGACGGTGATGGACGTGACCACCGAGGCCGTCGTACCCTGGCCCAGGCTTTCGGTGTTGGGCTTGATGCGCAGGCCATAGTGGCAGCCGATCAGCGCAATCAACCCGCCAAACACCACCGACTTGGCCGTGGCCAGCGCCAGGTTGGACACCTTCACAGCGGCGGGCAACGCGTGCAGAAAAAACGACGGCGTCACATCCATCGAGATGTTCGCCGCCAGCATGCCGCCCAGCAGCGCGGCCAGCGTGGTCCAGACGCTGATGAGCGGCATCACCAGCGCCAGTGCCAGCGCGCGCGGCATGACCAGCCGGAAGCCGCGCGCAATGCCCATCACGCGCATCGCGTCGAGCTCTTCGGTGACGCGCATCACGCCGATTTGCGCCGTGATGGCCGAGCCGCTGCGCCCGGCAATCAAAATCGCCGCCAGCACCGGCCCGAGCTCGCGGATCAGCGAAATGCCCAGAATGTTGACAATGAAAGAGTCGGCGCCAAACTGGCGCAACTGCTGCGAAATCAGATAAGCCAGCACCACGCCAATCAAAAAACCCACCAGCGCCGTGATGTGCAGCGCCGTCGCGCCAAAATGGTACAGATGGCCGGACAGATCGCGCCACGGCCCCTGCTGCGGATGGCGCACCAGCCGGGCGATGTCCAGCAGCAGTTGGCCCAGCAGGCGCACCAGCCCTTTTGCATGGTCCAGCAGATGGAGCAGGCGGCTGCCCAGGACGAGCAGCGGCTCGTTCCAGTTGCTGCGCTGCGGCGCGGGAAGCGGGCGCGTAAATTTTTCGACAGTTTCCAGCATCTGGCGCTGCTCGGCGTCGATCTGCAGGCTGCTCGGCCAGCAGTGGCGCCATTCACTCCATAGCAGCTGGGCGCCGAGATAGTCGAGCTTTTCGATGTCCGACAGGCGCCACTGACCAGCGATGGGCGGGAGTGCATCGGTCTGTTTTTCCTTGCCGAACAATGAAACCGGGCCGACCTGGCCGCGCAGCGCCGTCAATTGCACGCTCAGCGCTTCCCAGGCGGGCTTGGCCGTCAGGCCAGCGGCCGTCCAGGCGCCCAGCAGCCGCAGCACACGGCCTTGCGGCGTGTCCAGAATCTCGATGCGCGGCGGGGAGTCTTCGATCAGCATGGGGTAAACAGGCCTGAAGTCGGCACAGCGCCGAATCGGCCATCGTAAGGACTGAACGGCAACTGTTCATGGTTCAAATCAACACGCTCCTGAAAAGGCTGGGACGCAGCCGGCTTTTGCCACAATGCAAGGCCGGGCGCGCTGGCAGGCCAGGCCTTCAAGCCCCCTCGCCCGGCAGCCCGCATGCCCGGCAGCGCCAGCAGACAAAAAACTACGCCCAGACCGAGACAAAAAATCATGCCCAATACGCCCCCTATTTTCGACTACATCATCATAGGCGCGGGCACGGCCGGCTGCCTGCTGGCCAACCGCCTGAGCGCCGACGCCGCCAAGCGCGTGCTACTGATCGAGGCGGGCGGGGCCGATGACTACCACTGGATTCATATTCCGGTCGGCTACCTGCACTGCATCGGCAACCCGCGCACCGACTGGCTGTTCAAGACCGAGCCGGACGCGGGCCTGAACGGGCGCACGCTGCGCTACCCGCGCGGCCGGGTGCTGGGCGGCTGCTCCAGCATCAACGGCATGATTTACATGCGCGGCCAGGCCAGGGACTACGACCAGTGGGCGCGACTCACCGGCGACGACGCCTGGGCCTGGGACAACGCGCTGCCCTCTTTCAAGCAGCACGAAGACCATTACAAGGGCGCTGACGCGCTGCACGGCGCAGGCGGCGAGTGGCGCGTCGAAAAGCAGCGCCTGCGCTGGGACATTCTGGACGCCTTTGCCGAGGCCGCGCAACAGGCGGGCATCCCGGCCACGGCTGACTTCAACCGGGGCTGCAACGAGGGCGTGGGTTATTTCGAGGTGAACCAGAAAAGCGGCTGGCGCTGGAACACCGCCAAAGCCTTTTTGCGCCCCACCTGCCTGGGTCGGCCGAACTTTGAGCTGTGGACGAACGCGCAGGTCAGCCAGCTGCTGATCGACAAACAGCCCGACGGCAGCCAGCGCTGCACCGGCGTGCAAGTCTGGACCGGCCAGGAAAAAGTCACGGCGCGCGTCACCAGCGACGCCAGCTGCAGGGGCGAAGTCATTTTGTGCGCGGGCAGCATTGGCTCGCCGCAGATATTGCAGCTCTCGGGGATTGGCCCGGCAGCGCTGCTGCGCCAGCACGGCATTGAAGTCGTGCAGGACCTGCCCGGCGTCGGCGCCAATTTGCAGGATCATTTGCAGATCCGCTCGGTCTATAAGGTGCGGCAGGCGTCCGGCAAAAAAACCTGGGGACTGTCGCTGAACACGATGGCCGACTCGCTCTGGGGCAAGGCGCGCATCGGGCTGGAATACGCGCTGCGCCGCACCGGCCCGATGAGCATGGCGCCCTCGCAGCTGGGCGCGTTCACGCGCAGCTCGCCCGATCAGCCTTATCCCAATATCGAGTACCACGTCCAGCCGCTGTCGCTGGACGCTTTTGGCGAGCCGCTGCACGCTTTTGATGCATTCACCGCCAGCGTCTGCAACCTGAACCCGACCAGCCGGGGCAGCGTGCAGATCAAGTCAAGCGATTTTGCCGACGCCCCGGCAATTGCGCCCAACTACCTGAGCACGCCGGAAGACCGGCAGGTGGCGGCTGACTCGCTGCGCGTGACGCGCAAGATCGTCAGCCAGAGCGCGCTGGCCCCGTACCAGCCGGAAGAGTTCAAACCCGGCGTGCAGTTTCAAAGCGACGAAGAGCTGGCGCGACTGGCTGGCGACATTGCGACGACGATTTTCCATCCGGTCGGCACGACCAAGATGGGCCGCAGCGACGACCCGATGGCGGTGCTCGACTCGCACCTGCGGGTGCGTGGCGTGGCCGGTCTGCGCGTCGTCGATGCGGGCGCGATGCCGCTTATCCCCAGCGGCAACACCAACTCGCCGACCTTGATGCTGGCCGAAAAAGCCGCGCAGTGGCTGCGCAACGGTCTCTAGGGTCTAGGGATTGAGCCACTTCAGCAGCTCGCGCAGGCGTGCTTCGGACGCGGTATCAAAGCCCTCGATGCCCATGCGCTTGAGCGTTTCCCGGCCCGCGTCGCTGGCGGACAGGGCCAGCAGTTCGGCCTGAATGGCCTTGAGCTGCTCCGGGCGGATCTTTTTGCTGGCCACCAGCGGGAAGTAAGGCTGCGCAACACTTTTATACAGCACGCGGTTGCCGTCCTTTTCCCACTGGGCGCCCAGTTTTGAATAGGACGCGATAGCGCCCACATCAGCCAGTTTGTTCTCCAGGTACAAACCGACCGCGCCCTGCTCGCGCAGGAACTGCACATTTTCCTTCTCCAGCGCAATGCCTTTGCTCTTGAGCTCTGCAATGCAAAAGCGCGACATGTAGGTGCTCTTTTCGGACATCGCGATGCGCTTGCCCTTGATGTCAGCCAGCGATTTCAGGGGGGAGTCCTTCGGAACGATGATGAAGCACTGCCCGTCTGGCTTGGCCGTGGAAATGTAGCTGTAGCCATAGTCGCGCATGGCGCGTGCCGTGAAGTCGCTGGCGCGGAACATCACCAGGTCAGTGCGGCCGGCGCGCATGTTTTCTTCCAGTTGCTCGAAATCGCGCGTGAACACCAGGCTGATTTTGGCCTTGAGCGCGCGGCTGACGGCATCTCCTAGGCCCTGGTATTTGGCAACGTACTGCGCATGGTCGAGTGTGCCCGAGGAGCCTTCGCTAATGGTCAGAACCAGGGGCGGGGCATCCGCCTGGGCCTGTACGGCGCTACTCCAGAGCACGCAGAGACTGCAGAGGAAGGGGATCAAAATAGTTTTCATGGCTGGCTTCAAATTTTTAAACACCGCCATGCTACTGCTGACGCCTTACGCGAGATGACGGCAAGCGCTCAGCGCAGGCCCGCCACGTAGCGCGGCGCCTGCAAAGACTCGCTGTCGCCAAAACTCCGGCTCGCCGTGAAGAGATTAAAGCCTGGCTCGGGCGCAGCCTTGGCCTGAGCGGCGCGCGGCGCAGGCGCCGCCTGCGCAGGGGCCGTCAGGGCCATGATGTCAGCCAGCCGGTTGGCCATGATGCCCAGATCGGCATGGCCGTCCTGAGTGGCTTTTTCGCGCGCAAAACGCACTATTTCCAGCGCGTACTCCCGGTTGCTGACCATCCATTCGGTGTCGGTCACGCGGCCGGTCTTGCGGCGCAGCAGCACATGCAGGTGGGCGGCGATGGCGATTTTTTCGTTGGCAAGCATGGTGACTCTCCTGAAGGTGAGGTTAAGGTGTCAGGTTCCGAGGCGTTCGGCGTGCTGGGTGATGTCCAGCCCCTCGATTTCATCGGCTTCGCTGACCCGCAGGCTGACGCACAGCGAGGTGATCCACAGCACCAGCGCCGTCATGGCCAGGCTGTAGAGCATGACCGCGCCAGCGCCGATCAGCTGGGTCAGCACGCTGCCTTCAACGCCTGCCAGGCTCTTGCTGGCGAACACGCCGGTCAGCAGCGAGCCGACGATGCCGCCCACGCCATGCACGCCAAACACATCGAGCGAGTCGTCGGCCTGCAGCAGGCGCTTCAGGCCGGTGGCGCCCCAGTAACAGGCCACACCCGCCACCAGGCCAAACACCACGGCCGAGCTGGGCTGCACATAGCCAGCGGCCGGGGTAATCGCCACCAGACCGGCGACCACGCCCGAGCACAGCCCGAGCAGCGAGGGGCGCCCGCGCGTGATCCACTCGACCGCCATCCAGGACAGGGCGCCGGCTGCAGCGGCAATATGCGTGACCGTCATGGCCAGACCGGCGCGCCCGTCAGCGGCGACCGCCGAACCGGCATTGAAACCAAACCAGCCGACCCAGAGCAGGCCGGTGCCCGCCATCGTCAGACCCAGATTGAACGGGCTGAACGCCTCGCGGCCATAGCCCCGGCGCGGCCCAAGCGCATAGGCGCAGACCAGACCGGCCATGCCCGCGTTGATATGCACCACCGAGCCGCCGGCAAAGTCCAGCGTGCCTAGGCGCGCCAGCCAGCCGCTGGGCTCCCAGACCCAGTGGGCAATCGGCGCATAGACCAGCAGCGTCCACAGCGACATGAAAATCAGCGTGGCCGAAAAGCGCATCCGCTCGACAAAAGCGCCGACCACCAGCGCCGCCGTGATGATGGCAAACGTGAGCTGAAACATCGCATAGACCGACTCGGGAATGTTCGGCGCAATATGGCTGACGGCGACCTGCTGCGCGTCCTTGACGTAATCAAGGCCGCTAAACCAGAGCCGTCCGGCGCCGCCCAGATAAGGGCCAAGCGCACCACTGCCGGGCGTAAAGGCGATGGAATAGCCGACGGCAAACCACAGCAGGCTGACGATGGCGCAGGTGGCCAGCACGCAGGCCATGACATTGAGCACGCTTTTCCTGCGCACCATGCCGCCATAAAACAGGGCGATGCCGGGCAGCGTCATCAGCAGCACCAGCGCGGTGGCCATCAGCATCCAGGCGGTGTCGGCGCCGTTCAGGCTGTCGGCCCGGACCAGGCCGGGCTGCGTCAGCACCACGACGGGCGGCTGCGTCGCCACGACGGGTGGCGTCGGTACTACGGCAGGCGGTGGCAGCACCACCGCAGGCGTGCCGGACGAGGCGCTGGAGACAGGTGTTGCCGCCAGAGGGACTGAAGGGGGCGGTGCAGTATCGGGCACTGGCTGTGACGCCTGGGTCAAGGCGGCAGGCGCTGGCGGAGATGTTTGCGCATGAACCGGGGCCATCACAGTCAGCCAGAAGCTGAACGCCAATGCTATTGATTGCTTGCAATGATACATAGTGTTCCTTCGTTTACAGGAAAAAACCAAGCAACAGTCATGCCATCCATCGAATTCCCAAAAAGCGCTAGGCTGCCCAGGGGAAAAAGCCAACCCGCCCAAAGTCGGGGCTGGGCACAGCGGCTGGATCAGGGTTTTCCACCAACGGGAAATCCCTAATGCACAAGATCGGTGCGAGACGCTATAGTTGCACTCTTGCTGACGAGCCTAGCTGCTCGCAAAGCGGGGAGCCGAGGAGACACATAAGATAAGCAATTACAACGACCGCAAACAGCCATTCCAAAAGGTGGCTGTTTGAAAAAAGCGCTGGTAACCCCAGCGCTTTTTTTATGGCGCACGCTTTTGTCGGCACCTCGCGCCAAAGAGCCAGCCGCTTGCTGCAAGCGGGCTCCTGAGCGGTAAAGGCTCTCTCGCCCTCACTCCACCGGCTTGCTGTCGGGTTGCTTGGCTGCGGCGGGCCGCGCGCTGGAAGCAGCCCAAGCGACTGGGGCTGCAGCCACCGCCGCCACCGCCTTGGCAACGGGGGCCGCCTTGACGACCGGGCTGGCCTTGCCGAGCGGGGCTGGGCTGAGGTTGGGCAGGGCAGGCATCTCCCTGGGCTTGGCCAGGGTGGTGGCGGCAGCGGCTTCGACCATCTTCGCCTTGATCTCGGAGGCCAAGCGCGGCTGGCCTATCGGCGCGGCGGCCACACCCTCCTGCACCGCCTTCATGTCTTCTTCGCTCGGGTAGCGGCCCAGCAGCACATAGTCAAACACCCGCCGGGCCAGCGGCGCGGCCACCCCGGCGCCCCAGCCGGCATTTTCGACAATCACCGCCAGCGCGATTTTGGGGTCGTCGGCGGGCGCAAATGCCATGTACACCGCATGGTCGCGCTGGCGCTCTTCCATGCGGGCCTTGTTGTACTTGTCTTTCTGGCCTAGGCTCACGGCCTGCGCGGTGCCGGTCTTGCCCGCGCTCAGGTAGCTGGCCCCGGCAAACACCTTGGTGGCAGTGCCGCCCTGCGTCACGCCCACCAGGGCATTGCGGATGATGGCCAGATTTTCCGGCTTGTAGCCCAGATTGACGGGCGGCGCGACCGGCTGCGGGTCCATCGCCTGCGTCTGCGGGTTCTGCACGGCAATGGCCAGGCGCGGCTTGTACTTGATGCCGTTGTTGGCAAGCGCGGCCGTCGCCTGCGCCAGCTGCAGCATCGTGAAGCTGTTGTAGCCCTGGCCAATGCCCAGCGAGATGGTTTCTCCGGCAAACCATTTTTGCTGCTCGGCGCGCTTGAAATAGTGGCGTTTCCAGTCCTGATTCGGCAGCACGCCGCGCACCTCGCCGTTGATGTTGATGCCGGTGACCTGGCCAAAGCCCAGCGGCGCCATGAAGTCGTGGATCGCCTCGGCGCCCATCTCGTTGGCCAGCGAGTAAAAATACACGTTGCTCGACTCGACGATGGCGCGGTGCATGTCCATGATGCCGCCGCGCTCGTTTTCCGGGCTGCCAAAGCGGCGCCCGCCGAACATGTAAAAACCCGGATCGTTGATCAGCGCGCGCGACGAGCGCGCTCCCAGCTCCAGCGCGGCCAGCGCCATGAAGGGCTTGTAAGTCGAGCCCGGCGGGTAGGTGCCGCGCAGCGCCCGGTTCAACAGCGGGTTGTCGATGGATTCCCGCAGCGCCAGCCAGCTTTCCTGGTCAATGCCATCGACAAACAGGTTCGGGTCAAACGTCGGCTTGCTGACAAAGGCCAGCACGTCGCCGGTTTTCGGGTCCAGCGCCACCAGCGCGCCCCGGCGCGTGCCAAACATCTCTTCGACCAGTTTTTGCAGGCCGATGTCCAGCGACAGCATCACGGTGCTGCCCGAGGCGGGCGGCTGACTCGAGAGCCTGCGCACGGCGCGCCCGCCCGCCGAGGTCTCCATCTGCTCGAAGCCGGTCTGGCCATGCAGCTGCTCTTCAAAGCTCTGCTCGACGCCGAGCTTGCCGATGTAATCGGTACCCCGGTAGTTGGCCTCATCGTCGCGCTCTTCGATGGCGTCTTTTTCGGCCTGGTTGATGCGGCCTATATAGCCCACCACATGGCTGGCCAGCTCGCCATAAGGGTAGCTGCGAAACAGCCGCGCCTTGATATCGACGCCGGGAAAGCGAAAGCGCCGGACCGAAAAGCGGGCCACTTCCTCGTCGCTCAGACGGGTGCGTATCGGCAGGGACTCGAAATTTTTCGCCTCTTCGCGCAGCCGCTTGAAGCGCGAGCGGTCGCGCGGCGTGATGTCCACCAACTGGGCCAGCGCGGCAATGGTTTCTTCCAGGTTCTCCACCTTCGACGGCGTGATTTCCAGCGTGTAGGCCGAGTAGTTGGAGGCCAGCACGATGCCGCTGCGGTCCAGGATCAGGCCACGATTGGGCACGATGGGCATGACGGCGGTGCGGTTGCTCTCGGCCTGCGCCCTCAGATCCTCGTGGCGATAGACCTGCAGGTACACCAAGCGCGCGGCCAGCAGCGAAAAAGCAAACAGCACCCCCAGTCCGGCCACCAGCACCCGGGTGCGAAAGCGCGAGAGCTCGGCTTCAACATTGCGCAGTTCAGTCATGCGGGGTGTGACGCTCAAACCCGGAAAAAGTGCCTGCCGTGGCCAAGCACGTCATAGAGGCCGGCTCTCATCGCGGTCGGGGGCGCGGCGCTGGGGCACCAGCAGCAGCACGCTGACCACCGGCCACAGCGAGGCCTCGAGCAGCGGCGCCAGCACCAGCATCCAGCCCGGAAAGACGCCCCCGCCGATCAGCCGGATCAGCATCTGCACGGCATGCGCCGCCGCCAGCAGTGGCAGCACCTGCAGAGCCTGCAGCGGCACCTTGTACCAGAGCAGATGGCGCTGGGCCTGGGAGGCAAAATAACTCAGCACGGTATAAGCCAGCGCGTGCAGGCCAAGCAGGGAGGTCTGATTCACATCCATGAACAGGCCGAACATGAAGGCCACGCCCACGCCCACCCGCAGCGGCTGATGCACGCTCCAAAAGAGCAGCACCAGCGCCAGAAAATCGGGCAGCCACAGCACACGCCCCAGCGGCAGCATGTTCAGCAGCAAAGCGGCCAGCAGGCTGCCCCAGATAAACACCGGGCTGGCCGGCAGCAGCAGTTGCTGACCCGAACGCATGATCATGGGGCGGCTCCTTTCTTGCCGCGCACAGGCGCCGCTTCAGGCACGGGGCGCAGTGGTATCTGGCCGACGACCGGCTTGACCACAATGACATGCCGCGCCCCCGTCACCAGCGCCAGCGGCTGGCAGTCAATCTTCAAAAAAGCCGATTCGCTGCGGCCCTCGGTATGGCGGATTTTGGCCACTGGCAGGCCCGGCGGATAAACGCCATCGACGCCGCTGGTGGTCAGCAGGTCGCCCGGCTGCACATCGGCATTGGCGCCCATGAAACGCAGTTCCAGCCCGCTGCTGCCTGCGCCGGGGTCGCCGTAGGCCACGCTGCGCGCACCGGTGCGCACATTGAGCACCGGAATGGACAGCTCGCTGTCAATCAGCAGCGTGACCTCGCTCACCAAGGGGTGTACCCGCGTCACCTGCCCGAGCACGCCGGACTCGTCGAGCACCGGCGAGCCCAGCTCGACGCCCTGGAGCTGGCCTTTGTCGATGATGACCTTGCGGGTGTAAAGATCGGCCGCGTCATACAGCACCTCGGCGGCCAAGACGGGAATGGCCAGCTGCTCGCGCAGGCCCAGCAGCTGGCGCAGGCGGTTATTTTCCTGGGTCAGCTGCTCGACTTGACCGGCGCGCAGCGACTGCAGGGCGAGCTTTTTGCCGGCCTCGGCGCTGTGCAGCTGGGCCTGGCTCAGGCCGCTGACATAGTCACGGCTGGAACGCAGGGCATCGGCGGGCTGCAGCGCCAGCCACTGCACCGGCAGCAGGGCCGTGGACAGGGCCGCGCGTATCGGCTGGGTCAGATGAAAGCGCACATCGGCCACCATCAGGAACACCGACAGCGCGCCAAAAAACACCAGTTTGGACAGCACCGACGGCCCCTGGTTGAAAAAGGGCGGCAGCGATCTGTCGAGGGTTCCTAAGGCCATGATGCTTGCTCAGGCGCCTGCGGCTGTGCAGCAGGCACAGACAACGGCAGCAAAGTTCTGAAAAAACTTATTCCGTGGTGAAGATGGAGCCCAGGCGGTCCATGCGCTCCAGCGCCATGCCGCAGCCGCGTACCACGCAGGTCAGCGGCTCCTCGGCCACCAGCACCGGCAGGCCGGTTTCCTCGGCCAGCAGGCGGTCCAGGTCGCGCAGCAGCGCGCCGCCGCCGGTCAGCATCATGCCCCGGTCGGAGATGTCCGCGCCCAGCTCGGGCGGCGTCTGCTCCAGCGCGTTCTTGACGGATGAAACGATCTGGTTCAGCGGGTCGGTCAGCGCTTCGAGAATCTCGTTGCTCGAAATCGTGAAGCTGCGCGGCACGCCCTCGGACAGGTTGCGCCCCTTGACTTCCATTTCGCGCACTTCGGAGCCCGGAAAGGCCGAGCCGATGTTCTTTTTAATCGCTTCGGCGGTCGGCTCGCCGATCAGCATGCCGTAGTTGCGCCGGATGTAGTTGATGATGGCGTCGTCAAAGCGGTCGCCGCCGACGCGCACGCTGCCTTTATAGACCATGCCGCCGAGCGAAATCACACCCACTTCGGTGGTGCCCCCGCCAATATCCACGACCATCGAGCCGCTGGCTTCGGACACCGGCAGGCCCGCGCCCAGCGCGGCGGCCATCGGCTCTTCGATCAGATAGACGGCGGCGGCGCCAGCGGCCTCGGCCGCGTCCTTGATGGCGCGGCGCTCGACCTGGGTCGAGCCGCAGGGCACGCAGATGATGATGCGCGGGCTGCGCGTGAGCAGGGTGCGCGGATGCACCATCTTGATGAACTGCTTGATCATCTGCTCGGTGATGACGAAGTCGGCGATCACGCCGTCCTTCATCGGGCGAATCGCCTCAATGTTGCCCGGCACCTTGCCCAGCATGGCCTTCGCTTCGCGGCCGACGGCCTGGATGACTTTTTTGCCGTGCGGACCGCCCTCATGGCGAATCGCCACGACCGAGGGCTCATCGAGAACAATGCCTTTGTCGCGGGCAAAAATCAGGGTGTTGGCGGTGCCGAGATCAATCGCCAGATCGGTGGAAAAATACCGACGGAATGCTTCAAACATATGCAAGAGTCCAGTTGGGCATGTGACACACTTCGTTGCCGCATCGCCTTTTATGAGTAGTAAAACGAGGGGGTTGTTGGCCTAAAAAACTTAACCGGCCTGTTTGAAGCTTCTAAAAAGCACCTAAAGGGATTATTCAACCCTGATTTCACACCAAAGGCGGGATAATACCGCATCCCCCTACGGGAGAATGGCACAATGCCGGTTTTTTTGTGCCTTACACCCTGTTGCAGGTGTTTTGCCCTTCCGTTACTTTGGCTCGTCAACCCTTACACCGCACTCACCCACACCCCTTATGGCCCTGACATTTGAAGACATTGCACGCGTTGCCAACCTGGCGCGGCTGGAGCTGCGCCCCGATGAAACAGAGCACACCCTGAGCCAGCTCAACGGCTTTTTTGCACTGGTCGAGCAGATGCAGGCGGTCAACACCGACGGCGTCGAGCCGCTGGCCCATCCGGCGGCGCTGCTGGGCGAAGTCGCCCTGCGCCTGCGCGACGACATCGCCAGCGAACCCAACCAGCGCGAGGCCAGCCAGGCCAGCGCGCCCGCCGTCGAACGCGGCCTGTTTCTGGTGCCCAAGGTGATCGAATGACTATCTCAATGAACAACATGGATTTGCACGATCTGGGCGTGGCCGAACTGGCCGCCCAACTGGCCGCTGGCGCCGTCTCCAGCGTCGAAGTGACGCAGCATTTTTTCAAGCGCATCCAGCAGCACAGCGCGCTGGGCGCTTTCCTCGCGACTGACGCCGACATGTCGCTGACCCAGGCCCGCACCGCCGACGCCCGGCTGGCCGCCGGCGAGCGCACGCCTTTGCTGGGCGTGCCGCTGGCGCACAAAGACGTGTTTGTCACCCGCGACTTCCCGACGACGGCGGGCTCGAAAATGCTGGCCAACTACCGCAGCCCATTTGACGCCACCGTCGTCAGCCGCCTGGGCGTTCAAGCGGGTGGCGCGGGCATGGTCACGCTGGGCAAGCTCAACTGCGACGAGTTCGCGATGGGCTCGGGCAACGAAAACAGCGCCTATAAACCGGTGCAAAACCCGTGGGACACCCGCCGCGTGCCCGGCGGCTCCTCGGGCGGTTCGGCCGCCGCCGTGGCCGCGCGCCTGGTGCCCGCCGCCACCGGCACCGACACGGGCGGCTCGATCCGCCAGCCTGCCTCGCTCACCGGCATCACCGGCATCAAGCCGACTTATGGGCGCTGCTCGCGCTACGGCATGGTCGCTTTTGCTTCCAGCCTCGATCAGGCCGGGCCGATGGCGCGCAGCGCGCTCGACTGCGCCCTGCTTCTGTCCGCAATGGCTGGCCCCGACCCGGACCGCGACTCGACCTCGCTGGATCTGCCCGCGTTTGACTATGCCGCCGATTTAACCGCCGCCAGCCAGCAGGCGGGCGCCAAGCCGCTCCAAGGCTTGAGAATCGGCCTGCCGACGCAGTTCTTCGGCGCCGGCTGCGCGCCCGACGTGCTCGCCGCCGTGCGCAGCGCGCTGGCCGAGTTTGAAAAGCTCGGCGCCACGCTGGTCGATGTCAGCCTGCCGCTGACCGAGCTGTCGATTCCGGTCTATTACGTCATCGCCCCGGCCGAAGCCAGCAGCAACCTGAGCCGCTTCGACGGCGTGCGCTACGGCCACCGCGCCGCGCACTACACCGACCTGACCGACATGTACAAGAAGTCGCGCAGCGAAGGCTTTGGCGACGAGGCCACGCGCCGCATCATGATCGGTACTTACGTTTTGTCGCATGGCTACTACGACGCTTACTATTTAAAGGCGCAGAAGATCCGCCGCCTGATCGCGCAGGATTTTCAAACTGCTTTTGCGCAGTGCGACGTGATTGCCGGGCCGGTCTCGCCCACGGTGGCCTGGAAAATTGGCGAAAAAGGCGACGACCCGGTGGCCAGCTACCTGGCCGACATCTACACCCTGTCGTCCAGCCTGGCGGGTCTGCCCGGCATGAGCGTGCCCGCCGGTTTCGGCGCGGGCGGCATGCCCGTCGGCCTGCAACTGATCGGCAACTATTTCAAGGAAGCGCAACTGCTGGGCGCAGCGCACCAGTTCCAGCTGGCCACCGACTGGCACCAGCGAGCGCCCGGAGCTGCAAGGTGAACGACTATGCAGATGCGGCGGAGCGCCATTATTTAAGTGCTCTTCAGTTACAGGACTGCCACCCGGCAACCGCCAGCCACTGTCTGGGCATCGCGGCTGAGTGTGTACTCAAAGCATTGATGTGTGATCTGCGCCCCCAGGTCAACAAAGTATCTGGCAACCATCTTGGGCGCAAACTGTGGGCGGAGTTTGCGAATCATCAGACGGTTCAATCGCACCCCAGCCGCATTGCGTATGTTCAGCGGTATCAGTCAGGATTTGACAACTGGGATGTGAGCCAGAGGTACTTGAATAGAGGGAGCTCTTGTTTCTCTTCGCAACCGTTGACTAATCAAGAGTCCAGCGCCAGAAGTCTGTTGGGGCTGATGCAAATGATTCAAAGGGGGCTGGCATGAGCTTGGATGACCTGTTACAAACGCAAGACCAAGTTGACTCCATGCAACAAGCACTGGAGTCTCATCGGATAGTTTGGCAGAGTTACTTGGCGTTGTTTGCTTCCCCGTTCAATGCGCTGCTAGTCGTTCGGGATTGGCAGGGTCGTTTTCACATTGGTGTTCCAGGCAATTCAAAGTTCGAGACAGCGGACACTGAGTCGAGGGTTAAGCTGAAAGAGGCCAGAACTGCTTTGAAGGATTCGATTCAGGCCTTGGCTTATGCGCCAGAATTGTTTTTTTACGCCGACGAATTGTTCGATGCACAGGCGCTGTGGTCTGGTTCTGATCGAGTGGAGTGGGATGAGCTTGAGCCTTTAAAAGTTTTCTGGATTGAGCGGCAAGGCAAGGAAAAAATCTGGTCTCAAACCCCTCAAGGCACAGTGACTGAACATCCATTGCGTCTGGTGTTTTTTGGTGTCAAGGGTGGCGTCGGACGCAGCAGTGCTCTTTCCGCCGCCGTGTATCACCTGATCCGCCAAGGAAAAACGGTACTCGTTCTCGATGCTGATTTCGAGTCGCCCGGAGTCTCAGCGACCTTGTTGGCAGAGGAGTTGCGTCCCGACTATGGTTTGGTGGACTGGTTTGCACTGGATGCGCTGGATCGCCCCCGCGCTTCAGAGCTGGTGCAGCAACATAAATTGGTGGAGCGCAGTGGTCTGGATTCGCATGTCACAGGCAATGGCACAGCGTGGATCGCGCCATCGTTCGGACGAAAGACGCAAGACTATGTGGGCAAGCTGGGGCGCCTTTATCAAGATGTTGGCGAGCAAGGCTATGTTCAGCGATTTCAGAATCTGCTGGCTTCTTTGGAGGGTGAGTTGGCGCCTGACGTGGTGCTGATCGACTCCCGCGCCGGGGTGGATGACACGGCTGCACTGGCATTGACGCAGCTCAATGCATACGGGCTGCTCTTTGCGACGCATGGACGCTCGACATGGGCTGGGTATGGTCACTTGTTCTCCCATTGGCAGCATTACGCACGTTTGACACCAGGAGGGGATGATTTCCGCTCAAGACTACGTGTGGTGAGCGCGTTGACACCCGTGGACTCGACGTATGACCGGGCGTTTCTGGATGCCAGCTACAGGCTGTTCCTGGAACATCTCTACGAAAGTCTGGCCGCCGACGAGATGGAGGGCGAAGGGTTTAACTACGGTGCTGATGATCCTGATGCGCCGCATCGCCCCTGGCGTGTGCGTTGGGACGATGTGCTGCGCCACTTCGACCCGGTGCAAAACCCGGCCCAGTTGGATGCTGCGGTATTTGACAAAGCGTTTGGTGAGTTGATGCAACTGCTAGATCAACTGCTTGAACCGGTGGAGGAAGCATGAGCATGACCAGTGAGCAGGCCGCTTTGTTGCGTGCTGAATTGCTGGAAGTTGCTCAGCACTGGCGACCAGACGGCAAGCCAAGCCAAGCTGCGGATGTTTTTTTCCCATCTGCGCACATTCGGGCGTTGGCTTTGGACCGGCCCTTGGTGATCGGTATGCGCGGGGCGGGCAAGTCTTTCTGGAGCGAGGTTCTGACCGACGATGGTTTGCGCTCCACCGTGACACAGTTTGTCAAAGGGTATGACAAAGTGGTGCATGTTGGGTCTATCCGCTGGGATCAGGGCGGGGCTTTCTCGGTACATCTCCCAGACAGCGCTGTGCTCACAGATGCACTGCAAGGTGGCATGGAGCCACGCGTGCTATGGCTGACATTGATTCTCAATGAGTTGCGCAGCGTATGCGTTCAGCGCGGCATTGCGGTCGGGCTGCCTGAAGTGTCTCAAGGATGGGGCAATTTGCTGAATTGGGCCAGGCAAAACGCGGATCAAATCCGACAAGCTTTTCAACAGCTCAATGAGGCCTTGACCCGTGAAGGCCAAGTGGTGCTAGTGGTCATGGATGCGCTGGACCGCATGGCGGCACAACTGGCGCAAAGCGTGGATTGCCTTCGGGGCTTGCTCCGGTTGCTGCTGGATGCCCGACAACTCAAAGGCCTGCGTTTCAAGGTTTTTTTGCGCGATGACATGACCCACATGCCCAGTGTGCTGTCGTTTCCAGATGCCTCCAAACTGATCAACGAAGCCGTGCATTTGCGTTGGACGCGGGAAGACATCTACGCCTTGCATTGGCACAAACTGGCGCAGGAAAGCCAACGATTTCAACAGTTGATGGAGCGACATTTCGGCCCCCGTGATCATTCTTTAAGCGGGTATTGGCATCCGAAGCTCGTTCAGTCTCCTCCGCAAGAGTCTTTTTTGACCGATCTTCTCAAAGTGCTGGCCCCGCCCTACATGGGCGGCAGTGCCACCAAGGGGCATGTGTATTCGTGGTGGTACAAGCACTTGGCCGATGGTAAAAACCGGGTCAGCCCCCGGACGTTTGCCGCTTCGTTGCAAGCCGCATTGAATGAATCATCCAAGCCGAACGCCAGTCATGTGTTGATGCCTGCGGGCATCAAACAGGGGGTGCGCGTGGCAAGCCAAACGAGAGTGAAGGAGCTGGAGGAAGACTATTTTTGGGTCACCACCGCTCTGGCTGCGTTCAATGATCGGACGACACCTGTTCCAGTCCAAGAAATCTACGGCGTCTGGAATGGTGTTGGGGTGGAAGGGGTTCCAACCCCTAGATTGATCCGGGAGCAGTGCATGGACAAGCAGGTCTTCGTGCCGTGGGATGAATCGGACCGGCTGATCTCTCCCAGCCAAAAACTCCGCGACACCTTGGTCGAATTGGGCATCCTCATCTTGCGTGATGAAAACACCCGATTAGATATGCCTGACATTTACCGTTTGGGCTACAGCATTCGCAAGCGCGGGGGCGTTTCCCCTCGTCGCTGATATTTGTCGTTGAAATACTCAGTCATGAAAAACTCACTACTCATTCAAGGCTACGAAGTCGTCATCGGCTTTGAAACCCACACCCAGCTGACCACAGCGTCAAAAATCTTCAGCCGCGCCTCGACCTCGTTCGGCGCCGAGCCGAATACCAACGCCTCGGCCGTCGATTTCGCCCTGCCCGGCGCGCTGCCGGTGATGAACAAAGGGGCCGTGCAGCGCGCCATCGAGTTCGGCCTGGCCGTGAACGCGCACATTGCCGAAAAAAGCATTTTTGCGCGCAAAAATTATTTCTACCCCGACCTGCCCAAGGGCTACCAGATCAGCCAGTTCGAGATTCCTGTCGTGCAGGGCGGGGTGGTCGAATTTTTCCTCGAAGGCGAAAAAAAATCCGTGCGTCTGGTGCGCGCCCACCTCGAAGAAGACGCCGGCAAGTCGCTGCACGAGGACTTCATCGGCCAGAGCGGCATTGACCTGAACCGCGCGGGCACGCCGCTGCTGGAGATCGTCACCGAGCCGGATATGCGCTCGACCGCCGAGGCGGTGGCCTATGCGAAAGAATTGCACAAGATCGTCACCTGGATCGGCATTTGCGACGGCAACATGCAGGAAGGCAGTTTCCGCTGCGACGCCAACGTCTCGGTCAGGAAGCCCGGCGCGCCGCTGGGCACGCGCCGCGAGATCAAGAACCTGAACAGTTTTAAATTCATGCAGCAGGCGATGGATTACGAAGTGCGCTGGCAAATCGAGCAGATCGAAGACGGCCACGCCATCCAGCAAGCCACCGTGCTGTTCGACCCGGACACCGGCGAGACGCGCTCCATGCGCAGCAAGGAAGACGCGGCCGACTACCGCTATTTCCCCGACCCCGATTTGCCGCCGCTGGTGATTGGCCGGGACTGGGTGGAAAAAACCCGCGCCGCCATGAGCGAGCTGCCGCGCGTGATGGCGGCGCGCTTCGTGGCCGACTACGCCTTGAGCGAGTACGACGCGGGCCAGTTGACGCAGAGCAAGGCGACGGCCAGATATTTTGAAACTGCCGCGCAGATTAGTAGCAATCCAAAGCTGGCAGCTAATTGGGTACTTGGAGAAATTGCAGCACTGCTAAATCGACTTCAAATAAGCATTGATGATGTCGAGGTGCCACTACCAACCGCAGTCGGCGAACTCATTCGTCGAATAGCAGACAACACCATTTCGCATGCTGGCGCCAAAACTGTATTTCAGGAAATGTGTTCACGCATTCATGAAGAAATCCGCAATCTGGCTGAATTTATCGAAAACATTATTGAAACCCGTAATCTCAAGCAGATGAGCGACACCGGCGAACTCGAAGCCATCATCGACAGCGTGCTGGCGGCCAACGCTAAAAACGTCGAAGAAGTCAAAGCCGGTAACGCCAAGGCTTTCAACGCGCTGGTCGGCCAGGCCATGAAAGCCACCAAGGGCAAGGCCAATCCGGCGCAGGTCAACGAGCTGCTGAAACAAAAGCTCGGCTAATCGACCAAGCCCAGGCGACTGGGCTCCCGCCCGTCACCTTCCGGTGCCAACTGGAAGGATGGCGGTCGGGTTGGCGGTCAGATTAACGGGGGCCGTGCGCAATGCCCAGAGCGGCTTGAGCCGGAACAGCTCCTCATCAAAACGCTGGTTGATGCGCTTTTTCTCCTGCTCCTGGTCCGTCATGAATTTTTGCTGCGCCAGCAAGTTGCCCTCGTTGTCCTGGCGCCTGAGCTTGAGCAGGATGGGCGCGCGCGACGGGTCTTTCGCGTAAAACTCGTATTCGCTGGCAATGTCCCTGCCCTGGTCGAACAGCTCGCGCGTCCTTTTGCCTGCCGCCTTCAGGATATCGTCAACCTGGCTGATGGCCACAGCGCGTTCCAGATCGTGGGATTCGCGGGTCGGGTAGCGCTGCAGCAAAGCGCGGTCGCGGCGCTTTTCTTCAATTTCGCGGGCGCGCTGATCGTCCGCCAGCTTGTTTTTTTCGTCCTCCAGCGCCTGCTCATTGGCCGTGAGCGTCGGCCCGATATGGCGCTTGACCAGACCAGAGCGGCTCAGCTCACGCTGGGCACGGTCCAGGCATTCGATGATCGGCCGGTCTGCGGTGAGGGTTCGGCCTTTGGCATCGACACAGGTGTAGATGCCCTCGGCGCAGGCATGGCCGCCCAGAAGGGCCAGCGCGATCATGAACAGTTTTTTCAAGCTGAGTTTGCTTTCTTCAATCGACGCCGTAGCGTGTACGGTAGGCTAACACTGCCTGGTAATGGTCTTTGAGCGACAACGCGCCATCGGCCTGCGCGTCGGTGCCGCTCTGGGCCGCCAGGTAAGCCAGCAAGTCGCCCAGGCGTGCAATGGCGCAAACCTGCAAACCGAGCTGCTGCGTGACATATTGCACGGCGCTGTGGTTGACATCGACGCCATTTTCGGTGGCTTTTTCCTGCCGGTCCAGTGCAATCGCCACCGCGTGCGGCGTGGCGCCCGCAGCCTGGATCAGCGCAATCGACTCGCGCACCGCCGTGCCCGCCGACATCACGTCGTCCACAATCAACACCCGGCCCTGCAGCGGCGCGCCGACCAGCGCGCCGCCCTCGCCATGCGCCTTGGCTTCCTTGCGGTTGTAGGCGAAAGGAAAATTGCGCCCCAGCCGCGCCAGCTCGATGGCCACGGCGGCGGCCAGCGGAATGCCTTTGTAGGCCGGGCCAAAAATCATGTCGAACTGCAGCCCGGTGCGCGCTTCCTCGGCCAGCAGGTGCCGCGCATAAAATTGCGCCAACCGGCCAAGCTTGGCGCCATCGTCAAACAGCCCGGCGTTGAAAAAATACGGACTCATGCGCCCGGCCTTGGTCTTGAATTGGCCAAAGCGCAGCACGCCCGACTCAATCGCAAACTGCACAAAATCCTGCGCCAGACTGCCTGCTGCTGGCGCTGCCTGCGCCTGATCGTCTGTCTGCCCTGTCGTCATATTCATTGGAAATCCCATGTTCAAATTAACCAGCCTTAACCTCAATGGCATCCGCTCGGCCGCCAGCAAAGGCCTGCAGGAGTGGCTTGCCCAGTCGCTGCCGGATTGTATTTGTGTCCAGGAACTGAGGGCGCAGGCCGCCGACATCAGCGGGCGCTTTGAGGAGATCGCCGGACTCAAAGGCTATTTCCATTGTGCCGAAAAAAAAGGCTATTCCGGCGTCGGCATTTACAGCCGCCATGAGCCCAGCGACGTGATCGCGGGCTACGGCTCGCCCGAGTTTGACGCCGAAGGCCGCTATGTGGAGCTGCGCTTTGACCGGCCGGGGCGCCCGCTATCTTTGATTAGCTGCTATTTTCCCAGCGGCTCCTCGGGCGAGGAGCGCCAGGCGGCTAAATTTCGCTTCCTGGCGGGCATGCGCCCGCATCTGGCGGCGCTGAAAAACAGCGGCGGGCAGGCGCGCGAATTCATCCTGTGCGGCGACATCAACATCGCGCACCAGGAAATCGATTTGAAAAACTTCAAGGGCAACCGCAACAACAGCGGCTTTTTACCGGAAGAGCGGGCCTGGATGACGCAGCTGCTGCAGCGCGCTGAAGGCGGCGGCTTCGTCGATGTGTACCGCCAGCTCCATCCGGCCACGACCGACGAGGCTTACACCTGGTGGAGCAACCGGGGCCAGGCTTACGCGAAAAACGTCGGCTGGCGCCTGGACTACCAGATCGCCACGCCCGCGCTGGCCGCTGGCGCCCGCTCGGCGGCGATTCACCGGGAGCCGCGCTTTAGCGACCACGCGCCCTTGACGATTGACTACGACTGGGCGCTGTGAGCGCCGCCCCCGGCCAGCGGAGCTGACGCCAGGGGCGCAGCGACAGGCCGGTAGCCCAGTTGCTGCGCGACAAAGCCGTCAAACGCCGCCAGCAGGGGCTCAAACGGCGCCGCCCGCCCTTCGAGCTGCATCAAGGCGGCGCAGGTGGCCTCCAGCGTGGACAGCTGGTCGGGCTTGTGGGCTTTGCGAATCAGGTAATGCGAGGCGGCCATGCCCTGCAGCGACAGGCGCGGCAGCTGCTGCAGCAGCGGATTGCTGTAGAGCATCTTGCGGCTCTTGCGCCAGGTGCCATCGAGCACGACCAGACGCAGCCGGGCCGGCTCGCGCAGCAACGCCGGTGCCAGCGCAGGCGGGGCGCTCAAGCCCAGCGCCTGATCCTGCGGGCTGTGCGGGTACAGCAGCAGCGCCTGCTTGTACCCAGGACTATCAGGGCCGCCCGCTGCGGCCTGCGCATCGAAGGGATCGCTCAGCAAGGCGCGCAACTGCGCTTCGGCAAAAGCCTCGCCCGTCACCAGGCGGCTGTGCGGCAGGCTCAGGTGCAGCAGCCGCGCGCTGCCCTTGGCCTCATTGACTTCCAGCGGATGCTGCAGGATCAGCACCTCGACCTGATGCGCCAGCGGCGTGATCCACTGGCAGATACAACTGCTTTGCGGGCGCAGGCAGGCCGCGCAGTGCAGCCGTTTGGTGCCGGATTCGGACCTCATCGCGCCAATTGCATACGCAGGCGACGCGCTGACTCTTCGGCGCTGGCGTCGCCAATCTCGCGCAGCACGCCGCCGACATCGACCGGCCCGCTCTGGCGCTGGAACTGGCCGCTCAGCACCGTGTCGGGATAGAGCACGCCGCGCTGGTACAAATCCCACAGCTCATGGCCGTAGTCGATTTTCAGCAGCTCGGGGGCGAAGCGGCCGAAGAAATGGCGCAAATTGGCCACATCGCGCAGCAGCATGCGGCTGGCGTGGTTGTTGCCAGCGGCGTCCACCGCCTGCGGCAGGTCGATGATGACCGGGCCGTCGGCGGCCAGCAAAATATTGAATTCTGATAAATCGCCGTGAACGATGCCCGCGCACAGCATGCGCACGACTTCGCGCAGCAGCGTGGCGTGGTGCGCTCGTGCTTCTTGCGGGGTGAATTCGACATCGTTCAGGCGCGGGGCGGCGTCGCCGTGCGCGTCGGTGACCAGCTCCATCAGCAGCACGCCATCGCAAAAGTTGTACGGCGTCGGCACGCGCACGCCAGCGTGCGCCAGTCGGTACAGCGCATCGACCTCGGCGCTTTGCCAGGCCGCCTCGCTCGCCTGACGGCCGAACTTCGTGCCCTTGGCCATGGCCCGGGCCTGGCGGGTGTTTTTCACCTTGCGGTTTTCGGTGTAATCGACCGCCTGGCGAAAGCTGCGCTGGTCCGCTTCCTTGTAAATCTTGGCGCAGCGCGTCTCGTCGCCGCAGCGCACGACATAAACCATCGCTTCCTTGCCGCTCATCAGCTGGCGCACGACGGTGTCGATCAGGCCCTCTTCAACGAGGGATTGGAGTCTCTTGGGTGGTTTCATGGGGCGATTGTGCCCGGTACTTGCCAACGGAGAACGGCCGGAAAAAGCCTCAGCGGCGCGCCTGCTCGTACAAGCGCTGGACCTTGGGCACGTTGGCCTGCAGCTGCTCGATGCGCGCCGGTCCCGAAGGATGGGTGGAGAGAAAATTCGGTCCGCCCGCGCTGGCGCCCGCCTTGGCCATCTTTTGCCACAGGCTGACCGAGGCCTGCGGGTTGTAGCCGCCGCGCGCGGCGAGTTCGAGCCCGACCAGGTCGGCGTCGGTTTCGTCTTCGCGGCTAAAGCGCAGCGTCAGCAGCTGGGTGCCAATATTGGCCGCCACATCGCCGAGCTGGCCCAGCCCCAGCAGTTGCGAGCCCAGCGACAGCAAGGTGCCGGTGCCCTGGCTTTTGGCGATGCGGGCTCTGGCATGTTCGCGCAGGGCGTGGGCCATTTCGTGGCCCATAATCATTGCCGCCTCGTCATCGGTGAGCCTGAGCTTGTCCAGAATGCCGGTGTAGAAGGCGATCTTGCCGCCCGGCATACAAAACGCGTTGATTTCCTTGCTGCTTATCAGGTTGACATCCCAGCGCCACTGCCGGGAACGCTCGTTCCACTGCGCCGCCTGGGGCACCAGGCGCCCGGCGATCTGGCGCAGGCGCTGCAGCTGCGGGCTGCCCTGCGGCGCCAGCTCGCCCTTGGCCCGGGCGTCGGCCAGCAGCTTGGCGTACTCCTTGCCGGAGGCGCTTTCGAGCTCTTCGGCAGGCACCAGGTTGCGCAGGCTGGAGGCCCCGCCCACATCCACCTGCGCCTGTGACGGTGAGGGCGACGTGCAAGCTGCCGTACCCGCAGCACCAGCGGCCAATAGAAAACCCCGGCGGCTTTGCCAGGCAGAATGTTTGAAATCGCATAAGAAGCACATGCGTGAATAATAGCCAGAAATTCAATCCGCCATGTCAGATAAAACCCCTTCACCCCTTTCTTCCGAACGGCTTCCAGCCCAGGCCGCTCCTGCGCAGGATGCCGCCCGCATCGCCACTGCGCGCCGTAAACGCTCTGCGCTCGATATGCTGCAGGAGCTTAGACAGCCCAAGGTCACGGTCATGCTGGCGCTGGGCTTCGCCTCGGGTCTGCCCTTCCTGCTCACCGCCAACACCTTCGGCTACTGGCTGAGGGATGACGGCACAAGCCTGGTCGCCATCGGGTTCATCTCCTGGGTCGGCTTCGCCTACGCCTTCAAGGTGTACTGGTCGCCGCTGGTGGACCGCATCGACGTGCCGCTGCTGGGCCGCCTGGGCCGGCGTCGCGGCTGGATGCTGCTGTGCCAGATTCTGGTCACCATCGGGCTGCTGGGCATGGCCGCCGTCGGAACGGCGGGCGGGCTCGTGGCCATCGGCGCCTTTGCCTTGTTGACGGCCTTCGCCTCGGCCACACAGGACATCGCCATCGACGCCTGGCGCATCGAAGCGGCATCCGACGCCGACGAGGTGGGGCTGATGACCTCGGCGGCGCAGCTCGGCTACCGCATGGCCCTGCTCGTCACCGACGCCTTGATCATTGCCGTCGCAGCACGCGTCGGCTGGGCGCTGTCCTACGTCGGCATGGCGGTGCTGATGGCGCTGTGCATGCTGGCCACCCTGTTCGCCTCTGAGCCGACCCGCGACTATGTGGTGCTGCACCACAAGCCACCGCTGTGGACCGTGCGCGGCCTCGTCGATGCCATCATCGGGCCGTTCGTGGACTTTTTTGCCAAGCACAAGGGCGTCGGGCTCATCATGCTGCTGATGGTGGCGCTTTACCGCCTGCCCGACTTCGTGATGGGGCCGATGTACAACCCGTTCTACCACGACCTCGGGCTCTCCAAGGACACGGTGGCCTGGGTGCGGGGCTCCTTCGGCCTGGTCGCCACCCTCCTCGGCATCGCTGCGGCCGGCCTGAGCGCCGTGCGGCTCGGTTTGCTGCCGACGCTGATCGCAGGGCTGGTGCTCGAAGGCTTTGGCACGGCGGCATTCGCCCTGCTCAGCGTCAACACCGGCACGGCGGTTTTCGCCGCCGTGATGACGCTCGACGCTTTTGCCCAGGCCTTCGCCGGCGTCGCCCTGGTGACCTACATGTCGAGCCTGACGAGCCTGGGCTACACCGCCACGCAGTACGCCATGCTGTCCTCGACCTACGCTTTGCTCGGCAAGTTCCTCAAGGGATTCTCCGGGGTCATGATCGAAACACTCACGCCCACCCACGGACTCCTCGGCGCCTACGCCACGGCGTTCGTGGCCACGGGCCTGACCGCCGTCCCGCCCCTGCTGCTGCTGCTGCTGTGGCGCATGCAGCAACTCAGGCGCTGAGTAATTGGCGTGGCGGCGCAAAACAGCACGCACATTTCCGAGCGCTGGCTTACTTCATTTACCGCATCTTTACGGCCGCTTCAAGCGCAATTCTTGCGCCGGGCGCACCATGCCTTTCAACCGTGACCGCGCCTGCCAGCGGCGCACTTTTCACTCAAGGACAGCCCCATGACCCAGCAGCTTTTGATGATTGAAGACGACACCCGCCTGGCCGCGATGGTCGGCGAGTACCTGCGCCAGTCGGGCTACGGTTTCAGCCACGCGGGCGACGGCGCCAGCGGGCTGGCCGCGCTGCAGGCCAGCGCGCCGGACCTGGTGATTCTGGACCTCATGCTGCCCGACATGGACGGGCTCGAAGTGTGCCGGCGCATCAAGGCCCAGGGCGGCGAGGCGGCGCGCAGCGCCATCCTGATGCTGACTGCCAAGGGCGACCCGATGGACCGCATCATCGGCCTGGAAATCGGCGCCGACGACTACCTGCCCAAACCGTTTGAGCCGCGCGAGCTGCTGGCGCGCATCCGCGCCGTGCTGCGCCGGGGCGGCGATGGCGGCGCCAGCGGCGCGGCGGCGGGTACGCACAAAATCATGCGCTTTGGCTCGCTCGAAATCGACCGCGACGCCCGCACCGTCAGCGTCTCGGGCCAGCCCTGCGAGCTGACCTCCTACCAGTTCGACCTGCTCGTGGCCCTGGCCGAGCGCGCCGGGCGCGTGCTCAGTCGCGACCAGATCATGGAAGCGGTGCGCGGGCGCGAGCTCGAAGCCTTTGACCGCTCCATCGACGTTCACATGGGACGCATCCGCAGCGCCATCGAGCTCGACGCCAAAGACCCCAAGCGCATCCTCACCGTGCGCGGCGTCGGCTATGTGTTTGCCAAACAGCAGGACTGATGATGCGCATGTGGAGCCGTGTTACCTCGCACCTGTACCTGCGCATCTGGCTGGCCGTGGTCGCCACCGTCGTCGTGCTGACCGTGATGGTGGGCGCGGCCTGGCGGCTCACCGCTGATCCGCCGCCCCTGCCGATTCGTGAAGTGCTGGTTCACAATGCCGCCGGTCAAGTCATTGGCACGGCCCAGACCAAGCCCGACCGCCAGTTTGGCGACGACCTGGAGTTCGATGTCGTCACCAAGGACGGCCAGGCCTTGAAGCTGCTGCTGCCCCGGCCCAAGCGCCCGCCCGGCAACCCCTGGATGCGCCCGCCGTTTGGCTTTGGTTTTGGCTGGATGATTGGCCTGGTCGGCTTTGCGGTGGCGCTGGGCGCCTACCCCATCATGCGGCGCCTGACGCTGCGCCTGGAAGCGCTGCAGCGCGGCGTTGAGCGCTGGGGCAGCGGCGACCTAGCGGCGCGGGTCAATCTAGAGGGCAGCGACGAAGTGGCCTTCCTGGCCGGACGCTTCAACCACGCCGCCGAGCGCATCGAAACCCTGATGGACTCGCACCGCTCGCTGCTGGCCAATGCCTCGCACGAGCTGCGCTCGCCGCTGGCGCGCATCCGCATGGGGCTGGAGCTGCTGGACCCGTCGGGCAATTCGACCCAGCGCCGGGAAATCTCGCGCAGCATCAGCGAGCTGGACCAGCTGATCGACGAAATCCTGCTGGCCAGCCGCCTGGACGCCCGCCAGGCCGATGCCGAGCCCTTCGAGACGCTGGACCTGACCGGATTGGCCGCCGAGGAATGCGCCCGGGTCAATGCCGAACTGCTGGCCGAGCTGCCCACCGGGCCGGATGCCGAGCACAGCTTGACGCTGCAGGGCTCGCCCCGGCTGCTGCGCCGACTGATTCGCAACCTGCTGGAAAACGCCCGGCGCTACGGCCAGGGCGACATCACCCTGGCGCTATCGCTGGCAGGGGACGGTGCCCGCCAGCGCGCCATCATCCAGGTGCAGGACCGGGGGCCGGGCGTGCCGACCAATCAGCGCGAGCGCATCTTTGAGCCGTTTTACCGCCTGCCCGGCGCCAGCGAGCGCGAAGGCGGTGTCGGCCTGGGCCTGGCGCTGGTCAAGTCGATCAGCGAGCGCCACGGCGGCAGCGTGCGCTGCGAGGAGCACGCCGGCGGCGGCGCCTGTTTCGTTGTCGAGCTGCCGATGGGCGCACAAAACGGCTGAAACAGCGATAAAAACAAACGTTTACGCCAAAAAAATCCACTTATCCCCCATTCGGGGGATAGCTCAACGGCAAGGAATACGTAACACTAAGCGCGTTGCTGTCACAACATGGGAGGGGAGGAGAACGAGGAAGTGGTGGTTCAAAGACATGCAAAAACAAAAACCACGCAAAAAATACTGAATTTCTCTGAGAGGACTTTCACAAGGCTATCGCAAGGTAGCCTTTTTTTTGCGCGCCAGCCAGCCTTTTGCCGGGCTGGCGCGCCTCACATGGCGTCGCGTTCAGGCGACGCGGCAGATTTTCAGCATGTTGGTGCCGCCGGGCGCGCCGATAGGCTCGCCGCAGGTGATCGCATAGACATCGCCGCCTTGCACGATGTCGCGGCGCAGCAGATGGCCTTCGGCCTGGTCCAGCGCGGTGTCGCGGTCGGCGCTGATGTCCATCAGAATCGGGCGCACATTGCGGTACAGCGCCATCTTGCGCTGGGTTTCCAGGCGCGGCGTCAGCGCATAAATCGGCACATGAATATCGTGGCGACTCATCCACAACGCGGTCGAACCGCTGTCGGTCAGCGCCACAATCGCCTTGGCGCCCAAGTGGTGCGCCGTGAACAGCGCGCCCATCGCAATCGACTGGTCGATGCGGGTGAAGGTCTTGCCGGAAAAATCGGCGCTCAGCTCCTTGTACTCGGCTTTTTCGGCTTCGGCGCAGATCTTGGCCATTTCCTCGACCGTCTCCAGCGGGAATTTACCCGAAGCGGTTTCGGCGCTGAGCATCACCGCGTCCGTGCCGTCGAGCACGGCGTTGGCCACGTCGCTGACCTCGGCGCGGGTCGGCACCGGGTTCAAAATCATGCTCTCCATCATCTGCGTGGCGGTGATGACCACCTTGTCGGCGGCCCTGGCCATCTTGATCATGCGCTTTTGCAGCGCCGGCACGGCCGCATTGCCCACCTCGACGGCCAGGTCGCCGCGCGCCACCATGATGCCGTCGCTGACGCGCAAAATCTCGTCGAGCTTGGGGATGGCTTCGGCGCGCTCGATCTTGGCGATCAGGCCGGGCTTGTGCTTGTACGGCGCGGCGGCCACGTTGCACAGCTGGCGCGCCATTTCCATGTCGGTGGCGTTTTTCGGGAAACTCACGGCGACGTAATCGGCCTGAAAGCTCATCGCTGTCTTGATGTCTTCCATGTCCTTGGCCGTCAGCGCGGGCGCGGTCAGGCCGCCGCCCTGCTTGTTGATGCCCTTGTTATTCGACAGCTCGCCGCCGAGTTTGACAGTCGTATGCACTTCCTCGCCGCGCACCGCATCGACGCTCAAGACGATCAGGCCGTCGTTGAGCAGCAATAAATCGCCCGCCTTCACGTCGCGCGGCAGCTCCTTGTAGTCCAGCCCGACGCCCCGGATGTCGCCCGGCTCGGTGCGCGAGGCATCCAGAATGAATTTCTGTCCCGGCTCCAGCATCACCCGGCCTTCGGCAAACTTGCCGACGCGGATTTTCGGGCCTTGCAGGTCGGCCATGATGGCCACTTCCAGGCCGACGCGCTGGGACACTTCGCGCACCACGGCCGCCAGATTGATGTGGTCCTGCGCCTTGCCGTGGCTGAAATTGAGCCGCACCACGTTGACCCCGGCGCGTATCATTTTTTCCAGCAGGACCGGATCACTGGAGGCGGGGCCGAGGGTGGCAACGATTTTGGTGGCGCGATGTGTCATGGGGGCTTGTCTCCGTGTAATTTGGTTTCTGATTCTCACACGAATTAGTTACCAGTCGGGAACCAAAACAGCAGGCGCAAAAAAGGCGCCAAAGCGCCTTTTAGAAAATCACCGGATTGTCTTTTCGGCGCAGACGGCGGCTGTTCAGGCAGCCGTCCGCCGCGACAGCCGCCGCTTCAGCCCTGCGCGCGCTGTTGCAGGATTTCAAACGCCGGCAGCGTCTTGCCTTCAAGCACTTCCAAAAAGGCGCCGCCGCCGGTGGAGATGTAGCCCACGTCTTTTTCAATGCCGTATTTGGCAATCGCCGCCAGCGTGTCGCCGCCGCCCGCGATGGAAAAAGCGCTGGACTCGGCAATCGCGCGGGCAATGCCTTCGGTGCCTTTGGAAAAAGCCTCGAACTCAAACACGCCGACCGGGCCGTTCCAGACGATGGTGCCGGCTGCCTTGAGCTGGGCGGCCAGTTTGGCGGTGGTCTCGGGGCCGATATCCAGAATCAGGTCATCATCAGCCACGTCGGTGGCGGCCTTGACGGTGGCGGGCGCATCAAAGGCAAAGGTCTTGGCGGTGACCACGTCGGTGGGAATCGGCACCTCGGCGCCGCGCGTTTTCATGGCCTCGATCACGGCTCTAGCCTGGTCCAGCAGGTCGGGTTCGGCCAGGCTCTTGCCGATGTTCAGGCCAGCGGCGAGCATGAAGGTGTTGGCAATGCCACCGCCGACGATCAGGCCGTCCACGTTGGCCGACAGCGCTTTCAAGATGGTCAGCTTGGTCGAAACCTTGCTGCCCGCGACGATGGCCACCAGCGGGCGGCGCGGATTGGCCAGCGCTTTGGAAATCGCGTCCATTTCGGCGGCCAGCAGCGGCCCGGCGCTGGCAATCGGCGCGTACTGCGCGATGCCGTAGGTCGAGGCTTCGGCGCGGTGCGCGGTGCCGAACGCATCATGCACAAAGATGTCGCACAGCGCGGCCATTTTGCGGGCCAGCGCTTCGTTGTTCTTTTTCTCGCCCTTGTTCAGGCGGCAGTTTTCCAGCATCACCAGCTGGCCGGGTTTCACCTCCACGCCGTCGGTCCAGTTGGAGATCAGCGGAATCTCGCGGCCCATCAGCTCGCCCAGGCGCTTGGCGACGGGCGCGAGCGAGTCGGCGGGCTTGAATTCGCCTTCGGTCGGGCGGCCCAGGTGCGAAGTAACCATCACGGCGGCACCGGCGCTAAGGGCCATCTGCAGGCAGGGAATGGAGGCGCGGATGCGCGTGTCTTCGGTGATGGCGCCGCTGGCGTCCTGGGGCACGTTCAGGTCGGCACGAATAAAAACGCGCTGGCCAGCAGCCTTGCCGCTGGCGCACAAATCGGAAAAACGGATGAAGTTCATGGAGGACTCACAGGAGGGACGAAGAATCTTGGGGGGCGGGCAACTCGAATGACTGGCCCGGCTGCAGCGCAAAGCCGCGCAGGAAATCAGCCGCAGGCAGGCGCTTGCCGCCGGGGCGCTGCAGCTCGCTCAAGGCCAGCACGCCGTCGCCGCAGGCCACCAGCACGCCCTCGGCGCTGGCCGACAAAATCTGGCCGCAGGCAGCTTCAGGCGGGCGCGGCTCGCTGCCCAGCTGCGCGCTCCAGAGCTTGATGGTGTCGGTCCCCAGCTGCGCGCTGGCGCCCGGAAACGGCGTCATGGCGCGGATATGGCGCTCGATGGCGGCGGCGGGCTGGCGCCAGTCCACGGCGGCTTCGGTTTTTTCGATCTTGTGGGCGTAGCTGATGCCGTCCGTCGGCTGCTTGACTGGCTTGAGCGCGCCCGTTTCGGCCAGCACCAGCGCCTGCGCGATCAGCCGCCCGCCCAGCGCCGCCAGCTTGTCGTGCAGCGTGGCCGTGGTGTCGAGCACGGCGCCGCTGTGGACGATGGGGATGGCCTCAAGCAGCAGCATATCGCCGGTGTCGAGTCCGGCATCCATCTGCATGATGGCCACGCCGGTTTGCGCGTCACCGGCCTGGATGGCGCGGTGAATCGGCGCAGCGCCGCGCCAACGCGGCAGCAGCGACGCGTGGATGTTCAGGCAGCCGAGCCGGGGCGCGTCCAGCGCCCACTGCGGCAGAATCAGGCCGTAGGCGGCCACCACCATCACGTCGGCACGGGCCGCCGCGATGGCCTGGCGAGCCGCTTCGGCATCTTCCGGGTATTTGCCGTCCAGGCGCAGGCTTCTGGGCTGGGCGACGGGAATGTTCTGGCTCTGGGCCCACTGCTTGACCGGCGAGGCCTGCAGCTTCATGCCGCGCCCGGCCGGACGGTCGGGCTGGGTCAGCACCAGCGGGATTTGATGGCCGGCCGCCTGCAGCTGTTCCAGCGCGACTCGGGCAAATTCGGGAGTACCGGCAAAAATGACACGCATGGGAATCCTGCAAGCGTTCAGCGTTGGCGGGGGGCGGCGTCGCGCTCCTCGTCTTTTTTCTGCTTGACCATTTTGGCCTTGATGCGGTTGCGCTTGAGCGGCGACAGGTAATCGACGAACACCTTGCCCATCAAATGATCCATTTCATGCTGGATGCACACGGCCAGCATCCCCTGGGCTTCATGGGTCTGGCGCTTGCCGTCCAGATCCAGCGCCTCGACCCGCACGGCCAGCGAGCGCTCGACGCCGTCGTAAATGCCGGGCACCGACAGGCAGCCCTCTTCACCCAGACGCGTCTCGGCGCTGGCCCAGACGATTTCCGGGTTAATCAGGACCAGGGGCTGGTCGCGTGCTTCGCTGGCGTCAATGACGATCAGGCGCTCATGCACATTGACCTGGGTGGCGGCCAGGCCGATGCCAGCGGCCTCGTACATGGTGGCGAACATCGCGTCGGCCAGTTGGCGCAGACGCGCATCAACAGCAGCCACCGGCTTGGCGACCTGCTGCAGCCGGGGATCGGGGTAACGAAGAATGGTAAGTAGAGTCATGGAGGAAGACATAAGAAGTCGCTATTTTCGCCACTTTCTCGGATTTTTGGACGCCGCCATCGTCCCATAGGCGCCAAATCGTTGCTTAATCAAGGCCTTGGGGTCAAAATCGCCTGACGTTTCGGCCGGTCACTCACTCTCACAGACTCAACCCGCTTCAAGATGCACTTTCAATTTTTTCGTTTCAGCCCTGTTCGCCTCGCAGTGGCCGCCCTGCTCGGCGCTTTCTGCGCTGGCTCGCAGGCCCAGAATTTCCCGGTCACTGCCGCCCAGCAAAACACCGCCGATCAGGCCGCGCGCAGCGGCGTGGCGCTGTCCGATCTGGCGCCCCAGGCGCCGGACAGCTACACCGTCAAGTCGGGCGACACGCTGTGGGGAATTTCCGGCATGTTCCTGAAAAGCCCGTGGCGCTGGCCCGAGCTGTGGGGCATGAACCGCGAGGACATCCGCAACCCGCACCGCATTTATCCCGGCCAGCAGTTGTTCCTTGAAAAGTCCAACGGCCGGGCCATCCTGGGCACCCGCCGGGGCGCAGGCGGTCGCACTGGCCAGCGCGGCAATACGCTGCGGATTTCCCCGCACACCCGCAGCTCGACCCTGGCCGACATGGCCCTGCCGACGCTGTCGGCCCAGAGCATTGAGCCGTTTCTGGCCGAGCCCTTGATTGTCGATGCGCTTGAATTTGCCACGGCGCCCCGGATTGTCGCCACCCAGGAAGGGCGCGTGCTGCTCAGCCGTGGTGACCGCGCCTATGCCAGCGGCGACTATGCCGATGGCAGCACCGGCAAGAGCTTGAGCACCGGAAAAGGCAAGCCCTTGAACTTTCGCGTGTTTCGCAATGCCAAGCCGCTCAAAGACCCGACCACCCAGGCCATTTTGGGCTATGAGGCCCAGTACGTCGGCCAGGCCGAGCTGGTGCGCGGCGAGTCCAGCACCGAGGTGCAGGAAAAAGACGGCGACCGGCACAGCGAAAAAGTCCCCGCCACCATAGACATCGTCGGCAGCAAGGAAGAAATGCGCATCGGCGACCGCCTGATGCCCGAGCCCCCGCGTGAACTGCGCAACTACGTGCCGCACGCGCCCGCCGAGCCCCTGTCCGGCCAGATCGTTTCGGTCTATGGCAGCGCCGTGGCCATCGTCGGCAGCAGCCAGATCGTGGTGGTCAACCGGGGCAGCCGCGACGGGCTGGAGCGCGGCCATGTCATGGCCATCCTGCAAGACGGCGAGCGCCTGCTGGACAAGACCGACAGCGCCCGCACGCCGATGAAGCTGCCCAATGAGCGCAACGGCCTGCTGATGGTGTTTCGCACCTTTGAAAACCTGTCCTACGCGCTGACGCTGCAGGTGACGCACGGCGTCAAGGTCGGCGACCGCTTTACCAATCCGAATTGAGTTGTTGACGCCGCGCTGCTGCGGCTTTTCATCAAGAACTGACTCCGGTTTGAACCCGCCCCTTCAGGGAATAAAATTTAGTTGGAAGAAGGGTAACCTCTTCCAAATTCGCCCCGAAAGGGGCGTGGATTGAAACATGGATGCCCAAGAGCTGCAAGCCTGGCTGCGCCTGACGCTCACGCCCGGCGTGGGCAACGCCACGGCCCGCAAGCTGCTGGCCGCTTTCGGCTCGGCGCAGGCGGTGTTTGAGCAAAGCAGCCTGACGCTGCGCCAGATCGGCTCGGAAAAACTGGCCAGCGCGCTGCAAACCGAGCCGCCCGCCCTGGCCGCGCTGCTGCAAACCACGCGGGACTGGCTGCAGGCCGGGAGCGACAGGCGCATCGCCACGCTGGGCGACGCCGCCTACCCGGCCGCCCTGCTCGACATCGAAGACCCGCCCTTGATGCTGTACATGCTGGGCACGCTGTGTGGGCGCGCCGACACAGCCGCCGCCAGCGCCCCCAGCCTGGCCATCGTCGGCAGCCGCAACCCGACGCCCCAGGGCGAGAGCAATGCGCGCCAGTTTGCCAGCGCCTTTGGCGGCGCCGGACTGTGCGTGGTCTCGGGGCTGGCGCTGGGCATTGACGGCGCGGCCCACGACGGCGCGCTGCTCGGCGGCGGCGACACGATTGCCGTCGTCGGCACCGGGCTGGACCGGGTCTATCCAAAAAAGCATCTGGCGCTGGCGCACCGCATTGCCCGCCAGGGCATGCTGGTGAGCGAATTTCCGCTAGGCACGCCGCCGCTGACGGCCAATTTCCCCAAGCGCAACCGCATCATCTCCGGCCTGAGCCTGGGCACGCTGGTGGTCGAGGCGGCACTGAAATCGGGCTCCTTGATTACCGCCCGGCTGGCTGCCGAGCAGGGCAAGGAGGTTTTTGCGATTCCCGGCTCGATTCACTCGCCGCAGTCGCGCGGCTGCCACGCGCTCATCAAGCAGGGCGCCAAGCTGGTCGAAGTGGCGCAGGATGTGCTCGAAGAGCTGCGCCTGGAGCCCGCCGACGCTGGCCGTGACGGCGGCGATTCCCCCGGTTTACTGGGCGCGGCAGACGGCGCCGACCCAGAAGATGCAGACGCTGCACAGCCCGGCGGCCGACAAAGCGCGCTGCTGGCGGCGCTGGGCTTTGACCCGGTCAGCCTGGACGCGCTGCAGGCGCGCTGCGGGCTGCCCACCGACCAGCTGCAGGCGCAACTGCTGGAACTGGAGCTGGACGGGCAGCTCGCCCGCCTGCCCGGCGGCCTGTTCCAGCGTCTGGCGGCGGCGTGAGGCCATCTGCGCTATATTGGCCGCATGTTTGAAGTTCTGGTCTATGTTTACGAAAATTACTGGCAGGGCGCCGCCTGCCCCGAGCCGGACCGGCTCGGCCGCAAGCTCATGGCCGCTGGCTTTGAGGCTGAAGAAATCCAGGACGCGCTGATCTGGCTCGACGGCCTGAGCGCCGCCGCGCAGAGCACACAAATCGACCTGCTGGTCAAGGCTTGCGACGACAGCGCCGGGCGAGGCAGCGTTCCGGTCGGCATCCAGCCGCAGTCCCGCCACAGCCTGCGGGTGTATTCCGTGGCCGAGCAGGTCCATCTGGGCGCGCAAAGCCTGGGCTTCGTGAGCTTTCTGGAGTCCTCGGGCGTGCTGCCGCCGCACATGCGCGAAATCGTCATGGACCGCGCGATGGCCGCGCCGGGCGACCCGGTCACGCTCGATGACTTGAAAATCATCGTGCTGATGGTGTACTGGAGCTTTGGCCAGGAGCCCGACGCCTTGGTGCTTGACGAGCTGTGCGACGACTCGCAGGGGCGTCTGGCGCACTGAGCATCGCGGCTGCGCCCAGCGCACCAAATCCCCGCTAACCGAGCAGCCGCTCAGGATTGGCGTCGAGCTTGGCCAGCGCCTCGCGGGTGGCGCGCACCGTGAGGGCTTCGTCCTCGGTGGGCACCAGCAGACCGGCCTGCAGGTAAGCGGCCAGACGGCGCATCTGGATCAGGAAATTGCGGCCATCCGCCGCGACGAACAGATGTAGCTGCTTGCGCTCGCTGCACCAGACAAACTGCACTTGGCTGAGCGTGCCGTTGTGGTCCAGACTGAACCAGCTACCCAGTTGCAGCTCTTTGGCCCAGCCGCGCATGGCCTGCGTGGGCTGGCTGCCGCCGTTGGCGATCACTTCCGTGTGGGCGGCATCGAGCCCGATCATGGTGACCAGGCTCTCGGTGTCCAGCGGCAGGTCGCCCACATCCTCGTCGGATAAATAGTCTTCCAGATTCGTCAGCCGCTTGGCCATGGCGTTGACCTGGGCCATCGAGATGGCATCGTTTTTCGACATGAAGGCGTCGCTCAGGATCTCGTTGATGATCTTGATCTGCGCGTCCTGCGCCGCCAGGTCCAGGCCCAGCAGGGTCATGCCCTCGCGCAGGCGTTGCAATTGCCGGGGAAGCTCGGCAATGACGCGGGCGCGGTCGCCCCGGTTCGGCTTGGCGCTGGCCGCCCAGACCAGATCGGAGGCGGCTTGCTTGAGCTGCAAAGTCTGGGTCTGCTGCGGACCATTCTTGATCGCCGCCATTGCCAGCACTTCGGCCCAGATCTTGAACAGAAATTCCTGTATCTCTTCGCGCACCGGCAGACCATCGAGCATCTTGCGCATCTCGATGGTGTACTGGATGGTCATGGTTTCTTTTTGCTCCATCTGCTGGGCCACGCTGACCACGCGCGCGGCGCTGCCCTGCTGGGACAGGAATTTCGACAGGAATTTGTCAAACTCGTCATAGACCAGCTCAAACACGCGGCGCCCGGTTTCCGGGTACTGCTCGATCACCTGAACCACCCGCTTGACTTCGGCCTCCAGGGCGCTGCTGACGGTCACCACCTCAAAGCCCAGCACGCACGAGCCCATGCGGTCAATCAGCTGGCGCGCCGGATGCTGCAGGGAGCCAAAAAACTCGGGCTCCGAAATCGCCAGCCGCAGCACCGGCATCTGCAGCCGCGCAAACCAGACGCGAATGGCCGGCGGAATCCGGTCCTCGGCCAGAATGCTCTGAAACATCAGCGCCACGATTTCAATCGTCGCCCTTTCCGAGGAGGTGGTACTGGCCTGCTTGAGCGCGCTGGTGCGCAGGCGCAGCGCCCCCATAGCCTCGTTGACATCGCCCTGATCCATCGGCTCCATGTCCTGGCGCTGGCTCAGCCAGCCCGGCTCCGTGGCGCTTTCTTCCGGGCGCTGCAGTCGGCTGATGGCCTGCGCCAGCTGGGACGACGCCGGGCTGGCGCGCGCCTCATCAAAACCGGCCACCTGGCTGCTCAGCATTTGTTTGAGACGCCCGATCACGCCCTGGGCACGCATGCGCATGCGCCCCAGCGGCGTGGCCTCAGCCGCCGTGCGCGCCTCGTCCGCAGCCGCATTGGCGGGGCTTGGGCGGGCGGCGGGTGCGGGGTCTGGCGGGCTGTCGAGCGGCAGTTTGGCGGCTGGCGCACTGTCGATGAGCGCGCCGCCTTCGTCGCTTTGCAAGGGGCTGCTGATCGTCAAAGCGGGGCGCTTTTCCACGGACGCGGCCAGCGCCGTCGGCCGACTGGGGGCGGGGTTTTCAGGCAGTTTTTCCAGCGGGGCCGACAGGCTGACCAGCGGCATGTTGGCACTCACCGCAGAAGGGGTGCGCCGCACCAAGGGCCGCAGATCAATCTCAGCCATCACGCCTTGCTGGATCAGGAATTCATTGACCGCGTGGTAAATCTCCAGCATCTGGGCGGCCAGGGTTTTCTGGACCATCTCCTGCACCCTGAGCCAGATGAACACCGACAAACCGGCCTGCGTCCACTGATCGACCAGATGCCGGGTCAGCACTTCAGGGCGGAAAATGTCCTGGCGGTTCAGCTCGGACACCGCTTCGAGGCTCTGGATGCGCAGGCGCAGGTCATTGAGCTCCCAGCTGGCCATGTCGAGCAGGCGCAGCGCCAGGCGCGAGGCAATAATGCGGTGCTCTACCGCCTCATTGCCCAGCAGCTCCAGCGTGGCCGAATGGCTGGGCGTGGGCGCAGCCTGCTGCACAGGCGAGGACAGCTGCCCCGCCCAGGCGCTGACCGTGCCGCGAACCCACAGCGCGCCGCTTTTCTGAAACAGCAAAAAGGCATCCGCCATCGCCTGCATTTTGGGCGCGCTGTCGGGCTGCTCGGCCATGCGCGCGAGCATCTCGCTGATGGCTTTGGCCAGACCCGGCAACAGGCGCACCGAGCGCTGGACAAACAAGGCGCGAGCCTGTTGGGCCACTGGGCTGAACCTGGGTTGGCTGGGAGGGTGAGGCACGGCCACCTTGAAATAGGAATAAGCAGAGCGCCTAGACTGCAGCGCCTGCGTTCGGGTCGTTCGGGTCGTCTTTTCTGACGGGCGCCTTGATCAGGTCTTCACGCTTGATGCCCAGCCACATCGCAATGGCAGCGGCAACAAACACCGACGAGTAAATGCCAAACAAAATGCCGATGGTCAGCGCCAGCGCAAAGTAAAACAGCGTCGGGCCGCCAAACAGCAGCATCGACAGAACCATGATCTGGGTGCAGCCGTGCGTGATGATGGTGCGGCTGATGGTTGAGGTAATGGCGTTGTTGATGATTTCCACCGTGTCCATCTTGCGGTAGCGGCGAAAGTTCTCGCGGATCCGGTCAAAAATAACCACCGACTCGTTCACCGAATAGCCCAGCACCGCCAGCACGGCAGCGAGCACCGGCAGGGAGAACTCCCACTGGAAAAAGGCAAAGAAGCCCAAAATGATCACCACGTCATGCAAGTTGGCAATGATGGCGGCCACCGCATATTTCCACTCAAAGCGAAAAGCCAGGTAAATCATGATGCCCAGCACCACCATGCCCAGCGCTTTGAGGCCGTCCTGGGCCAGCTCTTCGCCGACCTGCGGGCCGACGAACTCGGTGCGGCGCAGCGTCACGTCCGGGCTGGCGGCCTTGAGCGCGGCCAGCACGGTGTCGCTTTGCTGGGCGGTGCTCACGCCCTTCTGGGCCGGCAGGCGGATCATCACATCGTGCGAGGTGCCGAAGTTTTGCACCTGCACGTCCTTCAGGCCCAGGCTGGCCACGGTATCGCGGATTTTCCCGACATCGGCGGCCTGGGTGTAGTTGACCTCCATCAGCGTGCCGCCGGTGAACTCCACCGACAAATGCAAACCCCGCGAAAACAGGAAAAACACCGCCAGCGCAAAGGTCGCAAAGCTGATGACATTAAAGACCAGGGCGTGCCGCATGAACGGAATATCGCGCTGGATTTTGAAAAATTCCATCTGGGAACCTTAAAGAAAGAAACTCAGGAAAAAGAGGCTGCGGGGCGTTATTTCGCCACCGCGTCAGCATCGGGACGCCACACGGTGCCGATGGACACCGCCTTGAGCTTTTTCTGGCTGCCATACCAGAAGTTGACCAGGCCGCGCGAGAAAAACACCGCCGAGAACATGCTGGTCAAAATGCCTATGCAATGCACCACCGCAAAGCCGCGCACCGGCCCGGAGCCAAAAGCCAGCAGCGCCAGACCGGCAATCAGGGTCGAGATGTTCGAGTCCAGAATCGTCGCCCAAGCGCGCTCGTAACCGGCAGCAATCGCTGCCTGCGGCGACGAGCCATTGCGCAGCTCCTCGCGGATGCGCTCGTTAATCAAGACGTTGGAGTCAATCGCCATGCCCAGCGCCAGCGCCATCGCCGCCATGCCCGGCAGCGTCAGCGTCGCCTGCAGCATGGACAGCACGGCCACCAGCAGCAGCAGATTCACCGCCAGCGCGATGCCGGAAAACAGGCCAAACAGCATGTAGTAAGTCGCCATGAAGGCCACGATCACCGCAAAGCCCCAGGTCACGCTGTGAAAGCCCTTGCTGATGTTCTCGGCGCCCAGCGTCGGGCCAATCGTGCGCTCTTCGATGATGTCCATCGGCGCGGCCAGCGAGCCGGCGCGCAGCAGCAGCGCCAGGTCGTTGGCTTCGTTGACGCTCATCGAGCCGGAAATCTGGAAGCGGTTGCCCAGCTCGCCCTGGATCACCGGAGCGGTCAGCACCTCGCCCTTGCCCTTTTCAAACAGCAAAATCGCCATGCGCTTTTTGATGTTTTCGCGGCTGGTGTCTCGCATGATGCGCCCGCCCTTGGCGTCCACCGTCAGATCGACCTTGGGCTGCTGGTTTTGCGAATCAAAGCCGGGCTGGGCGTCGGTCAGGCTTTCGCCGGTCAGGATGACCTGCTTCTTGACGATCACCGGCTGGCCGTTGCGCTCCAGAAAGCGCTCGGTGCCAAAGGGCACCGGGCCGCTGCCGCTTTCAGCAGCGCGGGCTTCGGCGCTGTCTTCGACCAGGCGCATTTCCAGCGTCGCGGTGCGGCCCAGAATGTCCTTGGCCTTGGCCGTGTCCTGCACGCCGGGCAGCTGCACGACGATGCGGTCAGCGCCCTGCTGCTGGATGACCGGCTCGGCCACGCCCAGCTCGTTGATGCGGTTGTGCAGCGTCAGCATGTTTTGCTTGAGCGCTTGGTCCTGAATCCGGCGCGTGGCTTCGGGCTTGATGCTGGCGGTCAGCTTGAACTCGCTGCCGTCCGGCGTCTCGACCATTTGCAGGTCGGGCATTTGCTCCTGGATCAGGCTTTTGGCCGACGCCAGCGTGGCGGCATCGCGAAAGCGGATTTCAATGGCTTGGCCATTGCGGGCAATGCCGCCGTGGCGCAGGTCTTTTTCGCGCAGCGCCAGGCGGATGTCACCGGCCAGCGACTCGGCGCGCTTGGTCAGCGCCGCCTGCATATCGACCTGCAGCATGAAATGCACGCCGCCGCGCAAATCGAGCCCCAGGTACATCGGATTGGCGTTGAGCGACTTCAGCCAGGCTGGCGAGCGCGACAGCAAATTGAGCGCCACCACATAAGCCGGATCGCCCGCCTCGGGCGTGAGCGCCTTCTGGATGGCATCCTTGGCCTTGAGCTGGGTGTCAGTGTCGCCAAAGCGCGCCTTGATGGAGCTGCCTTCGAGCGTGATGGCTTCGGCGGCAATCCCGGCGGTTTTCAAGGCCTGTTCGACCTTGGCCAGCGTAGCCGTATCGACCTTGACGCTGGACTTGCTGCTGGAGACCTGAACGGCCGGTGATTCACCGAAAAAATTGGGCAGCGTGTACAGCGCTGCAATCAGCAGCACGAACACAATTAGTGCGTATTTCCAGACTGGATAACGATTCATGAGAAGGCTATTCCTTATTTGGCGCTGCTGATGGCGCCCTTGGGCAGCACCTGCACGATGGCGCTGCGCTGCAGTTGCACTTCAACGCCGGGGGCAATTTCCAGGCTGACGTAGGCATCACCCAGCCGCGTGACCTTGCCGAGCAGGCCGCCGCCGGTGGCAACTTCATCGCCCTTGACCAGCGCGTCAATCATGGCGCGGTGCTCTTTTTGCTTTTTCATCTGCGGGCGGATCATCACAAAATACAGCACCACAAACATCAGCACCAGCGGCAGCATGCCCGTCAGGGTGGACATCATGTCGCCGCCCGCTGCGGGAACGGCTGGCGCAGTCTGGGCAAAAGCAGAAGAAATAAACACGGCTGACTCCAAAATATTCAAGTAACGACAAGACACGCGCTCACACCGCCACGCGGGAGCGAAGACTGAATGATTGTATGCGTGGGCGCCTGCACGCCAGCCAGGGGCTTGCGGCTCAACCGGCCTGCGGCTTGCGCGCCGGGGTGGCATGCCGGAAAGACGCCATCAGCGCCGCCCATTGCAGCCGGGCCGCCGCCAGATGGCGCGCCTTGACGTGGCCATAGCCTTTAATCAACTCGGGAATCCGGGCGATTTCCAGCGCCAGGGCGTGCTTGTCCGGGGTCAGCCCTGTCAGCACTTCTTCGAGGCTCGCCCGGTACTCGGCCATCAGGGCGCGCTCGGCGCGGCGCTCTTCGGTGCGGCCAAACAGGTCAAAAGGCGTACCGCGCAGCCCCTTGAGCCGGGCCAGCAGCCGAAAACCCGTCAGCATCCACGGGCCGAACTGGCGCTTTTGCAACTCGCCCCTGTCGTTTTTCGCGGCCAGCAGCGGCAGCGCCAGATGGTAGTGGAGCGTGAAATCGCCCTCAAACATCGCGCCGACCTTGTCCGCAAAGCCGGTATCAAGGTGCAGCCGCGCCACTTCGTACTCGTCCTTGTACGCCATCAGCTTGAACAAATAGCGGGCCACGGCTTCGGCGAGTTGCGTTTTGCCCAGCGGCGCTTCGGCGGCGCGGACTTTTTCGACAAACGCCAGGTAGGTTTGCGCGTAGGCGGCGTTCTGGTAGGCCGTCAGGAAAGCCACACGCCGGGACAGCGTCTCGACCAGCGAGGGCTTTTTCACCAGCCGGATCACCTGCGCGGTCTGAAACAGCGCCTGCACCGCCTTTAAATCATGCGCGCAGCGCCGCCCCCATTCAAAAGCGACGCGGTTGTTTTCGACCTGCACGCCGTTGAGTTCAATGGCCCGCATCAGCGAAGCGTGCGCCAGCGGCACCCGGCCTTTTTGCCAGGCAAAGCCCAGCATCAAGGGGTTGGTGTAAATCGAGTCGCCGAGCAGCTGCACCGCCACCTGCTCGGCGTCAAAACTGGCCAGCGCTTCGGCGCCCACTGCGGCGCGCACGGCGCTGGCGCAGTTGCCGCCCGGAAACTGCCAGTCTGGATGCGTGACAAAAGCCGCCGTCGGCGCGCCGTGCGAATTCATCGCGACAAAGGTACGGCCCGGCTGCATGGTCGCCAGCGTGGCCGCGCTGGCCGTGACGATGGGGTCGCAGCCGATGACCAAATCAGCTTTGGCCGTATCGACTTTGGTCGTGTAAATCGCTTCAGGCCGGTTCGCAATCTGGATATGGCTCCAGGTGGCGCCGCCCTTTTGCGCCAGGCCGCCCGCGTCCTGCGTGACCACGCCCTTGTTTTCCAAGTGCGCGGCCATGCCCAGCAGCTGGCCGATGGTGATGACGCCCGTGCCGCCGACGCCGCCGACGACGATGCCCCAGGCGCTTTCCGCCACCGGCAGCACCGGATCGGGAATCGGCGGGAGGCCGGCCAGATCGCCTTTTTTATCCTTTTTTGGTTTTTTCAGCTGGCCGCCTTCGACTGTCACAAAGCTCGGACAAAAGCCGTTGAGGCAGGAATAGTCCTTGTTGCAGCTGTTCTGGTTGATCTGGCGCTTGCGGCCAAACTCGGTCTCCAGCGGCTCGACGGACAGGCAGTTGGACTGCACTGAACAATCGCCGCAGCCTTCGCAGACCAGCTCATTGATGACGACGCGTTTGGCCGGGTCAAGCAGCGTGCCGCGTTTGCGGCGGCGGCGCTTTTCGGTGGCGCAGGTCTGGTCGTAAATGATGGCCGTCGTGCCTTTGAATTCGCGGAACTCGCGCTGAATACGGTCCAGCTCGTCGCGGTGATGCACGCTGACGCCCGGCGGCAGGTCGTTCATCAGCTCGGGGTGGCCGGTGCGCGCCGGGCTGCCGGGGCTGACGCTGTGCGTGCGGCCGTGGTATTTTTCCGGCTCGTCGGTCACGACCACCAGCCGGGTCACGCCTTCCGCTTGCAGGCTGTGCGCGATTTGCGCCACCGAGTGGCCCTCGGGGCGCTCGCCGACGGGCTGGCCGCCGGTCATGGCCACGGCGTCGTTGTAGAGGATTTTGTAAGTGATGTTCACGCCGCTGGCAATGCTCTGGCGAATCGCCAGCAGCCCGCTGTGAAAGTAAGTGCCGTCGCCCAGATTGGCAAAAATATGCGGCTCGGTCGTAAAGGGCGCCTGACCGACCCAGGGCACGCCCTCGCCGCCCATCTGCGTGAAAGTCGAGGTGCTGCGGTCCATCCACACCGTCATGTAGTGGCAGCCGATGCCCGCCACCGCCCGTGAGCCCTCGGGCACCCGCGTGCTGGTGTTGTGCGGGCAGCCGCTGCAAAACCACGGCAGGCGCTCGCCGGTGTCGATTTTGGCCTCGCTCAGGGCACGCTCGCGGGCCTCGATGACGGCCAGCCGCTCGTCCATGTGCGCGGTGACATGGGCGGGCACACCGAGCTTTTTCAGGCGCTTGGCTATGGCTTTGGCAATGATCGCGGGCGTCAGGTCGGCCTTGGCGCGCAGCAGCCAGTGCGCGCCGGGATTGGACTGGCTCCACTCGCCGCCCGAAACGTCGCCCTCGGGCTCGTCGAACTTGCCCAGCACGTTAGGGCGCACGTCGGCGCGCCAGTTGTACAGCTCTTCCTTGAGCTGGTATTCGATGATCTGGCGCTTTTCTTCAACGACGAGGATTTCCTGCAAGCCCTGCGCAAAATCGCGCGTGATGCTGGCCTCTAACGGCCAGACCACGTTGACCTTGTGCAGCCGGATGCCGAGCTGGCCGCAAGTGGCCTCGTCCAGCCCCAGGTCGCTGAGCGCCTGGCGCGTGTCGTTAAACGCCTTGCCGCTGGCAATGAGGCCAAAGCGGTCGTTCGGCCCGGCAATCACGTTGTAGTTCAGCTTGTTGGCGCGCACGTAGGCGAGCGCGGCATACCATTTGTAGTCCATTAGCCGCGCTTCTTGCGCCAGCGGCGCGTCGGGCCAGCGGATGTGCAGGCCGCCCGGCGGCATCTGAAAGTCTTCGGGCAGCACAATCTTCACCCGGTCCGGCTCGACCGACACCGAGCTGGATGATTCGACCACCTCCTGAATCGTCTTCATGCCCGACCACAGGCCGGAAAACCGGCTCATGGCAAAGGCGTGCAGCCCCATGTCCAAAATCTCCTGCACGCTGGACGGAAAAAACACCGGCAGGCCGCAGGCTTTGAAAATATGGTCGCTCTGGTGCGGCGCGGTCGAGCTTTTGGCGACGTGGTCGTCGCCGGCGATGGCGATCACGCCGCCGTGCCTGGCCGTGCCCGCCATGTTGGCGTGCTTGAACACGTCCGCGCAGCGGTCCACGCCCGGCCCCTTGCCGTACCAGAGGCCGAACACGCCATCGAATTTGTTCTTGTCCGGGTACAGGTCGAGCTGCTGGCTGCCCCAGACGGCGGTGGCGCCCAGCTCCTCGTTCACGCCGGGCTGAAAGACGATGTTGTGCGCGGCCAGATGCTTTTTGGCCGCCCACAGCGCCTGGTCGTAGCCGCCCAGCGGCGAACCCCGGTAGCCGCTGATGAAGCCGGCGGTGTTCAGCCCCGCCAGGGCGTCGCGGGTTTGCTGCAACATGGGCAAGCGAACAAGAGCCTGCACGCCGCTCATGAAAGCCCGGCCATGACCGAGGGAATATTTATCGTCCAGCGTGACGGTTTCCAGCGCTTTTCGGACGGGCTCTGGCAAAGGGGCGTTCATGGTGTTTGTCTCCGCAATTGTGCTCATGGCCGCCTTGTGGGCAGCGGGATGAAAGCCGCCAGACCTGGGTAAGGCCCGCGTGCTTGCGCCAGACAAAAGTGTAGGCCGCAGCGCCGGATATGTGTTGGCTTAATTGAACAAAAAAAAGCCCGCTCTTCCTGAAAGACCGGGCAACCGGCTGGGCCGGGAGGGGCTGTACTTCTAAAAAAAGAACGGGCGCGCCCTTACTTGGCCAGCTTGACCTGGGCCAGCTCGCCGGTCAGGTAGCCCACGGCGGCGCCAAACTTGTTCTTGTAGTTGGCCTTGATCAGCGGCTCCAGCGTGGCCTTGACATTGCCATGAATGCCGCCCCAGTCGCCGGGGTGCTGGAAGTTGCTCATGATGTAGGTCCAGCCGTTGAGCGAGTCCACCGCGTGCAGGCCGGTCGATTCGCCGCCGGCCGGGATCGACATGATGCGCGAGAGCGCCTTGGTGTCGATGTTGTAGGCCCACAGGAAGTTGTTCACATGCTGGCTGCTGTCCTCGCCGATGAAGAGGGTGCGCATCGTTTCGGAGAACTTCAGGTTGTCCGGGTTCGCCACCTTGTCCGGGTTGGCGGTGTTGCCCAGCGCATCGGCGACGGCCAGATCCTCGCCCGCCAGCAAAGCCTTGGTATCGACTGGCATCCATTCGCTGCTGATGGCGGCGCCCTTGTCGTCCTTTTGCCCGCCCTGGAGGTTCAGCGCCATCACCGCGCCAGCCACCAGCGCCTTGGCCACCGAGATGCCGTTGCCGGGCACATTGGCCGCGTTGCCCGCCACCATCGAGCCCTGCACATTCTGCAGCGCCGAGTAAGCCACCTTGTCCTTGATGTTGACGGTGGTGCCTTCCATCTTGGTAAAGCCCAGGCTCGCGCCCATCAGGGCGGCGTAGCGGTGGGTTTCGAGGAAAGCGGCGGCTTTTTCCATGCCGGGCACCAGCTTGACCCACTCGGCCCGGCCGTTGGCGACGATTTTGGTAAAGGTCGCGTCCAGCGGATCGGCCCGGACCACCGTCATGATGTCGGCCAGCTTGAGCGTGTTGGCCAGCGCTTCAATCTCGGCGCTGCTGGCCGCGCCGAGCTTGATCCAGCTCAGCGGCGCGGCGGCGGCGGCCGGGTCAATCGAGAAGCCTGCGCCGACCTTGGCCACATACAGCGTGCCAGCGGACAGGTCTTTTTCGGTATTCGCGACGAAGACGAAGTAGCCGCTGTTGGTCGCGTCGTCGCCCATGAACACGGTGCGCTGGTCCGGCATCACCTGCACCAGCTCGTGCGAGATGCGGCCCAGGCAGAAATGCTTTTTGATGCTGGCCGTGCCGTCGGCCTTGACCGTCACTTCGGGCAGGTGGCCGTAGTGGTAGGGCTTGGCCTTGGTGCTGTCGCCGTCGTACAGGTTGGCGCTGTAGGCCAGGAACTGCGCATCGGTGGCGGCGGAAAACGCGTCCGGCTCGTACTCTTCGCTCGACAGGTGCGTGCCCCAGGGCGACAGGCTGGCGCCGCAGGTGATCCACAGGCCATGCACGCCGGAGGTGTCCACGTTGTGGTATTTCACCAGCTTGAGCTTGCCGGTGGCGCTGTCCTGGTCCAGCGTGAGCACGGCTATCGGCGAAGGCAGGCGGCCGTACATGCCGCTGCTGCCGTCCTGCGCCCAGGTGGTGTACTCAAACTGCACCACGGCAAACACGGTGTTGCCCTTGACGCCCGCGACCTGGGCGCCGGGCACGGCGAGCAGCGAAGTGCCATCCGGCGAGTCGGAGAAGAACTGGCGCTCCTTGCCGGGCACGCTCTTGTCGATGATCTTGTTGTTGTAGATGTCGAAATAGCCGCCCGCCAGAATCTGGCCGCCCTTGATGTCATCGACCAGGTCGCCGGTGATGAAAAAGGGCTGGTAAGCCAGCTTGAAATCGAGCTGGCTGGCGTCGCTGAAATTCACCGTCATCGTGGAGCCGACCGTCGTCGTGGCCATCGCGGCGGCATCGGCCAGCGTGGGCGCAGCCATCGAAGAAAAGCTCACGCCGCTCAGGCTCGCGGACGGGGCCACGGTGGCCGCCACGGCCGAATCACCGCCGCCGCAGCCCGCGAGCAGCAGGCCGCTGCCCGCCAGCGCGGACGACAGCGGCAGCATCGGGACGCCAGCGAGAAATTGCAGGGCACGACGGCGGGAAGGATTCACAGCAGGATTCATGGGGTGTACTCCAGACGGGTAAGCAAAAAATCAATCACCCGGCTACTGTGGCGCGGCCATGTTGCAGCCTCATGACAGGCCGCCCGCCCAACTCAGCCGCCCGCCCCTTCACCCGCCTTCACCCGCCTTCACCCGCCCGCACCCGCGTGATGCGCGCTGCCGCCGGCGGCGCCACCGGGCTGCGCTGGCGGAAATAGGCTTCCAGCGCGTCGATGTCCTGGCCGCCGCCCTGCGCGTCGCGCCCCTGCCTGAACACGCCAAAACTGCCGCCGCCATCGGCCAGGTAGCTGCTGACGCAGACCCGGTAAGGCGCAGCCTCCACCAGCGGCGCGCCCTGCAGCGTCAACGCACTGACGCGCGCGCCCGGCGGCTGGCGCAGGTCGTAGCGGTACTGCAAGCCCTCGGACACCGACAGCAGGCGCGAATGGGCGCCGTCTTTGCGTCCATCAAACTGCTGCTCCAGCAGGGCGCGTATCTGCGCGCCGGTCAGGGTCATGACCACCAGATGGTTGCCAAACGGCTGGACGCCAAACAGCTGGCCGTAGCGCACCTGGCCCTGCGCGTCCGGCACCAGATCGGCGCGCAGCCCGCCCGCGTGCATGAAAGAGAGCTGCGCGCCGCCGCGCCCGGGCGCCTGAGTGGCGGCGAGCTGGGCGTCGGCGATCAGGCTGCCGAGCGGGCTTTCCTGCGAATCGGTCGGCCTGCGCCGAATTGGCCCCGTCGCCTGCCCGACCACGCGCTGGGCCAGCGGGGCGGCGGCGGCGCTGGCCTGGGCCACCAGACGCTGGACCTGCGCGTCGGGCGCAAACACCGGGTAGAGCGAGCTCAGTTCGACCCGGCCCTGGCCGCTGTCAAAAGCCTCGCCCTGCACGATGACGTGGCGCGCCGTTTTACCCACCAGCTTGCGCGTTTGGGTGTCAAAACGCAGCGCGATGTCGCTCAGCAGCGTGCCGTACTGGCCCGCGCTGGTCAGCAAAAAGGGCCGCTGCGGATTGACCCGGCCGTAGTCGCACAGGTAGGCGCGGTGCGTGTGGCCGGACATCACCACATCGACGGCCGGGTCGAGACGCTCCAGAATCGGCACGATGTCGCCGCTCAGGCCCGCGCAACTGCTTTCGTTGACGCTGGCGGTCGTGGCGCCGCCCTCGTGAATGGCCAGCACGATGATGTCGGCGCCTTGGGCGCGCAGCTGCGCAATCAAGGCGTTCGCCGTGTCCGCCTCGTCGGCAAAATGCAGGCCGGCCACGCCCGCCGGGGCCACCATGTTCGGCGTGCCCTTGAGCGTCAGGCCGATGAAGCCGATGGTGACGCTCGCGCCGTCCTGCGTGAAGCGCTTCAGGCCGGTGGCCGGAAACAGCGTCTGACCGTCGGCCTGCAGCGTGTTGGCGGCCAGAAAGCCGAAATTGGCCCCCGGAAATGGCTGGCTGAGCTGGCAGGGCTGGCGCGCCGTGTGCTTGTCGCAGCCGCCGTTTTTCAGGCGCAGCAGCTCGTGCCAGCCTTTGTCGAACTCGTGGTTGCCCACGGCGCTGAAGTCGATTTGCAGGCGGTTGGCGACCTCAATCGTCGGCTCGTCGAGAAACAGCGCCGACACCAGCGGCGACGCGCCCACCAGATCGCCCGCCGAGACCACCGCGTGGTGCGGGCTGCGCGCCTTGAGCGTGGCAATCGCGCTGGCCAGATAGGCCGCGCCGCCCGCAGGCACGGCCACAGGTGCGGCGCCGGGCGCGCCCGGTGCGCGTATGGCCAGATGCGGCGGCTCCAGGTTGCCGTGCAGGTCGTTGAAGCCGATCAGCGCGATGTCCATGTAGCGCGGGACGCTGGGCGAAATCGCCGAACTGGCTGGGCTGGCTGGGATGGCTGAACTGGCCGGGCCGCTCAGGCCGTCCGGGCCGACGCCAGCGCAGCCCGCCAGCGTCAAGGCCACCAGTGCCGCTGCCGTGCTCAGCGCCGCCATGTTCAGCGCCGCCAGCACCGTGCGGCCAGACTGGCGGACGCCGTTCAACAGCCGCCCGCTCATGCCAGCCACTTTTGAAAAAACTGCGCCTGCCCCAGCGCCGGGTCCAGCTGGTAACCGGCAAACCCCGTGCGCTGGTACAGCCGGATCGCGCTGGCGTTGCCCTGCAGCACTTCCAGCGTCAGCTTGCAGGCGCCGCGCTCGCGGGCGATTGTTTCCACCAGCGCCAGCATTTCCTCGGCCACGCGCTGGCCCCGGTGGCTGGACAGCACCGCCACGTCGTGGATGTTGACCAGCGGGCGGCAGGCAAAGGTCGAAAAGCCTTCGATGCAGTTGACCAGCCCGACCGGCTGCTCGCCAGCAAACGCCAGCACGCTGAACGCCTGGGGCCGCGCCGCCAGCTCGGCGACCAGATGCGTTTTGGCAAATTCGCTGAGCGGCGCGCCGCCGCCCGCCGGGTCTTGCGCATAGGCGTCGAGTAGCGCAACCAGTGCGCGGGCGTGATGCGGGTTCTGGTAATCAGCCCGGCACACGCTCAAGCCGGAAGAAGGGAAAGGGGTCACGCGGCAGTTCCTTGGAGCCAGTAGATGCGGCATTTTAAGGACGGGGATTCGAGCCGCTCAGCGCGGCGGCGCCGGGCTACCATGCATCATGCGTCTCGTCCATGCCCAAACTGCACCGTCCCCCAACCCGGAGCGCCGCAATGACCCTGCTTTCCGAATCCTGGACCAGAGCGTGGCGCGCTCTGGCGGCAAATCCGCCCAGCCCGGCGCTGTACGCGCAGCTGATCGCGCACTATGCCGAGCCGCAGCGCCAGTACCACACGCTGCAACACCTCGCCGAGTGCCTCACGCAGCTTGCGCCTGCGCTGGGCCTGTGCGCGCATCCGGGCGAAGTCGAAATCGCCCTGTGGTTCCACGACGCCATTTACGCGCTTGAACGAAACGACAACGAACTGCAAAGCGCGCTATGGGCGGCTCAGGTTTTGGCCAGCGCCGGGCTGTCCGCCGAAGTCTGCGAGCGGGTGAAAAATCTGGTGCTGGTCACGGCCCACAGCGCCCTGCCCGCTACAGCCGATGAGCGCCTGCTGGTCGATGTCGATCTGGCCATTCTGGGCGCCGAGCCTGCGCGCTTTGACGAGTACGAGCGCCAGATCCGGCAGGAATATTCCCACGTTCCTTTCCCGCTTTTCTGCGAGAAACGGCGCGCGATTCTGGCGCAGTTTCTGGCGCGGCCGCAGCTGTATTCAACCGAATTTTTCCGCAGCACGCTGAAGGCCAGGGCGCGGGACAATATCGCCCGCTCACTGTCCCGCCCTATTGCTGAACGCTGAACGCTGAACGCTAAACCCCATGCCCTTCACGCCCTTTCACTTCGGCCCCGGCGCGCTGATGCACGCGGCTGGCGGCGCGGCTCAGGCTGCCGGACCCGTTCGACTGGCAGAGCTTGACGCGGCTGGCAGTGCTGGGCGGCGCGGCTGCGGTGGCGGTGGCTCCAGCGTCAAACACAGTGAGCCAGCCGTCATTAACCATCGGGACTCTGGTGCTATGAACCCGCCAGCGCAGCATCCAGCACTTCCACCCAATGGCGCACCGGCGTTTTCGTGCCGCTTTGCAGATGCGTGATGCAGCCGATATTGGCCGAGACAATCACCTCCGGGGCAGCGGCGTCCTGGCTGGCGGCCAGATTGGCCAGCTTGCGGTCGCGCAGCTGATAAGAAATGTCCGGGTTCAGCACCGAGTAAGTGCCCGCCGAGCCGCAGCACAGATGCGCTTCGCAACTGGCCAGACGGATGTCAAAACCCAGTTCGCCCAGATACTTTTCAACGCCGCCGCGCAGTTGCTGGCCGTGCTGCAGCGTGCAGGGCGGGTGAAACACCAGTTTCGAGGCTTTGCCCACAGCCGTGCCCGGCGCTGACAGGCGCGCCAGTTTTTCTTTTAAAACCGGGACGATGGCGGGCAGCAGCTCGCTCAGGTCGCGGGTCAGCGCGCTGATGCGGGCAGCTTTTTCGGCGTAGGCCGGGTCGTCCTGCAGGATGAAGCCGTAGTCCTTGACCGTCACGCCGCAGCCCGAGGCGTTCATCACAATCGCTTCGACGCCGCTCTCGACATACGGCCACCAGGCGTCGATGTTGCGGCGCATTTCGGCCTTGCCGCCGTCCTGGTCGTTCAGGTGGAATTTGACGGCGCCGCAGCAGCCGGCCTTGGCCGCAGAGACGCATTCAATCCCGGCGGCGTCCAGCACTCGGGCCGTGGCGCGGTTGATGTTGGGCATCATCGCGGGCTGCACGCAGCCTTCCAGCATCAGCATCTTGCGGGCGTGGCGGCGCGTCGGCCAGTCGCCAGCGGCTTGCTTGGGTGGCACTTTGGCTTGCAGCGCCTCGGGCAGCAGGCTGCGCACGGCCTGGCCGATTTTCATGGCGGGTGAAAACAGCGGCGAGGGCAGGCCTTCTTTTAAAGCCCAGCGCACGGCGCGCTCGCCCGCCGGGCGCGGCACGCGCTCATCGACCAGCTTGCGGCCAATATCGACCAGGTGGCCGTATTGCACGCCGCTGGGGCAGGTCGATTCGCAGTTGCGGCAGGTCAGGCAGCGGTCCAGGTGCAGCTGGGTTTTGCGCGTGGGCGCGGCGCCTTCGAGCACCTGCTTGATGAGGTAGATGCGCCCGCGCGGGCCGTCCAGCTCGTCGCCGAGCAGTTGATAAGTCGGGCAGGTGGCGGTGCAAAAGCCGCAATGCACGCATTTGCGCAGGATGGCCTCGGCTTGAAGGCCGTCGGGGGTGTTCTGGAATTCGGGGGCGAGTTGGGTTTGCATGGGGTTCAGGAGTCTTGTTCAAGGGCGGTGAATCTGCGCCGCAGGATGCGCTGCAGATCGGAATAAAGAGGCGGCAGGCACAGCCCCAGCAGTAGCAGCGCCAGCGGCATCACCCAGATGAAGCCGATGTACTTGAAACCCGTCGCGCCGACCACACCGCCAGCGATAAAAGCGCCCAGCAGGGTGAGCAAAAGCTGCAACTTGATGAGGTTGGCGCGCACCTGGGATTCGGGCCGGCTCTCCATGCGGTTCCAGTAAAACAGCTTGCCCAGCTCAATGCCGATGTCGGTGACGATGCCGGTCATGTGCGTGGTGCGAATTTGCGAGGAGGAGATTTTGCTGACCAGCGCGTTTTGCAGCCCCATGGTGAAGGACAGCACCAGCACGGTCAGCGGCACGGCAAACGGCGTCTGGCGGCCCAGCGTCGCGCCCATCAGGCCAAACAGCAGCAGCAGCAGCGCTTCAACGAACAGCGTCAGCGCGTATTCGCTGCGCAGTCCGTGCTGGCGCGCCCAGTTCACCTGGATGGCGGTAAAGGCGGCGCCGCAGGTAAACGCCAGCAGCGCGCCGACGGCGCCGAGCACCAGCTTCATGTTGCCCAGCACCAGGTTGTCGGCCAGCAGCGAGGCAAAGCCGGTCATGTGCGAGGTGTACATGTGAACCACCAGAAAGCCGCCCGCGTTGATGGCTCCGGCATTAAAAGCCAGCAAAGCGCCCAGCAGGCGGTTGGTGGAAGCCGTCCGGTGCTGGCCGGTCAGGTGACGCAGGCGCCGCATGCCGTGCCTCTACCAGTCAGCAGACAGGCGGCCCGGATTGAGAATGCCAGCCTGGTCAAACTGCTTTTTCAGCTCGCGCTGGATGCGCGCCGACACGGGGGCCAGCGGCGTGAACACCGGCGCCTCGGTGGATAAAGCGGACACAGCAGCGGGCGCGCCAGCGGCGCGGCGGAACAAGGTGGCGTGGCCGCCCGCTTTTTCCGCCACCTGGCGCAGTTGAGCCGCCGCCGAAGCAGGCGCCCAGAGCCAGCGCAGCGCGCCATGCCACTCGACCAGCTGCGCAAAAGGCAGGTCCAGCGCGGGCGTCGTCTGCGGCAGGCTCAAGCGCCACAGGCAGGCAGCGGGCGACGGCGGCTGCGCGAAAAACGGCAGCGTCTGCTCGCGGCAGGCGGCCCAGTCGGCGCTCGCCTGGGCGTTGTCCATCTGCACGGCCGCGCCGCCTTGGGCCTGCACGTCGGCGATCATGCGCGGGCAGGCGGCCTCGACGGCGGCCACGGCGCCGCGCAGGCGCACGAACAGTAAATCCTGCGCCGGACTGGCCGTGGCGTCATGCACCCAGCAGCTGGCGTTGAGCGGCAGCGGCTGGCCGCCCCAGCAGTTGAGCAGGTCCAGCGCCTGTTGCTGCGGCAGGCGGCAGCGCAGCGTCGCCTCGGCGGGCGCGACCGGCAGCACTTTTAAGGAAACTTCCAGCAGCACGCCCAGCGTGCCCAGCGCGCCGGCCATCAGGCGCGACACGTCGTAACCGGCGACGTTCTTCATCACCTGGCCGCCGAAAGTCAGGCATTCGCCCTGGCCGTTGATGAGTTGCACGCCCAGCAGGTAGTCACGCACCGCGCCGACGCTGGCGCGCGCCGGGCCGCTCAGGCCGCTGGCGACCATGCCGCCCACCGTGGCATTGGCGCCGAAATGCGGCGGCTCAAACGCCAGGCACTGGCCCTGCGCGGCCAGCAGCGCTTCCAGCTCGGCCAGCGGCGTGCCCGCGCGTGCGGTCACGACCAGCTCGCTCGGCTCGTAGCTGATGACGCCCGCAAAACGTGTCATGTCGAAAATGTCGCCCTGCAGCGACTGGCCGTAAAAATCCTTGCTGCCGCCGCCGCGAATGCGCAAAGGCGTGCCCGCCGCCGCTGCGGCGCGAACGCGGCTGGTGATTGAAGCGATCAAGTCAGTATCTGAAATCATGGCTGGCATGGTACGCCGCTGCAGGCGCTGCGCGACTTGATTTTTTTGAACGCGGGCTGTTCGATTTTTTATGCCGGGGCCGGGAAAAAAACAGCCCGCCAGTTTGCACCGGCGGGCTCAAATCCCAAGGAGACCCTCGTCAATCCTGTGAGAATGGCTTCAAGGGGCCATCTTTATCGGTAGCGATCAGCGGTTGTAGGCGGTCTCGCCGTGCGAAGTGATGTCCAGACCTTCGCGCTCGTCTTCTTCACTGACGCGCAGGCCGATGGTCAGGTCAACAATCTTGTAAGCCACAAAGGACACGACGCCCGACCACACCACGGTGATCAGCACGGCCTTGGCCTGAACCCAGACCTGCGCCATGATGGAGTAATCCGCTTGGGTAATCATCGTGGCCGTCACCCAGTCAGCCGTGTAGCCAGGGCCACCGAGGGCGGGCGAGTTGAACACGCCGGTCAGCAGCGCGCCCAGAATACCGCCGATGCCATGCACGCCGAACACGTCCAGCGCGTCATCGGCGCCGAGGATTTTCTTCAGGCCATGCACGCCCCAGAGGCAGGCGAAACCGGCGATAAAGCCAATCACCAGACCGCCAGCGATGCCGACGTTGCCCGCTGCGGGCGTGATCGCCACCAGACCGGCGACGGCGCCAGACGCAGCGCCCAGCATCGAAGCCTTGCCGCGCATCATCGCTTCACCGAGGCACCAGGCCAGCACCGCAGCGGCCGTGGCGCCCAGCGTGTTGATGAAGGCCAGCGCCGCAAAGCCGTTGGCTTCCAATGCCGAGCCGGCGTTAAAGCCGAACCAGCCGACCCACAGCAGCGCAGCGCCCACCATCGTCAGGGTCAGGCTGTGCGGGGCCATGGCTTCCTTGCCGTAGCCGATGCGCTTGCCCACCATGTAGGCGCCGACCAGGCCAGCCACAGCGGCGTTGATATGCACCACGGTACCGCCCGCGAAATCGAGCGCGCCCATCTGCCAGAGGTAGCCGCCCTTACCGTTCATCGCATCGACGACTTCCTTGCCGGTGTAGGCGTCAGGGCCCATCCAGAACCAGACCATGTGCGCCATCGGCGCGTAGCTGAAGGTGAACCAGATCACCATAAAGGCCAGCACAGCGGAGAACTTGATGCGCTCGGCAAAGGCGCCGACGATCAAGGTGCAGGTGATACCGGCAAACGTCGCCTGGAAGGCGGCGAACACGATTTCAGGAATCACCACGCCCTTGCTGAAGGTGGCGGCGTTGGCAAAGGTGCCTGCGGCGTTGTCCCAGATGCCCTTCATGAACAGCCGGTCAAAGCCGCCGATAAAGGCATTGCCCTCGGTGAAGGCCAGACTGTAGCCATACAGGAACCACAGCACGACAATCATCGAGAAGGTCACCATGACCTGCATCAGGATGGACAGCATGTTCTTGCTGCGCACCAGGCCGCCGTAGAACAGCGCCAGGCCGGGCACGGTCATCAAGATCACCAGCAGGGTGGAGACCATCATCCAGGCGGTGTCGCCCTTGTTCGGAACCGGCGCGGATGCGGCAGCGGCGGGGGCAGGCGCTGCAGCCTCGGCGGAAGCGGCCGCTGGCGCAGCGGCGGCAGAAGCAGCCGGTGCGGCGGCGGGCGCCGCAGCGGGCTTGGCTTCAGCCGGGGCTGAAGCGCTGGTCACTGCGGCAGGCGCTGTCTGGGCCAGCACGGCGCCCGAGCCCAGCAAACTCATCCCCAAAAGCAGGGCAGCAAGTAGTTTTTTCATGACTATTTTTTCTTTTTTAAAAAGGTTAAATGCTAGAGCGCTTCCTTGCCGGTTTCACCGGTGCGAATGCGCACAACCTGCTCCAGGTTATAGACAAAAATCTTCCCGTCGCCGATCTTGCCGGTGCGCGCCGCCGACTCAATCGCCTCAATCACCCGTTCCACCAAATCGCTGGAAACGGCCGCTTCAATCTTCACCTTGGGCAGAAAATCAACCACGTATTCCGCGCCCCGGTACAGCTCGGTATGGCCCTTCTGGCGGCCAAAGCCCTTGACCTCGGTCACGGTGATGCCTTGGACGCCCATGTTGGACAGTGCTTCGCGCACTTCGTCCAGCTTGAATGGTTTGATGATGGCGGTGACGAGTTTCATTTCGGCTTTCCTTCAGGATGAGTAGAGGGCGCTACAGGTTTCATAACGCGCCATGTTGTTAAATTGCTCGGTCTGACATAGCATGGACCGTGCCAAACCTGCGCTTCCAGCAGGCAAGTCGCTTCCCGAACTGTCACACGGCGTTACCGCCCTGAAAACGGAGAGCGCACCACACCAGTGCAGTGGCGATGCACAACTTTGAAGCATTTAAGCGGAGTCGTTAAATGAGCTTGTCTTTAGTGCATAGCCGCGCCTTATTGGGGCTGGACGCGCGGCCGGTCTGTGTCGAGGTGCATCTGGCCAACGGCCTGCCCGGTTTCACGCTGGTCGGCCTGGCCGACACCGAGGTCAAAGAGGCGCGCGAGCGGGTGCGCTCGGCCATTCAAAACAGCGGGCTGCAGTTTCCCGGCAACAAACGCATCACCGTCAATCTGGCCCCTGCCGATCTGCCCAAAGACTCGGGCCGGTTTGATTTGCCGATTGCGCTGGGCATTCTGGCGGCCAGCGGGCAGCTGGACGCGGCCAAGCTGGCGGGCTATGAATTTGCCGGCGAGCTGTCGCTGGGCGGCGAGCTGCGCCCGGTGCGCGGCGCGCTGGCCATGAGCCTGGCGATCAGCCAGGGCAGCTGCAGCCGAAACAGCAGCGCCAACGCCAATAGCAGCAGCGCGCCCCAGAGTCCGCCCCGGCTGGTGCTGCCCGAAGGCAGCGCGCAGGAAGCCGCGCTGGTGCCCGGCGCCCGGATTTACCGCGCCCGGCACCTGCTCGACGTGGCCCGGCAGTTCCAGCCCGGCGACGAGGCGCCCGAAGCGTGCGACGGCTGGACGCAGATTCAGCCCGCGCCCAGCAGCCAGCCGCCCGCTTACCCAGACTTGGCCGACGTGAAAGGCCAGGCAGCGCCCCGCCGGGCGCTGGAAATTGCCGCCGCTGGGGGGCACAGCATTTTGATGGTCGGCGCGCCCGGCTCGGGCAAATCCATGCTGGCGCAGCGCTTTGCCGGGCTGCTGCCCGCGATGACCACCGAAGAAGCACTGGAAAGCGCCGCCGTCGCCTCGCTCGGCGGGCGCTTTTCGCTGGAACGCTGGGCGGTGCGCCCGACCTGCGCGCCGCACCACACGGCCAGCGCGATTGCGCTGGTGGGTGGCGGCTCGCCGCCGCGTCCGGGCGAAATTTCACTCGCGCACCGGGGCGTGCTGTTCCTCGACGAGCTGCCCGAGTTCCCGCGCGCCGCGCTCGAAGCGCTGCGCGAGCCGCTGGAGTCCGGCCACATCACGATTTCGCGCGCCGCGCTGCGCGCTGAATTCCCGGCCCGCTTTCAACTGGTCGCGGCGATGAACCCCTGCCCCTGCGGCTATCTAGGCTCGACGCTGCGCAGTTGCCGCTGCTCGCCCGAGCAGGTGGCGCGCTACCAGGGCAAGCTCAGCGGCCCACTGCTCGACCGCATTGATTTACACGTCGAAGTCGGCGCACTCGCCGCCGACGAGCTGGTCAACACCCCGCCGGGCGAGGCCAGCGAGGCCATCCGCCAGCGCGTCGTTCTGGCCCGAGAGCGCGCCTTGCGCCGCCAGGGCAGCGCGAACCAGGCGCTTGAAGGCCAGTCGATTGACGCGCAATGCCAGCTCGACGCGGCCACGGCCAAATTTCTCAACATGGCGGCGACGCGGCTGGGCTGGTCCGGCCGGGGCATTCACCGCTGTTTAAAAGTCGCCCGCACGATTGCCGATTTGGCGGGCGCGCAGGCGGTGCAGCTGACCCACGTTGCCGAAGCCGTGCAGTACCGTCGGGCGCTGCGGGCCGGGCACTGAGCTGGCGCCAGCCAGAAAAACGTAAATTTGCTACCGATACAATCAAAGATTAATTTGAAAAATATCTATGTCCAATCACCAAAAGCCGCGCGAGGAGCGTATGCGCCTCGTTTCTGCAGCGATGGGAGAGCCGAGAGGACGCTACATTGCCAACAAAGCCAAAGGCGGCGACAACGGAAGAAAAGGCACACGTTACGAAGACTTTTTCGCCGCTTTTGCGCTTGCTGAGGTTCTCGCCGAAAAAGTCACAGAGCTCAATCCTGGCGATTGGCCGGACATTTACGAGCAGGTTGTTGCCTTTGTAGATGACTTGGTTGTCGTCACAAAAACTGCCACTCGCTACCACCAGCTAAAAAATGTTCAAACATTGACTTGGCAAAATGGCGAGCATTCAATTGAGACTGATTTCTCACTGCAAAAGCAACTCTCTGACATTGAAGGTGAACCGAGTCCGCACACAACCTTGGTCACTTCTGGTGCCAGACTTGCCGAAAATTTACGGAAAAATATCCCGGAAACTATCGCAAACCATAGCGATGTCCTGCACTTTCCATACGCAAATGGAAGTCTCAACCGCCTTGTTTGGGAACATGAGCCCCTTCAGAAGGCACTTTCAATGCTCACCCGTGCCAACAGTGCAAACAGCACAAAAGACGAACTTGAGTACACATTCGGCGCACTCATTTTCAGTTTTTTGCACCAGAAGGGAAATGCATCCTCATTGGCGCTGCTAGAGTGCGCGCAGAAGCAATCCCCAGGCTTGCTACGACTTTTCCCTCACCAAATCAGAGACATCAAATTCAGGGAAGATTTCGTAAAAGTTCTTGCGCAAATTGATGGCTTGAAGTACTTTGCTGAAACAGGTTTTTTTTGCTGGTTTTGTTTCTCGGATTCCGGTGTTCTTCCGTACAGCTGCCTTGACCCACAATTCGCCGGATTTCAGGCACGCGTAGCAGCCGCTAACCCGACGACGTTTGATGACTTCGAGATCCAACTGTTATGACTAATTTGACACACTCACTCGCATCAAAAAGAGAATACGCATCACTTGCCGTGAGTGATGCCTCGGCTCGCCTTTTGGTCGATGAGATTTCTGATCTCAACATCTCCGTTGGGCAATATCGCAACACCATGCGAGAACTGGGAAAAGTGCTTGGCGCCAGTGTTTGCCAAAAAATTTCAAATCAAAATAACAGTGATTTATATGTTGTTTGCACGGTCGAGGATGCAGATTTTCTTGCCCGTGGGGTTATTGATGAACTTACGTCGCACGGCTTTCAGTCTCGCATTAAATTAATGTGTCTTTGGAATGGAAAGATTCGCGGCGAAGGAGTTTCACTTTCTCCAGTTCTGAGGCAATATAAAGAAAATCAGTCATCAGCGACTGCTTCTTTCATCGTTGTCAAATCAATTATTTCTGGAGCATGTGTTGTTAAAACAAACTTGACACGAGCCATCTCGTCGGTTTCTCCCGAGCAAGTATTTGTTGTTTCCCCCGTACTCTTAAAGGGTGCCCAAGAACGTCTGTCGCGTGAATTTCCAACAGAAATTTCGAATAAATTTCAGTATGTATGGCTGGCTACTGATTCAGAGAAAAATGGGGAAAACGTCATTCCAGGAATCGGTGGTTCAGTCTATGAGCGCCTAGGCCTTGGCGATGAAAATGAAAAGAACAAATACACGCCAGCCATCGTAAAAGAACGTCGAGACTCTCATCGCAAAGAATTGATGCACGCTTAAATTCTGAAGCTCCATTTGAAAAAGCCCTGAACTATCAGGGCTTTTTTATTTTCACAAAATGAAATGTTTATCAATCTATCTGCTGTGACGCTCCTGCCGTAGCTTGGGCATCAGCCTGTGCATTTACCGCTGCGCATCTGAGCGACTACAAATTCGGCGCCAGCAGCCGCGCCAGCTCTTCGGCGTCCACGCCGCGCCGCTGCGCCATGTCCTGCAACTGATCCTCGCCGATCTTGCCGACGCTGAAGTAAGTGCTTTGCGGGTGGCTCAGGTAAAAGCCGCTGACGCTGGCCGCTGGCGTCATCGCCAGGCTTTCCGTCAGGCCCATGCCGATGTCTTCGGCCTGCAGCAGCTCAAACATGGCCTTTTTCGGGCTGTGGTCCGGGCAGGCCGGGTAGCCGGGCGCGGGGCGGATGCCCTGATACTTCTCGGCAATCAAGGCGTCGTGGTCGAGCGCTTCGGCGGGCGCGTAGCCCCACAGGTCGCGCCGCACGCGCTGGTGCAGCGCTTCGGCAAAGGCCTCGGCGAGCCGGTCGGCCAGCGACTTGAACATGATGGACGAATAGTCGTCATGGTCGGCCAGGAACTGCTGTTCTTTCTTCTCCACGCCCAGCCCGGCGGTGACGGCAAACAGACCGATGTAGTCCGGCAGGATAAAAGAGTTGTGGCCCTCAGCGCCCGCGTGCCCGGCGCGCACGGCCTTGACTTCGGCGGACAACATTTTCGGCGCGACGAAATCGGCCAGGCAGCGGCTGGGTCGCATCACGCCATCGAGCGCCGTTTTTTCGGCTTGCTGGCGCAGGCCGTGCCAGGTCATGGCGACTTCGCTGCGGGTCTCGTCCGTGTAAATCTCGATGTCGTCGCCCACGCTGTTGGCGGGCAGCAGCGCCATCACGCCGCTGGCCGTGAGCCAGCGGCCTTCGATCAGGCGCTTGAGCATCTTTTGCGCGTCTTCATAGACGCGGCTGGCTTCCACGCCCACCACTTCGTCGCTCAAAATCGCCGGAAACGGCCCGGCCAGATCCCAGGTCTGAAAGAACGGTCCCCAGTCGATGAACGCGGCCAGCTCGGCCAGATCAAAGTTCTTGAACACCCGGCGGCCAATGAATTTAGGCACCGGCGGCTGGTAATGGGACCAGTCAATCGGCGTGGCATTGGCGCGGGCTTTAGACAAAGGCCACATCGGCGTCTGCTTTTTGTTGGCGTGCTGGGTGCGCACCTTGTCGTAGTCGGCGTTCAGCGCGGCGATGTAGCTGGACGCTTGCTCCGACAGCAAGCTTTGCGCCACGCTCACGCTGCGCGAGGCGTCGGGCACATACACCACCGGGCCGTCGTAGTGCGGCGCGATTTTGACAGCGGTATGCACCCGGCTGGTGGTGGCCCCGCCGATCATCAAGGGGATGTTCTTCAGGCGGAAATGCGCGTCCTTTTGCATCTCGGCGGCGACGTACTGCATTTCTTCCAGACTCGGCGTGATGAGGCCCGACAAGCCGACGATGTCCGCGCCTTCGGCCTTGGCCAGCGCCAAAATCTCGTGGCACGGCACCATCACGCCCATGTTCACCACTTCAAAGTTATTGCATTGCAGCACCACGGTGACGATGTTCTTGCCAATGTCATGCACGTCGCCCTTGACGGTGGCAATGATGATTTTGCCCTTGGTCTTCACGTCGCCGCCAGCGGCTTGCAGGCGCAGCTTTTCTTCCTCGATGTAGGGCAGCAGGTGCGCGACGGCCTGCTTCATCACGCGGGCGCTTTTCACCACCTGCGGCAGGAACATCTTGCCCTGACCGAACAGGTCGCCGACGACGTTCATGCCGTCCATCAGCGGGCCTTCGATGACGTGCAGCGGGCGCCCGCCCTCCAGTTTGATCGCCTGCCAGACTTCCTCGGTATCAAGAGTGATGAACTCGTTGTTGCCATGCACCAGCGCGTGCGCCAGGCGAGCGCGTATCGGCAGCGTGCGCCATTCGTATTTTTTGCTGTCGTCGCGGGCGCCGCTTTTGGCGGTTTCGGCGACTTCGATCAGGCGCTCGCCGGGCGTGAGTTCAGCCTCACCCGGCTTATAGACCGGGGTTCGGTTCAGCACCACGTCTTCGACGCGCTCGCGCAGCACCGGCTCCAGCTCGTCATACACGCCGACCATGCCTGCGTTGACGATGCCCATGTCCATGCCCGCCTGAATCGCGTGGTACAGAAACACCGTGTGAATCGCTTCGCGCACCGGGTCGTTGCCTCGGAAGCTGAAGGACACATTGGACACGCCGCCCGAGACCTTCGCGCCCGGCAGGTTCGCTTTGATCCAGCGCGTGGCCTCAATGAAATCGACGGCGTAGTTGTTGTGCTCGTCGATGCCGGTGGCAATGGCAAAGATGTTCGGGTCAAAAATGATGTCTTCGGGCGGGAAGCCGATCTCATCGACCAGCACGCGGTAGGCGCGCTCGCAGATGTCGATCTTGCGCTGGTAGGTGTCGGCCTGGCCTTTTTCATCGAAAGCCATGACGACGGCGGCGGCGCCGTAGCGCTTGAGCAATTTCGCCTGGTGCTTGAAGGCGTCCACGCCCTCTTTCATCGAAATCGAGTTGACGATGCCTTTGCCCTGAATGCAGCGCAGCCCGGCTTCAATCACGCTCCATTTGGAGCTGTCGATCATGATGGGCACTCTGGCAATGTCGGGCTCACCGGCGATCAAATTTAAAAAGCGCACCATCGCCGCCTGGCTGTCGAGCATGGCCTCGTCCATGTTGATGTCGATGATCTGCGCGCCGTTTTCGACCTGCTGGCGGGCCACGGCCAAGGCCGCTTCAAAGTCGCCGCTCAGAATCATGCGGGCAAAGGCTTTGGAGCCGGTAACGTTGGTGCGCTCGCCGATGTTGACGAACAGGGAGTCAAGCCCGATGGTGACCGGCTCCAGGCCGGACAGTTTCAGCGGGGGGACTTCGCGGGGGAATTCAATTGCGGGCATGGCTCACCTTGGGCTAAAGGCGAGCGTCGTTTCAATAAGGGTTAGCTTGTGTGGACTCAAGCCTGACGAAACCGGGTTTCGCTGCAACGCTCCTTGAGTTAAGCTCAATTTTAAACGCCGAATGCAAACAAAGATTAGCCGCTTTTCAAAACTCAACCGCTTAGGCCATGCTTAAAAAATTTATTGCCCAAACCTTCTCCAAAGATTCCGATGAAGAGCCTCGACTGAAAAAAGGCTACTCCAGCGCCGAACTGGCCGCCAAGCTGCTGATTGCCCCGACCGCCCTGATGCCCCTGTCAGCCAGGGAGGCGCGCCTGATCGTGCGCTACATGAAGCCGCAGATGATCGCGCCCAACACCGTTTTCATCCGCCAGGGCGACCAGCGCGATACCGGCTTCATGCTGCTGCTGCTCGAAGGCGAGGTCACCGTGGAAAACATTGTGGTCAGCCGCAGCGAGCCCATCGTCATCAGCGTGCTGGGTCCGGGCAGCCTGATCGGCGAACTGGGCCTGCTCGATGGCGGGCCGCGCTACGCCACCTGCACCGCCTCCACGCCGGTGCATTGCATCGTCATGACCCGTGAGGCGCTGCAGCAGCTGATGACGGATGAGCCCGCCATCGCCGCCAAGCTGATCCTGGCAATGGCCTCGCGCATCGCCGACCGCCTGCGCGAGAACACCGACAAGCTCAAAATGTACGTCCAGCTGACCCAGGCGATGCAGCAGGAACTCAGCGCCCGCACCGCTTACTGAGTCAAGCCGCTTCCCGGTAAAACAATCCCCGCTGCACGGCGCGCCCGGCCACCGGCGCGACCGCGTTGGCAATCGCCTGGATGTGCGCGGGCGTGGTGCCGCAGCAGCCGCCGACGATGTTGACCAGCCCTTCGGCCGCAAACTCGCGCAGCAGGCGCGACGTGACATCGGGCGTCTCGTCGAAACCGGTGTCGCTCATCGGGTTGGGCAGCCCGGCGTTCGGGTAGCAGCTGATGAAGGTGTCGGGCGCGGCCTTGGCCAGCTCCTGGATGTAAGGGCGCATCAAGGTGGCGCCCAGCGCGCAGTTCAGCCCCACGGCCAGCGGCTGGGCGTGGCGAACGCTGTGCCAGAAAGCCGTTACCGTCTGGCCCGAGAGAATCCGGCCCGAGGCGTCGGTTACCGTGCCGCTGATGATCAGCGGCAAGCGCTCGCCGGAATTCTCGAAATACTCGTCAATGGCAAACAGCGCGGCCTTGGCGTTGAGCGTGTCAAAAATGGTTTCCACCAGCAGCACGTCGGCCCCGCCTTTCACAAGCGCTTCAGTCTGCTCGTAATAGGCCTGGCGCAGTTCTTCAAAGCTGGTGTTGCGCGCGCCTGCGTCGTTCACGTCGGGGCTGATGCTGGCGGTCTTGGGCGTGGGGCCGAGGGCGCCGACGACAAAGCGGGGCTTGTCCGGCGTCGAATACTTGTCGCAGGCTAGTCTAGCGATGCGCGCCGATTCGTAGTTCATTTCAATCGCCAAATCGGCCATGTCGTAGTCCGCCTGCGCCACGGTGGTGGCGCCGAAGGTGTTGGTTTCGATCAGGTCGGCGCCGGCGGCCAGATAGCCTTCATGGATGTCGCGGATCACGTCCGGGCGCGTCAGGCTGAGCAATTCGTTGTTGCCTTTTACGTCCTTGTGGAAATCCTTGAAGCGCTCGCCCCGGTACTGCGTTTCATTGAGCTTGAAGCGCTGGATCATGGTGCCCATGGCGCCGTCAAGAATCAGGATACGTTGCGCCAGGATGGCGGGGAGTTGCTGGGCGCGGGTGTAGGTGATCGGGTTCATGGCCCCGATTGTAGAAACCCAGGCCGCAAGCCGCGCGCCGTGGTGTTTTAGAAAAATGTTGCCCAGCAGCCAGAAACGGCCAGAAACGACACCGGTTGTCAGGGGCGACGCTTACGATGATTCACATGTTGTAAAGCTTTTTTACAGCGCCTCCACATCGAAGCCTTCCGCCATGCCCAGCAAGCCAAGCCATCAAGAAACCATCGCCTACCGGCTGACCGAAATCCTGCGCCGCCTCAACGAGGGCGACAAGCTCGACCCGCATGCGCTGCTTGAAGAGTTCGGCGTTAACCTGCGCACCATCCAGCGCGACTTGAACGAGCGCTTCGCCTTCCTGGACCTGGAGAAAAAAGACGGCCTTTACAGCGTCAACCGCATGCGCCTGGGCACGCTCAGTTTTGCCGACGTGCAGCGCTTTGCCAGCCTGGCCGGGCTGCAGGGCCTGCACCCGGTGCTTTCGACGGATTTTTTGAAATCCATCCTGGAAAACCGCCTGCACAGCGCGCTCCTGATACGCGGCCACAACTACGAAGACCTGCGCGGCAAAGAGCCTTTGTTCAACCAGCTCAAGCACGCCATTGAAGGATGCCACCCCGTCAGCTACCAGTACACCAAGCCCGCCGGAGCCAAGATGGTTGAAGCCGTGCAGCCCTACAAGCTGGTGAACCAGGACGGCATCTGGTACCTGGCCGCCACCAATGCCGGCGAACTCAAGTCCTACACGTTCAGCAAGATAGACCGGCTGCTGGTCTCGCCCGAAACCTTCACGCCCGATGCGGCCATCATCAAGACCGTCAACGAGGAAGACAGCATCTGGCTGAGCCTGAAGAAAACCGAAGTCGTGCTCAAGGTGGCGCGGCATGCGGCCGATTACTTCCGGCGCCGCAAGCTCATCGGCGGGCAAAAAATTGAAAAAGAACTCGAAGACGGCGGCCTGATCGTCTCGGGCAGCATCGCCCACCCGAACCAGATTTTGCCCATCGTGCGCTACTGGCTGCCCAGCATTCACGTCATCAGCCCGGAAGGCATGCAGGCCGAGCTGGAGGGCCAGCTGCGCGCCTACCTGGGGCAGGCGTGAACGAAGGCCTTGCCCACTCAACCAACCAGGAAACATTGCCATGAACTATTGCACAGGCTGCGGCCACCAGATTCACCCCACAGCGCCCGCCTGCCCGCAGTGCGGCGCACCGCAAAGTAGCGCCCTCGGCACGGCGACCTCCGGAAAAAGCAAGGGCACCGCCGGCTTGCTGGCGCTTTTTCTGGGCGGACTGGGCTTTCACAAGTTCTACACCGGCGCCTGGGGCTGGGGCTTTATTTACCTCGCGCTGTGCTGGACCTTTGTGCCCGGCATCGTGGCGCTGGTCGAGGGCATTCGCTACCTCACGCTGTCAGACATAGAGTTCCAGCGCAAAGCCGCCCAGTCAAACGGCGCTTTCAGCTTTTTGTGGTGAAGCATCCCGGCTTTTTTGCCTACTAATTCCGGAGCCGGACTTCGCTCATGCATTTTTATTACAAATTGAAACTATAGTGGTTACAAAAACAGGGAGTCCTCTTGAAAAAAATATCAGCCATTGTCCTGGCCGCTTGCGCCTGGACTTTTGCCGCCGCTGAAACCATCGAAGGCGTGCTGGAAAAAAGCGCGCCCTACTCAGCCCTGTTCAGCGCCAGCCCCGAGTCGGGCGACCTGATCGGCTATCCATTTAAAAACCAGTCCGCCGTGGGCAGGGCGATTTTGGCTAACTGCCTGCCGGGCATGCTGTGCAAGATCGGCGACGGGGCCGTGCGCAACATGGACAACACCGACGCGCTGAAATTTGCCGACAACCCGTCGGGCTGGCTGGAGATCACGCGGGCCAGGGACGTGGGCATGGACGCCGCCGTGTTCGGCTACGAGAAGAGCCTGAAAACGCGCTTCGGTGTCGTGAGCGTGCGCGAAGACGGCAACCTGCTGTTGTTCAAGGGCAAGCCCGTCGTGCCCGCCATCGAAGGCAACAGCAGCCTGGCTATCGTCGCCCATTACGAAATCGGCCCAAGCGACGTGCTGCTGCTGCAAGACACCGGCGGCACCGCCTGCCCGGCGCTGTTTCACTTCATCACCGTGAGCGCTGCGGGCTTGAAGGCCACACCGGAGTTTGGGACTTGTTCGGACATTATTTATCCAACGATGAACGCTGAAACCGCCACGGTTACGGTCGCGATGCTTCGCTTCATGGGGCCAGCTCAATCCGAGGCGGAAAAGCAAAAAGCCTATATGACCAAGACGGTGTTTCGGTTTGCCAACGGCCAGGTGATGGAAAACAGCAAGCCAGCTAAGTAATTACCAATCTTCCCGAAAAGAGAGTTACATTATCTCGCTTATATAATATCCGGTCAATATGTTTTTACCGACAAAAATCTTAGTAACAATCAAAAATTTAAATTTAAAATCACTAAAAATTTATGAGCACTGAAGCTGAAACAACCGAGCCTAAATCACCTTACGAGCTGCGTGAAGCCAGAATTACACTAGAAACCGAAGTCATTCTTGCACCCGAAACGCGAAGAATGTTTGATGAGGCGATTGGGGCCATGCGCTACCATAAAACCATTTACACTGACTGGGGGTTTGGTGCGGTTGACACCATGGGGCGCAACATGATTTTGAATCTTTACGGCCCACCAGGAACAGGAAAAACACTCGCTGCTGAGGCATTGGCGGGAACACTGAAGCGGAAATACATCCACATTGGAATTTCTGAGCTGGAAAGCAAATACGTTGGCGATACGGCAAAAAACATCGCTAGTGCATTTAAAGCAGCAACTGCTGAAAATGCATTGCTATTTTTTGATGAAGCCGATACTTTACTGGGGGCACGGCTATCGTCCGTCACGCAGGGAATCGATAATGAAATTAATTCCATGCGCTCCACGCTTCTCATTGAATTGGAGCGATTCAATGGCATTGTGATTTTTGCCACAAACTTTGCCAAAAACTACGATAGTGCTTTTGTCAGCCGTATTCGTTATCACATTGAATTTAAATTACCTGATTTGGAAGGCCGCAAGCAGCTTTGGAATCGTTTTCTGGTAGCTGGCGTTCCTTTGGATGAAGAACGAAATCTAATTATTGAACGTTGCGCCACCGCTTCAGATGGGTTATCTGGGCGTGAAATCAGAACCGTGTTGCGCACCGCCTTTCCCCGTGCCTTTATCGAAAATATGCAAGAACCCAAGGTGCTTTGGAGTCATTTGGAAGGTGCTATTACGGATGTACGCACCGCCAACCGAAATGTAGGCAAGAACCAACATGATCGCGCAACTGCTAGCAGCAATGCCAGTGTGGAGGCTGGGCGGCAACTTTTAGGAGTTGGAAATTAAAGTTGTAGTTTTCTGTTTTTAGTTTGAATCCATACGAAGGAAAAAATTATGGGATGGTTTAGTTCTGCATGCAGTTGGGTCGGCGGTGCCGTTAGTTCAGTTGCCAGTACAGTGAGTCGTGGTGTTAGTGCGGCCTACAGCGCGGCAAAAGATATGGCTGGGCAAGCTGTGGGGTGGTTGGCTGAAAAAGCCGGAAATTTTGTTGATGGGGTAAAAAAGGCTTGGGAGACGGTAAAACCGTATGTGGAGCAAATTCGTGGGGTTTTGAAAGTTGCAGCAGCAGCGACGGCGGGTATACCTTGGTTGAGTGGTGCATTATTGGCATTGGATAAAGGTTTGGGCGCATTGACTGCCTTTGAAAAATCCCCCATTGCCAAAAAAGTTAAACAAGCCATTGAATGGGCAATAAAACTAGCCCAACGCTGGAAAGGTGATGAAAAAGAGAGGGAGCAAGAACGCGAATGCCTGAATGAAGAAGAACTGGAACAAGCCAGGCGGCATCAAGAAAACCTGCGTTTTGCTGAACGTGAAGTTGTATCGCCAGAGCAGCAGCATCAGCTTGAATTAGCTGCGGTGTTCAATGATTTTGAAATTGCCAGTGCTGATTTGGAAAAAACGATTAAAAGTGCGCCAGAAAATTTTGAGCACTATCTGCGATTGCGTGCCACGCAAAAGCTGCTAGTAATGGCTGAGAAAAAATTTCGTCTCGCTAAAACTGTGGATGACATCAGTGCTGACGACATCTTCTTGGTGCGTATTGCATCCGATTTAATCAAGGTAAACCCGGAACTGTCAAAAGATGCGGCGCTGCGTTTGGATCGTGTACTAACAAAAATTCACGGGAAAAAACTTCTCCCGTTTGTGTTTGAAGAACTTATTGCTTCATGGGCTAAGCGTGCCGAGGTTTTAGCGAAGCAATGGGCGCAAGACAACAAAATCTTGTCTAAAGACACCACACTTTACAAATACCTATTGGGTGCGAAGGAGATTCAAAGTGAGCTTTCCGCCGAAGAAATGCAGCAATTTGCAGTACTAGAAGCTGCATTGCCAAAACAAAAAGAGGAACTCATCAGCGTGGCCACTCGCCAGCGCGATATGGAGCGATATGTAGGTGCAGCGGAAGGTCTTTTGCAAGTACTGGAGAAAACCCCAGAACAAATCGAAGCCGAAGATAGAGTCTACCTTCTTGAAGAAGGAACACACATTGGAAAGCTACTGATCGACTGCGCACAAACCGACACGCCGTTTAGTAAGCTGGATAAAGAAGATCAGTCCTTGTTAACGGATTATGCTAATATTTTCAAAAATGAATCAAAGGCCCGCATGAAAAGCATACTGGAGGTAACCGCATGAATGCCAGCGAGTTTTTTGGCTTTATTACTCCGCAGTTTGAACTGCTGCAATTGAGTTTTTTCATTCTTATTTTGGCCATGTTTTTTGGTGCAATTATTACGACTCATTTGAATGCTAAAGATGCGTCGTGGGAAAGAAATTGGAATAATGGAACACCCGATGACTACAGTGATGATCTTGATGTCGATCATGGTAGCGTTACCGATCTTTGGCATGCTGTAGAAACAAAATCAGAAAAGCTGGCGGAAATAATGCCAAGCATGTTGCTTGTTGTAGGCTTGCTGGGTACGTTCTTGGGGCTAGGGCTGGCACTTAATCATGCATCGAATATTTTGGGGCAATCTAATGCCATTAGTGCTGCTGGTGCTTCCAATAATATGCAAGACCTGATGAGTATGATGCAGGGATTGGGTACTAAGTTCAAAACATCAACTTGGGGCATTACATTTTTTTTGTTGCTTAAAGTTTGGAGTAGCTGGCTGGGGTTTGAAGAGAAGCGTCTTTCCTGGGTTATTCGTAAAGTTAAATTTGAACTTGAGCGTCGCAAGGTGCAAGAGCGAGAAAAAGAGTTAAATAAGCAGCAGTCATTGTTCTCACAAATTAATCAATCCGCTGATCAAATTGTTCAAGGTTTTATCAAGAATTTAGAAAAGCTGTCGGATAGTCAAAAGGCTTCACATCTACAGACTTTGCAGTTTCTTGGAAAAGGGATGCAGGCTTTTCATGGGAATCTGGTTAATATCAATACCGCAATGCAAAGTGGCAGTACAGCGATGAAGCAGGCGCTGGAACACAGCAGTCAAGGTATTCGTGAAGATTTGGGCAATATCAATACCGCAATGCAAAGTGGCAGCGCAGCGATGAAACAAGCGCTGGAACAAAGCAGTCAAGGTATTCGTGAAGATTTGGCGAGCATCAACACAGCAACACAAGCTAGCAGCCAGGCAATGGTTGGTTTTGTCAGTAGTACTCAATCCATCATCAAAGATATGTCGGCAGCAAGTAGCATCATGGCCGATGGCGCTCACAAAGTGGGGGTTGCAGGTAGCAGTTTGGTCAAAGCTGTGGATGAATTCAGTACCCAGTTCACGCAAGTTCTTGGTGATGTTCGGACTGATCTCAGTACAGCTATTAATGATATGAGTGAACAAGCGGCAAAAACGCTAGAGCAGGGAACTAGGGAGCTTGGTAAGGCGACGCTTGAAATATCAACTGCACTCGGCGTGCTCTCACAAGACGTAACAACAACGATGAACGGTGTGAAAGATTCCATTGAGAAGTCACTGAAAATTCAGCAAGAGGGGGCCGTACTGTTCCGACGCTCAAGTGACACTCTCAATGAGAACGTCACAGCGACGACAGAGTTGGTTCAAAAATTGGGTGAAGATATTCACAGCGGATTACAAGCCGTTTCAGATTCTGGTCGTCGAATGGTTTCAATAGGGAAATCACTCGAAATCATCGTCCCTCAAATGGGCGATTTACTACCTGCACTCGAACCTCTTAAAACATTGAGCACTCAGCATCAACCGTTATTGGATGAGGCAAAATCCCTACGGAATGATTTTCTGAAACTTGACTCCAGGCAAGAATATGAATTTGAAAAATCACTGAAAATTCAGCAAGAGAGGGCCGTACTATTCCAACGTTCAAGTGACTATCTCAATGAGAACGTCACAGCGACGACAGAGTTGGTTAAAAAACTGGGTGAAGATATTCGCAGCGGATTACAAGCCGTTTCAGCTTCTAGTCTTCAAATGTCTTCAATAGGAAAATTGCTTGAGGCAGTCACTCTCGAAATTCGCGATTTGCGAAAAGATGTTGTAGCCTTACCGAAAGTCGAATCACCAATAAAGCTTTATGCTGATGCTCAATCATGAAAGATAAACCAAGCGAATGGATCGCAATATCTGACTTGATGGCGGGTGTGATGGCTGTGGTTATGTTGATGCTGGTAGTGTCCGTGCTTCAGAAAAATGCTAGCGAAATTGCCTACAAAGAAGAACTTGCCAAAGCGAAAGGATCAAAAAACAACCCTGTTACCAAGATGATGGAGACTCTGAATACAATGATTCAGACGAAAAGTGCGACAGAGTTTATTTCCCTCGATACGCGAACAAATCGTATGACGCTGCGTGATGGCGTTTTTGAGCGTGGCAGTGCGTGCCTTAAACCCGAGGCGCGCACTGCGGTGGAGTCTGTGCAGAAATATATGGAGGATTTTTTACGCGAAAATCCAAAGGCGCGTATATTTGTAGAAGGTTATACAGATAATTTACCCGTTAAAACCCCGGTGGTTGACTATCAGAGATTTTGCACGGTTTATGACGATAATTTCACCCTATCGGCTGCGCGTGCGCGTGAAGCAAGGCGGTATTTGATTGGCTCGTTGAATACTGATGCAGCACTGCGCATCGTCGTGGCTGGTTATGGTGAGTCCAAGCCGTTATTTGGCATAGACCCAGCAGATCCCAAAAATAGGCGCGTCGAAGTGCTGTTTACGATTGAACAAGAAAGTAAGCCAGAGACAATGACGAATTGATGACCGAGCAGAGGGTTCGCTCAAATCTTGACGTTCAAGAGCAGCAACTGGTGCAGAGTTGCTACTAAGATTCTCGTTGGCAAAATTCACATTCTCTCACTAGGAAAAATATGCAAGCAATATGAATTAGTACCCTCTCAACTATTCCCACTCCACCATCCCCAACCATCTACTCCTGCCCCGTCTGCCACTGCTCCCAAATTTTCGCGCCGCGCCGCACAGGCTTGCCCCCGGTAATTCGGGCCTCGGCCACCGCCGCCCGCCCGGCGGGCTGCATCAACATTGCCTGATGGCCGCGCCCTTCAAGCCAACCGCCAATGAACAGGCAAAATTGGTGTTTAAAAGTTGCTGCTTTTCACATTGCACTGCGGCTTTCTTCAACGCTCACTACCTGGCCCGCCCTTGTCCACTCTGCCTGCTTCTTCGCCCCTCTTAACCCCGCTGGACGTGCTCGGCCAGGTCTTCGGCTATTCCGACTTTCGCGGCCCGCAAGAGGCCATCATTGCGCACGCGGTGCAGGGCGGCGATGCGCTGGTGCTGATGCCCACGGGCGGCGGCAAGTCGCTGTGCTACCAGATTCCGGCCATCGTGCGGCAAAACGCTGGGCACGGCGTGACCATCGTGATTTCGCCCTTGATTGCCTTGATGCACGACCAGGTGGGCGCGCTGCTGGAGGCGGGCGTGAAGGCGGCTTTTCTCAATTCGACGCAAAGCTATGAAGAAAGCAGCGTGCTTGAAAAGCAGTTGCTGGCCAACGAGCTGACGCTGCTCTACGCCGCGCCCGAGCGCATCAACACGCCGCGCATGAAGGGTTTATTAAGCTCGCTGCACGAGCGCGGGCTGCTCAGCCTGTTTGCGATTGACGAGGCGCATTGCGTGAGCCAGTGGGGCCACGACTTCCGGCCCGAATACCGCAGTTTGAGCCTGCTGCACGAAACCTTTCCCGACGTGCCGCGCATGGCGCTGACTGCCACGGCCGACGCGCTGACGCGCCAAGACATGATCGAGCGATTAAAACTCGAAAGCGCCCAGCACTTCGTCAGCAGCTTTGACCGGCCCAACATCCGCTACAGCATCATCGAAAAGCTAGATCCCACGCGCCAGTTGCTGCGTTTCATTCAGACCGAGCACCACGGCGAAGCAGGCATCGTCTATTGCCAGTCGAGGAAACGCGTGGAGGAAATCGCCGCCATGCTCGAAGACGCGGGTCTGAAAGCAATGGCCTACCACGCCGGTTTTGACGCCAAGGTGCGCCAGCAGCGCCAGGACCGTTTTTTGCGCGAGGACGGCTGCGTGATGGTGGCGACGATTGCCTTCGGCATGGGCATCGACAAGCCGGACGTGCGCTTTGTCGCGCACCTGGACATGCCGAAAAACATCGAAGGCTATTACCAGGAAACGGGCCGCGCCGGGCGCGACGGTCTGGCCGCCGACGCGTGGATGGTCTATGGCCTGCAAGACGTGGTGAACCAGCGCCGCATGATCGACACCAGCGAAGCGGCCAGCGAGGAGTTCAAGGCCGTGATGCGCGGCAAGCTCGATGCGCTCTTGACGCTGGCCGAAGGCACGCGCTGCCGCCGCGTCAGCCTGCTGGGCTATTTCGGCGAGGCCAGCGCGCCCTGCGGCAACTGCGACAACTGCCTCCATCCGCCCGCCGTCTGGGACGCGACGGAAGCGGCGCGCAAGTTATTGAGCTGCATTTACCGCGTGCAGCAGGCCAGCGGCATCAGCTTTGGCGCGGGCCACATCATGGACATCCTGCGCGGCAAGCCCAACGACAAAATTGTGCAGTACGGCCATGACAAGCTCAGCACTTTCGGCATCGGCGCGGACCTGAGCGAGCCGCAGTGGCGCGGCGTGCTGCGCCACCTGATCGCCGGCAATCTGGTCGCCAGCACGCTGATGCACAGCGCCAGCGGCCACAGCTTTAATACGCTGCAGCTGCTGCCCGACGCCCGGCAGGTGCTCAAAGGCGAGGCCAGCGTGTTGCTGCGCCAGCAGGCCGTGAGCGCCAAGGGCGAGCGCACCCGGCGCAGCAGCAAATCGGCGGTCAAAACCTCGGTCAAGGGCTTGGCCGAGGCCACGCTCAACGCCGGGGCGCTGGAGCGGCTGGCGCGGCTGAAAGCCTGGCGCACGCAAGTGGCCAAAGCGCACAACCTGCCGCCGTTCGTGATTTTTCACGACGCTACGCTGCGCGCGATTGCCGAACAGGCGCCGCAAAGCCTGGACGACCTCAAAGGCATCAGCGGCATCGGCGAGAAGAAGCTCTCCGCCTACGGTGCCAGCGTGCTGCAAGCCTGCGCGGAACCGGCACGGGGCGCGCCAGAGCCAAGCCTGCCGGACGATGACAGGGAAATGAACCTCGAAATGGAGGCGAACATAGACCTGGAGGCGCCAGACTGGCCGGAGTAATTCCATGCTCCAGTTGTAGCCTTTGCACTGGATCCACTAATTGGCTGACTGCAGCACCGGAAGCGCCATTCGCGCCCGGATATAGGGGTCGGTAATATTTTCCGGCTGACTTGATTTTGAGGGGCTGATGCTGGACAGCTGCTTGTCATTCTTGATCTTTGCCGACTGGGGGCACTCATAACCCGTGATTTCCAGCGCATCGCGGTTCGCCGAATCGGTACACATCAGCGCCATAGCGGCCGCTTTCATGCCCATATTCCAGAGTTCACGGCTGTTTTTCAGCAGCTTGCAATTCGTATCCGACCAGGTGCCGCCTATCGACAGGCCAAATCCCGGCCCATTCACAGAACCGGAAGACGATCCCATGCAGGTGTCGTTGGAAGTTGTCAGTGCCGGTCCCGACACGGAAGGAACATTCTTGATAGTTTGCGTGCCACCATATTCAATATACTGATGAGATTCACCGGGACTGTTAAAGGTGATGCCTTGGTAAAAATCCTGATTACCTGCTGCAGAAGATGCCCCCGAGGATGCATTCGCATCAGATGTAATCATTTGCCCGTGCGCGTTAACCAGCATCAACATGGAGGCTGACAAGGCCAGAGTGAAATTTATTATTTTCATCATTTTTCCCTAATTTAAAAATGGGGAAAGAAACCCTTCCCCATTCCCTCAAAAAAACGCTAACTCATTGACAGCATCAGAATGCGCTCGACATGGCGCCAGCCTCGCCGGCGGTAGGAGTGCCGTTACGGAAGGTGAAGGCATTGCCAGCTTTAATATTCACCAAACCGCTGGTGCCGCCGACTGAGGTGGCGGTGCTGTTGGAAATGTTGACTGCATTGAGCGGCGTTTTCAATGAAGCGGCATTGGCTTCGTACCCGCTGACCGTACCCACCGTGCGGCCGATAACAGCCAGACCGCCGCCAGGGCCAGCGGCACTGGCCACCTGGTTATTGGTTTGCGAGCCTGCACCGCCTGCAGCAAAACCGCCAATGGGTCCAGAAGCGTAGGCGGCGCCAGCCAGTGAATGGGCATTGGCAACGGCAGCAGCAGTGCCGCTGGCCATGCCATTGCCTGCCGTGGCAGACATGCTGCCGACCGTGCCGCCGGTGGCCGCAGTGCCGTTAACGTGAGCCGCACCCGCCGAAACAGGGCCAACCGTAAAAGCACCCCCTGCAGCAGCACCCGTTGCAGCAGCGTGAGCCGTAGCCGTTTGGGCGCTCAACGCGGCGCCGTTGCCAGTGCTCGCTGCATGGGATTGAGTTGCTGTTGCCGTGTTAACGCCCGTCGCCACCTGTGCATTTGAAGTCGTTGCCGTGGCAACGCCTGCAGCCAGCAAAATTGCCACTGCCAAAATATTTTTCTTCATGATGTTTCCTTGAACCTACGAATACTCCCGGAATCTGCCGGACACAGCTATCGGGCTGAACGCCCCATATTCGCCACCTGCAGGAACAGATTTTTCCAGATTTATTTTTACAGCCATCCGCTGCACTTATAAGCATGATCCGCCCTGCACACTGGAGCCAATAATGCACGAACGAGGTGAAATAGAAAATACCAAAAATCCGGTATGCAGCGCCATAAATTTTTTCCATCCATCAGTTAAAATTAAGCTCTACAGTGTTTACAAACATATTTCATCATTAACAAAAAGACCAGCTTGAAATAAGAAATATCAATATATTTCAAATGCAAACGTAAAACATCGACAAATGTCAACAACACGCAGCACAACAGCACTGCCAAAATAAATACCCCTCGCATTTACGGAAAAAATACCTCGACAGTATTAATATGTATTTATTAAAATAAATTGCAATACTGCACGAACGGCAGCCTTCAATCAAAAAAACGCCTGCTGGCAGCCAGCGCATCGGCCAGGCCGTAAACTTGGCCGTTTTTAATTTTTCATCCAACAGGAAGTTTTCCATCATGAGCATCACCACCATCGGCATCATCGGCGCGGGCACTATGGGCAACGGCATTGCGCAGGCCTGCGCGGTCTCGGGCCTCAGCGTCGTCATGGTTGACATTTCCGACGCGGCTGTCGCCAAAGGCATCGCCACCGTCTCCGGCAGCCTGGACCGGCTGGTCAAGAAAGAAAAGATCAGCGCCGCCGACAAGGAAGCGGCGATGGCGCGCATCCAGGGCAGCACCCGCTACGACGACCTGAAAAGCGCCCAGCTGGTCATCGAAGCGGCCACCGAAAACTACGACCTGAAGGTCAAAATCCTCAAGCAGATCGACGCCTTAGTCGCGCCCGACGTGATCGTGGCGACGAACACCTCGTCGATTTCCATCACGCAACTGGCCGCCGTCACGTCACGCGCCGACCGTTTTATCGGCATGCATTTCTTCAACCCGGTGCCGATGATGGCGCTGGTGGAAATCATCCGGGGCCTGCAAACCAGCGACGCCACCCACGACGCCGTCCACGCGATGGCCAAGACGCTGGGCAAGTCGCCCATCACGGTGAAGAACGCGCCCGGCTTTGTCGTCAACCGCATCCTGGTGCCGATGATCAACGAAGCGATTTTTGTGCTGGCCGAAGGCCTGGCCACCGCCGAAGACATTGACGCCGGCATGAAGTTGGGCTGCAACCAGCCGATTGGCCCGCTGGCCCTGGCCGACATGATCGGGCTGGACGTGTGCCTGGCGGTGATGGAGGTTTATTTGAGCGAATACGGCGACAGCAAATACCGCCCTTGCCCGCTGCTCAAAGAAATGGTGGCTGCCGGCCGCCTGGGGCGCAAGACGGGCCACGGGATTTACAAGTATTGAATTTGTCCCGCCAGCCGTGGAACTGGCTGGCTCTTTGACGCCGGGCTTTCAAGGCCGAGTGCAGGCAGCCCGGCAGGTCACAGAAGTGCTGACTGTCCAGAAAAATTTCTTTTCACTCTCGGACGCAACGCTATTTCACTCAACGGCATTTCCATGCTTTCACCCTTGAAACCGGGGTAAAGCCTGGAAAGCTGGTCAATGTTGCGCTCCAGCTTGTGGAAATGGTGCTCGTCCAGCTCAACGCCTACGCTGTCATAGCCAATCGCCTCACAGGCGGCAATGGCAGAGCCACTGCCCGCGAAGGGCTCCAAAATGACCCCTTCGCCCAAAGGCAGCAAGGTGCGCGCAAGAATGCGCAGCAGGTGCTGGGGCTTGAGCGTGGGATGCTCGCCAATTTGCTCTTCCATCGCCGGGGTTTTGCCGGACTGGATGATGTCGGGAAATGGGCAATCGACCGAGACGCGGCGCAGCGCGCCAGTGCCCCACTTGCGCAGGTTGGCGGCAACTGTTCGCTCTGCGATGGGTTTGCGAAACAGCATCCATGGCTCGTAGCTGCCGCGCGGCGTCACGCACACTTCAGGAAACTCTTCCTCCGCCAGCTTGGGCCTGTCGCCGCCCCTGAAGCCGCGATACAGGCGCATGGCCGCGCCCCTGACTTCAAAGCCTGCCAGCGCCATGCCGTCTTGCACCAGGTACTGAAGCATGGGCGTGCCCGCCACGAAGACATGCGCCCCCGGCACCAAGACTGGTGCCAGCGCTTCGCCAAAGTTGCGAAAGTAGGTGCGAACATGCTCGCGCTCTGCGGGCGAGAGCGTGGTGAAGCGCGGCAGAGGCGCCCGTTCACTGCCGCCAATCTTGGGCGGGATGCGCCAGACGCCGCCTTTGCCGCTGCGCAGCTTGGCCACTTCTTCCGGGGTGAACTCGACGATACCAAAAGGCGGATCCGTCAACACGCCATGAAAAGAGTTCGGGGGCTGCGACTTCAACCAGTCGAACGAGTTAGCGTGGTGAAGTGTGTACATCAGGGGATCATTTTCAACTATAGACGAAATAGCGTCAACCATGCAAAAGTTACATTTTTGGGCATGACAACACAAGCAATTATCGGAGCCTGCATTCGTCTGTTCCGGGAAAAAGCCGGGCTGACACAAGAAGCGCTGGCTGCGCAGGCCGACATTTCGTACCAGTATCTTTCAGGCATTGAAACGGGCAAGGAAAACTTCACCATCCAGGTGCTGGATAAATTGACCACCGTGCTCAAGGTGCCACTCGGAAACGTCATCACCACAGCCTATGAAAACGCCAGCGGCACAAGGCCGCCTTTGGTCAATCCCGCGTTTTTCAGACGCAATGTGCCTTTGCCCGATGAGCTGACTTTTGAACATCTCGAAGCCACGCTGAACCATACGCAAGAAATCATCCACCGGATCAACCGGAACATGCAACGCGAGAGCGGCTGCACGTTGCAGTCACTCATCCAGGGAAATAATTTTTCAGGCCTGGTGTCGAACATCCTGAGCAACAGCTTTGACACCTGTTCTCCCTACAAGCACAACCACCACCAGCGCTATCCCGACCTCGTCAATCCTTATGCAAACCGAGGCACGGGAGAGGGCCTGGAGATCAAAACCACGGTCAACATTGGCAAAGGCGGGGAAAGCCACAACGGGCACGATGGCTGGCATGTCATTGCCTGCTACAACTTCATTGAAAACGGGGACATCGAGTTTGTGCATGTGATGTTTGTCAAGCTGAACAATCACCGGCATGAACTCCCCGACTGGAAATACGTTGGCAGCAGAGTCAATGCCGACACCGGGAGCCGACGTACGGAAACCTTCACCACCACGTCAGCGGGAACGACAAAGTTGCGAGATGGCTCTGCCTATTTGAATCCGTCCAAAGTGAATTTCAGCAGATGGCGGCACGACAAGATGCGCAGCATCCCTGCGTTTTCCATCTGGGCGTCTGGTACTTCAGTGGAGGCGCCTGTGAAGAAACCAGCCTCCCGGAAACCGCGATCCACTTCGCCACGCTGATACATAAACCTCTTCAGCGCATAAAACCCATCGCCCGCCCCTCCCGCACCTCGGGCTTGATGCGGTGTTCGGCTTCGAGTTGCTCCAGGAATTCCTCGGCGGGCAGCGCCACATCCAGAATCACGCCCTGGCGCTTGACCGCCGCAAAGTCGCCGGGGCACAGCTGCGCCAACTGGGCCAGCCGCTTTTGCAAACCAGCCGTCAGCAGCGAAGCATCCCCCGCCAGCGCCTCGGTGACAAACATGGCTTCGCGCTGCGCGCCGGTCAGCGGCAGAAACTTGATCTTGAAAGTAAAGCGCCGCAGCGCCGCCTGGTCCAGGCTGTCCATCAGGTTCGTCGTGCAGATAAAAATCCCGTTGTAGCGCTCCATGCCCTGCAGCATTTCGTTGACCTCGGTCACCTCGTAGCTGCGCTGGGCGCCGCGCCGGTCGCGCAAAAAGCTGTCGGCCTCGTCGAGCAGCAGCACGGCTTTTTCAGCCTCGGCCTCGCGGAACATCGCGGCCATCTGCTGCTCGGTTTCGCCGACGTATTTGCTCATCAGGTCGCTGGCCTGTTTGATCAACAACGGCTGCTCCAGCGCCTGGGCGATGTGCTCGGCCAGCGCGGTCTTGCCGGTGCCGGGCGGGCCGTAAAAGCACAGGCTGCCGTGGCCCCGGCTTTTCAGCGCTTCGACGATGCGGGCGGTGTCGAAACGCGACTCGACGTTGAGCATGGACAAATCATAAGTTGTCACGCTGCGCCGCCCGCCCGTTTGCGCCTTGTTGCCCAGCGCCACGTCGGCGTTTTTGAGCTGGCGCTCGATCAGCGACTCGATCAGTGTGGGGCGCTCGCCCGCCAGCAGCGACGGCGCTGCGCTTTCCGGCGCGCCGGCCAGCCGCGCAAAGCGCACCGCCGTGCGGATCTGCGCGGGCGTCAGCCCCTTGCGGGCGGTCAGGCGGGCGACAAAGGCGTCGCTGACCGGCACGCCTTCGAGCGTCTTGCGCACGATGCCCTCGCGCGCGCCGGGCGGGGGCGAGCGCAGTTCCAAATGGTAGGCAAAGCGGCGCCTGAAAGCCGGGTCAATCTGCTCGATGCGGTTCGTCACCCAGAGCGTGGGCACGGCGTTGGATTCGAGAATCTGGTTCACCCAGGCCTTGCCGCTGACCGAACCGCTGGCCGGGCCGCTCAGCTGCTCAGAGCGCGCCATGAGCTGGGCGGCTTCGCCGGAAATGGGCGGAAACACATCCTCCACCTCGTCAAACAGCAGCGCCGACTGCATGCTGCTTTTTAAAAAAACCTGGGCGATTTGCAGCGAGCGGTAGCGGTCGCGCCCGCTCAGGGAATGGCCGTCGCGGTCAGCGTATTCGACTTCAAACAAATCGAGCCCGGCGGCGTGGGCCACCACCTTGGCCAGCTCGGTCTTGCCGGTGCCGGGCGGGCCGTAGAGCAGCACGTTCACGCCCGGCTCCCGGCTGGCGACGGCCTGGCGCAGCAGCGCCACCAGCACCTGCGCGTCTTCCTGCACAAAGGCAAAATCGGCCAGACCCAGGCTGCTGCGCGGCGCGAGCCGGGTGAACACCGCCATCAGCTCGCTGCGGTCGCGGTATTTGCGCATCAAGACCGGCGGCAGGCGCTCGCTGACCTTCATCAGGTCGGCCAGGTCGGTGATGTTGTGCTCGGAAATCAGGTTTTCCACCATGCCAATGCGCTCCAGGCGCGAGCCGGGGCGCAGCGCTTCGGCCACTTCCGGGGCTTTCACACCGGCCACATCGGCCAGCGCGGCATAGGCTTCGGGCGCGTTGCTGACCTTGAATTCGACCAGCAGCGAGCGCAGGTCGCGCTGGTAACGCGCCAGCGTGCCGTAGAGCAGCAGGGCGCGCTCGGCGCGGTTGAGCTGCAGCAGGCTGGCCAGGGCGTCGATGTTTTTTTCCACCAGCGTGGACTGCTTTTTCAGCGCACGGCTGAGCCAGTCGCGGGTGGCGCTCAGCATGGAAAGCAGGTCTTTGGGCTGGTCCTTGGCGTGCTCGTCGAGGTAGAAAAACACCGTGCCCTCTTCATACGGGCCGCGCCAGACGCCGTGGCGCGCCATGAAGTCGGCGTCGCTGAGGGCTTCGTGGTCCTGCCAGAACTCGTTGCCCTTGCAGCGGCGGTTTAAAAATTCGCGCAGCCGCTGCAGCGCGGGCAGCGGCCAGACCAGGTGGCGACCCGACAGCGACAGCAGGCTGTTCAAGTCGCGCCGCACATTGAACTTGGCGCCCTGGCGCGCCGCCAGGGTCAGCACAAAATGCGAGCACATCAGGTCCAGCACTGGCGCCTCCAGCAGGCCGGGGGACAGCAGCCAGGGCTGCGGATGCTCGTCAAGGGAACGCTTGCTCATGGAAACTCCAGTTTTTCAACCATACCGCCTCCTCTGCGCACTTATTTTTTTGACCTGCGCCAGCTTGCACCATAACGCAAGCCCAGGCTTCGTGGGAGATGCGGCAAAAATAGCGCCGTGACCGGATTGCCAAGGAAAACCATGCTCACCCTGACCGACATTGAACAGGCCGCCCAGCGCCTGCAAAGCCATCTGCTGAACACGCCCTGCGTCGAGTCGCGCCTGCTCTCGCAGCTGACCGGGGCGCAAATCTACCTGAAGTTTGAAAACCTGCAGTACACCGCCTCGTTCAAGGAGCGCGGCGCCTGCAACAAGCTGGCCCAGCTCAGCGAGGCCGAGCGCCAGCGCGGCGTGATCGCGATGAGCGCGGGCAACCACGCGCAGGGTGTGGCCTATCACGCGCAGCGCCTGGGCATCCGCGCCGTGATCGTGATGCCGCGTTTTACGCCGGGCGTGAAGATTGAGCGCACGCGCGGCTTTGGCGCCGAAGTCGTGCTGCACGGCGACACGCTGGACGAATCCCGCGCCCACGCGCTGGCGCTGGCCGAGCAAGGCGGCCTGGTGTTTGTCCACCCCTATGACGACGAGGCCATCATTGCCGGTCAGGGCACGGTGGGGCTGGAGATGCTGCAGGCTGCGCCCGAGCTGGAAACGCTGGTGGTGGCCGTCGGCGGCGGCGGCCTGATCGCGGGCATCGCCACGGCGGCCCGGGCGCTGAAACCCGGCATCGAAATCATCGGCGTGCAGACCTCGCGCTTTCCGGCCATGTTCAATGCGATCAAGTGTACGCACCACCCGCAGGGCACGACGACGATTGCCGACGGCATCGCGGTCGGCACGCCGGGCCGGATTACCCAGGCCATCATTGCCGACAAGGTCGATGACCTGCTGCTGGTCGATGAAGGCGACATCGAGCAGGCGCTGGTGATGCTGCTGGAAATTGAAAAGACGCTGGTCGAGGGCGCAGGCGCGGCGGGCCTGGCGGCACTGCTGAAATACCCGGCGCGCTTTGCCGGAAAAAAAGTCGGCCTGGTGCTGTGTGGCGGCAATATCGACCCGCTGCTGCTGGCCGCCATCATCGAGCGCGGCATGGTGCGCGCCGGGCGCCTGGCGCGCATCCGGGTCAGCGCGCGCGACATTCCCGGCTCGCTGGCGCGCATCACCGCCACCGTGGCCGACGCGGGCGCGAACATTGAGGAAGTGCATCACCAGCGCGCCTTCACCATGCTGGCGGCGCAGAACGTGGAGATTGAACTGGTGCTGCAAACACGCGGGCGCGCGCACATCGCGCAGGTGCTGGCGGCGCTCAGGGCCGCAGGCATGGAAGCCGACGAGCAGCATTGAAATGCGCCTTCACCGGCGCGGCCTGCACGGCGCACCGGCAACACCGCCCCGAGCGGCGGCGGCTGACCGCCAGCGCCCCCCGATCAGCGCAAATGCTTGCTCATCTTGGCGGCGAACAGCGCCGGGATGCTGACATTTCTGCGGCCGGGAATCACTTCAAACGCCTGCCCGGCGCGCAGCGTGCCCGGCGTCTGCACGGCGAGGTAAAAGCCGCAAAAGCCGCTTTGCGCCATCAGCTTGGACGCCCGCGTAAAGCCCATCACCGCATTGAACTTGTAGCAGGGCTCACGCGGCAGCGTGACGCGCAGTTCGCAGTCGGGAAACTTCAGCACATCGCCTGCCCAGACGCCGGATTCGAGCAGGCCAACCAGCGTCAGGTTTTCGCCCAGGCTGCCGGGCGGTAGCGGCGCGTCGCCCAGACCGGCGCCGCGCCTAGCCGTCTGCCAGTAGCCGTAATGCTCGCTCGGGTAGGCATAGACAGCTTTTTCGAGCCCGCCGTGAACTGACAGGTCGGCCTGCTCGTCGCCCTGCAGGCCCAGCGGCGCCACCGCCACCGCGCCCGCCACCGCCTGCTTGCCTATGGCCGTCAGGATGCTGCGCCCGCCGATCTCCATGCGCTGGGCCGCACCGGTCTGCACCGAAAGCAGCTGGACCACGGCGCTCAATTCCAGCCAATTACGTCAAAGCCGCGCTCGCCCAGGCAGCGCTGGACGAACTGGCGATAGACGCCGTTGGGCCTGTCGTTGTGAAAAGCGCCGGACACCGCGCCCGCCGAGCCGCCCACGGCCGCGCCCACCGCGCCCGCGCGCAGCACATCCGCGCCCCGGCCGGAGATCAGCGCGCCCACCGCCGCCGCCACGCCGGTCACGGCCGCGCCTTCGCCGGCGCGGCGGCCGACTTCGTTGTCCGCCAGCACGGGCGCCAGACCCGCCGCCTGGGCGCGGGCCATGCAGGCGTTGACCTCAGACTGGCCCTGCGCGTCGCCGACGCGGCTGAGCGTGGCGTTCGGATAAAGCACCGGCCGGGCCGAAGCGCTGGAGGGGCCGCTGGCGCAGGCCGACAGCAGCAGGGCCGACGCCGCAGCGCCGATCAGAAAAATGGTGTTTAAAGGTTTCATGGTTTTTCTTTCAAGGGAATGGCCTGAAGATTAGCGCATCAGGGCATACCCTGCCAGAGTGCTGCTGCAGGCTTTGAGCCCGGTAAACTGAAGACGGTTTTTTCACCGAACGCCAGGAGCCGCCATGTCGCACCCCGCCCACGCCACCACCGCCGCCCACGCGGCGCCCGCCAGCCCCGCCCCGATTGAGGAGCAGGATGTGGTGGACGCCATCGTGCCGATGATTCCCATCGTGCTGCCGCTGGTGGGCGCGGTGCTGATATTTTTGCTGGCCTTTATTGCCGTTTACATGGCGTGAGGCACACGCCACAGACTCCAAATTGACGATGCCAACAACCCAGCCCATTTTGCAGGCCGACGGAATTTCCTTTGGCCACCTGCCCGCGCCCGCGCCGCTGCTGTTTGAGCGGCTCAATCTGAGCCTGGCGCCCGGCGTCACCTGGCTGGGCGGCGGCGAAAGCAGCGGCAAAACCACGCTCTTGAAACTGCTGGCCGGGCAGTTGCCCGCCAGCGGCGCGCTGTCGATTCAAGGCGCCAGCCTGACGCAGGACGCGCCCGCCTACCGCCGCCAAGTCGCGTGGCTGGATCCGCGCGACGGCGCGTTTGACGCCCTAAGCTGCCGCCAGCTCTTTGGCGACGAGCTGCCCCGGCGCCACCCCGGCTTCAGCCCGGACGCGCTGGCAGTACACATTGACGGCCTGGCGCTGGCGCCGCATCTGGACAAGACGCTGGCCATGCTCTCCACCGGCACGCGGCGCAAGGTCTTGATCGCCGCCGCGCTGGCCGCGCAGGCGCCGCTGACGCTGCTGGACCAGCCGTTCATGGCGCTGGATAGACCGTCGATTGCCTACCTGCTGGCGCTGCTGGACGAAGCGGCCCGGCACGCCAGCCGCGCCTGGGTCGTCGCCGACTACGAAGCGCCCGCAGGCGTGGCACTGACCGGCGTGATTGCGCTGGGCGCTGGCGCTTGAAACGACGCGGCGACTGTCAGGATTCCTGCGCCCGGCTGTGCCAGTCGTCCCTGGCCGAACCCATCAGCCAGCTGCAGACCTTGCTGAGAATCTGATCGACACAATCGCCATCGTCCAGCAGGCTGGCGCGGGCGGCATGCCGGTAGTCCTCGTCAAAAAAGCTGCCCATCCCGTCGTGCTCCTGCCAAAGGACTAATTGCACGGCCAGCGGCAAGGCTTTGAGCGCGGCCCGGACATCGCTCTGGATTTCCGACTGCGCCAGATTCGTCAGGATGTGGCGCTCGCCTGCAGCGGCAATTTCGCCCAGCTCCAGCCAGTAGGTCGCCGCCGCTTCGCTGCCGGTGCCGATGGCGCTTTGCCGCCGGTAAGTGCTTTTGAGGGCTTCATAAATCGTCGCCAGCGCGGGCGTTTTGTCGGCCTCGGCGACGGCCTCAAAAGCCGCCTGGTAAAACGCCGCCTGCCCTTGCGCGTTGGCCACGTCGTCCGCCAATTGCTCAAACGCCTGCTGGCTGCTGGCCTGACTCATCAGCAAGCTCTGGGCATGCCGGGTAAACAGCGCACTTTGCTGAATCAATCCAGCATCGCCCAGCGCCTGGACAAAGGCCATCAGCTCGGCAACGTCCAGACTGCGGGGCAGCGCCCGGCTCGCATCGGGCGCGTTCCACAGGACGGGTTCGCTGTCGTTGACGCCCGCGACGGTGACGAAAAACGCCATATCCGGCAGCTCTGACAGTGCAACCGTCTCCTGCAGCATTGGCCCGTCAATCAGCGCCTCGGGCTGGTTCAGCACCATTTCGGCGCCCAGCAATTGCGCGTTCAGCAAGTTGCCGTAGCGCACCCGCAGCGCCGGAAACAGGTTCAGCGCCAGCGGGTCGGCGGGCTGGCGGCGGCGCCGGTAATCCTCAACGGCGCGATCCACGGCGCGGTGCAGTTGCAGCTCGGTCGCCTGCAGCAGCTCGCGGTGCGCCTGCCGGGCTGGTTGCGCGCAGTCGTCAAGGTCGCGTAGGGGGTCGTTACGCATAGATCAGTCTCGAATGTGGTGTTTATCGGTCATCGTAGCGGGATTTTGGCGCTGCTCAGGCGCTCAGCGCAGCAGCGCCAGCGCGTGCAGCACCAGCCCAATCAGGCCGCCAACCACCGTGCCGTTGATGCGGATGAACTGCAAATCGCGCCCCACCTGCAGCTCCAGGGTTCGCACCAGCTGCTCATCGTCCCAGGCCTTGACGGTTTGCGAAATGTGGCTGGTGATGCCGACGCGCAGGTTCGCCGCCAGCTCGCCCGCCGCCGCCAGCAGATGCTCGTTCAGGGCGTCGCGCAGGCTGGCGTCGCTGGCCAGGCGCTGGCCCAGCGCCTGCAGCGCGCCTTGCGCGTAGCGCGCCAGGGTGGAGTTGTCGGCGGCCAGGTTCTCGCGCAGCAGTTGCTTGACATCGGCCCACAGTGAGGCTGCGTAGGCCTGCACGGCCGGGTCGCTGATGGCCTGCTCCTTCATCTGCTGCACCGAAGCGATCAGTTCCGGGTCGCTGCGCAGGCGTGTCACGAAAGTCTTGAGCCAGTCCTCGTAGCGCAGCCGCACCGGATGCTCGGGCTGGGCCAGCACCTCGCGCAACTCGGCGAGCATGGACGCGCTGAGCCGGTCGGCCAGGCTGTCCGACAGGTCGGGCAGGTTCGTCACCAGCTCCAGCGTGGCGATGATTTTGGGCCACTCCTTGCGCGCGTGCTTGAGCAGCAGCTGCGACACCCTGGCCTTGACCTCGTCTTCCATCAAAAATTCGGACAGCTTGTACAGCCCGGCGTCGAGCAGCTGGTGGTGCCTGCCGTTTTGCGTCAAGAGGCCGAGCACGTCGCCCGCCGTCGGCGCGGCGTCCCAGCGGCGCAGCTGGGCGATGACCAGGTCCAGCACCGCCTGTTTGAGCCGCGCATCGTCGAAGGTTTTCAGCACGCCCAGCGCCCAGCCCTGCGCCTGGCCGACCAGGGACTGCATGCGCTGCGGGTCGCCCAGCCACTGGCCCAGGCGGCGCGCCGGGTCAAACACCGTCAGCCGGGCCAGCAGCGTGGCCGGGTCGAGAAAATGGTCGCGCACGAACTCGGCCAGGCCGTCGGCAATGCGCGCCTTGCCCTGCGGGATGATGGCGGTGTGCGGGATCTTCAGCCCCAGCGGATGCCGAAACAGCGCCACCACGGCAAACCAGTCGGCAATCGCGCCGACGGCGGACGCTTCGCAAAAAGCGCCCAGCCAGCCCCAGCCGCCCGCGCCGCCCATCGCCTGGGCCAGCGCCAGCCCGGCCAGCGCAGCCAGCAGCAGCGCAGCAGCGAGCCACTTCATGCGCTGGAGTGAGGCGGGGCGCGGGTCCGGCGCGGCGGGAGTCGGGGGCGAAAATGGGTGCATGCGGGCCAATCAGTGGAGCTGTGATATTACGCAAACCCAAACCCACCCGCCGGGGCGCTGCCAATCGCCGCTACGATGGTGCCTCAACGGGAGTTTTAACAACAATGTTCACCACAATTGCCCGCGCAAGGCCTGTCATGCAGGAATACCTGCGCCCCTGGAAGCTCTTGACGCTGGCGCTCGGGCTGGCGCTGCTCATCGCCGGTTCTTTTTACCAGCAGGCGCCGGACTGGGATGTGCCGATCAGCCTCATCATGGGCCTGCTGGCCTACCTGTTCGCGCCCTGGTCGCTGCGGGTGCTCATCGAGCGGCGCTGGCGCCACTGGCCCGCCATGCTGGCGGTGACCTGGTTCACCGTCGATGGCAGTTATGCGCTTTACTGGTATTTTCAGGATCCGATAGCGCTGGCCATGATGCGGGAAGTGAACTTCCCCGCCTCGCTGTCGCTGTATGGGATGTGCGGCCTGGTCTGGCTCTACCGTGGCAGCCTGAAGGAATGGCGCCGCGACGCCGCCGCTCTTTTTAGCGGCCAGCTGCCAGGCCCGAGCGCATGAAAATCCTGCTCATCAACCCGCCGCACACTGCCATTGGCAGCCGCATTCCGGGCGAGCATCTGCCGCCGCTGGGGCTGCTGAGCGTGGCCGGCCCGCTCATTGACGACGGCTTTGCGGTCGAGCTGCTGGACGCCGAGTTTGGCCCGATGAAGCGCGTCCACATCATCGACGAGGTGTTGCGCCGCCAGCCTGACGTGATCATGCTGGGCCACGCCGGCTCCAGCTCGGCCCATGCCACCGTGCTAGCGCTGTGCCGGGGGCTCAAGCGCGTCATGCCCGAGCTGCTGATCGTCTATGGCGGCGTGCATCCCAGCTACCACTGGGACGAGATTTTGCGCAAGAGCACCGACATCGACATCATCGTGCGCGGCGAGGGCGAGGAGACGGCGCGCCAGCTGATGCGCGCGCTGCACGAGCGGGTGGCGCTGGACGGCGTCCACGGCATTGCCTTCAGGCGCGGCGCGAAGGTGATTGCCACCGCGCCCGCGCCGATGATCGAGCGCCTCGACGACTACCGCGTCGCCTGGGAGATGATCGACCACAAGCTCTACACCTACTGGGGCGGCAAGCGCGCCGTGGTGGTGCAGTTCTCGCGCGGCTGCCCGCACCAGTGCAACTACTGCGGCCAGCGCGGCTTTTGGACCCAGTGGCGCCACCGCGACCCGGTCAAGTTCGCCAGCGAGCTGGCCCGGCTGCACCGCGAACACGGTGTCGAGCTGATCAACTTTGCCGACGAGCTGCCGACCGGCTCGCGCAAAGCCTGGCAGGCTTTTCTCGAAGCGCTAATTGCCGAGAACGTGCCGCTGCTGCTGGTCGGCTCGACCCGCGCCAGCGACATCGTGCGCGACGCCGACATCCTGCACCTGTACCGGCGCGCCGGGGTCATCCGCTTTTTGCTGGGCATTGAAAGCTACGACGAGGCCACGCTGCGCGCCATACGCAAGGGCGCCAGCATGCGCGAAGACCAGCAGGCGATTGCACTGCTGCGCCAGCACGGCATCATCTCGATGGCCACTTACGTGATCGGCTTCGAGGAAGAAACCGACGCCGACTACTGGCGCTCGCTCAGGCATCTGCTGCGCTACGACCCGGACCAGATCCAGCTGCTGTACGTCACGCCGCACCGCTGGACGCCGTTTTACAGCAAGGTCGAAGAGCGCCGCGTGATCCAGCCCGACACGCGCCTGTGGGACTACAAGCACCAGGTGCTGGCCACGCCGGGCGTGCCCGCCTGGCGGGTGTTTGTCTGGTTCAAGCTGATCGAGGCGGTGCTGCAGCTGCGCCCGATGGCGCTAGCGCGCCTGCTGCACCGCGACGATGATTACCGCCACGCGATGCGCTGGTACACCCGCATCGGCCGCAAGGTCTGGCTGCACGAGGTGCGCGAGTTCTTCTTCAAGGCGCGCCGGCTCAAAAGCGGCCCGACCCTGCGCGAATTCATGGGCCGCTCGCTGGCCGAGCGCGAATACGTTCTGGCCAAAAAAACCGCGCCCCGCCCCAGCAGCGACGGCCCCGAAGGGGATTAATCCTGCTGGACCGAAATCAGCCGGGCTTTTTGCAGATGGCTTTGGACGACGGGCAGCATTTTTTCAATCAAGGCGAGCAGTTCCGGGTCCTGGGTGTTTTTCAGCGCATCGCGCAGCAAACCGAGGGTGCGCTGGTTCTCGCTAATGCCCATGCGCTTGAGATACAGCCGGTCAAACAGGCTGCCGGACAGGATTTTCAGCGCCACGTCCTGGCTCTTGCTGCGAATGCTCGCCTCCTGCGGCAGGGTGACGCTCCTGGCTTGGGCCAGCGTGCGCAGCACCTGCAGGTCGGCGGCATGCTGATCCACCACCAGCCGGGCCAATGCCTTGATCTTCTGGCTGGCAGATTTTTCCAGCGCCAGCTGGCCCGCCTCAATTTCGGCAATGTGGATCTGCGCCAGATCACCCATCAGGCTGCCCTCCTCGCGCGTGACCTGGGCAGCGGCCACTGGGCTGCGAGCGGCTGCAGCAGCGCCAGCGTCCTGCGCCCCGGCCGCAGCAGCCGTCACCAGCAAGGCGCAGGCTGCGCCAGCCAGCAGCGCCCAGCCCAGATTGTGGGAGGAACGGCAGGCATATTTTTCAGGCGATGTACACATCGTTAAAGCTCCTTGGGCAGCAAAGACGGGAAAAGCACCGATTCTGAGGCCGAAGCGGGCTCGGCCCACTTCATGTACATTTTGCAACGCACAGACACGGGTAAAGGCACGAGCCTACATGACCCACATGACCCAGCCACCCTGTAGCGCGTTTAATCAATATCGCCTGCCACTTTGAGTGGGCGTCAGGAGTTCTTTATGAAAACGAAAATGCTTATTTTGCTGGCGGTCAGCGCCGTCACCCTGTCGGGCTGCATGGTGTACCCCGGCTACGGCCATGGTCGCGGCGGCAACAGGGGCGATGCCGGTCCGACTTACATCTATAGCGACGGTGCAGGCCGCCGCGATGATTCCGACAACCGGGGCGAGCACCGGCGCCACTCCGACGGCGAGCGCGAATCGGACAATTCACGCAGGTAAGTCGGCGCCGCCCAGCGCATCCGGCAGCGCCTTGCGCATGCGCGCATTGGCCAGAATCAGCCCCTGCACGTCCAGCTGCTGGCGTGCCTGGACGGCAAAACCGGCTTTCCTGAAAAACAGCTCGGCAGCCAGGCTGACATCGGAAAACAACTGGCGCGTACCCCGGCTGCTCGCCTGCTGGTGAATATGCGCCATCAGCGCCTTGCCCACGCCCTGGCAGCCATAAGCGCCCGCGACAAAAAAGTGGTCAATGTAGCCCGACGCCTGCAGATCGGCATAGCCCGCGATGCAGCCATCCAGCTCGGCGATGAAGGGCTGATTGGCGCGAATCAAGGCGCGCCACTGCGCCGGATCGTACAGGCGCGGCGCCCAGACCGCCCGCTGCGCCGGGCTGTAATGCCGACAAGCCAGCCCATGAACCGACGAGTAAAAGACGGCGCGCAGCGCGGCTTCGTCGCCAACGCGAAAAGGGCGCAGCTGCAGATTCACGCAAAGCCGTCTATCGGCCCACGACGGACCAGCCCGCTTGCTGGTTGCCCTTGTCGTTTTCGTACTCCCACGCGGTGCCGCAGCGGTCGCAGCGGTAGCTGGTGATGGCCACCAGGCCGCGCGCGCGCGTTTCGTGGCGGTTGTCGCCCTGCACCAGCTCGGGATGGCCGGGGGCGCGGCGCCAGTTGCGCTGGATGCCTGCGCATGAATCGCACAGCTCCATCTTTTTCAATTCATTTTTGCGGTTCAGTTCTTCGGTCATGTTCGGGCTCTTCAGAGGGGTGAAAGGGTCTTGGGCGTTGAGGGCCGCGTTAAGGGCCGCGTTAAGGGCTGATTGTCGCCGCTTGGCTCAAGGCGTGGCGGCGGGCGAATTTGGCCCGCATCAATACGGCTCATGCGGCAGCGCGTTCGCCGAACCCAAGCCGCGCAAGCCGCGCAAGCGCTGGTGCGCTGCGTCGTGGCCGTCGATGGGCAACTGCTGCTTGGCTTTTAAATAGTGGTCGGTGAACACGTCGAGATACGCCTGCAGCGTCTGCGCCGCGTGCGGCTCGCCCGCCAGCTCCAGGCACAGGGCGGCGACCTCCGAGGTGCAGAAATGGCTGTCGCGCTGGGCGCGGCGCAGGCGGTAGCGCGAGAGCTGTTCGCTTTGCAGGCTGAGCACCGGCAAATGGTCCAGATAAGGGCTTTTGCGGAACATCTTGCGCGCCTCGGGCCAGGTGGCGTCGAGCAGCACAAACAGCGGGCGCTTGCCGCTGGCGCTGGCTTGCACAGCGTCCACGACGCGCTCTGCCGCGACAAACTCGCCCGGAAACACCAGATACGGCTGCCATTGCGGGTCGGCCAGCAGGGCCAGCAGCGCCGGGTCCACCTGGGTGCGCGCCCAGCCGAAAGCCCAGGTGTCGGCGACGACATCGGCGATCAGCCAGCCGGTGTTGCTCGGCTTGAGCGGCTCGATGTCAGCCATCAGCAGGCACACGCCTGCCCGAACCGGCAGCACCGGGCGCAGGGTACACAGGCAATGGCTGGGAACGAGGCGGCAACCGGCGCAGCGCTGGCCACGCGGCCCGCCACGGGCGAGAAAGGGTTTGGCACTGCGCGCCAGACGCGCGGCGCGCAGGCGGGAGACGGCATGGGGCAAGGGAGAGGATTGAGAGGCGGCTGGGCTGAGCATCGGACGGACTGTAGCAGTCAGGGGTGGCGCCGAAACACTGACACGCGGCTACAGCGGCATGACACGGATTGACACCGGCGCGTGGCGCATTGATGCCAGCGGCCCGATGCAAGTCATCTCGGGCGCGGGCAGGCGGGAAAAAGTCCACTACCAGGCGCCCCCGGCGGACCAACTGGCGCGCCAGACCGGGAGTTTTTGCAATGGTTCAACGCCGACGCGCCGGGGGACGCGCTCATCAAGGCGGGCCTGGCCCACCTGTGGCTGGTCACGCTGCACCCGTTTGACGACGGCAATGGCCGCATTTCACGCGCTGTCGGCGACATGGCGCTGGCCCGCCCCGAGGCCAGCAGCCAGCGCTTTTACAGCCTGTCGGCGCAAATTCAGCGCGAGCGCAAAGCCTATTACGAGCAGCTTGAAGCCACGCAAAAAGGCACGCTCGATGTCACGGCATGGCTGGACTGGTTTCTGGGCTGCCTGCTGCGCGCCGTGGAAGGCGCCGATGGCCTGCTGACGACCGTGCGCGGCAAAGCCCGGTTCTGGCAGCGCTGGGCGGGCACCGCGCTGAACGAGCGGCAAATCAAACTGATCAACCGCCTGCAGGGTAGCTTCGAGGGCAAGCTGACCACGGCCAAATGGGCGGCGCTGGCCAAATGCTCCAGCGACACGGCGCTGCGCGACATCAATGAATTGCTGGCCTGCGGCCTGCTGCGCAAGCTGGAGGGCGGGGGGCGCAGCAGCGGGTATGAGTTGGTGCGGAAGTGACGCGATACTCCGATTTTCGCGCCAAAGGAGACTTATGCCGCGCCTGACCACCCCGCAAGCGCTTGACCAGTTGCTTGAGCTGATTGCCCCACACCCGGATGGCATTGGCATCGAGGCGCTCTTGCAGGCGCATGGAAACCAGCTGCAACGCCGCGCCTTGCAGCGCCGATTGGCAAAACTGATCGCCCAAGGGCGCATTCAGACGCTGGGCGAGGCGCGCGCCGTGCGCTACAAACCTGCGCCGCAAGACTCCAGCGTTTCCATCAACGCAGCAGTCGAAGCCAAAGAGCAGGCCGCCGCCGAAATCTACGTCCCGACGAGCCCCGAGGGCGCCGCCATCAAGGCTTTTGTGCGCCAGCCGCGCCAGCTGCGTCCGCCCGTGGGCTACAAGCTGGAATTTCTGGAGCAGTACCACCCGAATCACACGGCTTACCTGCCGCAAGCATTGCGCGAGCAGCTGCATGCGCTCGGCCGCTCCCCTGCGGACCTGGCACCGGCAGGCACCTTTGCCCGCGACATCTTCAATCGCCTGCTGATCGACCTGTTCTGGGGTTGCCTTGAGGGAAAGCTTTGTACCGAAAGACTTTTCATGAAGCGCTTATTGCATGGCGCAAATAAATTTGATAACTGCTGCTATTAATTTATATTGTTAAATTTAAGCAAATTCTGATTTAGTTAAGCTGGTAACTGTATTGGATATTTTTTGGTTTTTAATTCATTGCAGGCGCCGGTCGTTCATTGGTCGAGGACAACCGCCGCCCAAACCCCCCATCCCCACTCACCCCAATCACCAGCCGATGCGTAGCCCGCGTCGCCGCCACATAAAACAGCCGCGCCTCCTCCTGCTCGTCCTCGCCCGCAGCGGGCATGTGGCCGATGCCGGGCAGGGCCACCACCGGGAACTCCAGTCCTTTGCAGACGTGCATGGTCAGCACGGTGATGGTGTCGCGGCTGGGGTTGAAGTCGCCTGAGCGCCTGCGCACCTGATGCGGCAGTTTGCGGTAGTGCAGCGCGTTGGCGCACACATCCATCGTGGCCCAGTCGCGGCAAATCACCGCCATGTCGCCCCACGCATGCCCTTCCTGATGCGCCGCGCTCAGCAGCTCGGCAATCTTGAATGCCTCGTCGCGCAGGCTGGGCAGCCGCACAATCAGCGGCGCCTCTCCGTCGCGCCCGCAGCTGATGGGTTTGAGCAGCGGAATGCCGTCGTCGTCCTGGTCGTCAGCCCTCAGCAGGTCGGCGGCAATCAGGCTGGCGGTTTGCAAAATCTGGCGGGTGTTGCGGTAGTTGATTCTCAAGACCGTCGTGCGGCCCTGCGCCTGGATGCCCACGCTTTTGAAACTGAAATTCTTGGCACGCGCACGGTCGTAAATGTTTTGCGCGTCGTCGTAGAGCAGCAGCAAGCTGTTGGTGGCCGGATCGACCATCTGCGTGACCAGCTTGAGCCATTCGGGCGCAAAGTCGTGGCCTTCGTCAATCAAAATGGCTTGGTACTGGCCGCCGGGAATGTGCTTTCGGTCCACGGCGTAAATCACGCGCAGCACCATTTCTTCCATCTTCGGGCCGACCGGCATGTCGTAGGCGGGCAGCGTCTGGCCGAAGGCCAGCAGTTGCTGGCGGCACCATTTATGAAAATTGCGCACATGCACCTGGGCCGCCAGCCCCTTGGCCTGCATCACGGATTCGAGCTTGACGGCCAGCGGCTCGTTAAAGCACAAAATCAAAATCGGCTTGGACGCGGGCGCGCTGGCCTGGGCCAGGTATTCGGCGCGGTAGCCCAGAATCATGGTTTTGCCCGAGCCGGCCACGCCGTGAATCACCCGGTGGCCGTCGCCCAGGCTGCGGGCGAGCTGCTCTTGCTGCAAGTCCATCACACGCATGATGTCGGGCAGCTTGGCATCCTCGTCGCTGTCGTCAAACAGCGCGCCTTGAAGCTGCACGCGGATCTGCGGAAACAAAATCCAGCGCACCCGCTCCAGCTGCGGCAGCGTCATCAGGCCCAGGTGAAACTGGTGCGGAAACATGTCCCACAAGCGGCTTTGCAGCGCTTCCGCCTCGACGGCCTCTAGCATTTCGTCGGCGCAGATCACGCGGTGCGGCGCCATCACCTGGCCCAGTTCGCCGTCGGTGAACTGCTTGCGCGTCAGGTTGGGAAACACCACGCCGTAGCTCCACGGAAAAGCCAGCTTGCCCTGGTGCGGCCCGCCCGCCTGCACCAGCGGCGGGTCGCGCTCCAGCGCGTTGACGACCTGATGCGCGTAGTGCCGGGCCTGCAGCATCGGGCTGGGGACGGTGATGGGCTGGCCGTGCTGGTTCAGAATCACCCAGCTTTCCTTGTCGGCCTGAACGATGGTGCTGGGCTTCCAGTCCTTGACTTCCAAAATCAACAGGCCGCGCCGGGGGTGCAGCACGACAAAGTCGGGGTGCGACTGCTTCGGGCCGACCGGCACGTCGTACCAAAGTAAATAGTCGGCATCGAGCTTTTGCTCCAGCCGCTGGGCGAGGCGGCGCTCACCGCCGGTCATGCGCCCGGTGCAGCTGCCGAGGGCGGGAATCAAGGTCGCCATGCGTAAATTGCCTGGTGGTTACGGAAAGGGCACCCCCGGCACTGCGGCAGGGGGCAAGGGGGCGACGACTGTAAGGAGGCCCGGCTGATTGGGGTGCGGCTTATTTGTCCGACACCAGTTTGCGCCCGAAAGCGCCGGTTCTGCTGACGGTGATAAAGAGCTGCTCGGTGGCGCGCGTCGCGGCGACGTAAAACAGCCGCGCCTCTTCGGCTTCGCTCTCATCCGGGCCGGGCATATGGCCGACGCCGGGCAGCGCCACCACGGGAAATTCCAGCCCCTTGCAGGCGTGCATGGTCAGCAGCTTGATGCTATCGGCGCCGGGATTGAAGGTGCCGGTGGCCGTGCGCGCTTCGTGCGGCAGGCCGCGCAGCTGCAGCACGCCCGCGCATTCGTCGCGCATCCACACATGGCGGCACAGGATGGCCATGTCGCCCCAGGCGTGGCCGTCCTGGTGCGCGGCGCTCAGCAGCTCGGCCAGCTTGAAGGCTTCCTCGCGGAAGGTCTGCAGCCGGGCGATGACGGTCTGCGGCCCCTCGCGCCCGCAGCTGACGGGCTGGACCAGCGGAATGCCGTCCTCGTCCTGCGCGTCGGCCGTGAGCAGGTCGGCGGCAATCAGGCTGGCGGTGTGCAGAATCTGCCGGGTATTGCGGTGGTTCACCTTGAGGATGGACGTGCGCCCCTGCGCCTGGATGCCGACGCTTTTAAAGCTGAACTGCTTGCTGCGGCTGCGCTCGTAAATGCTTTGCGCATCGTCGTACATCAGCAGCAGGCTGTTGGTCGCCGGATCGACCATGCGCGTGATCAGCTTGAGCCACTCGGGCGCAAAGTCGTGGCCCTCGTCGATCAGGATGGCCTGGTACTGGCCGGATGGAATTTGCTCGGCCTCGACGGCGCGGATGACGCGCTGGACCATCTCGTCCATCTTCGCGCCGACCGGCATGTTCGGCGCGGGCAGCTCCTGGCCGAAAGCGACCAGCTGGTCGCGGCACCATTTGTGAAAATGCCGCGCCTGCACCCGGCTGGCCAGCCCCTTGGCCTGCATCTGCGCGGCCAGCATCACGGCCAGCGGCTCGTTGTAGCAAAGAATCAAAATCGGCTTGGGGTCGGGCGTGTGCGCCTTGGCCAGGTATTCGGCGCGGTAGCTTAGCAGCAGCGTCTTGCCCGAGCCGGCCACGCCGTGAATCACGCGGTGGCCGTCGCCCAGGCTGCGCATCAGGCGCTCCTGCGGCAGGTCCAGCACCCGCAGGCGCTCGGGCAGCACGGCGCTGGCGTCGTCATCGTCAAACGGCGCGCCCTGCTCCAGCCGCAGTCCGGGAAACAGGCTCCAGCGCACCCGCTCCAGCAGCGCGGGCGTCATCAGGCCGCCCATCATCAGCGGAAACATGTCCCAGAGCTGGCTTTGCAGCGCCTTGGGCTCGACGCTTTCGAGCATCTCGTCGCTGCACAGCACCCGCTGCGGCGCGATGAAGCTGTCCAGCTTGCCGCGCAGGAATTCCTCGCGCGTGAGGTTCGGAAACACCACGCCCCAGCTCCACGGAAAGCGCAGCTTGTCCGGCTGCCCCTTGCCGCCCGGCTCGACCAGCTGCGGGTCGCGCATCAAGGCGTCCGCCACTTCCTGCGCGTACTGCCGGGCCACGCCCGCCGGGTTCGGCCGGGTCGAGAGCATGCGGTCAGAAAACAGCTGCCAGTTTTGTTCGCTGGCGCGGTGGATGTTTTTCGCGCTCCAGTCGCGCACCTCCAGAATCAGCAAGCCGCGCCGGGGGTGCATGACCATGAAGTTCGGGTGCGAGCGCCGGGCTCCGACCGGCACGTCGTACCAGAGCAGGTAGTCGTCGTCGAGTTTTTGTTCAAGCCGCTCGGCCAGGCGGCGTTCGCTGGAACTCATGCGCGAAGTGCAGCTGCCGATTGAAGGAATAAGAATCGTCATCAGGGGATTAATCAGTAGTTAACATTTTGTGACAGCATCATGCCCTCAAATCGGCCATGTAAAAAACTGGCGGGAATGTGGACTGTTGCAGGGCGCTCTGGCAAACTGAGTTCATGAAAGCGCCTCTTGCTGCTTCATTTGCACCCGGCCCCACCCCATTTTTTGGAGTCCATTCATGACATCTGTTGCCCATATTCTGAACTCAAAAGCTGACAATGCGATTCAGTCGATTGCGCCCCACGCCTCGGTATTTGAGGCGCTGGAGTTGATGGCCAGCAAGAACATCGGCGCCCTGCTGGTGATGGAGGCGCAGGAGGTCAGGGGCATTTTTACCGAGCGCGATTACGCCCGCAAAATCGTTCTCAAGGGCCGCCTCTCGCCGCAAACCCAGGTGCAGGAGGTGATGACCAGCGCCGTGATGTTCGTCACCCCGGCGCAGACCAGCGACTACTGCATGGCCTTGATGACGGAAAAGCACCTGCGCCACCTGCCCGTGATTGACAGCGGCCAGCTGGTCGGTCTGATCTCGATTGGCGATCTGGTCAAGGACATCATCTCCGAGCAGAAGTTCATCATCGAGCAGCTCGAAAGCTATATCACCGGAAAACGCGGCTAAAGCGGTTCAGCCCAGTAGCGCGGCCATCGCGTGGTTGATCAGCGCGCCGCCCACCACCAGCCAGACAAACAAAATCAGCGCCAGCACCAGCGGCTTGAATCCGGCTTGCCGAATCGATGCGACGTGGGTGGACAGGCCCAGCGCGGCCATCGCCATCGCCAGCAGCACGGTGTCCAGCCCGGTGGCGGCGTCCATCAGGCCAGCGGGCCGCAGGTGCAAAGAACCCAGCAGTGAATTGAGCAGCACCACGCCGACAAAAGCAAAGGCAAACCACGGCACGGCCAGCCGGTTTTTTTGCGCCGTGGACGGGTGTGCTGGCGTGGCCGATGCGTGCTCGGGATGCCGGGCCAGCCAGGCCGATAGCGCCAGCAGAAAAGGGGCCAGCATCATCACGCGCACCATTTTGGCAATCACGGCGGTGTCTGCGGCTTGCGGGCTGATGGCGCGGGCGGCGGCCACGACTTGCGCCACCTCGTGAATCGTTGAGCCCGCGTACAGGCCAAAACCGCTGGCACCGCCCGGAATCAAGGACCACTGCTGATTCAACGCATACAGCGCGGGGTACAGAAAAATCGACAGCGTGCCAAACACCACCACCGTGGCCACGGCCACCGTGACCTGCTCGGCGCGGGCGCGCAGCACGGGCTCGGTCGCCATCACGGCGGCAGCGCCGCAAATGGAGCTGCCCGCGCCAATCAGCATGGCGGTTTTGCGGTCCAGCCCCAGCCAACGAATGCCGATCCAGCAGGCCAGCCCAAAGGTTGAACTCAGCACCAGTGCATCGGTGGCTACGCCTGCCACGCCGACTTGGTGAATGTCTTGCATCGTCAGGCGCAGGCCGTAGAGCACCACGCCCAGGCGCAGCAAGGTTTGCCGTGAAAAGGCCACGCCCACGCCACTGGCCGCTGCCCAGCGCGGGTACAGCGTGTTGCCCAGCACCATGCCCAGCACGATGGCCAGCGTCAGCGCGCTCAGGCCGTGGTGCGCCAGCCAGGCGATGCGTCCCAGCGCCAGCGCGGCAGCGGCCAATGCGCCGCTCAGGGCCAAACCGGGCAGCAGGCGTTGCAGCGCGGCCCGTTTGCCGGGCGCGGCAGAGGGCGCGAAAGACGCCGAAGAGGTTGAAGAAGAGGGCGCGGGGTGGCGCAAGGCGGTGGAAGTCATGAGCGGAAAGTGTGGATTTGAGTCATAAGCTTCCAATATAAATAGCTATAGATGAACGATCAAACAGCTTATTTAAGTAATATCTACCCATCGAATCACTTAAGCGGCCACGCTAACCTGCGTGTCGCCCGGAAAGGCATGACTTTGGAGGTATTGCGTCTTACCTTGCGCCAGCTACAAATTTTTGTAGCGGTGGCGCACACCGGCAGTACCACGGCGGCCAGCGCCGAGGTGGCGCTGTCGCAGTCGGCTACCAGTTCGGCAGTTAACGAGCTGGAGCGGCTGCTGTCGCTGCAACTGTTTGACCGTGCGGGCAGGCGGCTGTTGCTTAACGACAACGGGCGCGCGCTGCTGCCGCGCGCGCTGGCCTTGCTCGACGGCGCGGCGGGCATCGAGCAGATGGCACGCGGCGGTTTGGCGCAGTCGCAGTCGCTGCGCATTGGAGCCAGCACCACGATTGGCAACTACCTGCTGCCCCGGTTGCTGGGTCCGTTTCTCAAGGCGGGATTGCGCGATGAAGGCGCGGCCTGGCGCTCCAAAGTCACGATTGGCAACACCGAAGCCATCAGCGACGCCGTGGCCGCGTTTGAGCTGGATGTGGGCTTGATCGAAGGGCCGTGCCATCAGGCCGTGCTGGCCGTCACGCCCTGGCTGCAAGACGAGCTGGTGGTGGTGGCGGGAGTGCAGCGTGCGCTGGCAGCGGCGACAGAAGTTGCAGAAATTGCAGAAGCCGAAGATAGGCCCGAGCCGGTTTCGACGCAGGCGCTGCGCGAGGCGTTATGGCTGCTGCGCGAACCCGGCTCGGGCACCCGCGAGGCCACTGACCAACTGCTGCTGCCGCATCTGCACACCTACCGGCGCAGCATGGAACTGGGTAGCTCCGAGGCCATCAAACACGCCGCCGCCGAGGGGCTGGGACTGGCCTGTTTGTCGCAATGGGTGGTGAGCGATCTGGTGCAAGCCGGGCGCTTGCGCCGTTTGACGACCGTGCTGCCCCGCATGACCCGGCAGTGCTACGTGGTGGTTCACCGCGACAAGCAGCTCACGCCTGCGCTGCAAGCCTTCATGGCGCAGGCGATGGCGGTCACCGCCGCGCCGGGCTGACGGCTAACGGTTCAGGCCTGCTCAGAGCTCAGTGCTGGTGGCCGTGCTCGCCATGCACATGCTGGTGCGCGATTTCTTCCTCGGACGCCTGCCGCACTTCCATGACTTTCAGGACAAAGCGTAGCGCCTTGCCCGCCAGCGGATGGTTGGCATCAAGGATCACGACTGGGCCTTTGATCTTCACCACGTTAAAAACCTGCACCTTGCCGTCGCTGCCCTGGCCTTCGAGCTGGCCGCCGACCTTGACGCCCGCCGGGAACTGGCTGCGCGGAATGGTCTGCACCAGGCTCTCGTCGCGCAGGCCAAAAGCGTCTTCAGCGGCCAGATTCAGCGTGACCTGGTAGCCTTTTTCCTGGCCGTCCAGCGCTTCTTCGATCTTCGGCAGCGTGTTGCCGTAGCCGCCGTGCAGATAGACCATAGGCTCCTTGCTTTCCTCGATCAGCTTGCCCTGGGCGTCAGCGACTTTGAAGAGCAGGGTGACGGCGGTATTTTTTTCAATTTTCATGGGATTTCCTTCAGAAGCGCAGCCCGATGGGAACGGGGAAATGGGCTGCAGCGGGCGGCCAATCTTAGCAACGATAGCGCGGGCCAGCGGCCGGTCAGGTTACAGAAAATCTGCCCGCCGGACCGGCAGAGCCGCCGCCAACTGCTACGCTTAGCCGCATGAAACTGTTTGTCAAATGGAGTGGGGGCGCTGCGCTGGCGCTGGCGCTGGCTGGTGGCGTCTGGCTGCTGGCAGGCCAGCGCGGCGCACTGGTGCAGGTGGTGCCGGTGGCGCGCACCGGCATTGTTCAATCCGTCGTCGCCACCGGACGGCTCAACGCCCCGGCGCGCATGGACATCGGCGCCGAAGTCACCGCCACCGTGCTGGAAGTGCGGGTGCGCGAGGGCGACCGGGTCAAGGCGGGCGCGCTCTTGATCCGCCTGTCGGACGCCGAAGCCCGCGCCGCGCTGGCGCAGGCGCAAGCCGCGCTGGCCGAAGCGCGGGGCCGCGCCGTTCAGCAGGCCAGCGTTGCCGCGCCAGTAGCCTCGCAGGCCGTGGTGCAGGCGCAGGCCGCTTTCACCGCCGCCGAGCGCGATCACCAGCGCGCCCGCGAGCTGGTGGCGCAGGGCTTTTTCCCGCAGCAAAAGCTCGATGACGCCCGGCGCACGCTGGACACCGCCCGCAGCGCGCTGCAGTCGGCGCGGGTGCAAGCCCAGTCGAATCAGCCCAGCGGCATTGAACGCACGCTGGCCGTTTCGCGGGTCGAGCAGGCCGCCGCCGCCGTGCAAATCGCGCAGGCGCGGCTGGCGCGGCTGGGCATCGCCAGCCCGGTCGATGCGCTGGTGCTCACGCGCAGCGTCGAGCCCGGCTCAATGGCCCAACCCGGCCGCGTCTTGCTCACGCTGGCCGCGCAGGGCGGCACGCGCATTGACGCCAATGTCGATGAAAAAAACCTGCGCCTGCTCCAGCCCGGCATGAGCGCCAAAGCCGTCGCCGACGCCTACCCCGGCCAGCCGTTTGACGCGCAATTGAACTACATCGCCCCGGCCGTCGATCCGCAGCGCGGCACGGTGGAAGTGCGCCTGGCCGTGCCAAACCCGCCGCCTTTTTTGCGCCCCGACATGACGGTGTCCGTCGAACTCGTCGGCGGCGTGAAAAAAGACGCGCTGGTGCTGCCCTCGGGCGCCGTGCGCGACGCCGACCGCGAGGCGCCCTGGGCGCTGGCGCTGCAGGACGGGCGCGCCGTGCGCGTGCCGCTCAAGCTCGGGCTGCGCGGCGTCGGCGCGGTGGAAATCCTGTCCGGCCTGAGCGAGGGCGCGCCGGTGATTCCCCAGACCGAAAAAGCCCTGCCCGGCGACCGCGTGCGCCCCGGCCCGACGCTGGTGCCGGAAAAAGGCATGGAAGTGCCCTCTTTCATTCGCTGACCTGTTCAACCGCTGATCCACCGGACCGCCGCCATGCCCGCTTCTTCTCCCTCGAACGCGCCTGCCTCGCGCCCCGCCGGCCACCGCCCCGCGCTCAGTTCCTGGACGCGCTGGATGCCTTTTGAATTGCTCGTCGCGCTACGCTTTTTGCGCGAAGGGCGCATGCAGAGCGTCTTGATTCTGGCGGGCGTGACCGGCGGCGTGGCCGTCATCATCTTTTTGACGCAGCTGATTAATCAACTGCAATCGACCATCATCGACCGCGTGATGGGCTCGCAAGCCCATGTGGTGATCCGCCCGCTGGAAGAAACCAGCCAGCGCGTGCTGGCGCCCAGCGCCGGGCGCGACATCGCCGCCGTCGTCCAGCCGCGTGAGCAGCGCCTGCGCTCGGTGGACCAGTGGGAGCGCATCGCCGCGCTGGCCGCCGCCACGCCCGGCGTGCTGGCGGTCTCGCCGGTCGTCACCGGCCCGGCTTTTGCGACGCGTGGCAACAGCAGCAAAAGCGTGGTGCTGCTGGGCGTGCAGCCCGAGGCCTACCGCCGCGTCGTGAAAATGGACGACTACATGACACGCGGGCGCTTTGACGTGAGCGGCAGCGGCGCGCTCATCGGCACCGACCTGGCGCAGGACTTGGGCGTGAGCCTGGGCGACAAGCTGCGCGTGACCAGCGCCACCGGCCGCAGCGAGACGCTGGATATCACCGGCCTGTTCGACATGGGCAACCGCGATTTGAACCGGCGCTGGGTGTTTGTCACTTTAAAACTCGGGCAGACGCTGCTGGACCTGCCCGGCGGCGTCTCCAACCTCGACCTGACCGTGAAAGAGCTGTTCGGCGCCAACCAGGTCGCCGCCGCGCTGCGCGCCCAGACGGCGCTGACGGTGGACAGCTGGATGGAAACCAACTCGGGCCTGTTAAACGCCTTGAGCAACCAGACCGTGTCGAACAACCTGATCCGCAGCTTTGTGGTGATCATCGTGGCGCTGGGGATATCGAGCGTGCTGGTGGTCAGCGTGGTGCAAAAGCAGCGCGAGATCGGCATTTTGCGGGCGATGGGCGCCGGGCGGCGCCGTATCATGACGGTGTTTTTGCTGCAGGGCGGGCTGGTCGGGCTGGCCGGTTCGGTGCTCGGCTCGGCGCTGGCGTTCAGTCTTTTGGTTGTGTTTTCGCATGTGTTCAAGAGCCCCGATGGCGGCTCGCTGTTTTCGGCCAAGCTGGACCCGATGCTGGTGCTGCTGGCGTCCGTCGTGGCCTGCGGCGTGGGGCTGGCGGCGGCGGCGATACCGGCCAGAAGCGCGGCGCGGATGGACCCGGTGCAGGCGATACGGGCGTGAGGGTAAACGAGCTGAAGCCATGATCTGGCAACGCTTGCGTTCGCTACAGGCATTCCTGCGATTTGTCCGCTACACCAAACAATTTCCCAAAGTTATAGCGCCATTGAAGCGCAAAACTCATTCCAATTTTTCCTTCAAGAGGACTGTTCAAAAGCCGTTCCCACTCATTGTCGTTGGGGGCGCGTGAAGCGTCTTTTAAAAATTCAGTGACCCAATTGTCGAGCTGATTGGTAACGCCAAGGCTGCGCGGCGTGGCACTGAATATTTTTTGCAGTGCAATCAAATCAGCCTCTGGAATCAACTCATTGTCTTTTTTTAAACGCGCCTTGTTTTGCTTGTTGAAATTCTTTTCAATAAGCGCCAGGCGCGTGTCAAAGAGTTCAGCTGGTTCATTGATGTGGTCCACCAACTCAAGCAGTCTGCGACCCCGCCAGTCGCTTTGGTTCACATAAGCCAAAAATCTGAATACGCGTTTCGCTACCGATTCGTCATCAGCCAGCAGCCATTGATGGTGCTTTTTGGCTATGCGGCATAACTCCCTATCGGCAATTTCACTGCCGCGCAGATATTTCCATGATTCAGCCTGCAGCTTGAAAGAGTTTTTTGTTTTCTTTGCTTTTTGGTAGTCTGTCAAAATAATCAAACAATCGTTTTCATTTCCATAAAGCCGCTCGTAGGCTGAAAAAAATGGTTCGCTGGTGCAGTAGTTTTTTGAAGGTGACTTTATGCTTAAATTCAAGTCTGGAAGATCAACGCCCCGAGCGGGATTAATCCTCAGTTGAAGGGAATATTTTTTGAATACGCCTGTTTCCAGAACGGCCACTAACAGCATTTCACAAATGCTCCCGATAGTCTTGCCATCAAGATTGACAATGGTGTTGTCATCTTTCAATTCGGCATACCAATGAGGCAGCACTCCGCCACGTCCAATACGCTTTATCACAGGCTCCAAGTCATTCAACCCTTCACCCCGAAGCGCGCCGTTGAGTGTTGCCATGATGGCGTCCAGATTTTTCTGGACTATTTTACGAAGCTCTGATTTATTTTTAATCACGAAAAAAGTTCCGATTGATGAATGACGGGCAGCTCTGGAAGTTTTTCTGATTCTTCTGTAATTTGCCTGAGCACCCACTCTACCAACGGTGGCGGGACCGCATTGCCATAAAGTGCGTACTGGTTGTACCCTGTCACAGCAGAACAGTGATCATCAGAAAAACCCTGCAAACGTGCATATTCACGCGGCGTCAGGCGGCGGTATTGACTACCAATCTTATATCTCTCATAGTGTCTGCTTGTAGAAGCTGTGAGTGTGGGGGCAATGCCACCGACTCCAAAAATGGTGTAGCCCATGCGTGCTCCACCGCTTTGATTGCTGATGATTTCAACCCCGTGAATATATTTATTGACTGATTCGCTATTTTTCAAACGACTCAATGTTTGTCTGGTTAAATCATATTCTTTTGAAGGATTACTTTCCATGACATCAACAAGCTTTACATTAGGCAAAAAAGCTGAAAATAAATCAAGATTACAAGAAAAAAATTTCCCGTTTAAAGCCACGCCCCAAAAAGGAAATTTTGCCTCATGCTTGTCCAGACTCTTCCAGGCTGCAGGGCGATTTAAAAGTTCATTGATTCCTCTGGGTGCCAAAGAGAGGTCATTTGCAGTGGCAAGACGCAGCGAGCTTTTGATGTCGTGGATATTAAATTTTGGTGAGTCCATTCTTGTCCCAAGAATGACGACTCGCTCCCTGTTTTGCGCCAAACCAAAATCCTTGGCATTTAAAATACGCCATTCAATAAAGTAATTTAGCCTGGAAAGCGCAGAAAGAACCGTTACAAAGTGTGCGCCATGTTCCATGGATAATAAACGCTTTACATTTTCCAGGACAAAACTCTGAGGCATTTCTTTTTTTAAAACATCGACTATTGCCTGAAACAGCGTTCCACGTGGATCTCTTGTGCCTTCTTTTTTGCCTGCGGCGCTAAACGGCTGACAGGGAAATCCAGCGGTCAAAATGTCATGGCGTGGAACTTCGCTGATAAGCTGATTAATATCGCCTTCATGAAGAATATTGGCACCAAAACGGTCACGATAAACGGTGCAAGCCTGAGAGCTGAGATCGTTAGCCCAAACTGTGTTAAAGCCCAGTCGGTCGGCCGCCACACGAAACCCTCCAATTCCACAAAATAATTCAATTATTTTTATTGCAGATGCTGGACGTTGATGCATAAAATTTAAACTAATGGACATCGTGGATTCTAACTTTTCCTACAATTTCTCCACTCCTGGCGGGCCGCGTTCATTCGATCACAATAGCAAGCGCATGACCACCCCACCCGCCCCCATCCTGCGCCTGACCAACATCCGCCGCAGCTACAACATCGGCACCGACGTTGAAACCGAGGTGCTGCACGGCATTTCCCTGAGCCTGCAGAGCGCCGAGTTCGTCGCGCTCAAGGGGCCGTCGGGCTCGGGCAAGAGCACGCTGCTCAACATCATCGGCCTGCTGGAGCGCCCCACGTCGGGCACGCTGGAGATCGCCGGGCAAACCACCGGCGCGCTCAATGACGCGGGCTTGACGGCGCTGCGCGGGGCCACCATCGGCTTTGTGTTCCAGTTTCACCACCTGCTGCCCGCTTTCACCGCGCTGGAAAACGTCTTGATTCCTTCCATCATCGCGCACGGCACGGCCACGCCGCAGGCCGAAGCCAATGCGCGTGAACTGCTGGCGCGCGTGGGTTTGAAAGGTGCCGAATACAAGCGCCCCGGCGAGCTCTCGGGCGGCATGCAGCAGCGCGTGGCGATTGCGCGGGCGCTGTCGCTGCGCCCGCGCCTGATCCTGGCCGACGAGCCGACCGGCAACCTGGACACGGTGTCGGCGGACGAGGTGTTCGGCCTGCTGCGCGAGTTCAACCGCGACCACGGCAGCGCCTGCCTGATCGTCACCCACGACCCGCGCCTGGCGCTGCGCTGCGACCGCATCATCGAGCTGGTCGATGGGCGCCTGCTGGCGGGCTGAGCGTTATCAGGAGAAAAGGAAAAAGGGCGCCAGAGCGCCCTTTCTTTTTTCAGACTTGAAGGTGCCGTCGCCGACTTTATTTGCTGCTGCGGCTGCCGCCACTGCCCTGATTGCCGCTCGCGCTGGCCTTGCCACCCCCGCTGGCCTTGCCGCTTTCGCTGGCCTTGCCGCTTTCGCTGGCCTTACCACCCCCGCTGGCCTTGCCAGCCTCGCTGGCCTTGCCACCCTCGCTGGCCTTGCCACCCTCGCGGCCGGCTTCGCGTGCCTCCTCGGAAGTGAACTCATGCGCCGTGCCTTTTTCATGGGCAGCCTTGCCAGCCTGGCTGGCGATGTCGCGCTGCTTGTCCTGGTCCATAGAGGCGAAGCCGCGATTGGACGTGTCGGCTCCGCCTTGCTTGCCCTGATTTACTGAAGTCATATGCTCTCCTTGTGCTGCGCAGAAGCTGCGCTCCTGCCAGACGTTGATGACGAGCCCCATGCCCGCCATAGTTCCTATAGTCAGGCCGTCAGCGTGTGCCGCTTGTCAGGTATGGGTTGAAATGCTCGTCGGAAGATTCGCACGCCGGGCTTGATCCGCCCGGCTGAAGGCAACAAAAACAGCTCACCTGCGTGCGGGGGCCGGTTCGGACAAGGGACAATAGAGGCCTGAACGGCCCCCTGCGCGCTGGAGGCAAGCCGCGTCGAGCCGCTCTGGTGCTTGGCCGGATACCGCCGTGGGGCCTTGTTCAAGGCATTACCATTCATGGTCTTGAAACACATTTCCCTCAGAACACCTATTTTTACGAACGCACGGGGCCAAGCACCCAGCGTCATTTCACCTCCCAAGGATTCCCCATGAAGCGCGTTGATGATTTCCGCCTGAAATTTGGCAAAAAAGAACTGGTTCCCCTGATCATTGGCGGCATGGGCGTGGATATTTCCACCGCCGAGCTGGCCCTTGAAGCGGCGCGCCTGGGCGGCATCGGCCACATCTCTGACGCGCTGATCCATGACGTGTCCGACCGCCGCTTTGACACCGAATTCGTCAAGGGCAAGACGAAGTTTTACAAAAGCAACATCGCCAACTCGGACAAGAGCAGCGTGCAGTTCGACCTGGGCCAACTGGCCGAAGCGACCAAGCTGCATGTCGGCAAGACCATGGAAGCCAAGCGCGGCGAGGGCATGGTGTTCGTCAACGTGATGGAAAAGCTGACGATGAATTCGCCGCGCGACACGCTGGAAGTACGGCTGAACTCGGCGCTGGACGCCGGCATTGACGGCATCACGCTGAGCGCCGGTCTGCACCTGGGCTCGTTCGGCCTGATGGCCGAGCACCCGCGCTTTCGCGACGCCAAGCTGGGCATCATCGTCTCGTCGGTGCGGGCGCTGCAATTGTTCCTGCGCAAGACGGCGCGCCTGAACCGCCTGCCCGATTTCGTGGTGATCGAAGGCCCGCTGGCGGGCGGCCACCTGGGCTTCGGGCTGGACTGGGCCAAGTACGACCTGGCGACCATCGTCGCGGAAATCGCCGCCTTCATGAAAACCGAGCAGCTGGACATTCCCTTGATTGCAGCGGGTGGCATTTTCACCGGCACCGACGCAGTGAATTTCCTGCAAAACGGCGCCGCCGCCGTGCAGGTGGCCACGCGCTTCACCGTGGCCAACGAGTGCGGCCTGCCGCCCGAGGACAAGCAGGAGTATTTCAAGGCCAGCGAGGCGGACATCATCGTCAACACCATCTCGCCGACCGGCTACCCGATGCGCATGCTGAAGAACTCGCCCGCCATCGGCTCGGGCATCCGGCCCAATTGCGAGTCTTACGGCTACCTGCTGGACACCAACGGCAACTGCGCCTACATCAACGCCTACAACGAGCAGCTGGCCCTGCACCCGGACGGCAAGAACCTCTCGGTGATGGACAAGACCTGCCTGTGTACGCACATGCGCAACTACAACGTCTGGACCTGCGGCAGCAGCACCTACCGCCTCAAGGACACCACCGTGCGCCTGGCCGACGGCAGCTACCAGAGCCTGAGCGCCGAGCACATCTTCCGCGACTACCAGTTCAGCGTGGATAACCAGCTGCTGCTGCCCGAGCAGGCCGTCATTCAGACGGCTTGAAAGATGTGAGTGGGGCTGATTGGCCTCGCGCCGGGCCGCCGATTTTGGCGGATCGGCGTTTCAAGCACTGCGCGCAGCTGGACTGCGGGCAGCCGGGATGTGACCTCTACTTCATCCATTGCGGCACTTTAAAACCATGCGGCGTTGTGTGCCTTGCCGCTGGCGCCACATCTTGCTCTTCTGCTGCTGAATCCTGCTTTTCTGAATTTCGCTTTTTTAACGCAATTACAAATGAACCATACACATACCTGGGTATGTTTTCAGCCGAAATTGTCATATTGCGTTTTTGCCACGGATCATAGGCTGATATTTGCTGCCAATAAATCCCGCCGTATCCATCCTTCGCATAGGTCCCGCCATTTATAACTATCGAATGGTTGGAAATATTGTCGTTATACCAAATCATCACCGGTCTGTTATTTCGCAATTCGTTGTACAGCCAGTTTGCATTCGGGAAGGTGTTTACTGCCGAAGCAGTAATTTCCCATACGCTTGCGTCAGCGCTGACGGTTAGGCCATTTAAAATGTTAAGCGTCCCCTCGAAGCCTGGCGCAGTTCTGTTAACGGGAGAGCCATAGGCGGCAGTGACAATTTTGCCTTGAGTGACCTCCAGCCCGTTGGTTAAAAATATTGATTGAATAGAAGCAGCCCAGCACCAGTTTGACGCCTCCTGAGGCTGCGCTCTGAATCCTGCGACACTGACACTGTCGGCCTGCGCCAGCCCTGAAAAAAATACCCCCACTATAATTAGTGCCGCGAATTTTTTCATAAGGTAAATCCTGTTTTACCCAGCAGGCAAAGCGCGCTCAAGCCCGGCTCACAAAGCGTGTTCGGTGTAGAACTTGCCGCCGTGATACAGCAGCGGCGCGGCGCCGATGTGGTGGCTGCAGCGCTCGACCTCGCCGACGAAAATCACATGGTCGCCTTCTTCATAGCGGCTGCGGTTGAAACACTCGAAGGTGGCTGCGGCGCCGTCCAGCAGCGGCGCGCCGCAAGCGCCTTCGGTAAAGGCCACACCGCTCCAGCGGTCTTCGCGGCGGCTGGCAAAGCGCTCGGCCAGCGCTTTTTGGTCGGCCGCCAGGATGTTGATGGCGTAATGCGAGCCGGTGCTGAACGCGGCCATCGAACTGGCGGACTGCGCCAGACTCCAGAGCACCAGCGGCGGATTCAGGGACACGGAGTTGAAGGAATTGGCCGTCAGGCCCACCAGAACGCCCGCCGGGGTGCGCGCGGTGACGATGGTCACGCCAGTGGCAAACATGCCCAGCGCGGCGCGAAACTCCTGGCTGGAAAAACCGGGACGGCTGGCTTGGCGAAGAGGGGTGGGGGAGGGCATCGCGACATTTTACCGGCAGGCCGCAGCGCGCCATTGCCCCGCCTTTGTGCGCAGCCGGGCGCTGGCACAGCGATGACGGCTTTTGAGGAAAAGATTTCAATCGCCGCCCGGTGCCCCGCTTCTTATACTTACTTGGAGTTACCAAGAAAAAAGCAATGACCACTTTACCATTTTACGGGGCGTGCGCCCTTGCCCGTCTCGCCGCAGTCACGGCCGTGACGCTGGCTTTTTCCCTGCCAGCGGCGGCGCAGAGCGGCGCCGGCCCCTTGAAAATCGGCGTCATCGGCCCGTTCACCGGCCCGTCGGCAGATTTTGGCGTGCCCATGCTCAACGGCATCCAGCAAGCCTTTGACGAGATCAATGCGGGCGGCGGTTATCTGGGCCGCAAGCTGGAGATGGTGCGCAAGGACGATCAGTCAGACCCGGCGCTGGGGCTGAAACTGTCGCAGGAGCTGGCCAGCGACAAAGTCAGCGCCACCATCGGTTTTTGCAACACTGGCGTGGCCGCCAAGTCGCTGGAGGTGTACCAGTCGAGGCAGATTCCGCTGATCATTCCCTGCGCGACCGGCGCGCCGCTGACGGCCAAATACCCCGGCCCGGAAAGCTATATCTTCCACACGGCGCCCAAGGATTCGATCCAGGCGCCGTTTGTCGTCGATGAGATTCTGGCGCGCGGCTGGGACAAGGTGGCGGTGTTTGCCGACAGCACCGGCTACGGCAACGCCGGTTTGCTGGAAGTGGAAAAAGCGCTGGCGGCCAAGAACCTGAAGCCGGTTCATGTGGCGCGCTTTGGCGTTGGCGTGAAAGACCTGAGCGCCGAATTGAGCGCAGCCCGAGCCGCTGGCGCGAATGTGGTTTTCAGCTACACCATCGGCCAGGAAAACGCCGTGATTGCCAAGGGACGCCAGGCGCTGGGCTGGAAAGTGCCGCAGGTCGGCCCCTGGACGCTGTCCTTCCCCTATTTTCTGGACGGCGCCGGAGCGGCAGCCGAGGGCGCCCTGATGGCCCAGACCTTTATTGGCGAGGCCAACAACGAGCGCCGCCGCTCTTTTTTGAGCAGCTACATGAGCAAGTTCAAGGTCAAGAAAGTTCCAGTCCCTATGGCCGCCGCGCAGGGCTATGACGCGGTGTATATCCTGGTCTATTCGATGTTTGGCATCCGCGACGGCAACCTGAGCGGCGCGGCCATCAAGGCGGCGCTGGAAAACAAAATCCGCACCTATTACGGCGTCATCGCCACCTACGAGCAGCCTTTTTCCAAGCAAAACAAGGAGGTTGTCACGCAAAACATGCTCGTGATGGGCGTGGTCAAGGATGGCGCCGTGACCTATGCGCATCCCGAGGATGCCAAGCGCAGCCTGTTTGTGCAGCGCAAGTAGGCTGCGGCAGTTTCAAGCCATGAAGCCCAGATTGGCCGGGTAGTCGGCGCAGTCGGCGGCGGCGTGCCATAAAAAAGCATTGCCTTTGACCGCGCCGCCGACCACGAACTGGTGGCCGCCCCAGCCGTGGTCCGAGCCGTTGCCGTTGGACGCGAGCGCGCGGCCGAAGTCGGAAGCGGTGAAAGCCGTCACCTGGTTGGCCACGCCGAGCGCGGCGGTGGCGTTGTAAAACGCCGTCATCGCCTTGCTGACCAGGCCCAGTTGGGTGGCGTGCTGGGCCATCAGGTTGTCGTGCAGGTCAAAGCCGCCCAGGCCGACAAAAAACACCTGGCGCTTGACGGGAAAGTGTTGAACGGCGCGCTGCTGGCAGGAAACGGTGCCAGCGCATTGGTGATGGTTTGGCCCGCACCTACGGCCCGTTTCATGACCCGGTTGTATTCGTTTTCCAGCACATGGCTGCGCGACTGCTGCACCAGCTGGAGCATCGCCTGGTTCAGCGCCACAGAGCTGTACACGTTGTAAGCCAGGCTGCTGACGATGGGGGCGCCGGCCGGGCTCATCTGATAGGCCAGCGTCGAGTTACCGGCCAGAAATACCGCGTTGCCGGTCAGGGACATGGCGGTAAACATCGAGTTGCCGTTGCTTGACAGCGCCAGGTCGCCGAGCTTGCCGCCCCAGCCCACCTTGGCGCCTTCGGGGGGCCGAGGACTGCCAGACCGACTGCTGGTCGTTGTGTGAAAACAGCTTGGGCGGCACCGGGTAAGCGTTGCGGTCGGGGCTGTTGTACTGGGCGCGGGTCAGCGGCTTGATCAGCGGCCCCACATTGAGCTGCACGGCGGCATGGCCGGTGTTGAACAGCCCGGCCAGCCCGCTCATGGCCGGATGCAGCGCATACTGGCGAGCGCCCGCCAGCGCCGTGGCCGGTTTGAGCAGCGTGGCGCCCAGGTCCGCCTTGGCCAGCATGATGCCGCCGTAGAGAAACACGCACACCAGCGCCTTGTAGTCGGTTGCATCAAAGGCGGCGGCCTCGCCCATCGCGGCAAGGTTCAGCGCCATTGGCAGCGCTGCGCCTGTCACGGCAAGCTGGCTGGCGCGGCGCAGGAAAGCGCGGCGGCTGAAGTCTTCAGGCTGAGTCAAATGCATGGTTGCGCCTCTTATTTTTGGATCAGGTATTCGGCCGAGGCCATGACCAGCAGCACGGCGGCAGCGATCCGTTCGAGCTTTGCGGTGCTGGTGCTGGCCGTCGTGACCGGCGTGGCGTTCAAGGCATTGACGATCAGGGTCTGCGTGGCCGCCGAGAGCTGACCGGAGCACAGCACCAGGCCCAAGTGCGCCACCAGCGCGGCCGCATTGGTCACCAGCAACTGCTCCTGGGCGTAGCTGGCCACCACATCGGGCACATAGGCGCTGGCATAGGCGGCCTCGGGCACGGCCGGTTTCGGGCAGGAAATGCCGTAGCGAATCACGCCCTGCATGTAGTTGAGGTAAACGCCGACCGTGATTTCATTGACCAGCTGAAACTCCGGCGCTGTGGCCTTTTCAGCGGCCATGACGGTGCCGGGCGGAATAAAGCCGGGCCGGAAATAGTTAAACACCGAGGGCGCACCAAACGTGCGCGCCCACTGAATCAGGCGCAGCATCGGCTCGCGCAGCTTGCCGGAGCGCTTATTCGTCAGGCTGGCCGCGCCGCGTGCCTCGTTGTCGAGCAGGATGGCGGCCCACACGGCGCTGAGGTCGCCGCGCACGCCCGCGCCGTTGTTGTTGAATTTGGCGGCCACGCGGCCGACATAGGCGGCGCTCGGGTTGCAGGTGACCAGGCGCTGGATCATCTGCCGGGCAAAAAACGGCCCGACATTGGGGTGATTGAACAGCGTGTCCAGCGCCGTCTTCAGCGCGGCCGGGCCGGGGTGTTGGCGGGAATGGTGACGCCCAGAAAACTTGCCGCCAGCGTCGAATGCTTGGCCGCGTCGAAGGACATCGGCTTGCGCGTGAAGTCGCGCGATTCAATCGTCCAGGTCTGGCCCGTCACCAGCAACCGCACCCCGTCGGAGCGGGCAAAGTTTTCGTCCGGCAGGCGCCCAGTGCTGGCGTTTTCCTTTTGGTTGCCCTTGGTGTTGAGGTAAAAGCCCATCACCGGGTGCAGCGCAACGTCCTGGAGCAGCTGGCGCAAGTTGCCAAAGGCATTTTTCACCAGCGTGTCCCAGTAGTGGGCAAAGGCGTGGCTGCGTCAGGTGAAATAGTCGTCCGTCATGGCCACCACGAACTGCTCGGACAGTCCCAGCCGCTCTGGCCCTGGACGGCCGTGAACTGCTGGGTCAGCCACTGGGCATAGCTGCCCAGGCGCAAATTGGCAATCTCGGCCTTGGTCGAGGAAAACTGCGCCTGCTGCAGAAAGCGGGCCGCCTCGGCATCGCTGGCGGGTTTGGCGTCCAGGGCCAGATCGGCCATGATCGGGCTGGTTTCGGCATTGGCGCTGGCGCTGGCATCGGGGCCGTCGCCGCCGCCGCAGGCCGCCAGCAATGCCGTAGTCGCCGCCAGGCTGGCAGCGGTTTTCAACTCCGGGACGGGTGTCGTAGAGGGTTGCGCATGCGTGCCCGATGCGCTCGTTGTTGGTTCTGTGACGAGCATCCCCGTCCCTTTTTGAAAATTGATGAGGTCAGAGGATCGGTGAATCCCCGCACGGACTGGCGCTTTCAGGCGCCACCTGTAACTCAGGTTACGGCAGGTAAGCAAATTAAGGGAAGAATTTTCGGCCTTGCCCGGGAAATTGCCTGACGCGCATCAACCGGCCCGGCCAGGCGGCCATCAACTCAAGCCGTCAGCCCAATGCATTGCGCTTCGTGAAACGCCGCCTGCTCGCCCTTGCGCGCATAGCCCAGCGGATTGGCCACCACGCGGCAGCCGTGCCGGACATAGTCGTTCGGGCAATGCAGGTGGCCGTGCAGCCACAGTTGGGCCTGCGGCAGCAGGTCGTCGAGCGTGTTGCAAAAGCCCGCCGTGCCCGGCGTCAAGCCGTAGCGCGGGTCGGCGCTGCGCAGGCTGGGCGCGAAATGCGTCACCACCACGGTGCGGCCGTCAAACGGCGCGGCCAGCGCCTGGCGCAGCCAGGCCTGGCTTTGCAGGCTTTCCTCGCGCAGCGCGTCTGACAGCATCGGCTGGCCCTGGCGTAGCGCGTGATTTTTCTTCAAATAAAAATTGGCGGCGCGGAAGGCTTTTTCACGCGCTTTCAGTTGCGCGTCCAGTGTCAGCGCCGCGCCGCTCTTGAGCGCCTGCTCGTTGGTCAGCGCGTCAAAATCGCTCCAGAGCGTGCAGCCGACAAAGCGCACGCCGTCCAGCACCAGGCTCTGGCGCTCCAGCCAGATGATGCCCAGGCGCGCGCAGGTCTCGCGCAGCCGGGCGGCGGCGTCGTCAAACTCCAGGCCGTCGTACTCGTGGTTGCCGGGCACGAACAGCACCGGCGTCGGCCAGGCCGCGCCGCCGCGCTCCAGCGGCAGCGGCGAAAAGCGCGCCAGCCCGAAGTCAGGAATGCCCAGTTCGGCCAGCAGCGAGCCGCTCTGGTAAGAGCCGATGTCGCCGGCCAGCACCAGCAGGTCGGCGCCGGGCGCGCGCCGGGGCTTGAAGTGCGGGTTGGATTCGAGGTGCAGGTCAGAGAGGAGCTGGATATTCACCCGCCGATTGTGCGGGAAAGCGCCCTCGTGGCGCTGACAGCGGGGTGGCTGCGCTCAGGGCGCCAGTGAGTGCTGGGCCACGCGCGCCACCGCCTGGCGCAGCCATAAATGGTCGCTGCGCTGCTGCGAGCGCCGGTGCCACAGCGCATCGACATGCACCGGCGCCACCGCAAACGGCAGCGGCCGCAGCGCCAGCTCGCCCGCCAGCCCGGTGACGCGCACAAAATGGCGCGGCAGCACGGTCAGCAAGTTGGAATGCGCCACCACCCGCCCGGCGGTGAAAAACTGGTTCACCGTCAGCACGATGCGCCGCTCGCGCCCGAGGACGGCCAGCGATTCATCGACAAAGCCATAAGGGCGGCCGGAAAAGCTCACCAGCATGTGCCGCGCCGCGCAGTAGCGCTCCAGCGTCAGCGGCTCGCTGGCCAGCGGATGGTCTTTGCGCATCACGCAGACATACTCGCCGTGGTACAGGCGCTGGAACAAAAACGGCACCGGCGCGCCGCTCTGGGCCTTGGCCGTCAGGTCGGGCGCGACGGCGGGGAAGTAGCCGATGGCCAGGTCGCAGCTTTCCTCGTCCAGCAGGCGCCGGGGGTCGCGGGTCGTCAGCGGCACCACGCGGATGCTCACGCCGGGCGCTTCGCGCTCCAGGATGTCGTTCAGGCCGGGAATCAGTTCGGCGGCGGTCGCGTCGGCCATCGCCAGCACAAAGGCGGTCGTCGCCTGGGCGGGCACAAATTCATCGGGAATCAGCGAGGCCTGCAGCTGGCGCAGCGCCTCGCGCACCGCCGGCCAGATCGCCACAGCGCGCGGCGTCGGCGCCATGCCCTGGCCGCTGCGCTGGACCAGCTCGTCGCCCAGCGTCTGGCGCAGGCGGCGCAGCGCGTTGCTCACGGCGGGCTGGGTCAGCGACAGGTTGCGCGCCGCCCTTGTGAGGCTGCGCTCGGCCATCACCTCGTCAAAGACGCGCAGCAGGTTCAGGTCCAGGGTGCGGAAATTGGGCGGGTTCATTCATCACTATTATGAATAAATAACATCACGTATATAAAGTTGAATCACATTGATGAAAACCCTAAGATACCGCCCTTCGCTGCCAGCAGGCAGCCGCGCTCACGCTCCCGAAGGAATTTTCATGATGACCCGCTTTGTTCACACGCGCCATGCGGCTTCTTGCGCCAGCACGCCCCGGGCTGAATCGGGCCTGGAGGCGGCCCAGGAATTCTCCAGCAGGCGCGGGGCGGCGCTGCTGCTGCTGTCAACCCTGGCGGCCACCGTGATGGGCGTGGCCTACGAGGTGATGGACACCCCGGCCGAGGGCCACCTGCTGGTGCTGTGGATGGGCGCATGGGCGCTGCTGTTTGCCGCCTTGGTGCTGTGCGCCGACATGGCGCTGCGCCTCAAGGGCCATCTGGATCTGTGGTCTTACCGGCTGGCGCAAGCCCGCGCTGAGCAGCGGCTGTGGGCGATGGCCCAAAAAGATGACCGCCTGATGGCCAATTTGCAACGCTCGCTGCGGCGCAAAGAAGCGCTGGTCGGCAAAGCGCTGGCTCAAGCGCACTGATCGGCGCGACTTGCGGCCACAAAAAAAGCCGCCTTTTGGGGCGGCTTTTTTGCGCCTGACCTTCAAAAAAGGAGGCCAGGGCGGTTCAGGCGACTCAGGCCGCCAGACGGGCTTGCAGCGCGGCTTTGGTGTCGATCAGCGCTTGGGGCAGGTGATGTTCGAGCTGCTTGAACAGCTCGGTGTGCAGTTCCAGCTCCTTGAGCCAGGCGTCCTTGTCGATGCTGGTGACGGTGTCGAACTGCTCGGCGCTGAAGTCCAGGCCGTTCCAGTTCAAATCGCCATAGCTGGGGCTGACGCCAATGATATTTTCCTGGCCCTGGCCCGATTTGCCTTCGAGGCGGTCAATCATCCAGGCCAGCACGCGCATGTTTTCGCCGTAGCCGGGCCAGGTGAACTTGCCGTCGGCGCCCTTGCGGAACCAGTTGGTGGTGTAGATTTTTGGCAGCGTCGCACCAGCGGCTTGCAGCTTTTCGCCCATGTTGAGCCAGTGCTGGAAGTAGTCGCTCATGTTGTAGCCGGTGAAGGGCAGCATGGCGAACGGGTCGCGGCGCACCACGCCAGCCTGGCCGGTGGCGGCGGCGGTGGTTTCGGAACCCATCGTCGCGGCCATGTACACGCCCTCGGTCCAGTTGCGCGCTTCGGTCACCAGCGGCACGGTGGTCGAGCGGCGGCCGCCAAAGATGAAGGCGTCAATGGCCACGCCAGCGGGATCGTTCCAGGCGCTGTCCAGGGCCGGGTTGTTGGTGGCGGTGACGGTGAAGCGTGAGTTCGGGTGGGCGGCCTTGGCGCCGGTCTGCTTGGCGATTTCAGGCGTCCAGTCCTTGCCCTGCCAGTCAATCAAATGGGCGGGCAGGGCCTTGCCGGGCGCATCGTGCTCCATGCCTTCCCACCACACGTCGCCGTCGTCGGTCAGCGCGACGTTGGTGAAAATGGTGTTGCCGCGCACGCTGAGCATGCAGTTCGGGTTCGTCAGCATGTTGGTTCCGGGCGCGACGCCAAAGTAACCCGCTTCGGGGTTGATGGCGTAGAGCTTGCCATCAGCGGCAGGCTTGATCCAGGCGATGTCGTCGCCGATGGTGGTGACGCTCCAGCCGTCAAAGCCGGCGGGCGGCACCAGCATGGAGAAATTCGTTTTGCCGCAAGCCGATGGGAACGCGGCGGCGACGTGGTATTTTTTGCCTTGCGGATTGGTCACGCCCAGGATCAGCATGTGCTCGGCGAGCCAGCCTTCGTCGCGGCCCATGTTGGAGGCGATGCGCAGCGCAAAGCATTTCTTGCCCAGCAGCGCATTGCCGCCGTAGCCGGAGCCGTAAGACCAGATTTCGCGCGTTTCAGGGTAATGCACGATGTACTTGGTCTTGCTGCAAGGCCAGGTCACGTCTTTTTGGCCTTCAGCCAGCGGCGCACCGACAGTGTGGACGCAAGGCACGAAATCGCCATCGGTGCCCAGCACGTCAAACACGGCCTGGCCCATGCGCGTCATGATCTTCATGTTGACGGCGACATAGGCGCTGTCGGAGAGTTCGATGCCGATGTGGGCAATCGGCGAGCCCAGCGGGCCCATGCTGAAGGGCACGACGTACATCGTGCGGCCCTGCATGCAGCCGTCAAAGAGCGGCTGCAGGGTGGCGCGCATGTCGGCCGGTTCCATCCAGTTGTTGGTCGGGCCGGCGTTTTCTTTTTTCGCCGAGCAGATGTAGGTGCGGTCTTCGACGCGGGCCACATCGCTCGGGTCGGAGCAGGCCAGGAAGCTGTTCGGGCGCTTTTCTTCGTTGAGCTTTTTGAAGGTGCCGGCGTCCACCAGTTGCTGGCACAGGCGCTGGTATTCTTCATCGCTGCCATCGCACCAATAGACGGCGGCGGGCTTGCACAGCGCCACCATGTCGGCGACCCAGGCGATCAGCTTGGCGTTCTTGACGTAGGCGGGGGTGTTGAGGGTCAGGCCTTGCATGGCGGGATAGTTCATCGAAAAACTCCAAAGTTAAAAAGCGTGATTTCGACAAACGCCGGACTGCGCCAGTCCTGTGCGCAACGGCGGCGTCGGGACATTTGTCGAAATGAGGCTTGCGGCCACTTCAAGGGGCGGCGTCGCCAAGGCGGCAAGCCCCCGCAGCGCCATGCCTGAAAAAAAACCAATTTTTCCCGCCATGACCTGACCAAGAGGGCTATTTTAAGAACTTAGCCTTCTTTTTGCTTAAAGTTCGCCCTAAAAGTCATGCGGAATTTGCATGACTTTATGTGAAATATTGATTGACTTGAATGCATTCAGGGCGCCTGACGCAGCCGCGCTATCAGCCCGTTCAGCTCGTCCATCGACGAGAAACGGATGGCCAGCTCGCCGGTGCTGTCGCGCCGTCCGTTGCGCTTGACCTGCTTTTTGACGCGGATTTCCACCTCGGCCATCAGCAAGTCGGCCAGTTCTTCTTCGATGCGGCAGGTGTCGCGCGACTTGCCGGGGGGCGGCTTGGGCGCGCTCAAGGAGAACTCGGCGCCGAGTTTTTTCACCAGGCTTTCGGCCTCGCGCACCGAGAGTTTTTTGGCGGTGATCTGGCTGGCGGTCGTGATTTGCGTGGCGCGGTCCAGCGCCAGCAGGGCGCGGGCGTGGCCCATGTCCAGGTCGCCCGCCATCAGCATGGTTTGCACCGGCTCGGCCAGATTCAAGAGGCGCAGCAGGTTGGATGCGGCGCTGCGCGAGCGCCCCACAGCCTGCGCGGCCAGCTCGTGGCTCAGGCCGAATTCCTTCACCAGCCGCTGCAGGCCCTGCGCTTCTTCGAGCGGGTTCAGGTCTTCGCGCTGGATGTTCTCAATCAAGGCCATCGCGGCGGCGGCCTCGTCGGGCACGTCGCGGATCAGCACCGGCAGGCTGTCCAGGCCCGCCAGCGCGGCGGCGCGAAAACGGCGCTCGCCGGCGATGATTTCGTACTTGCCGCCGTTGGCGCCGCTGGTCAGGCGGCGCACCAGAATCGGCTGCATGATGCCTTGCGCCTTGATCGATTCGGCCAGCTCGTAGAGCGCGCCCTCGTCCATGCGGGTGCGCGGCTGGTACTGGCCGGGCACCAGCTCGCCCAGGCGCAGCGTGGCGGGCAGGCCGACGCTGCTGGCGGCATCGGCCGCGCCCAGCGACTCATCGACTTTGGGGCCGAGCAGCGCTTCGAGCCCGCGACCCAGACCTTTTTGTTTTAACGTAGCCATGAAGGTTTTGTCTTTCTTGAGCTTAAAGAAGGGCGCTTTCGCTCTGACCGGAAGGCGGTAAAGAAGCGGTGGCTTGAATCAGTTGCAGCAGCTGCGCATGGCCCTCGGGCCAGTCGCCCAGCGCGCTGTCGGCGTTCAGGTGGCCGTGTGCGCCGACTTCCATCAAGCCAGAACCCCAGGCGCTGGCGAACTGCCGGGCGCGCTCAGGCGCGCAAAAAGCGTCGTCGCTGCTGGCCAGAATCTGTGTCTTGAACGGCAGCGGCTGCAGTCGAATAGCCGACCAGCCCGGCAGCAGCGCCTGCAAATCCTCACGGGCCAGATCGGGCGGGGCCACCAGCAGCGCGGCGCGCACACGGTGCAGGTGGCGCGAGTGCGAAGCCCAGGCGGCCACCTGCAGGCAGCCCAGGCTGTGCGCGACCAGCACGGCGGGCTCGTCGCAGGCCAGCAGCATCTCTTCGAGCCGGGCAATCCAGTCGCCGCGCAGCGGGCGCTGCCAGTCGTGCTGCTCGACGCGCACATAGCCGTGCAGGCGCTCCCAGCGGCTTTGCCAGTGGTCCGGGCCGCTGCCTTGCCAGCCGGGCAGGATCAAGACGTTGGCGGGCTTCATTGAATGCGCTCCACCATTTCCTGCGCAAAGGCGACAAAGGCCTGCGCGCCCTTGGAGGCCGGGTCAAAAATCACGCCGGGCAGGCCGTAGCTCGGCGCTTCAGCCAGGCGCACATTGCGCGGAATCACGGTGCTGAACACCTTGTCGCCAAAATGGCTCTTGAGTTGATCGCTGACTTCGCGCTGCAGCGTCGTGCGCGGGTCAAACATCACGCGCAGCAGGCCGATGATTTGCAAGTCGCGGTTCATGTTGGCGTGAACCTGGGTGATGGTGTTGAGCAGATCGGTCACGCCTTCGAGCGCAAAATATTCGCACTGCATCGGCACGATCACGCCGTGCGCCGCGCACAAGCCGTTCAGCGTGAGCATGGACAGCGAGGGCGGGCAATCGACCAGCACGAAGTCGTAATCGGCATCGGCGGCGGCCAGCGCCTGCTTCAGGCGCTTTTCGCGCCGCTCCAGCGTGACCAGTTCAATGTCGGCCCCGGTCAGCTCGCGATTGGCGCCCAGCACGTCGTAGCCGCAGGACTCGCTGCGCACCCTGGCCTCGGCAACGCTGGCGGATTCGAGCAGCACGTCATAGACGCTCAGCGCGAGCTGGCGCTTGTCCACGCCCGAGCCCATCGTGGCATTGCCCTGCGGGTCCAGATCGACCATCAGCACGCGCTGGCCGATCTGGGCCAGACCGGCGGCCAGGTTCACCGTGGTGGTGGTTTTGCCGACCCCGCCTTTTTGGTTGGCAATGCAGAATATTTTGGCCATGAAGTGGTTTTGCCTGGTGGTTGAATGAAAAATCAGCGTGGCAATGGAGGCCGCCACGGCAACAACCCTCTCCAGAGCAACACCCCACGCTTGAGTTTACGACAGGGGCGTGTCAGCGCGGGGACGCAGCCAGAGCATGCAGCGCTCGGCGCTCAGGCCGGGAACTTGCAGTTGTTCCACGTGAAACATTTGCACTTCGGGCGCCAGTGCGGCCAGCTCGTCGGCCGGGTGCTTGCCCTTGAGCGCCATCCACACGCCCTGCGGCGCCAGCGCGCTGGCCGACCACTGGGTGAAATCGACCAGCGAGGCAAAGGCGCGCGAGCAAATCACGTCAAAAGGCTGCGTGATGCTTTCGACCCGCGCATGCAGGCCGGTCAAGTTGGGCAGCTTCAGCGCCAGCGCCGCCTGCTTGATGAAAGCGGCTTTTTTCGCCACCGTATCGACGCAGGTGACGGCCACCGCCGGGCAACAAATCGCAATCACCACGCCGGGCAGGCCCGCGCCCGAGCCGACATCGAGCAGGCGGCTGGCGCACTCCAGTCCGCTTTGCTGCAGGTGGCGGCGCAGCGGCGCGATGGCGGCCAGGCTGTCGAGCAGGTGGTGCGTCATCATTTCTGCCGGGTCGCGCACCGCCGTCAGGTTATAGACTTTCGTCCATTTGGCGATCAAGGCCTGGTAGTCGAGCAGTTGCTGGATTTGCAGCTCGCTCAGTTCAAGTTGCAGCGCTTGCAGTCCGGCCAGCAGCGTGGCGCGCAGATTCAGGTCAGCCGCCATCAGAGCGCTCCCGGTTCGGTGCTGTCGGCGTCAACGATTTTTAGGGGCACGGTGTTTTTCCACAGGTTTTTTTTCAGATGCACCAGCAGCAGCGACACCGTGGCCGGTGTGATGCCCTGAATGCGCGAGGCCAGCCCCAGCGTTTCGGGCCGGTGCTTGGCCAGCGTCTGGCGCGCCTCAAAGCTCAGCGCAGCGACCTGCAGGTAATCCAGCTCCGGCGGCAGCTTCAAATTTTCGTAATGCGCGGCGCGCTCGACCTCGATTTTTTGCTGGTCGATGTAACCGGCGTACTTGGCGGTGATTTCGATTTGCTCGATCACGCTCTGGATCAGCGCGGCGGGCAGGGCGCTTTCGGGCGATGTTTCACGTGAAACATCGGCTTGCTGCGCCGGGATTTCCGGGTTGGCATGCTGGCCGCCGTTCAGCGACATCAGGCCCGCATAAGTCACGTCGGGGCGGCGCAGCAGGTCGGCCAGGTTGTACTCGCGCTCAATCGCCTTGCCCAGCACGCGCTCGGCCTCGGCCACGGGCAGGTTGTTCGGGTTGATCCAGAGACCGCGCAGGCGCTGTGTTTCACGTGAAACAAGGTCGCGCTTGCGGTTGAAAGCGTCCCAGCGAGCGTCATCAACCAAACCGAGTTCACGGCCTTTTTCAGTCAGGCGCATGTCGGCGTTGTCCTCGCGCAGCATCAGGCGGAACTCGGCGCGGCTGGTGAACATGCGGTACGGCTCGGTCACGCCCTTGGTGATGAGGTCATCGACGAGCACGCCTAAATAAGCTTCGTCGCGTTTGGGCAGCCAGGCTTCTTTGCCTTGGCATTGCAGCGCGGCATTGATGCCGGCAAACATGCCCTGGGCGGCGGCTTCTTCGTAGCCGGTCGTGCCGTTGATTTGCCCAGCGAAAAACAGCCCGCCAATGGCGCGGGTTTCAAAGCTGGATTTGAGCGCACGCGGGTCGAAATAATCGTATTCAATCGCGTAGCCGGGGCGCAGGATGTGGGCGTTTTCCATGCCCTTCATCGAGCGCACCAGCGCGTATTGAATGTCAAACGGCAGGCTGGTCGAGATCCCGTTCGGGTAAATCTCGTGCGTCGTCAAGCCTTCTGGCTCCAGGAAAATCTGGTGGCTGTCCTTGCCCGCAAAGCGATTAATTTTGTCTTCGACACTGGGGCAATAGCGCGGCCCGACGCCGTCGATCTTGCCGGTGAACATCGGGCTGCGGTCAAAGCCGGAGCGGATGATGTCGTGGGTGCGCTCGTTGGTGTGGGTGATCCAGCAGGGCATCTGCTGCGGATGCGCGATGGCCGCGCCCATGAAGCTGAACACCGGCACCGGCCCGGCCGTGCCGCCCGGCATGCCGTCGCCGGGCTGCTGCGTGCATTGGCCAAAATCAATCGAGCGCCCGTCAATGCGCGGCGGCGTGCCGGTTTTCAGGCGGCCTTGCGGCAGTTTCAGCTCTTTCAGGCGCGCCGACAGCGACACGGCAGGCGGGTCGCCTGCGCGCCCGCCCGCGTGGTTGTTCAGGCCGACGTGGATTTTTCCGTCCAGAAACGTCCCCGCCGTCAGCACCACGGTGCGCGCCTTGAACTTGATGCCGACCTGCGTGACCGCGCCGACGACGCGCTCGCCCTCGACCAATAAATCATCGACGGCCTGCTGGAACAGCCACAGGTTGGGCTGGTTTTCCAGCATGCGGCGAATCGCGGCCTTGTACAAAATGCGATCCGCCTGGGCGCGGGTGGCGCGCACGGCCGGGCCTTTGGAACTGTTCAAAATGCGGAACTGGATGCCGCCCTCGTCAGTGGCCAGCGCCATTGCGCCGCCCATCGCATCGACCTCTTTCACCAAATGGCCCTTGCCGATGCCGCCGATGGACGGGTTGCAGCTCATCTGGCCCAGCGTTTCGATGTTGTGCGTGAGCAGCAGCGTCTTGCAGCCCATGCGGGCGCTGGCTAGAGCGGCCTCGGTGCCCGCGTGGCCGCCGCCGACCACGATGACGTCAAATTCCTGGGGGTAAAACATGTCAAGCCTCTAGTAGTTGGGCAGTCAGCCGGGCCGGTGGCGCCGTGGCTGGAGGCCGGGGTTCGGGGCAGAGCGATCCGCCTGGCGCCGATCTTGGAGCGCCTGCGCGTTGAAATCAGCGGCACCGCTTTGAGCCCTGCGGGGGCCGCTGCGCACAGCCGCCCGTCCGGCCAGATGCCGCCGCTCGGCAGCGGAGCCGCTTTCTGCAAGCGGCCGATTTTACCGGGTTGACACCCACTGCAACGGCGTGGGGACTGCCCGCCTGCAGCGCGCCTGCCGCCAAGCGCTGAGGAAACATTTCACACCAAATGATGCAAATCAAGCCCATCGGCGGCGGGCATCTGGATGTCGTGCCATACTGTTTTTCGGCCGCGCAGTGTCAGCCAGTTGTAGTCAAAGCGCACCACACTGCTGATGGCCTTTTTTTAAAACTCAGGAGACCTTTTCATGACCCGTGAAGTTGTAGTTGTCAGCGGTGTGCGCACCGCCATTGGAACCTTTGGCGGCAGCCTCAAAGACACGCCGCCGACCGAGCTGGCCGCGCTGGTGGTGCGCGAATCGCTGGCCCGCGCTGGCGTTGATGGCCAGGATGTGGGTCACGTCGTGTTCGGCCATGTGGTCAACACCGAAGCCAAGGATATGTATTTGTCCCGCGTGGCTGCCGTCAACGGCGGCTGCGCCGAAGGCACGCCCGCGTTCAATGTCAACCGCCTGTGCGGCTCCGGCCTGCAAGCCATCATCTCGGCCAGCCAGTCGATTCTGCTGGGTGACACCGACATCGCCATCGGCGGCGGCGCGGAAAACATGAGCCGTGGCCCTTACGCCAGCCTGGCCACGCGTTTTGGCGCGCGCATGGGCGACACCAAGATGATCGACATGGTGGTCGGCGCGCTGCACGACCCCTTCCACACCATCCACATGGGCGTGACGGCTGAAAACGTCGCCGCCAAATACGGCATCACCCGCGAGATGCAGGACGCGCTGGCCGTCGAAAGCCACAACCGCGCGCAAAAAGCCATCGAAGGCGGCCGGTTCAAAGACCAGATCGTCCCGGTCATGCTTAAAAGCCGCAAGGGCGAAACCGCCTACGACACCGACGAGCACTACCGCCCGAACTGCACGCTGGCCGACATGACCAAACTCAAGCCGGTGTTTGTCAAGGAAAACGGCACCGTCACCGCTGGCAACGCCTCCGGCATCAACGACGCAGCTGCCGCCGTGGTGTTGATGGAAGCCGGTGTCGCCGAAGCGCGTGGCCTCAAGCCGCTGGCCCGTCTGGTCGGCTACGCCCATACCGGCCTGGACCCCAAGCTGATGGGCGCTGGCCCGATCTCGGCCACGCTGGCCGTGCTGAAGAAAACCGGCCTCACGGTCAACGACCTGGACGTGATCGAAGCCAACGAAGCTTTCGCCGCCCAAGCCTGCGCCGTCACCCGCGAGCTGGGCCTGGACCCAGCCAAGGTCAACCCGAACGGCTCGGGCATCTCGCTGGGCCACCCGATTGGCGCGACTGGCGCCTTGATCACCGTCAAGGCGCTGTACGAGCTGCAGCGCATCCAGGGCCGCTACGCGCTGGTGACGATGTGCATCGGCGGCGGCCAGGGCATTGCCGCGATTTTCGAGCGCATGTAATACAACGCCTCCGGCGACAGCGCTTGATCCTGTAGCGCCACCTGACTCATGACGCCTCTCGCCTGATACCAAAGGGCTGGAGGCGTTTTTGATGGCCTTGTGACGCGGCCTTGCCCCTGCTTCCTCAAGGGCTTCAAGGCTTGGCGCATCGGCGCTACGGAAGGCGGTTTCTAATTCACCTCTCCTTACATTTTTGGGATTTCTCATGTTGATCCAGTTGACCTATGCCAGCCGCACCAGCCACATTCTCGGCCCGGCCGACGTGAAGGACATCCTGCAAAGCTCGCTGCGCAACAACGCCGCCCTCGGCGTCACCGGGGCGCTATGCCTGACCAACGGCATTTTCCTGCAGCAGCTCGAAGGCGACCGGGCGGCGGTAAACCAGCTCTACCACCGCCTCCTCAAAGACATCCGGCACAAGGACACGCAGATTCTCGACTTCAGCGAAATCCCCTCCCGGCGCTTTGGCACTTGGTCCATGGGCCTGATTTCTGCGGTGGCCGAGAACCGCCAGCTGTTCCTGAAATATTCGAGCAGCGCCGAGTTCGACCCGTACAGCATGAGCACCACCACGCTGCGCGCCTTTTTTGAGGAAGTGATGGGCAACGTGCGCTGGCTGGGCTGAGGGAATATGGGCGGCAAACCCCTTTATGTAACAGTTGCGTTACATCAACATCCAGGGGTTCGGGCCAGCATAGACTGCTAGCTGCATCTGGCCGCAGTCGCCAGAGCCCAACCGAGGAGACAAACCCATGCTGCCCGCCTACATCACCCACCCCGACTGCGCCCGCCATGAAATGGGCGCGCACCACCCCGAATGCCCCGAGCGTCTGAGCGCCATCAACGACATGTTGCTGGTCAAGGGCCTGCTCGACTACATGCACGCCTACGACGCGCCGCTGGCCACCACCGAGCAGCTGGGGCACGCGCATTCCTCGCTCTACGTCAGCGAGCTGATCGACGCCTCGCCCGCCGAGGGCTACCACAAGGTCGATCCCGACACCGACATGAACCCCTTCACCGTCAAGGCCGCGCTGCGCGCTGCCGGCGCCGCCGTGCAGGCCACCGACCTGGTGCTGTCCGGCGCAGCGCCCAGCGCCTTTTGCTGCGTGCGCCCGCCCGGCCATCACGCCGAGCGCGACAAGGCGATGGGTTTTTGCTTTTTCAACAACGTCGCCGTCGGCATCCGCCACGCGCTGACCCACCACGGCGTGCAGCGCGCCGCGCTGATCGACTTTGACGTACACCACGGCAACGGCAGCGAAGACATCTTTCGCGGCGACGAGCGCGTGCTGATGTGCTCAATTTTTGAAGAAGGCATTTACCCGTTTACCGGCGAAAACGCCACCGGCCCGAACATGGTCAACGTCGGCCTGCCATCGCGCTCGGGCAGCGACAAGTTCCGCGAAGCCGTCACCACCCACTGGCTGCCCGCGCTCGACGCCTTCAAGCCCGAAGTGATCTACATCTCGGCCGGCTTTGACGGCCACCGCGAGGACGACATGGGCAACCTCGGGCTGGTCGAAGCCGACTACGAATGGGTCACGCGCCAGCTCATGAACGTGGCCAAGCGCCACTGCCAGGGCCGCATTATTTCCTGCCTCGAAGGCGGCTACGTGATGAGCCCGCTGGCGCGCAGCGTTGCCGCCCATGTCAAGGTGCTGATTGGCGCCGACTAAAAACCACTTATGGACAAACACTACCTCACCCCCCTCTTTGCCCCCGAATCCGTCGTCGTCTTTGCCGGCCCGGCGGATGACCCGGCCAGCCTGACCTCGCGCGCCAAGGTGCTGCACGAAGCCCTGTGCGCCCAGCCCTTTACCGGAAAAATCGAGTTTCTCGACATCCACACCAGCGGCACCCTGGCCGATCTGGCCCATACCGGGGCCGATCTGGCGATCATCGCGCTGCCGCCGCAGGACGTGGCCGCCGCGCTGGAAATTGCCGGGCGCATCGCCTGCAAATCGGCGCTCGTCATGTCCACCGGCATCAGCGCCGACCATGCCGAAGAGCTGAAAAAAATCGCCAAGCGTGAAGGCGTGTTTCTGCTCGGCCCGAACTGCCTGGGCCTGCAGCGGCCCCAGCTGCAGCTCAACGCCAGCGCCGCCGGTCCGCTGGCCAAGCCCGGCTCGCTGGCGCTGGTGTCGCAGTCGGGCGCGCTGACCGCCTCCATCCTGGACTGGGCGCGCAAGAACGGCGTCGGCTTTTCCTCCGTCGTCTCGCTGGGCCCGAACACTTCGGTCGATATTGCCCAGGTGCTCGACTTCCTGGCCAACGACCGCCAGACGCACAGCATCGTCGTCTATATGGAGGGCATCTCCAACGCCCGCCGCTTTATGAGCGCGCTGCGCTCGGCGGCCAATGCCAAGCCGGTCGTCGTGCTCAAGGCCGGGCGCAAACCGGCCGGCAACGAGGCCGCCCAGACGCACAGCGGCGCCATCGTCGGCAGCGACGACGTATTTGACGCGGCCCTGCGCCGCGCCGGCGCGGTGCGGGTGCGCTCTTTTGTCGAGCTGTTCTCGGCGGCCAAATGCCTGGCCTCGCGCTACCGCCCGGTCGGCAAGCGCCTGGCCATCGTCACCAACGGCGGCGGCCCCGGCGTGCTCGCCGCTGACTGGGTCAATGAACTCTCGCTGCAATTGGGCAAGCTCTCGGCCGAGTCGAGCAAGGCGCTCAAGCCCCAGCTGCCGCCGCTGGCCTCCCTGTCGGACCTGATCGACCTGTCAGAAGACGCCACGCCCGCGCATTACAAGGCGGCCATTGAAACGGCCGGGCGCGACCGCGACATCGACGGCGTGCTGGCCATTTACTCACCTAAAAGCGGCGTCGATGCGGCCGAAGTCGCCCAGGCGCTGGCCGAGGTCAAGCGCGCGATGGGCAAGCCGCTGCTGTCTTGCTGGATGGGCGACGCCTCAGTCGGCGTGGCGCGCGACATGCTCAGCGACTCGTCGATTCCGACCTTCCGCACGCCCGAAGCGGCCGTCGGCGCCTTCGGCAACATCGCCTCGTTTTACCAAAACCAGCAGCTGCTGCAGCAAACGCCGCCGCCGCTCTCGACGCTGGCCAAGCCCGACATCGAAGGCGCCCGCCTGATCATTGAAAACGTGCTCGCCGAGCGGCGCAAGGTGCTGACCGAGATGGAATCGAAGACGCTCTTGTCGGCGTTTCACATTCCGGTCACGCAGACGATTCTGGCGCGCAGCGCCAACGAGGCGATGATGATCGCCACCCAGCTGGGCTTTCCAGTGGCGCTGAAAATCGACTCGCCCGACATCAGCCACAAGTCCGATGTCGAAGGCGTGGCGCTGAACATCCTGAACGCCACCAGTGTGCGCGACATCTTCACCCAGATGATGCAGACGGTGGCGCGCCACAAGCCGCAGGCGCGCATCAACGGCGTGACGGTGCAGACGATGGCGCGGGCCAAGCGCGGGCGCGAAGTGTGCGTCGGCCTGGTCACCGACGACCCGTTCGGCCCGGTGATTTCCTTTGGCGCGGGCGGCACGATGATCGAGCTGATCAACGACCGGGCGATGGAGCTGCCCCCGCTGAACCAGTTTCTGGCACGGCGCCTGATCGAGCGCTCGCGCGTGGCTGAAACGCTGGGCGAGTGGCGCGGCGCCAACCCCGTCAATATGGACGCGCTGGAGCAGGTGCTGCTGCGCGTGTCGGAAATGGTTTGCGAGCTGCCCCAGCTGCGCGAGATGGACATCAACCCGCTCATCATTGATGAGTCCGGCGTGGTGGCCGTCGATGCGCGCATCGTCATCGACCACGCGCCCCAGGCGCTCAGCGGGCGCACCAACAACTACAACCACCTGTCCATCCTGCCTTACCCGGCGCGCTACGAGCAGCTCTGGCCGCTACGCGGTGGCGGCGAATACACCGTGCGCCCGATTCACCCGGACGACGCCGACATGCTGCAGGAGATGATGACGCACCTGTCGCCCGAGAGCCGCTATTTCCGCTTTGTCTCGTCCATCGTCGAGCTGCCGCCGGCGATGCTGGCGCGCTTCACGCTGATCGACTACGACCGCGAAATGGCGCTGGTAGCCGTGCTCAAGGAGCGCCGCCTCAGCCCCGAGGGCGAGATGCGGGAAACCGAGCGCATCGTCGGCGTGTCGCGCTACATCACGAATCCGGACCAGTCCAGCTGCGAATTCGCCCTGGTGGTGGCCGACGACTTCAGCGGCAAGGGCCTGGGCTCGCGCCTGATGCTCAGCATCATGGACGTGGCCCGGGAAAAAGGCCTGGCCGAAATCGAAGGCCTGGTGCTGGCCAACAACCCAAGCATGCTCAAACTGATGAAGAGCCTGGGCTACAGCGTCAAGCCGTTCCCCGAAGACCCGGACTTCAAGCTGGTGACGCACACGCTGTGAGTTTTTAAACTACACGCTGTCACTAAAAGCGCCTCACACCCTCTGAACCGGGTGCGGGGCGTTTTTTTGGGCTTAATTTTGGACTTAAAGCAGGCCGATTTTCTTCGCCGCTTCGCGCAGCTCGGCGCGAAAGTTCGGGTGCGCGATGCCGATCAGCGCCTCGCAGCGCTGGTGCGCGCTCTTGCCGCGCAGCTGGGCCACGCCGAACTCCGTCACCACGTAGTTGATGTCGTTCTTGGTCGTGCTCATGTGCGTGCCGGGCGTGAGCGTGGGCACGATGCGCGAGATGGTGTCGTCCTTGGCCGTCGAGGGCAGCACGATGAAGGCCTTGCCGCCCTTGGAGCGGTTAGCGGCGCGGACAAAATCGGTCTGCCCGCCGGTGCCCGAGTAAGGCGTGGTGCCCAGGCTCTCCGAGCCGCACTGGCCCAGAAAGTCGATCTGCATGGTCGCGTTGATGGCGTGCAGGTTGTCGTTCTGGCCGGCCAGGTACGGGTCGTTGGTGAAATCGACCGGGTGCATCTCGAACGACGGGTTGCGGTGCAGGAACTGGTAGAGCTTTTTCGAGCCCAGCGCAAAGGTCGCCACCGACTTGCCCGGCAGGTAGTTCTTTTTGCGGTTGGTCACGACGCCAGCCTCAATCAGGCTCAAGATGCCGTCGCCGATCATTTCAGTGTGGACGCCCAGATCGTGCTTGTGCGTCAGCTGCATCACCACCGCGTCGGGAATGCCGCCGTAGCCGATTTGCAGCGTCGCGCCGTCGGGGATCATGTCGGCAACGTACTTGCCGATGGCTTCTTGCACCGGGCCGATTTTGGGCAGGCCGACTTCGCGGATCGCCTCATCGTTCTCGACCAGCGCGGCGACCTGCGAGATGTGAATCTGGCAGTTGCCGTTGGTGAAAGGCACGTTCGGGTTGACTTCCAGCACCACGGCGCGGGCGTTGGCAATCGCCGCCATCGTGTAGTCGGCGGCCAGGCCGAGCGAAAAGTAGCCGTGCTTGTCCATCGGCGAGGCCAGCGAAAACACCACTTCAGAATTCATCAGCCGACGCTTGATCAGGTCGGGCATTTCCGAAAAGCACGAGGGAATGAAATCGACCCAGCCCGCCTTGCCGCCGGGGCGCGAGACGCCGCTGAAAAAATACGCCGTGTGGCGCACATGCTCGACGGTTTCAGGATCGAAATAGCCATAGGGGCGCACTGGCAGGATTTGCGCGACCTGGACATCGCGGAAATCGCGGCGCGCCTCGGACAGCGCCGTCAGCAGGGCAGGGGGCTCGGCCACGGCGGTGGGAATCACCACGGTGTCGCCATTATGGACAACACGGATGGCATCGGCGGCAGACAGGCGTTTTTGCTGGTATTGGGTTTGGAAGGACACGGCAGTTTTTGAAGGTTGATTGAGCCTTTGATGATCTCACAAGGGCGAGCGTAAAGCCGGTCAAACAGGCACGCAAGAACCAGAAAAAACAGCAAGCCTGTCGGGCTTGGGATGTCGAAAGCAAAACCCAGCCCTAGCGCGAACTGTTTTTACTAATTAATCAACCGACACGTCCCAAGCCCGACAGGCTTGAGACTATTGTTCAGCTGAAGCACTAAAAAAACTACAGTAGAAACCCGGATAGTCACACCAATAAACGGCCAGTGCCAGGATTTAAGGGCTCAGGCAACCGATCCCCCTGTGCCACGCTCACCTCCTTGCTGAGCATGCGCACGCCGCCGAAAATGGTGCTGAAAGCCACATCCTTGGCATCGCGCCCGGTGCCTATGCGCACCAGCCGGTCAATCGGCGCGAGCTGGGTCGGGTCAAACAGCACCCAGCGCCCATCCAGCCAGGCCTCGAACAGCGCGTGAAAATCCTGCGGCGGCTCGTCAAAATTGACATAGCCCACGACCAGCCGCGCCGGAATGTTCAGCGCCCGGCAAAAGGTGATGCCCAGGTGGGCAAAGTCCCGGCAGACGCCAACCCGCTGCACAAACACATCCTGCGCCGTGGTGGTGGACTGGCTGGAGCCGGGCTGGTAGGTGATGGCGTCGTGAATCCAGTTTTCGATGGCCTGCACCCGCTCAAGGCCAGGGGCCAACTGGCCGAACAGCTGCTGGGCGACCCGGCTCAGCGAGTCCGACTCGCAGTAGCGGCTGGGCATCAGGTAGTGCAGCACCTCATCGGGCACGGCCGTCACTGGCGTTTCGTTCAGATGCACCAGGGGCGGCAGCACCGGCAGCTCAACCTGCGCTTGATAATTGACCTGCAAGCGGCCCAGCGGCGCGTCGAGCCGGAAAAACCGGTTGCCACTGTGTGGATCGGTAAACCGGCGCAGCGGCAAATTGGGCGTGAGCACCAACTGCTCTGCAAGCACCTGATGGCCCGCATAAAAAGCGGCCTCAATGTTGAATAAAAAGTGGGCGGGGCTGGTGATCTCGTAGTCGAGCAGCAAATTAACCTGGGCGGTATGCATGAAATTGAGGACCCTTGAAAATAACTAAACTGGGCGAAATGCGCCTCACACGCAGCGCTGGAGTCAGCACTCATCTCCCTCGTGTGAACGATCAGCGCCTCGCTGGGGCAGGCTGCCTGCACCAAACCAGTGCTGGCAGGTGACAAAGACCACCTGCAGCGCCCGCTCCAGCATTGCGGCTGACAGCGCAGAGCGGCGACGTGCCCGCAAGCGCAACACAAGCAAAAATTCAGCCACCCTGGCAGGAAACCCGAGCGCACGCTCGGGGACAAGCATCGGCACGCAGGCGTCCGCTTTCTTCGCCAACTGCGCGCCCGGCTTGGGCCGACGCATCTTGACGAGGACTATCGCACATCTCATCATGACTCTTTCTCCTTGCCAGGCTCTGGCCTGCAATTGATTTGGTGATGCTGATCCGCAATGGTAAAAGTGCCGACCAGCTGCAAAAAGAAGAATCCTCCCTGGCCGCTTGTAGGCGCAAACGCCGCTTGCACAAATCCGCGCAGAAGCTAGCATGGCGTCTTTTGAGGAAATTTATGAAGCTGTACTACTCTCCCGGCGCCTGCTCCCTGTCCCCGCACATCACGCTGCATGAGTCGGGGCTGAAGTTTGAGCATGTGGCCGTGTCGCTCAAAACCCACCAGCTGGCCGACGGCAGCGATTACTACCGCCTCAACCCGCAGGGCTATGTGCCGCTGCTCGAACTCGATGACGGCACGCGCCTGAGCGAAGGCCCGGCCATCGTGCAGTACATCGCCGACCAGGTGCCCGAGAAAAACCTGGCCCCGGCCAACGGCACGGTGGCGCGCGCGCAGTTGCAGAGCTGGCTCAACTTCATCAGCACCGAGATTCACAAGGGTTTCAGCGCGCTGTTCAGCCCGGCCACGCCCGCCGACTACAAGGCGATAGCCATCGAGCGCCTGCAGTTGCGCCTGAAATGGGTCGATGACAAACTCGCGGGCCAGGACTACCTGATGGGCGCGCAGTTCAGCGTCGCCGATCCTTATCTTTTCACCGTGACCAACTGGGCGCCGCATGTCGGTGTGGACATTTCGGGCCTGGCCAATCTGGCCGCTTTTCGCCAGCGCATGGCAGCGCGCCCGGCGGTGCAGGCGGCCATGCGCGAGGAAGGCTTGATTCAGTAACCCAGCCCGGTGGCGGCAGGGCGCGGTTCGCGCAGGGGCGGGTTTGGGCCGTGATGGTGGCGCAGGCGCTTCGGTTTTAAACTTAGGCCTGCGTCAGTACCCCCTAACCTCTTAGGAAAACCCCATGCCCACCTTATTTGATCCCATCCAGGCCGGTAGCCTGGCGCTGGCCAACCGCATCGTCATGGCGCCGCTGACGCGCAACCGCGCCCCCGACGCCATCCCCACGCCACTGATGGCCGAGTACTACGCCCAGCGCGCCACGGCCGGCCTTTTGATTACCGAAGCCACCGCCATCAGCCACCAGGCGCAGGGTTACTCGGACGTGCCCGGCCTGTACGGCACCGAGCAGCTCGACGGCTGGAAGCAAGTCACCAGCGCCGTGCATGCGGCGGGCGGCAAAATTGTCGTCCAGCTCTGGCATGTGGGCCGGGTCTCGCACCGCGACTTGCAACCGGGCGGCGGCGCGCCGGTGGCACCCTCAGCCCTCACCGCCAAGACCAAAACCGTGCTCATCAAGGACGGCGTTCCCACTTTCGTGCCGACCTCCGAGCCGCGTGCGCTGGACGCCGGCGAGCTGCCCGGCATCGTCCACACCTACCGCGCCGCCGCCCTGAATGCGGTGGAAAGCGCCGGTTTTGACGGCATCGAAATCCACGGCGCCAACGGCTACCTGCTCGACCAGTTTTTGAAAAGCGGCTCCAACCTGCGCAGCGACGACTACGGCGGCCCGATACGCAACCGCGCCCGGCTGCTGCTCGAAGTCACCCGCGCCATCGTGGACGCGATTGGCGGCGGGCGCACCGGCATCCGGCTGTCTCCCGTCACGCCCGCCAACGACGCCTTTGACGTGCATCCGCAGCCTTTGTTCGAGCATGTGGTCAAGCAGCTGGCCAGGATGGACCTGGCCTTCATCCACATCATCGAGGGCGCGACCGGCGGCCCGCGTGAGCTGCCCGAGCGCCCGTTTGACTACGCCGCGCTGAAAGCGGCCTACCGCGCCGCTGGCGGCAAGGGCGCCTGGATGGTCAACAACGGCTACGACGGAGCGCTGGCCGAGCAGGCCGTGCAAAGCGGCCACGCCGATCTGGTGGCGTTTGGCAAGGCCTATATCGCCAACCCCGATCTGGTCGAGCGCCTGCGCCTGCAGGCGCCGCTGAACCCGCCCGACCCGACGACGTTTTACGGCGGCGGCGCCAAGGGCTATACCGACTACCCGGCGCTGGCCCCTTAAGTAAGTGCCCGCGCCCATGCTCAGCAAGCCGCTGATCCTGGGGGTCGAAGACGAGTCCGGCATCGCCGACACGATTCACTACGTGCTGGCCAGCGAGGGCTTTACGCCGCTGTGGTGCAGCACCGCCCAGCAGGCGCTGCCCGGCGGCGCGCAGCTCGAAGATGCCGACAACGAACTTTCGGGCATGGCCCGGCTGGTCATCGAGCGGGCCAAGGCGCAGTGGGATGAGCTCGATGCGCACCTCAAGGAAAGCGAAGCGGCAGCGCGCGCCGAGCAGCTCATCGGCATCGGCGCCCAGTTCGGCGCCTGGCTGGGCTTGACGCCCCGGCAAAACTCCAGCGGTGGCATAGAGCGGGAGATGAAATTTGTGATGTTGCTTTTTCTTGCGAGACGTGAATTTTTGAAGATGCAGTCAACAAGTCAGACCGGCAGCGGGAAAGCTCAGGCTTTCCCGATGTGGCGCCCAATGCGTGGCGACCACGGGCAACGAATGGAGCCCTGCTGAGCGGTTCGTATCTGGGTCCGCACCGAAAACAAGTGCAACAAGACCGTCTGTAGATGTGCAGTCTGTTCCATGTTTGCCGCGCCTTCGTTTCACGCCAATGCAAGAAAACCGTCAGCAAGGAAAAAATATCGAAACCGCTGCTTGATTACTTGGGAAGTTCCTGTGGAAGGCCAGCGCGCCATTGTCGGGGTGGTAAGCTGGCCGGCAAAGGATAGTCATGCTTGAAAACAGTTTTATCAACCGGGTGCAGCACAAAATGCTGTGGGCCCTATTGCTGCCCCTGTGCATGCTGTGGTCGATTTTTTCCATGCGCCGCCGGCCAGCCGCTGCGCCAGCGGCGCCCCGGCCCGCGACACCGGCATGAAGCCGCTGTCTCCCAAAGCCCGGGCTGCGTCCGGCTGGCTGATGCTGGCGGCGGCCTGCCTGCTGATTCCCTACCTGAGCCTCAGAATCCTGCTCGCGCCCCAGCCCGGCGAATGGACCGTGCCGCTCCAGCTCGGCCCGGTGTCGCTGCAGGTGGGCGCCTCGACGCTGATCCGCCTGGCAACCGCCCCGGTGCTGGCGCCGCTGCTGCTCGATGGGTACACGCTGGACACCCGCGCCGGGTCGGTTCAACTGAGCTGGCAGGACACAAGCCGCACACTGAGCGCACGCTGCGCGCCCTGCGCGCTCAAGCTGCCGGAGCAGGACGGCGAGCCGCTGGTCCTCGACGAAGTTCTGCTGACGCTGCAGCGCCAGGGCGAGCAGATCGGCGGCACACTGTCGTCGGGAAAGCTGCGCGCCACCTGGCGCAGCGCGCTGGAAAAAGACGCCCTGCGCGTGCGCCTGCAACTGCCCCTGACGCCCATTGCCGATGCCTACGCGCTGTTTGGCGCCAGCATTCCCGAGCTGGCCAAGGCCCGCATCGAGGGGCGCCTCGGGCTGAACGCCACACTGAACCTGCCCGAGAACGAGTTCAGCCTGGACCCGGAGATCGAGGGCTTTGAGGTCAGCGGGCTAGGCACCGAAGCCCTGGCCAACAGCCCCTCGGGCTGCAGCAAAATCGTCTCCCGCCTGACCCCGGCAAGCTGGCTGGCGCATGCGGTGGTGGCCGCCGAAGACCAGCGCTCCGACGAGTACCACGGCGATGCGCTGACCGAGCTGGACACGGCCCCCCCCCCGGACGCGGACGGCCCGCCCCAAACCGGGCACAAGAGCAGCACGCTGGCGCAGCAGCTGAGCCAGCTGCTGGTCACCGGCCAGGCGCGCAGCCCAGTACACAAGCTGCGCGAGCTGCTGTATGCGGTGGAAATGGAGCGCACGCTGGGCAAGCCGCTGATCCTGCAGCTCTACCTGAACCGCGCGCCCTGGGGGCGCGGGGTTTGCGGCGCCGAGGCAGCTTCGCGGCGCTATTTTGGCGTTCGCGCCGATGTGCTGACCCCGCTGCAGGCCGCCTGGCTGGCCGCGATGCTGCACAACCCCGAGCTGGAAGTGGCACGCTGGGGCCGCACCGACCGGATCAATATCGCCCGCACGCAGTGGGTGCTGCAGGGCATGCAGGCGCTGCGGCCGAACCAGCGCCTGCAAATGAGAAAACAACTGAGAAAACTGAAATGGAAAGCGCCCCGGTCCTGAGGCCAGCGCAGCAAGTCTGTTTACAAGGAGATGATTTGAACCCCGCCATCATCGAGGTCAGCGACCTCACGTTTGATTACCCCGGCTTTCGGGCGCTGGAGCGCGTCAGCCTGTCGATTGCGCCGGGCACCGTCACCGCGCTGGTCGGCCCGAACGGCGCTGGCAAAACCACGCTGCTGCGCTGCATTGCCGCGCTGGACACGCCGCTATCGGGCACGGTGCGGGTCGCCGGTCTCGACGTGTACGAGTCGCCGCGCGAAGTGCATCGCCTGATGGGCTACCTGTCGGACAGCTTTGGCCTGTACAGCGACCTGACCGTCGCGCAGGGGCTGGAGTACGCGGCGCGCTCGCAGGGGCTGGCCAGCGCCGCCGTCGCCCAGGCGGTGCAAAGCACGGCGCAGCGCCTCGGCCTCGCTGACAAGCTGGGCAATCTGGCCAGCGCCCTGTCACGCGGCCAGCGCCAGCGCCTGGCCATCGGACAGGCCATCATCCATGCGCCGCAGGTGCTGCTACTCGACGAACCGGCCAGCGGCCTGGACCCGGAGGCGCGCAGCAGCCTGGCGCAGGTCTTCAAAGCCTTGCAGGCGCAGGGCATGAGCTTGCTGGTGTCCAGCCACATTCTGGCCGAGCTGGACGAGTATTCGACGCACATGCTGGCGCTCGACCGGGGCCGGGTGCTGGAGCACCGCTCGCTCAGCCCGAGCGGCTTTAACGGGGACAGCGGCGCCAGCGGCGGCCCGGCCGAGCGCCTGCTGCGGCTCGAATTCATCGCGCCCGCCGGGGCCGTCGCACCCTGGCTGCGGCTGCAGACTGGCGTGCGCATTGAGCGGGTCGAATCCGACTCGGTCGAAATCGGCTTTAGCGGCAGCGCGCAGGCGCAGGCCGCGCTGGTCGGCGCCTGCGTGGCCGCCGGACATGGCTTGAGCGTGATTGCGCCGGTCACCGAGAACCTGCAGCAGTCTTATCTGAAATCCCTGCGCGCCGGACGCGCCGCACAAACCCGCCAGGAGGCACGCCTGTGAACCCCGAATTTCAGCGCCAGTTGTGGCTGCAGTTTTCTCCGACGCGGCTGGCCGTGCTGCCCGCGCTGCTGCTGGCCTGCTTTGCCGCCATCGGCCTGAGCGGCACCGATCAGCCCATCGCGGCGCTGGCCTACAGCGCCGCAGCCCTGTTCGGGCTGCTGGTCTGGGGCATGGGCACGCTGGCCGCAGGCGCCAGCGTGATGGATGAAATCACCGAGCGCACCTGGGACCAGCAGCGCATGAGCGCCATGCAGCCCTGGGCCATGACCTGGGGCAAGCTGGCGGGCGCGTCGGCTTACGGCTGGTACGGCGGCGCTTTCAGCCTGCTGGTGGCCGTGCCCGCCAGCGTGCTGGCCGGGCAGGCGCCCGCTCTGGTGCTGCGCCTGGCCGTGGCCGGGATTCTGGGCGGCCTGCTGCTGCAGGCGCTGCTGATCGCCGTCAACCTGCAGCTGGCCAAAGCGGGCGGGCGCATGGCGCGCCGGGGTGGCATGTCGATGTTGCTGCTGGTGCTGCTGTGGGGCGCCGGGCCGCTGCTGGGGCTGCTCAAGGAAAGCGAGCTGCTCTGGTGGGGACTGGCCTTCGGCGGCCTGAATTTCGCGCTGGCCTCGCTGGCGCTGTTTGTGCTGTGCGCGCTGGGCGCGGCCTGGCGCAGCATGGCCGAAGTGCTGGCGGTGCGCCAGTTGCCTTGGGGCTGGCCCGCGCTGGCGCTGCTGCTCGCCACTTACCTGGCCGGCTTTGCGCCGGACAAGCGCCTGATGGTGTTCAGCGTGACCGGCCTGGCGGTCTGCGCCGCCTTCACCTATTTCGCCCTGCTGGCCGAAGCCCAGCCGCGCCCGCTGTGGCAGCGGGTGCTCACGCGGCTGGAAAACGGCCAGTGGCGCGCCGCGCTGCTGCAGCTGCCGCGCTGGCCGACGACGCTGGCGCTGGCCCTGCCGTTTGCCATGCTGGTCTGGAAAACGCTGCCGCCGGAGGCCGCCTCAGCGTCGGACTTTGGCGGGTTTGGCGAGGCCATCGGCTCTGTCGGCCTGCACGCGCTGGTGCTGGTGCTGCTGCTGGCACGCGACTGCGCGCTGGCGCTGTTCCTGGCCTTTTCGCCGACAGGGCGCCGACCAGTGCTGGGATTCTGGGTGCTGATGGGCGTTCTTTACGGGCTGCTGCCCTGGCTGCTGCACGGCTTGCACAGCGAAATGCTGTCGGGCCTGGTGCAGCCATTTTTGGCCCCCGGCATGGCATCCGTGGTGTTTGCCGCGCTGCATCTGGCGCTGGCGCTGGGGTTATTGCGCTGGCGCTGGCAGACGACGGCGACTTGAAAACAGGGAGCCGGGAACAGGGCATCAGGACATCAGGATTCAGAAAACTCACGCCTGTGTTCTGTTTCCTGCCGCCTTTCTATTTCCTGCCACCTGTTACCCGCTGACTGTCACCGGCCCCCTGCCAGCACTAAGCCTTGCCGCGTCGCCAGTTCCGGGTCAGCGGCCAGCGTCACCGCGCTGACCACGGCAACCCCATCGACCCCGCAGGCCAGCACGCCCGGCATGCGCTCCAGCGAAATCCCGCCAATCGCCACCACGGGGTACGGCGCGGCCAGTGGCGCCCATTCTTTCAATTGCGCCAGCCCCACAGGCTGGTACGGCATGACCTTGAGCGTCGTTGGGTAGATCGGGCCAATCGCCAGATACGAGGGCTGCACCGCCTTGGCCCGCGCCAGCTCGGCGGGCGTGTGGGTGCTCAGGCCCAAGCGGACTCCGGCGCGGCGCAGGGCCGAAAGGTCGGCCGTGTCCAGGTCTTCCTGGCCCAGATGCACGCCGTAAGCGCCCGCCGCCAGCGCGAGCTGCCAGTGGTCGTTGATGAAGACCTGCGCGCCCGGCACTTTTTTGCCGGCTTCGACGGCGGCCTGAACTTCGCGTTCAATCTCGGCGGGCGTGTGACCGGCGGCTTTAAAGCGCAGTTGCACGGTGCGAACGCCCCAGCCGAGCAGGCGCTGCACCCAGGCAGCATCGTGAACCACGGGGTAAAAGCCGATGGGGCCGGTGAGCGGTGCAAAAGGCGTGGTATTCATGGTCATGGCGCTCATGACGCATGCCAGAACGGCACGCCCACCGTCGGCGTCGAGGCCTGCGCGGCGGCGCGCTCGGGCATCGGCGTCGATTCGTAAGCGGCCCGACCTGCGGCCACACCGTCGGCAAAAGCGCGTGCCATGCGCACCGGGTCGCCCGCCTGCGCCACAGCGGTGTTTAAAAGCACGGCGTCGAAACCCAGCTCCATCACCTGCGCGGCGTGCGAAGGGCGGCCCAGTCCGGCATCGACAACCAGCACCGCGTCGGGCAGGCGCCGGCGCATGGTTTCCAGCGCATAGGGATTCAGCGGCCCGCGCCCGGTGCCAATCGGCGCCGCCCACGGCATGATGGCCGCGCAGCCCGCGTCGCGCAGGCGCTGCGCCATCACCAAATCGTCGGTGGTATAGGCAAACACCGAAAAGCCGTCTTTGGCCAGGACGGTTGCCGCTTCGAGCGTGGCTACGGTGTCGGGCTGCAGCGTGTAATCGTCGCCGATCACTTCGAGCTTGATCCAGGCGGTGCCGAAGATCTCGCGCGCCATCTGCGCCAGCGTGATGGCTTCGGAGGCAGAGTGGCAGCCCGCCGTGTTCGGCAGGATGTGGCAGTTCAGCGCCTGGATGCGCTGCCAGAAGCTGTTGCCGCCGCCGCTTTCGGGCTGCAGGCGGCGCAGGCCCACGGTCAGCACCTGCGTGCCGCTGGCGCGCACCGCCTCGCCCAGCACCGCAGGCGACGGGTAATGCGAGGTGCCGAGCAGAAAGCGGCTGTTCAATGTCGTGCCCGCGACCGTCCACGGGCTGCCGTGGGCGATGGGGGCTGGCACAGCGGCGGGGGCCGGGGTCGGGGCCGCAGAAGCCACCACGTCCGCTTGGGCCGCTGTGTGGATAGGCGCGATAGGCGCGGCGTTGGAAAAAGATTGCGCAGGCATATCAGCCTCCGGTGATGGGCGTGACCACATCAATGCGGTCGCCCGGTTGCAAGGCGCGCTCGGGCCACTGGGGCCGGGGCACGAAGGTGCGGTTGATCGCGCAGGCAAACGCGTTTTTCAGCTCATAGCCACGCGCCAGCAGCAAGTCTTGCAGCGTGGCCGCGTCGATCTCAAGCCGCTCGCCGTTGAAGGAAATTTCAAAAGTAGTGTTCATAACAGGGCACAGGATTCAGAGAACAGGTTTGAGGCAGCAGAATTGTGGGACAGGGTTGAGGAAACGGAAACTCACTCCTACGCCCTGCGACCTGTTTCCTGCTCAAGCCGCCAGTAACTTTTGCGCCAGCTCATCGACCACCGCCGGGGCGCACAGGTAGCCGTGGCGGTACAGGCCGTTGATGTGCCACACGCCACCCCGCTGCACCACGGCGGGCCGGTGGTCGTCGAGTGCCGGGCGCAGCGCGGCGGACACGCGCAACACCCGCGCCTCGCCAAAGGCCGGGTGCAGGCTGTGCAGCGCGCTGCCCAGCTCCAGCATCGAGCGCAGCGTCACAGGCCCGGTATCCTCCGACTCCAGCTCGGTCGCGCCGACGACGAACTGGTGATTCGGGCGCGGCGCGACATACAGCGCGTAGCGCGGATGCATCAGCCGCACCGGCCGCTGCAGCGTCACGCCGGGGCATTGCACGCGCAGCACCTCGCCGCGCACGCCGCGCAAAGGATTGCTGGCAGGCCACTGTGCCTGACTGCCGGGGCCGCGTGCATCGACGGCGATATCGACCGCGTGCGTTGTTCCATTCGCGCAGACGATGCGGCCCTCTTCGAGTTTCTCCACCGCCAGGCCTTCGTGCCAGGTCACGCCCAGGCGGTCGATTTGCGTGGCCAGCGTGGCCATCCACTGGTCGTTGCCGAGCTGGCCTTCGCTGCTCAGAAACAGCCCGCCGCCAAAGCGCCCGGCCAGCGCAGGCTCCTCGCGGGCCACACCGGCGGCGTCCAGCGTCTGCACTTCGGCGCGGCAGGCTTCGGGCAATTTGTGGGCTAGCTGCCGGGTGAAATGCTCCAGCGAACTCTGGTCCGGCGCATGCGCCACGACCAGCGTGCCCTTCTGGCGAAAGTAAACCGGCTCGGCGCCGCTTTGCGCGTCCAGCTCGGCAACCCAGCGCGGCCACAGCTCCATAGAACGGCGCCCGAGCTGAAACACCACCTCGTCCGACACCGACAGCTCGGCCAGCGGCGACAGCATGGCCGCCGCCGTCATCGAGGCCGTGTCCAGCTCGCCGCGCTGGCGCACGTCAAACAAGGTGACGCGGCAACCGGCGCGCAGCAGCCGCCAGGCCAGGGTGCGGCCGGCGAGTCCGGCGCCCGCAATACCAATGTGAAGAGAACTCATGGTGGATTCCATCGGAACGTAAAAAAACGCAGGCGAAAGACGCCCGGCGGGCGCACTTTCAGGGCTTTAAGAGTAAATCTCGCTGCCGCCCTTGCGGAATTCCTCGGCTTTGGCTTCAAAGCTGGTTTCAATTTCCACCGCCACCTGCTTGATTTCAATCACGCCCGGCGCCTTGGCCAGCGTCGTGGTTTCCGGGTTCAGACGGGCGAATTCGCGCACTTCCTGCGAGATTTTCATCGAGCAAAACTTCGGCCCACACATCGAGCAGAAATGCGCCACCTTGGCGTTTTCTTTCGGCAGCGTCTCGTCGTGGTAGGCCATGGCCGTGTCCGGGTCGATGGCCAGGCGGAACTGATCTTCCCAGCGGAACTCGAAACGCGCTTTTGAAACGGCGTTGTCCCACATCTGCGCGCCCGGATAGCCCTTGGCCAGGTCGCCCGCGTGGGCGGCGATCTTGTAGGCAATCAGGCCCTGCTTCACGTCATCACGGTTCGGCAGGCCCAGGTGTTCCTTGGGCGTGACGTAGCACAGCATCGCCGTGCCGTACCAGCCGATGTTGGCCGCGCCCATGGCCGATGAAATATGGTCGTAGCCGGGCGAGATGTCGGTGATCAGGGGGCCGAGCGTGTAGAAGGGCGCTTCAAAGCAGGCCTCTAACTGCTTCTCGACGTTTTCTTTCACCAGTTGCAGCGGCACATGGCCGGGGCCTTCAATCATCACCTGCACATCGTGCTTCCAGGCGATTTGCGTCAGCTCGCCCAGCGTGTGCAGTTCGGCGAACTGCGCTTCATCGTTGGCATCGGCAATCGAGCCGGGGCGCAGGCCGTCGCCGAGCGAGAAGCACACGTCGTAAGCCTTCATGATTTCGCAAATCTCCTCGAAATGCTCGTACAAGAAGCTCTCTTTGTGGTGCGACAAACACCATTTCGCCATGATGGAGCCGCCGCGCGAGACGATGCCGGTCAGGCGCTTGGCCGTCAGCGGCACATAGGCCAGACGCACCCCGGCGTGGATGGTGAAGTAATCGACGCCCTGCTCGGCCTGCTCGATCAGCGTGTCGCGGAAGATTTCCCAGGTCAGGTCTTCAGCCTTGCCGTTGACTTTTTCCAGCGCCTGGTAAATCGGCACCGTGCCAATCGGCACCGGCGAGTTGCGCAAAATCCATTCGCGGGTTTCGTGGATGTTCTCGCCGGTCGAGAGGTCCATCACGGTGTCGGCGCCCCAGCGAATCGACCAGGCCAGCTTGTCCACTTCCTCTTCAATCGACGACGTGACCGCCGAGTTGCCGATGTTGGCGTTGACCTTGATGAGGAAGTTGCGGCCAATAATCATCGGCTCGCTTTCCGGGTGGTTGATGTTGTTCGGGATGACGGCGCGGCCCCTAGCCACTTCGTCGCGCACGAATTCGGGCGTCACGTCCTGCGGAATCGAGGCGTTGAACGAGTGGCCTTTTTTCGGCAGGCGCTCGGTAGCCAGGCGCTCGGCGAGCTGGGCGCGCACCAGGTTTTCGCGGATGGCGATGTATTCCATCTCGGGCGTGATGATTCCCTTGCGGGCGTAGTGCATTTGCGACACATTGGCACCCGCCTTGGCGCGGCGCGGCAGGGGCGATTCGGCCATACGCAGCGCGGACAGCGCCGGGTCGTTCAGGCGTTCGCGGCCGTAGGCGCTGCTGATGCCGGGCAGCGTGTCGGTGTCGCCGCGCTCGGCAATCCAGGCGGCGCGCAGGGCGGCGAGGCCGCGCGTGATGTCAATGGAAACAGCCGGGTCGGTATAGACGCCGGAGGCGTCAAATAAACGCAGCGGCGGGTTGGCTTCGCGCCGGGTGTCAACGCCCTCGGCCACCAGCGTGTCGGTCAGCGTGACTTCGCGAAACGGCACGCGAATATCGGGGCGCGAGCCTTCGATGTAGATTTTGCGGGAGCCGGGAAAAGGCGTGCGGGTGATGCGGCTGGTCAAATCGGCGGCATCGACGGAAAGAGAAGTTTTGGCCATGTCGGTCTCCAGAAAAAGCGTTGGGGTGCTTGCCTGGGGAACCGGGTGCCGCCGCAGCCGCCGCCCCGTCGGGAAGTGATTGCGCCGGGCCGGAGCCAAAGTGCCTTGTTTCCTACGCGGGCATGATCCCGATCAGGTTCAGCGGGTCTCGCCATTTTGCGATCTCAGCCCCGGATGAATCCATCCTGGGCACCCCGACAAGCTGGGGCGATTGTAAGCACTCCAGCGCCCGGCGGGCAAGCCACGCGGCCAGCAGGGTCTTGGCGTTTCAGCCGAAGCGGCTCGGCTGGCCGAGCAGCTTTTTGGCCAGCTCATCCATCAGCGCCGTCGTGACCTTGCCCGCCGGATACTGGGTGTTGAACACCTCAAAACCGCCGACATTGGTCAGCCGGAAAGCAATCTGGCCGGTGTCGTGGTCTGGCGTGAGGGTGATGAAGCCGCGCGCCTCGGTCTGGTAGTCAAACACATAGGCCTGCAGCTTGTTGGTCTCGGGGTGGCGCAGCTCCTTGCGCTCGTGCTTGATGTGGCCGACGGACAGGCGCTGGCTGACGCGCTCTAACTCGGGCGGAAAATTCACCAGCAGCCGGTGCGTGGCGACCTGGCCGGTGCCGGGCAGCAGCTTCCAGCCCATGCCGATGTAGTCGCACACGCCCGCATTGCGCAGCAGCTTGCGCCGGTCGTCGCAGCGGAAATTGAGCATCTGCAGTTCAGGAAACGCCGCCTTGCCGTCCAGGCTGTAATTGCCCGGCGCTGGCGGCTGGATGATGTTGAGCTGGGTACACAGATCCTGCAGATACCTGATGGCCACCCGGCAGGCGATTTCGCAGGCCTGCGTGTGGCCCGCCAGGTCTTGCTGCACGCCCTCTTGCTGGCCCTGCAGCGCACTGGCCTTGCTTTTTAATTCGGATAGGAAATTCACGGCACCCTCAACCCTGTTGCATCTGGAAACCAAAAGCATAGCGCAAACGCCAGCGCCTGGTTTGAAGGGGGCGTTTTTCGGGTGAAACCCGGTCTTCACCCAGCTTTACAAAGCCATCACCGCCGGGTAATGGCGCGGATACACAAATCAGCCACAATTACTTTCAACCTGTCGCCAATCACTGGTCTGCAGGCTCCGTCAACCCAAAGGAAGTTTCCCATGAAATTTGCGCTCAAATCCCTCAACACCCTCGTTCTGGCTGGCCTGTTAGCCACGGTTGGCGCTGGCGCCGCACTGGCGCAAGCCCCTGCGCCTGCCTTGCCTGCATCCAGCGCAATGGGCGGCCAGCACATGGGCAAGATGGGTCACCACGGCGACCAGCACATGGACAAGATGGGCCGTCACGATCCCGCCAAAATGCAGGCCTGGGTGGCCAAACACCAGGCCGAGCTCAAAGCCAAGCTGAAAATCACCGCCCAACAAGAAGCCGCCTGGACGACTTACACCGCCGCCATGCAGCCGCCCGCCCACATGGGCCAGCCGCCCATGCCCGGCCAGCGCGCCGAGATGGACAAGCTGACCACGCCAGAGCGCATTGACAAGATGCACGCCCTGCAAACCGAGCGCATGGCCGAGCGCAGCGCGATGATGAAAAAGCACGGCGATGCGACCAAGGCTTTTTATGCCGTCCTGAGCCCGGAGCAGAAAAAAACCTTTGACGCCGAGCACGCCCACGGCGCCCCCAAAGACCACGGTCACCCTGAAGGCGCCATGCAGCGCAAGAACTGAGCCCCAATCGGCCAGAAAGACTGAGGCGCCAGCGCGCCCAGCCCCGATAAACCTGCCTTGACGGCGCTTTTTGCGCCTGACGCGCAGGTTTTTTTGCGCTCCAGCCCCCGGCGGGCTCCAGATAAGCTACTGTCCTGCAGCGCGATTTTTTCACGGACCCATCCCATCCCCCTATGCAGCCCCTATTTCCCGACGCCTCCCCCCCGCCTGCCGATCCCAGCCCGGCCGACAGCGATGCGCCGTTCAGCTTCAAGGTGCTGACCGTCAACATCCACAAGGGCTTCACCTTTTTCAACCGCAAATTTATCCTGAGCGAGCTGCGCGAGGCCGTGCGCAGCGTCGGCGCCGACGTGGTGTTTTTGCAGGAAGTCACCGGCAGCCACCTCAAGCATGCGGCGAAGTTTGACAACTACACCGACGAGCCGCATTACGAATTCCTCGCCGACAGCATCTGGCCGCAATTTGCCTATGGGCGCAACGCCGTCTATACCCACGGCCACCACGGCAATGCGCTGCTATCGAAGTTTCCCATCGTGCGCTTTGAAAACCGCGACATCTCCATCAGCGGCCCCGAGCGGCGCGGCATGCTGCACTGCGAGCTGGAACTGCCTGGGCGCCGCCACAACCTCCACGCCATCTGCGTCCACCTGAGCCTGATGGAGACGCACCGCACCCAGCAGCTGAGCATGCTCAGCGATCTGGTGCGCCGGGACATCCCGGCGCGCGCCCCGCTGGTGGTCGCGGGCGACTTCAACGACTGGCGCCGCAGCGCCCACGCCCAGCTGGCACGCGGGGCCAACCTGCGCGAGGTGTTCGTGCAGGCCAACGGCCAGGCGGCGCGCACCTTTCCGGCGCGCATGCCCATCCTGCAACTCGACCGCATCTACGTGCGCAGCACCGCCAGCCACAGCCCCATCGTGCTGCCGGGCCAGCCCTGGTCGCACCTGTCGGACCACGCGCCACTGGCCGCGCAGATCAGGCTTTAAAAAAAGCAGCCGCTGCGCGCCAGCCTTGTTTTAACGCAACAAATAGAACAAGTTTCGGGATAATGTCTGTTTTTTGCCACCCGCCCCCCGCACTGCCCGCCCATGACTGTCGCCACGCCTTCCACGTTTGAAATCAAGAGCGCCAACCTGCCGCTGGTGGCACTGCTGCTCAAGTCCAGCGACCTCGCCGCCGTCGCGCGCGAGCTGGCCCAGCGCTTTGGCGACACGCCTGATTTTTTCGACCAGGACGCGCTGCTGATCGACCTGACGCCGCTGCAGGTGCAAAACAGCGCCAAGGTTGATTTTCCGGCCCTGATAACCCTGCTCGGGCGCTACCGGCTCGCGCCGCTGGCCGTCAAGGGCGGCAACCCAGCCCAGATGAGCGCCGCGCTGCAGGCGGGCCTGATGCCTGCGCCCGACAGCCACCTGGTCGCTCCCCGGCCCGCCCTGGCCGCGCCCGAGCCGCCCGCCGCGCCGCTGGGCGCACTCATCATCGACAAACCCCTGCGCTCGGGCCAGCAGGTCTATGCCAGAGGGCGCGACCTGGTGATGCTGTCTATCGTCAACGCGGGCGCCGAAGTCATTGCCGACGGCCACATCCACATCTATGCGCCGCTGCGCGGCAAGGCGATGGCTGGCGCCAGGGGCAACACCGACGCGCGCATCTTCACGCTGATGATGGAGGCCGAGCTGCTGTCGATTGCCGGGATTTACCGCACCAGCGAAAACCCCTTTCCCCCCGACATTGCAGGCAAGCCCACCCAGGTACAGCTCACGCCCGGCCCCGACGGCGAAAAACTCATCATGACGGCCCTGTAACGGCCTGCCGCGCTGACCTGACAGACACACTTCTACCGATTTAAAAAGGATTCTTTCGAATGGCAAAAATCATTGTTGTCACCTCCGGCAAAGGCGGCGTAGGCAAAACCACCACCAGCGCCAGCTTTGCCGCCGGTCTGGCCCTGCGCGGGCACAAAACCGCCGTGATCGACTTCGATGTCGGCCTGCGCAACCTGGACCTGATCATGGGCTGCGAGCGCCGCGTGGTGTATGACCTGATCAACGTCATCCAGGGTGAAGCCTCGCTGAACCAGGCGCTCATCAAGGACAAGCTGTGCCCGGATCTGTTTGTGCTGGCCGCCTCGCAAACACGCGACAAGGACGCGCTGACCTTTGACGGCGTCAAAAAAGTGCTGGCCGACCTGGCCGACATGGACTTTGCCTACATCGTCTGCGACTCGCCCGCCGGGATTGAAAACGGCGCGATGATGGCGATGCACTTTGCCGACGAGGCGCTGGTGGTGACCAACCCGGAAATCTCCTCGGTGCGCGACTCGGACCGGATTTTGGGCATGCTGTCGAGCAAGACCCGGCACGCCATCGAAGGCAGCGAGCCAGTCAAGGAACACCTGCTGATCACCCGCTACAACCCCAGCCGGGTCAGCCAGGGCCAGATGCTCTCGCTGAAAGACATCCAGGACATGCTGCGCATCAATCTGATTGGCGTGATTCCCGAGTCGGAGGCCGTGCTGCTGGCCTCCAACGAGGGCAAGCCGGCGATTCATCTCGATGGTAGCGACGTGTCCGAAGCCTACAAAGACGTGGTCGAACGCTTTCTGGGTGCAGACAAGCCGATGCGCTTTACCGATGCGGAAAAGCCCAGCCTGCTCAAACGACTGTTCGGAGGGAGATAAGCGTCATGGCCTCATTTCTATCCTTTCTGCTCGGCGAAAAGAAAAAAACGGCCACCGTCGCCAAGGAGCGGCTGCAAATCATCCTGGCGCACGAGCGCTCGGGCCGTAACCTTCACGAACCGGACTACCTGCCCGCACTGCAGCGCGACCTGATTGCCGTGATTTCCAAGTACATCCACATCAACCCGCAGGACATCAAAGTCAACCTGGAGCGCCAGGAAAACCTTGACGTTCTGGAAGTCAAGATCGAGCTGCCGGACAAATAAAGCCCGCTGGCCGCGTCAATGGCCTTTGGTGCCGCCCCGGCGCGACTGCGTCTGGTTGCCGCTGCCGAGATGGGCTTCGCGGTCGCTGCGGCTGTCGGGCGTGCGCTGACCCTGGTTGAGCTGGGTTACCGGCTGATCGCCCATCTTGTTGCTGTCGTTCTCGACCTTGCCGGTGTGAGGCGGCTGTTTGTCGCGTGGATTTTGCTTGCTGGTCATGTAAATTTCCTTGCAATGGATGAGGGGACGCGTGCAGACGACGCGCCTCAGAGGTCGGATTGCAGGCCAAACCCGTCATCCGCCCAACGCCATTGTGGGAACAAACCGCCGCCCGCTGTGTGGGACAGTGCCGCGTACCTCTTCACAGTCGTTTCAATCGCTTTTTTATATGCCCACTCCCGCCGTTCAATGGACTCGCCCGCACACGCTGGCGGCCTTTCACCTCTACACCTTGCTGCCGTTCGGTCAACTGCACCGGGGGCGACCCGAGATTGTCCAATTGGCCGCCTGGCAGGGCCGAACGCCCAATTCAGTCGCCATGAAGCTGGGCAACTTGGCCAGCCTAGACCCGCAAATCGTCGCCAGCGGGCGCGCCGGTTTGAGCGGCGCGTCCAAGCAAGACCGCCAGCTCTGGGCGGCGCTGCAAGACAACTGGGACGAGGTGGCGCAAGAAGCGGCCAGCGCCTATGCCAGCCAAGCGGCGGCGCACGGCGTCGCCGCCGACAGCGCGCTGATCGAAGAAGAAACCGTGCTGGAGGAGGGCAGAACCCGCAGCGCGCTGGTGCAGGTGCGCGTGAACCAAGCCCGGTTTCGCCAATCAGTGCTGGCGAACTACAACGCCACCTGCTGCATCAGTGGCCTGCAGCATGAAAAACTGCTGATTGCCAGCCACATCGTCCCGTGGAGCGAAGACCACAAAAACCGGCTCAATCCGCAAAACGGCCTGTGCCTGTCGGCGCTACACGACCGCGCTTACGACCAAGGTTTGATCACCGTGCTGCCCGACTTCACCGTCCGGGTTTCGGCGGCGCTGGCAACAATCAGCGGCAATGCTTTTCTGACCGAGTCGCTGCAGCGTTTTGACCGGCAAGCGATTCGACTGCCGGAGCGCTTTCGCCCCGCACCCGAATTTTTGGCCTGGCACGCCAGTCGGTTTGGCTTTTTGTAGCCAGACCCTTACGCGGCGCGCCGCGCCCGCACCGCCGCTGCCAGCCCCTGCAGCACCGGCACGGTCTGCGCAAAGCTGATGCAGGCGTCAGTCACCGACACGCCCGGCTGGAGCGGCTGGAGCGGCTGGCCGGGCACGATGTCCTGGCAGCCTTCCTGCAGGTGGCTTTCAATCATCACGCCCGTGATGCGGCGCTCGCCTGCGGCCACCTGCGCGGCCACGTCGGCGGCCACGTCGATTTGGCGCTGGTGCTGCTTGCTGCTGTTGGCGTGCGACACGTCGATCATCACCTGTGGGCGCAGGCCCGCGCTGCGCAGCAGGGCGCAGGCGGCCTCGACATCGGCTTTTGAATAATTGGGCTGCTTGCCGCCGCGCAAAATCACATGGCAGTCGTCGTTGCCACGGGTTTCAAAAATCGCCGACTGGCCCATTTTGCTCATGCCCATGAAGGCATGCGGCGCCTGCGCGGCCTGAATCGCGTCGGCGGCCACCTTGATGCCGCCATCGGTGCCGTTCTTGAAGCCGACCGGGCAGGACAGGCCGCTGGCGAGCTGGCGGTGGCTCTGGCTTTCCGTGGTGCGCGCCCCGATGGCGCCCCAGCTGACCAGATCGCTGATGAACTGCGGGCTGAGCAAATCGAGAAACTCGGTGCCCACCGGCAGGCCCAGCGCCAGCACGTCGAGCAGCAGGCGGCGCGCCAGCTCCAGCCCCTCGTTGATGGCAAAGCTGCCGTCCAGGTGCGGGTCGTTGATGTAGCCCTTCCAGCCGACGGTGGTGCGCGGCTTTTCAAAATACACGCGCATCACGATGAGCAGCTCGTCCTGGAGCGCGTCGGCCTGGGTTTTGAGCTGGCGCGCGCAGTCCAGCGCCTGCGCGTGGTCGTGAATCGAGCAGAGCCCGACGACGACGACCAGCCGGTCATCCGCGCCGTGCAGCACGCGCGAAATGGCGGTGCGGCTGCTCGCTACCCGCGCCTGGGCCGCCTCGGGCGTGGGCAGCCATTCCTGCAACAGCGCGGGCGTGATCAGCGGGCGCACCGCGCCGATGCGGGTGGTGTCGTGGGTGGAGGCGGGCGCGGCGCGCTCAGGCGCAGGCGTATTTGGCCATCAGCGCGGCGACGGCGGATTTGGCGCAGCCCTGCAATGCCATCAGCAACGCGTGATCGGGACTGGCCACGCGGTAACGGGTGCGCAGATCGTGCGCCATCCGGGCCAGCAGCGCGGCGGCCATTTCGGCGTCGGCCAGCGCCCGGTGCGCCTGGCCGGTGCGTGGCAAACCGTGGTAATCGATCAGCGCGCCAAGCTGGTGGCTGGGCGCCTGTGGATAAAGTCGACGCGCCAGCAGCAGCGTGCAGATGAAAGGCTGGGGCGCGGCCAGCCCGGCGTGGGCCAGTTCGGCCTGCCAAAAGCGCCGGTCAAAGGCCGCGTTGTGCGCCACCAGCGGCGCCTGGCCGACAAAGCGGCTGGCCTCCAGCATCACCTGCGCCGCAGCGGGCGCGCTGGCGATCATCGCGTTGCTGATGCCAGTCAGCCCGGTAATGAAGGCCGGAATCCGCACTCCGGCATTCATCAGGCTCTGGAAGCGGTCCACGACGCGAGCGCCCTCGACCAGCACGATGGCCACCTCGGTGGCGCGGTCGCCGTTTCCGGGCGACAGGCCGGTGGTTTCAAAGTCGATGACGGCAAGAAGTGGCATGGGGCAAAAAATTAAAGGGAGGATTGAGCGGCACTCAGCCGCGCAGCGTGGTCAGCAAATTGACCAGATCAGCAATGGCCGTGTAGGGCTCAGGGTCGGTGTACGCGTTGAACCTAGCGGCCAGCGCCTGCGCCCGTTGTGTAGCCGCTTCCAGCCGGTCGCGGGTGGTCGCAAAAGTACCGGCTGCGCCCTTGTCGTAGCCGGGAATGTATTGCTTGAGGCGCTGCATGACCTCGTCACGGTGGATGGGCGCTTGAATGTCCTGGTAATGCAGCAACAGCCACAGCTCGAAGCTGGGCACCGAAGCGATGGCCTTGAAGCTCACCGGCTGCCTGGCATCGTTCTTCATCCTGCCCTCCAGCGAGGCGGCCAGGTTCAGCGCGTTGAAATAGCTTTCGTGCTCATCCCGGTCGAACACCGCATAGACCTGATCGAAGCTGCGGGGGCGGATTCCCTTGCCCAGATCACCTTCTTCAAACAGCTGTTTGGCGTACTTCACGACCTGGATCGGCGCGGTGCCGAGCTGGCTGGGTTGCACCTCGACGTTCGCCGAGTGCAGCTGGTAGGCGGCGCGGATGTCCTCAAAATAAAGCGGCTCGGTCTTGCTGCCCTCAGAGACGATCAGGATGCGAACGTAACTGGCGCGGCGCGTTTCCTTTTGCTCTCGCCGGGCCAGTTGCCGAACCTTGGGCTGGTTGTCGCGCCCCATCAGTGCTTCGCGCCCAGCGCTTGACTCCGCAGGAAAGGCAGTGCGCCGTAACGGCCTTGCAAATAGCCTCGCTCCAGTGCTTCATTCTTTCGGGGGCTGAAGTCGATCAGCGGGTAGAGCGCCGAGCTTTGATCGGGCTTCTTCTCGACAAACCAGACCTGGTCGCGCCGGAACAGCCCATAGGCGTCGAGCAGCGAGGTGTCGTGCGTGCTGAAAATGAGCTGCGCGCCGCCGGTGTTGACCTCAGGCCGGTGGAACAGCCGCACCAATGCCTGCACCAGCAAAGTGTGCAAGCTGGTATCGAGTTCATCCACCACCAGCGTCAGTCCTTTGTTCAAAATATCCAGTATCGGCCCGGTGAGAAACAGCAGGTTGCGGGTGCCGCTGGATTCATCCGTCAGATCAAAAACGGCCTGGCCGTGTTCGGTCATATGATGGAACTTCACTTCATCCACAGCTTGCTCACCCGCCTCTTCCTCGCGCTTGCCGGTGGCCAGATCGAAGCGGATGCTGTGAACCACGGCCTGTCGGGTCGCCACTTCGATGTCGGCAATGCTGATGTCGGCGGCACGCAAAAAATCGCAGATGGCCTTGCGCTGAGCGTCCTGCTTGAGCATTTGCACCGAGAACTGCGGCGACAGCGGCGACTGTTCGTTGAAAATCACGAGCCGATTGGCAAACCAGTCGAACACGGGGCGCAGGGCGTCGCTGTTGAGTTGTACGGCCACGGACAGGAACAAGGCATTGGGCCGGGTTGCGCCTTCCCACAGATTCTTGGCACCCTTCAGGCCGGGGCCGAAGTCATACACATCCTTGCCGCTTTCGGCATCAAAGCGGCGCTCGAACCACCGCTGCGGCTTGAACGCCTTGTAAACCAGCAGGTGCTCGCTGACGATGCGTTGCGAAGTCATGGCAAAGCCATACTGGTAACGCACCGCATCGAGGATGAACGTGACTTCAAACTCAGTCGGCTGGCTGCCCGAGGCAGCATCCAGCCTGAAGGGCTGAAGCCGTTCAAATGCCTGTCCCGGCTGCAGGGCTGCCGACTCCAGCACCACACCGCGCATGTATTGCAGAGCCTTGACCAGGTTGGACTTGCCGCTGGCATTGGCCCCATACACCACCGCACTCTTGAGCAAGTGCGGGGCGGCCTTCAGGCCAGTGCCAAGCGCATGGGTGTCCAGCAGCGTCTTGTCGGTAGAGGCCACAAGACTAAGCACCTGCTCGTCGCGCAGGCTGCGGAAGTTCTTGACGCGGAACTCGACCAGCATTGCGTTCACCCATAAAATAAAAATATGTCAATATTATGCATAATAAAAGCAAATATTTGATTTATTTTTATCACAATGGGTAATCCTCCTGCCTGAAGGCAGGGGATTCAAACCTGGACTTTTGCCGTTTCCAGGCTATGGCTTTGGACATGGCGCGCCGTGGTCAGCGGCAAGAACAAGGTCAAGGGCGAGTCAAGCAGGGCGATGAAACCGTGGTGACAGTAAAACGCGGCGGCAGTGTCATCCTTGGCATCCACCACCAGGGCAAAAGCGGCAATGTCGGCCCGCGCCGCCCACGCCAGCGCATCGGCCAGCAGCGCGCCGCCCAGCCCTTGGCCCTTGAAGTTTTCATCCACGGCCAGCCGCCCTATGCGCACGGCACGCACCGAAGGATAACGCGGCAGCTTCTTGCCGGTTTCGGGCGGAAGATCGGCCAGCAGGACACTGGTGGAAGCCAGCGTGTAAAAGTCGGCAATGCGCGAATCCTCGCCCTGCGGCCCATGCAGCGCGACAAAACAGGCGGTCACCCTGCGCCGGATGTCCTGGCTGACCTGCTGGTGAAAATAACGGTCCAGCGGCTCGGAGCCACTTTTGAAAGCGCTGCGGTCATGGGTTTTTTCGAACGGCGTGACCCGAAATGGCGCCTGGCTCACTCGGGCGCTACCAGCTTGCGGCGGCGCGCAAAAGCGCGCTCCAGCGCGGGCGCGGGCTGGGGCGGCGCCAGCAGCGCTTGCGCAAAACACTGCTGATCGGCCAGCGAGAGGCGGATGATTTCAGCCTGGCTGATAGAACGCTGGGCCGCTTCCTGGACAGCGGCCACGACGAAATCAGTCACCGTGCGGCCCTCAATCTCAGCGGCACGCTTGAGCAAGGCATGGAGTTCGGTGCTGATGCGGGCTTCGAGTCGGGCGGTGGGCATGGCAATCTCCTGTTGGGTGGATTGCCGTACAGATCAAACACAGATCATGCCATTTCAGCGCAGACCGTCACCAAATGGTGGATTTCGCATACATTACCATTTCACAATAAAGTTACAAAAATTTTCGGGAAAAGTATGAGTGCATTGCTGTCTAAAGTGGATATCGTGTCGGTTCCAACGCGTGAGCAAGTCGTTGCAGTCATGGAGTTGCTGGAGACACGAATGTTGTGGTCAAGCGCCAAACCGATCATCGCTAGCACGGGCATCTACACCAGCCGTGGATGGCGTGAAACCATAACTCAAGCAAGGACCGGCTCCTACAACGATTCAATATGGCAGAGCGCCCACGAGAAACTATCCTCAGCAGCCCGATGGCACACTTACGTTGGCAACAAGCATGTCAGCTTCTTCGACCTTCGCGAACAGAACGAAGTAGAGAAAAACAGGATTCTTACTTGGGCAATAGACGGGGCTATTCATGACCTTCAGAAAGTTCTTCTCCAACGACCATTCGACCTACTAAGCGCTCCAACAAAGCAGACCAAACTTGAAACCTTCAAAACTGCAGCGCCGAAGCTCATAGCCGCTGAATTACAAGGTGGCAAGCTGTACCTTCAATTCTTCAGTACTCGGTCGTACTCAAAGCGCGAATCTTTGGACGTGACCCAGTTTGTTGGTCAGGAAGCTGCATTTTTTGAGGACTATGAAGAAATCATCGGCATTAAGACGCGGTGGGTTCCTTGCTTTGACACGGTTGTTGTGGACACGACAAACGACTTGGTCGAGTTCCGCGTCGATTTCGCACCGGGGCTGAACGGCGACAAAGACTCATCCGCCTTTGCGCGCGTTATGACCGAATTCAATCGAGCGACCACTAAATTTATTGGGCAAAACGCGGTGAGTATCGGGCTGATGAACCTGTATCCAGCGATCAACCCAATGTACTTGGACAATGCTTGCGGCAGAGTGACAGCTCTTGGGTTCGTCGCTACTAGCCAAGACTCATCATCGAACAACCATGGGAAAATTCATCGAACAAAGACGCAGGATTTCCGAAAAGACAGCTTTCATGTCGGTGGAAAAATGCACGTAGACAAGGTAGAACCGTACACCATCGGTGTGACTTGGCCTGGAAACCCACCGAAAAGTGATCTCTACCTAGAGTTAAAAGGCAGCGTGAGAGCTATTTATGCAAGCAAACTAAGAGCGGTCACGACTGCTGAATTTCTCGGGTGTGTTGATGGTGCAGACTACGATTTCGTTGCAGACCAAGTGCTTCGGCGGCTTCCCCGTAGAAAAAAATGAATATACCGGGCATCATCCAAAACGACTGGGCAGCAGAGCCTGGCGTTATGGCAGCGTGCTTGCATATCTGGCGAGCCCTGTCGGCTCAACAATCCCATCTTGATCACTACACCTTCAGGGATTTGCAACAACTCGCAGAGGAACCTGATGTAGCACTGGTTTCCAAAGCCCTGCTGTACCTCTCAAACCCTCGGTTAAAAATACTCAAAATCTGCTTGATGTACGAGTTTCGTGACTGTTACTTTGAACTGCCCGACGATGAGGTGACTCACTACTCCAAGGGAGAGGTCATGATTCATCCGGAGTTTGGCGAGCCGATACCTAAGTCAGAAATTCTGGTCTGTTTCACTCCAAGCGTTGGCCTTCAAAGGAAGAAAGCGCCTTGAACTCCATCAGCTTAGAAGATTTTGAACGCTATGTGCCAAATAAGATGGTTCAGGCTGCATTCCGTCGAGTCAAGATCAGTGATGGCGGGTCGTACGATGATTTCGTCGAGCTGCTCTACGAGGACATTGATAAGCTGATATATAACATGCAGGCCGGTCGCGAACTGAGGCAAACAGATAGCGAAGATCGGCTCAGCGGCGAAATACTCGATGGTTTAAGACAACACGGCTATATCGCAACCCCAGATAACAAAACAGGCGGACACGTCGATATTTCAGTAAAACTCGGCGACTTCGCATGGATCGGCGAAGCAAAGAAGGATGGGAATTTTCATGAGGGGTTTCTTCAGTTAACCACTCGCTACGTTCCAGCCTCTGGAAACTACTCGCACAATCAAGGCGGACTGATCTTTTACATGATCAAAACCCCTGACGCACGCGGAAAACTCGAAACTTGGCGCAACGATCTGGTTTCAAAAGGGCATGTTTGCACAGACTGCAGCCGAAACATGCTCGCTTTCTATTCCACTCATAAGCTGGAAGGTTCAGGGACAGACTTCAAAGTCCGAACGATGGGCGTAACGCTCTACCATCAGCCTAAAGACAAGTCTGCACGTACCTCAGCTGCAAATAAGCTGACCAAAAAGGTGGTCAAGAAAAGCTAGCCGCCCGCGAAGACTGAAGACATTCGCAGGCGGCCAGGCGTCAAATATCAATATTCCCCGCCCGCAGCGCATTTTGCTCAATGAACTCCCGGCGCGGCTCGACCTCGTCGCCCATCAGCATCGTGAACACGCGATCCGCCTCGATGGCGTCGTCGATCTGCACGCGCAGCAGGCGGCGCGCTTTCGGGTCCATCGTGGTTTCCCACAGCTGCTCGGGGTTCATCTCGCCCAGGCCTTTGTAGCGCTGGCGGGCAGTGGCGCTCTCGGCCTGCGCGATCAGCCAGCGCATGGCCTGGCGAAAATCGCTGATCTTTTCTTCCTTGCGCCGCTCGCCTTCGCCGCGCATGACTTTCGCGCCTTCGCCGATCAGGTTGTGGAAGGTGGCCGCCGCTTCGGCCAGCGTGGCGTAATCGGCGCCGTGGACGAAATCCTGCGTCAGCACGCTGCTTTTGACGTTGCCGTGGTGGCGCCGGCTGATGCGCAGAATCGGCTTGTCGTTGCGCACGTCGAACTCGCCCGCCACGTCGGCGGGCGCGCCGCTCTGGTTCAATTCGCGCAGCTTGGCCTGCAGCGTGACGGCGCAAGCCTGCGCATCGGCCAGCGTGTCCAGGTTCAACGCCACGCCGTCGGCAATGGCGCGCAGGGCTTCGGCGTCCATGAAGCCGCGCAGGCGGTTGATCACCGACTCGGCCAATTGGTGCTTGCGCGCCAGCTCGGCCAGCGTGTCGCCGCTGAGCACGGCGGCCTCGTCGGCGCCGGTCTGCACCGCCGCGTCTTTCAGCGCGATGCGCAGCAGGAAGCCGTCGAGCGCAGCGGTGTCTTTCAAATACTGCTCTTCCTTGCCGGCCTTGACCTTGTACAGCGGCGGCTGGGCAATGTAGATGTGGCCGCGCTCCACCAGTTCGGGCATCTGGCGGTAGAAAAAGGTCAGCAGCAGCGTGCGGATGTGCGCGCCGTCAACATCAGCATCTGTCATTATGATAATGCGGTGGTAGCGCAGCTTGGCGACGTTGAAGTCGTCCGCGCCCGGCGTGCCGCCCACGCCGCCGCCCTTGCCGATGCCGGTGCCCAGCGCGGTGATCAAAATCAGGATTTCGTTGCTGGTCAGCAGCTTTTCGTATCTAGCTTTTTCGACGTTCAAAATCTTGCCGCGCAGCGGGAGAATCGCCTGGAATTTGCGATCCCGGCCCTGCTTGGCCGAGCCGCCCGCCGAGTCGCCCTCGACCAGATAAATTTCACAGCCTGCCGGGTCTTTTTCCTGGCAGTCGGCGAGCTTGCCGGGCAGACCCATGCCGTCGAGCACGCCTTTGCGCCGCGTCATGTCGCGCGCCTTGCGCGCCGCTTCACGGGCACGGGCCGCTTCGATGATCTTGCCGACGATGATTTTCGCGTCCGCCGGGCGCTCCTGCAGGTAGTCGTGCAGCAGCTTGCTGACGATGTCTTCCACCGGGCCGCGCACTTCGGAGCTGACCAATTTATCTTTGGTCTGGCTGGAGAATTTCGGCTCGGGCACTTTCACGGAAAGCACGCAGCACAGGCCTTCGCGCATGTCGTCGCCGGTGACTTCGACCTTGGCTTTTTTCGCCAGTTCGCTGTCGTCGATGTACTTGTTGATGACCCGCGTCATCGCCGCGCGCAGGCCGGTCAGGTGCGTGCCGCCGTCGCGCTGGGGGATGTTGTTGGTGAAGCACAGGACTTGCTCGCTGTAGCCGCTGTTCCACTGCATCGCGACTTCGACGCCGATGTTGGTACCCTGGTCGCTCTGGCGGTCGCCCATCGCGGCGAACACGTTCGGGTGCAAAACGCTCTTGCCCTTGTTGATAAAACCGACAAAACCCTTGACGCCGTCGGCGCCCGCAAAGTCGTCTTCCTTGCCGCTTCGCTCGTCTTTGAGGCGTATCTTGACGCCATTGTTCAGGAAACTCAGCTCGCGCAGGCGCTTGCTGAGGATTTCATAATGGAAATCGTTGTTCTCTTTGAAGATGTCGGTGTCGGGCAAAAAGTGGACTTCGGTGCCGCGCTTGTCGGTTTCGCCCATGATTTTCATCGGCGAAATCTCGATGCCATTGACGTTTTCCACCAGGCGGTTTTGCACAAAGCCGCGCGAGAACTCCATGACGTGGACTTTGCCGTCGCGCCGGATGGTCAGGCGCAGCATCTTGGACAGGGCGTTGACGCAGCTCACGCCCACGCCGTGCAGGCCGCCCGAAACTTTATAACTGTTCTGGTTGAACTTGCCGCCCGCGTGCAGTTCGGTCAGGGCGATTTCGGCGGCCGAGCGTTTCGGCTCGTGCTTGTCGTCCATCTTGACGCCGGTCGGAATGCCGCGCCCGTTATCGACCACGCTGATGGAGTTGTCGGTGTGGATGGTCACCATGATGTCGTCGCAGTGGCCTGCTAAAGACTCGTCGATAGAGTTGTCCACCACCTCGAACACCAGGTGGTGCAGGCCGGTGCCGTCCGAGGTGTCGCCGATGTACATGCCGGGGCGCTTGCGCACGGCTTCCAGGCCTTCCAAAATTTGAATGGAGCCTTCGCCGTAGGCTTCGGAAGCCCCGGCCTGGTTCGTGTCGATTTTGGGCTGGAAGTTGGAGCTTTCCTCGCCCGCCGTGCCGTCCGTGACGTGTACTTGATCGGCGCCGTTTGGTGTGTTGTCTTCAGTCATGGCCAGGGGTTCCCAATTTCTTCAATCTCTTGAATGACCAAACCCGCGAAGCGTCGCGGGTTTGTTTCTCGCTTCAGGCGTTTTTTGCGCGCTTCAGTGCGCTTAAATCCGCATCGGCATCACGACGTATTTGAACGCCGTGTTGTCCGGAATCGTCAGCAGCGCTGAGCTGTTCGAGTCGGCCAGCTCGATTTTCACCAAGTCCTGGTTCATGTTGTTCAGCGCGTCGATCAGGTAGGTGACGTTGAAGCCGATTTCAATCGCCGGGCCGTCGTAATCGATGTCGAGCTCGTCCATCGCCTCTTCCTGCTCGGCGTTGTTCGAGGCCACGCGCAGCGTGCCCGGCTCGATGTTCAGGCGCACGCCCTTGAACTTTTCGCTGGTCAAAATCGCGGTGCGCTGCAGGCTGCGCAGCAGCGGCTCACGGCCCAGCGTGATGATGTTTTTGTGATTGCGCGGAATCACCCGGTTGTAGTCGGGGAACTTGCCTTCGACCAGCTTGGTGACAAATTCCATGCCTTCAAAGCTGAACTTGGCCTGGTTGCCGGCAAACTGCATTTCAATCGCGCCTTCCTTGTCGCTGAGCAGGCGCTGCATTTCCAGCACCGTCTTGCGCGGCAGGATGACTTCCTGCTTGGGCACTTCCACGTCCAGCGTCGCCGACGAGAACGCCAGGCGGTGGCCGTCGGTGGCCACGAGGCTGAGCTGCTTGCCCTCGGCGACAAACAAAATCCCGTTGAGGTAGTAGCGAATGTCATGCACCGCCATCGCAAACGACACCTGGTTCAGCAGCTCTTTGAGCACTTTTTGCGGCACCGAGAAGGTCGGGCCGAAATTGGCCGCTTCCTGCACCAGCGGAAAGTCCTCGGCGGGCAGCGTCTGCAGCGTGAAGCGGCTCTTGCCGCCTTTGAGAATCAGCTTGTTCTGCGCCGATTCGAGCGACACCGTCTGGTCGCTGGGCATGGAGCGCAGGATGTCGATCAGCTTGCGCGCGCCGACGGTGGTGGCAAAGTCGCCGTCGTCGCCGTCGAGCTCGGCGCTGGTGCGGATCTGGATTTCCAGGTCGCTGGTGGTCAGCTGCAGCTGCGCGCCGGTCTTGCGGATCAGCACATTGGCCAGAATCGGCAGCGTGTGCCTGCGCTCCACGATCCCGGCGACCGATTGCAGTACCGCCAGAAATTTGTCTTGGGTGGCTTTAAGAACAATCATTTTTTTCCTCAGTCTTTCTCTTCAATACTTCATTTTTTTCAGGGTGCGTCAAGCCGCAAGCGCCCATTGTCAACTGCTTCTCAGCCTTTGAGCGTTTGCTCCAGCACATGCAGCTGCTGGTTGAGCTCGCTGAGCAGCTTGCGTTCAGCGACTATTTTTCGCACCGCATACAGCACCGTGGTGTGGTCGCGCCCGCCAAACAGCTCGCCGATTTCGGGCAGGCTTTTTTGCGTCAATTCCTTGGCCAGGTACATGGCAATCTGGCGTGGCCGCACGATGTTGGCCGGGCGCTTTTTCGAGTGCATGTCAGCAATTTTTATTTTGTAAAAATCAGCTACGGTTTTCTGGATGTTTTCCACCGAAATCTGCCGGTTCTGGATCGACAGCAGGTCGCGCAGCGAGTCGCGCGCCAGCTGAATCGACAAATCCTTGTGGTTAAAGCGCGAGTAGGCGAGCATTTTGCGCAGCGCACCTTCGAGCTCGCGCACATTGGAGCGCACATTCTTGGCGACAAAAAACGCCACGTCCTCGGGCAGGATGGCGCCCTCGGCGTCGGCCTTGCGGATCAGGATAGCCACGCGCATTTCCAGCTCCGGCGGCTCGATGGCCACCGTCAGGCCGGAGTCAAAGCGCGAGACCAGGCGCTCGTGGATGTCGCTCAAGCCCTTCGGATAGGTGTCGCTGGTCATCACGATGTGCGACTTTTTGGCCAGCAGCGCTTCGAAGGCGTTGAAGAATTCCTCCTGCGTGCGGTCCTTGTTCGCCAGGAACTGCACATCGTCGATCAACAGCAGGTCGAGCGCGTGGTAGCGCGCCTTGAAATCCTCAAAGGTCTTGCGCTGGTAAGCCTTGACGACATCGGAGACGAACTGCTCGGCGTGGATGTAGAGCACCTTGGCCGCCGGGTTGTCGGCCATCAGCTTGTTGCCAATGGCGTGCATCAGGTGGGTTTTACCCAGACCGACACCGCCGTAAATGAACAAAGGGTTGTAGAGCTGGCCCAGGCTGTTGGCCACATGCAGCGCGGCAGCGCGCCCCATGCGGTTGGCCGTGCCTTCGATCAGGGTGTCAAAGGTCAGCGCCGAGTTGAGTCGGCTCTTGAAAACGGTTTTAGGCTTTTCCTCGGGTGCGCTGACGGGGGCGGGCTCAGCCGCGCCGACCGGTTCAAACTTTCTGACCTGCGCCTCGGCTTTGACCGGCGCCTCGCGCGGGGCCAGGATCAGCTCGATGGGCACTCTCTGGCCAGCGACTTTTTCGAGCAGGGCGGTGATCCGGTTCGCATACTGGGCCCTGACCCAGTCGAGCTTGAAGCGGTTTCCGACCTGCACCGTCGCCTTCGACAGGTCTGGCGCGATATTGACCACCAGCGGGCGGATCCAGGTGTTGAACTGCTGCTCGGGCAGCTCCTGGGCCAAAAATTCCACGCAAATTTGCCACAAACCGGGACTCACGGTACGCACAGAAGCCTTGCTCATGACCGTTTTGGAGCGCGATGCTGGAGCAAAGCGGCACCGGGCCGCTTGTGGAGATTGTTAATTTTAGGCACCCGCAATTGTAGTCGGGGCGCCGAGTTATCCACAAGCTGCGGGCCTTCGCAGGCCGTCTTTTTGGCGCCGAAAAAGGTGTTTTGGCGCAGCGGCAAGGCCGCCCAAAGCACCCAAAAAAGACCGAATCAGAGCGGAAAATCGACGCTTTCAGGCTCAAAAAAGGCCGGTTAAAAAAAGTTTTTCGGTGGGCTCAAAGCGCCCCAAAAGCCTGTGGATAAACCTGTGGATAACTCCGGGATAACTTTTGAGTTATCCACAGATTTGCGGAGGAGAGCCAAGTTGTTCATATTTCATCCACCGATTCTCCCGCGCTTTTGCACAGGGTTATACACCGATAAGATCGTTGATCTTAAAAGAAAAAAGGTAGTTATCCACAGAAAGTGCCTTCCCTCTACTACTACTACTATCTTTATATTAAAGAATTAAGAAGATAAGAGAGCCGCCAAAAAATCGCTGAAATTTTGCGGAAAGGCTGCGCAAGGGTAGCCCAATTTTGACTGACTTGCGGCAAGATTTGGCGCCGCCGCCGATTTGTTTTTCAGCGGGCCAAAAAGTCTCTGACGTGATGCCGGTTAAAGCCGATGGGCCTTGCCCGAAAAAGCCTTCCCCGCGCGTTTTTTCGGCAACCCGATTGACCGGCTGTTCAGGCCTTGCCGCGCCGCCGTCTGGCGCTGAATGGGTTTTTTGATGGGGTGAGCGGTTGCCAGGATGGAGAAATCTGTGATAATCACGGGTTTCCCCGATTCGTAGCGGCTTGCTGCTGCCTGAAGGTGTTGGCCCAGTTCCCGAGACTGGCCAGAACGGCTGTGTTGAACAGCTCCCCCAGAATCATTTGATCGCCTCCGTGCAGCTTTGCCGCTGAGCGGCCCGTAACACGCCCGAGAGGGCCAGCAGGATTTACCATGAAACGCACCTACCAACCGTCCAAAGTCAAGCGCGCACGCACCCACGGTTTTCTGACCCGCATGAAAACGCGCGGCGGCCGCGCCGTCATCGCTGCACGCCGCGCCAAAGGCCGCAAGCGTCTGGCTGTCTAAGCTGGTTTTCAGCAGCGATTGGCTCCTGGACTGCTCTTGAGCGAATGCTTGGCGCCAGTGCAACGGCTTAAAACCCGGCCCCAGTTCCAGGCTGCGCTGGCGGGGACGATGGTTGCCAAAACCACGCATTTCGCATTGCACCGCAATGCGCTGGAGGCCAGGCCCGCCACCGTGCCGCCTGAAGCTTCTGCAAAAGCGCCTGCGCTGTTCGGCGTGCAAGCGATGTGGATAGGTGCCATGGTGCCTAAACGCTGGGCCAAAAGGGCGGTTACCCGCAACGCCATCAAGCGACAGATTTACGCCGTGAGCGCTGATTTTGCCGACCAGTACCCGCAGGCCGCTTTTGTCGTTCGCCTGCGCCGGGCTTTTCCCCGCACCGAGTTTGTCAGCGCTGTGTCCGAGCCGCTCCGCCAAGCCGTACGCGCCGAGGTCCAGGCGCTGATGCAGGCCGGCGCAAAAGTGCCATGAAACCCCTTTTTTTCGCCTTGGTGCATCTGCCGCAACAGCTGCTGATGGCGCTGGTCAAGGGCTATCGCTTGCTGCTCAGTCCTTGGCTGGGCTCGGCCTGCCGGTTTGAGCCGACCTGCTCGGCCTATTCGCTGCAGGCCTTGCAGCAGCACGGCGCGGCCATTGGAAGCTATCTCACGCTGCGCCGCCTGGGGCGCTGCCAGCCTTGGTGCGAAGGCGGCCACGATCCGGTGCCGCCTTGCCAGTCAGCCTCTTTTTTCAGCCGCCTGCTCACGCCAGCGGTTTCCCCTCCTTCTAAAAAGACGCCGTCATGAACGACATCCGCCGCACCATCTTGTGGGTGATTTTTGGCTTTTCCATGGTCTTGCTGTGGGACCAGTGGCAGGTCTTTAACGGAAAAAAAGCCACCTTTTTCCCCGCCAGCACACCCGCTGGCGTGAGCGCCCCCGCCGCCAGCGCGTCTGGCGCCGTGCCTTCGCCGGTCCTCAGCGGCACGCCGGGCTCACCGGCGGCCGTGTCGGCAGGCGCGCCATCGGCGGCGGCCCCCTTGGCGGCCAAAGAGCGCGTAGTGGTGAACAGCGATGTGCTGTCCCTGACCTTTGACAGCGAAGGCGGCACCCTGGTTCAGACGGGATTCAAAAAATACAAGGATCAGGCGGACAAGGCGCAGGATTTTGTGCTGCTCGACGAGAGCGCCAGCCGCGTTTATGTGGCCCAGAGCGGCCTGATCGCCAGCGGCACGGCCAGCGCCTTGCCGACCCACAAAACCCTGATGAAGCTGGCGCCCTGCGAGCGCAGCCTCAAGGACGGGCAAGACGAGCTGCAGGTGAAATTCGAGTCGGCCGATGTCGGCGGCGTCAAGCTGGTCAAGACCTACACAGTCAAGCGCGGCGCTTACGACGTGGCCGTGCGCCACGAGGTGATCAACACCGGCAGCGCGCCAGTCGCGCCGCAGCTCTACTTGCAGCTGGTGCGCGACGGCAACAAGCCGCCCGGCGAGTCCTCGTTTTATTCGACCTTCACCGGTCCGGCGGTTTACACCGAGGCCAAGAAATACCAGAAGGTTGAATTCAAGGACATCGAAAACAACAAGGTGGACGTCGAAAAGCAGGCCACCAATGGTTACGTGGCGATGGTGCAGCACTACTTTGCCTCCGCCTGGATACTGCCCGATGGCATGAAGCGCGACCTGTTCCTGCGCAAGGTGGATAACAACTTGTATTCCGTCGGCATGATCACATCGCTCGACAGCATTGCGCCAGGCGCGACCAAAACCCTCGACGCGAAATTTTTCGTCGGCCCGCAGGAAGAAAAGGTCCTTGAAGCGCTGGCGCCCGGCCTGGAGCTGGTGAAAGACTACGGCTGGCTGACTATTCTGGCCAAGCCGCTGTACTGGCTGCTCGACAAGCTGCACAGCTTTATCCAGAACTGGGGCTGGTCCATCATGGCGCTGGTGCTGCTGCTGAAAATCACCTTTTACTGGCTCAACGCCAAGGCCTACGCCAGCATGGCCAAGATGAAGGCCGTAAACCCGAAAATCATGGAAATGCGCGAGCGCCTCAAAGACAAGCCGCAGGAAATGCAGCAGGCCATGATGAAGCTCTACCGTGAGGAAAAGGTCAACCCGGTGGGCGGCTGCTTCCCGATCATGGTCCAGATTCCGGTGTTCATCGCGCTGTACTGGGTGCTGCTGTCGAGCGTCGAGATGCGCAATGCACCGTGGATTTTGTGGATTCACGACCTGTCGGCCAAGGACCCGCTGTTCATCCTGCCCGTCATCATGACCATGACGACGCTGCTGCAGACGGCGCTGAACCCGGCGCCGCCGGACCCGATGCAGGCCAAGATGATGTGGTTCATGCCGCTGATTTTCAGCGTGATGTTCTTTGCCTTCCCGGCCGGTCTGGTGCTGTACTGGATCACCAACAACATTCTGTCGATTACCCAGCAGTGGGTCATCAACACCCGCATGGGCGTGCCGCCGCAGTTCAACCTGCCGAAGTTCAAATAAAAGCCAAAAAGGGTCGCGCAAGCGGCCCTTCAACATGGTGCATCACATGCTGGCTCGTCATCATCATCCTATCGCCTCCGTCGCCACGGCGCCTGGTCGCGGCGCGGTCGGCATCGTGCGGGTATCGGGCGTGCAGCTAGCGCCGGTCATTGCGGCTATTTGTGGCCGGGCGCTGGCGCCACGCCAGGCCAGTTATTTGCCTTTTCGCGACGGCCAGGGGCAGGTCATCGACCAGGGACTGGCGATTTTTTTCCCCGCGCCGCATTCCTACACCGGCGAGGACGTGCTGGAGCTGCAAGCGCACGGCGGCCCGGTCGTTCTTCAACTGCTGCTGGCGCGCTGCCTGGAGGCAGGCGCCGCCCTGAACCCGGCCACCGGCCAGCCCTGGCTGCCGGGGCTGCGCCTGGCCCAGCCGGGCGAGTTCACCGAGCGTGCTTTTCTCAACGACAAAATCGACCTGGCCCAGGCCGAAGGCATTGCCGACCTGATCGACGCCAGTACCGAGACGGCGGCGCGCTCGGCGGCGCGCTCCATGTCGGGCGAGTTTTCCGCAGCGGTCAACACCCTGCTGGAGCAGCTGATCCACCTGCGCATGCTGGTCGAGGCGACGCTGGACTTCCCGGAAGAAGATATCGACTTTCTGCAGCAGGCCGACGCGCGGGGCCAGCTGCAGCGCCTGCAGGCCACGCTCGCTGGCGTGATGCAGCGCGCCACCCAGGGCGCCATCCTGCGCGAAGGCATCAAAGTGGTGATTGCCGGCCAGCCCAATGTCGGCAAAAGCTCGCTGCTCAATGCGCTGGCCGGGGCCGAGCTGGCCATCGTCACGCCGATTGCCGGGACCACGCGCGACAAGGTTTCGCAGCTGATCCAGATCGAGGGCGTGCCGCTGCATGTGGTCGATACCGCCGGCCTGCGCGAGGCGCTCGACGAGGTGGAAAAAATCGGCGTGCAGCGCGCTTGGGGCGAAATCGAAAGCGCCGACGCGGTGCTGTTCCTGCACGACCTGACCCGCCAGCAGGCGGCTGGCCCGGCGGATGAGGCTTCTTGCTACCTGGCCGATGAGGCCACTCTAGCCCGCGCGCTGGCCGAAAAACTGCCCAAAAACACCCCCGTCATTGATGTCTGGAACAAGGCCGACAGCGCCCCGGCCGGGGTGCTGGCGCAAGTGAAAAACGGCGTGCTGATTTCCGCCAAGACCGGCACCGGTTTGCAAAGCCTGCGCGAAAAACTGCTGCAGGTGGTCGGCTGGCAGGCGGTGCCCGAAGGCGTGTTCATGGCCCGCGAGCGCCATGTGCTGGCTCTGCAGCGCGTCCAGGCGCAGCTGGAGACGGCCTATTTGCAGCTCCACGCCGCGCAGCCCGCGCTGGACCTGCTGGCCGAAGACCTGCGCCAGGCGCAATTAAACCTGAGCGAAATCACCGGCGCTTTCAGCTCGGATGACCTGCTGGGCGAGATTTTTTCCAGATTCTGCATCGGCAAATAGGCCAGCTGTGGCGCTTTTCAAGGCCGCCGCAATAACAGGCGGCAGCCGGAAATGATGCTGGTAGAGGTTGCTAAAAAGCCGAAAAAGCGGGTTTCATGATTTTTTTCAAGAAAAATTGCCCAACAATTGGATACATTCGTGCTTGAATTGAAAGTGCTGGTCCGGCGACCACGGCAAGCTCCATTCCCAGTTACGACCTATCCTCTTTGGCTGAAGGGGATATTTTTCAAAAGAACCCTCTGAACATGTCCATTTTCAACTTGTTTTCCCGTCATTCACAGACCCCCCCGGCGCCAGAGGAAAAAAGCCGTCCAGCCGCCAGCCCGAAAAAACCGCAAGAGCCTGAACCCGATCAGCGCAGCGAGCATTCCAAGGCGCGCCATTTGCGCCGCGATCAGGTGTTTGTGGCGATTCGCGAGGCGATGACGCGCACCGGAATCTTGGCCACCAACTATAAATTCAAGGTGCTTTCTGAGGATCCGCAGGGCAATGATTTCATGGTCATGATGAGCCTCGTTGTTGTGGCAGGCGAGCCACTGCCGCCCCTGGGCGAGATGGAGGCCGTCATCATGGAAACTGCCCTGGAGCGCTCTCAGATCATTGTGTCTGCCGTGTACTGGCGCACGACAGAGGTCGCTCCCGCTGTCAAATTTGTCCCGCCTCCCGTGGCGGCGGGGCGTGCGGCAGCCCAGCCGGACAAACCCAAATCGCCGCAGGAAACGATTGCCGCCGATGAAGTGATCGCCTTTCAGCAGGCGCTTCTGGCCGCCTCCGCCCAAGGCCAGGCGATGCCGCAGGCAAAATTGCCCCCGCGACGCCGCTCCATCCAGCCCAAGGACTTTCAGGACACTGAAATGGTCGATCCAAGCGTTGTCCCCGTGCTGAGCAAAACGCAGTATGGGGATTTGTAAGCGCCGCCGCTAAGTCTGGCGACCCGTCAGACGCGCAGCAAGGCCTCTTCCGCCAGGACCAGGGCTTCGGGCTTGCCCGAGAGCACCAGGGTGTCGCCGTCTTGCAGCTGGGCATCCTTCAGCGTCTTGAGGGTTTTGCCGTTGGCGCGGCGCAGGCTGACCACGCGCACACCGGCCATGTGCAGCGTCAGCGCGACCAGCGGCTGGCCTAGGGAGCGGATGCCCGGTGTCAGGGTGACGCTGGACAGGCGCTCTTGCTCCAGCTCGCTGGCGTTGTGGTCATCGGCACCGCGAAAATAGCCGCGCAGCAGGTTGTAGCGCGCGTCGCGCTGGTCCTGCACTACCCGTATCACCCGGCGCATCGGCACGCCGACCAGCGCCAGCGCGTGGCTGGCCAGCATCAGGCTGCCTTCGATGGCTTCGGGCACGACTTCGGTGGCCCCGGCGGCCTGCAGTTTTTCCAGGTCGCGGTCGTCGGCGGTGCGCACAATGACCGGAATTGTCGGCGCGTGGGCGCGGATATTGGCCAGCACTTTGAGTGCGCTGGCCGTGTCCAGGTAGGTCACGACCACGGCGCTGGCGCGCGACAGGCCGGCGGCCACCAGCGACTGCAGCCGCACCGCGTCGCCAAACACCACCGAGTTGCCTGCCGCCGCCGCCAGGCGCACCCGGTCCGGGTCCAGGTCCAGCGCCATGTAGGGAATGCTTTGGCTTTCGAGCACATGGCCCAGATTCTGGCCGCAGCGCCCGTAGCCGCAAATGATGACGTGCTTGTTCACGTTCATGGATTTGCTGGCAATGCTGGTCATCTGCAGCGACTGCTGCATCCACTCGCTGGCGACGAGCTTCATCACGATGCGGTTGCTGTGCATGATGATGAAGGGCGTGGCCACCATCGACAGCACCATGCTGGCCAGAATCGGGTTCATCAGCGCTGGCGGAATGAGCTTGCTGCCCTGGGCCAGCGACAGCAGCACAAAGCCGAATTCACCTGCCTGCGCCAGGTGCAGCCCGGTGCGCAAAGACACGCTGGCAGAGGCGCCCAGCCAGCGCGCCAGCGCCGTGACCAGCGCCAGCTTGAAGCACAGCGGCAGCGCCAGCAGCGCCAGCACTAGCTCCCAGTGGGCCACGACCTCGCGCCAGTCCAGCATCATGCCCACGCTGATAAAAAACAGCCCGAGCAGCACATCGTGAAAGGGCCGGATGTCGGTTTCCACCTGGTGCTTGAACTGGGTCTCGGAGATCAGCATGCCGGCGATGAAGGCGCCCAGCGCCAGGCTCAGCCCGGCCAGCTCGGTCAGCCAGGCCAGCGCCAGCGTGACCAGCAGCAGGTTCAGCACAAACAGCTCTTCGCTCTTGTGCCGCGCCACCAGCGTCAGCCACCAGCGCATCACGCGCTGCCCGCCGGTCAACAGCAGGCCCAGCAGCACGGCAGCCTTCAGCGCGGCCAGCCCCAGCGCCGTGAACAGCTCGTCCGGCGAGGAGCCCAGCGCCGGGATCAGCACCAAGAGCGGCACCACGGCCAGATCCTGAAACAGCAGCACGCCCATCACGCGCTTGCCGTGTTCGCTGGCCAGCTCCAGCCGCTCGGCCAGCAGCTTGACCACGATGGCGGTGCTGCTCATGGCAATCGCGCAGGACAGCGCCAGCGCGGTCTGCCAGCCCATCGTCCACCAGCCGGGCACCAAATGCGCTAGCGCCACCGAGATCAGCGTAATCAGCGCCATCGTCAGCGTCACCTGCAGCAGGCCCAGGCCGAAGACATGGCGGCGCATCGTGCGCAGCTTGGGCAGGTTGAACTCCAGCCCGATGACGAACATTAAGAACACCACGCCGAACTCGCCCAGATGGCGCACGCCGTCGGCGTTGCGCGCCAGGGCCAGCGCGTGCGGGCCGATCACGACCCCCACGGCCAGATAGCCCAGCATCGGCGGCAGTTTCAGCGAGCGGCAGACAACCACACCCAGCACACCGGCCAGCAGGTAAAGCAAGGTGATTTCAAGCGCACTCATGGAGGGTGATGGTAGCGGATGCCTGCGCGCCAGCGCCTCGATAGAATGCACCATGAAATTTGATGCTGTAAATTTGGATGCAGGGCAAGCCCTGCGCATTGCCCGAGAGACTTTTCAGATCGAGGCCGCCGCCGTGCTGGCGCTGGCCAGCCGGGTGGGTGACGAGTTTGTCCAGGCCGTCGCGCTGATGGCCGCCTGCCGGGGCCGCGTGGTGGTCATGGGCATGGGTAAAAGCGGGCACATCGGCCGCAAGATTGCCGCCACCCTGGCCTCCACCGGCACGCCCGCGCTGTTTGTTCATCCGGCCGAGGCCAGCCACGGCGATTTGGGCATGATCCAGCCGGTTGACGTGGTGCTGGCGATTTCCAACAGCGGCGAGAGTGAGGAAGTGGTTGTGATTTTGCCGGTGCTCAGCCGCCTGGGCGTGCCGCTGATCGCCATCACCGGCGGCCTGCAATCGACGCTGGCCCGGCAGGCTACCGTCACGCTGGACAGCAGCGTTCCCAAGGAAGCCTGTCCGCTGAACCTGGCGCCCACGGCCAGCACCACGGTGCAGCTGGCGCTCGGCGACGCCCTGGCCGTGGCCTTGCTCGATGCGCGCGGCTTTAAGGAGGAGGACTTTGCCCGCTCGCACCCCGGCGGCGCGCTGGGGCGCAAGCTGCTCACGCATGTCAGCGACGTGATGCGCAGCGGCGCGGCCGTTCCGCAGGTGCCACTGAACACCCCGTTCACCGAACTGATGCGCGAGATGAGCGCCAAGGGCCTGGGCGCTTCCGCCGTGGTCGATGAGGGCCAGCGGGTGCTGGGCATTTTCACCGATGGCGATCTGCGCCGGCTGATCGAGCGGGGCGTGGACCTGCGCAGCCTGAGCGCTGGCGAGGTGATGCACCCGCGTCCGCAAACCGTGCAGGCCGACTCGCTGGCCGTCGATGCGGTGGCGCTGATGGAGCGCCACCGCATCAATAGCGTCCTGGTGGTCGATGCCGATGGCAGGCTGTGCGGCGCCCTGAACACCAACGACTTGATGCGCGCGAAGGTGATTTGACATGAGCACTTCGACCTTGACGCCGGATACCGGCCCGCTGCTGAATTTTGCGCCCGAGCTGCTGCTGCGCGCCCAGGGCGTAAAAGTTGCTTTTTTCGATGTCGATGGCGTGCTGACCGACGGCGGCCTGTACTTTTCCGAATACCCCGACGGCCACGAGCGGGCGCTGACGCTGGGCGGCTTTCGCTCGGCGGGCGAAATCATCAAGCGCTTCAACACCCTGGACGGGCACGGCCTCAAGCTGCTGCAGCAAGCGGGCATCACCCCGGCCGTCATCACCGGGCGCGACAGCGCCGTGCTGCGCGCCCGGCTGCAGGCGCTGGGCATTGTCCACGCACAGTTTGGCACCGAGGACAAGCGCCCGGCCGCCGAGCAGATTTTGCAGTCCCTGGGCCTGGACTGGAGCGCCGCCGCAGCGATGGGCGACGACTGGCCCGACCTGCCGATGATGCGCCGCGCCAGCCTGAGCTGCGCGCCCGCCAACGCGCACCCGGAAGTCAGGGCGCGCGCCTCCTACATCACCCAGGCGCCGGGCGGCCACGGCGCCGCCCGCGAATGGTGTGATTTATTGCTGATCGCCAGCGGGCGCTATGCCGCTTTGCTGGCCGGGTACACCGCGTGAGCCGCACGCTGCCCGCGCCTGACGAGGGCCGTGGCCCGGCGCTGCTGCGGCTCAAGGCCGCATGGCGCGCCTTGCTGCGGCTGTGGGACCGCATGGCGATGTACATGCCGCTGCTGCTGATGCTGGCTTTGGCGCTGGGCACTTACTGGCTGGTGCGCAACACGCCCGGCCCTGCCGCCCCGCCAGCGGCTGAAGAAGTCCGTCACGAGGTGGATTACTTCATGAAAAACTTCACGCTGAAATCGTTTGATGAAGTCGGCAAGCTCAAAAGCCAAATTGACGGCAGTCAGGCCCGGCATTTCCCGGATACCGACATTCTGGAAATCGATCAGGTGCGTATGCGCAGTATTGACCCGAAAAACCTGGTGGTGACGGCAACGGCGGCGCGGGCTTACGCCAATGGCGACGGCTCCGAAGTTCAGTTGACCGGCCATGCGCAGGTGCTGCGCCAGGCCAGCCTGAATCCGGGCGGCAGGGAAAATCCGTCGCTGGAATTTCGCGGCGAATTCCTGCATGTGTTCCTGAATGAGGAGCGGCTCCAGTCGCATCTGCCAGTGGTGTTGATCCGGGGGGTGGACCAGTTCACCGGCAACAATTTTTCCTATAACAACCTGGATCAGGTGGCGCTGCTGACCGGCCGCGTGCGCGGTGTGCTGATGCCTCAGTCCGCCAGCCGGGCCGCAGGCTCAGCGCGCTGAGCATTGATTTTGTGAATAGAGCGCCAGAACGCAAAAAGGCTTCAAAAACCGAAGTCTTGAAGCCTTTTTAAGTGCTCTTCAATCAGGGACAGGGACTGAAGAGACTGTTTGTGCGGGCAATGAACCCGCAAGGTTGAAACAGGGCTTAGTAGCCGCCGCGTCCACCGCCACCGCCGCCACCGGAGCGGCCGCCGCCAGCGCCGCCGCCGCCGTACGGGCTACGGAAACCGCCGTCGCTGCCGCCGCCGGACGAACGGCCACCGCCACCGCCGTAACCGCCGCCGCCACCAGCACCGCCGCCGTAGCCGCCGGAACGATCACCGCCACCGCCGTAGCCGCCACCACTACCGCCGAAGCCGCCGGTACGTGGAGGACGTGCTTCCATCGGACGGGCTTCGTTCACCACAACGCTACGGCCGCCCAGAGGCTGGCCGTTCATGCCGTTGATGGCAGCTTGTGCTTCTGCATCGCTGGCCATTTCGACAAAGCCAAAGCCCTTGGAGCGACCGGTGTCGCGTTCCATCATGACCTTGGCGCTGGTGACAGCGCCGAATTGGCCAAAAGACTGTTGCAGATCTTCGTCACGCACCGAGTAAGGCAGGTTGCCGACGTAAAGTTTGTTGCCCATGAAGGGACTCCTCTAAAACACAAAAATAAAAGCGATGGGGTCCCGAAAGCACAACAAACCTTAAGCGTACCGCTGTAGCGCGCGAAACTTACCGATCACCTAACATGCGCGAATACCTTCACCCGCGCACGGATATTATGCTCCAGTTATTTTAAAAACAAGTCAAGCTTTTTTTGGCCTCGGGCTTTTTATAGCCCTGCAAATTCAGCCCGCGCCGGGTGCGTAAAGGCCGCTCAGCCTGTCACCAGTTGACTTCCCGGTCCGGCGTGGCGCCGATGCGGTGAATGGAAATGTCGGCACCTTCGTATTCCTCTTCCTGGCTCAGGCGCAGGCCTAGCGTGGCCTTGAGCGTGCCATACACCGCAAAGCCCATGACGAGCGCCCAGCTCACACCCATCAGGCTGCCAATTAGCTGCGCGCCCAGGCTCACGCCGCCCAGGCCGCCCAGCGCCTGGCTGCCGAAAATGCCCGCCGCAATCCCGCCCCAGGTGCCGCACAGGCCATGCAGCGGCCACACGCCGAGCACATCGTCAATCTTCCATTTGTTCTGCGTCCAGGTGAACATCACCACGAACACCGCGCCCGCCACGGCGCCCACCACCAGTGCGCCCAGCGGGTGCATCACGTCCGAGCCCGCGCACACAGCCACCAGCCCGGCCAGCGGGCCGTTATGCACAAAGCCGGGGTCGTTCTTGCCCAGCACCAGCGCCACCAGCGTGCCGCCGACCATTGCCATCAGCGAGTTCACGGCGACCAGGCCCGAGAGCTTGTCCAGCGTCTGCGCGCTCATCACGTTAAAGCCGAACCAGCCGACGATCAAAATCCACGCGCCCAGCGCCAGAAACGGAATGTTCGACGGCGGATGGGCTGACATGGCGCCGTCCTTGCGGTAGCGGTTGCTGCGCGCGCCCAGCAGGATCACGGCCGACAGCGCCAGCCAGCCGCCCATGGCATGCACCACGATGGAGCCGGCAAAATCATGAAACTCGGCGCCGGTCAGCGCCTTGAGCCAGGCCTGAACGCCAAAATGCTGGTTCCAGGCAATGCCCTCGAAAAAGGGATAGACAAAGCCGACGATGACCGCTGTTGCGATCAGTTGAGGATAAAAGCGCGCCCGCTCGGCAATGCCCCCGGAAATAATCGCTGGAATTGCCGCCGCAAAGGTCAGCAGGAAGAAAAATTTGACCAGCTCGTAGCCATTTTTGGCGGCCAACTGTTCCGCGCCGACAAAGAAATGCGTGCCGTAAGCGACGCCATAGCCGACGACGAAATAGACCACGGTCGAGATCGAAAAATCCACCAGGATCTTCACCAGCGCATTGACCTGGTTCTTTTTTCGGACCGTGCCCAGTTCCAGAAAAGCAAAACCGGCGTGCATGGCGAGCACCATAATGCCGCCCAACAAAATGAACAAGGCATTAGAGCCCTGTTTTAGTGCGTCCATAACTCTCTCTTTTGAATGAAATGTGTTGTGTTGGTGCGTTTTACATGAAAACTTAGAAAACGCACCAAATTTAAGCAATAAATATGCCGTATGTTTCCATAAATGTGCAATTCCTGAAAAATTGCACCATTACACGGCATTTGCGCCAAAAAAGTGCCTCGCTATAATCCTGCCTGTCATTGGGGAGTAGCCGCCCTTCTTCCTTCGCAAGACGGATTGAGAGGGGTTTGCGTCAACACACTTGTCCGGCCCTGCAACGGGGCCGACATGGCGCAAACAGTTGTCAAGCCTGGCGAGACCTTTGACTGCGCAGCCGCCAACACTGAATTCAAGCTTCAGGCCGGGGATGCCGCGCAGTCATGGGTTTTTCATTTCCGGCCGGAGCTGTTTTTTATTGCATGCAAGCTTTCCTCGTCTCCACGGGCATCGTCGCCCTCGCCGAAATGGGCGACAAGACGCAACTCCTCGCGCTGGTGCTCGCGGCGCGTTTTCGCAAGCCCTGGCCCATCGTGCTGGGCATCTTTGTCGCGACGATTGCCAACCACGCGCTGGCCGGGGCGCTGGGCGCCTGGTTCACCACCTTGATCGGCCCGCAGGCGCTGCGCTGGATTCTGGGCGTTTCCTTTATCGCGATGGCGGCGTGGATGCTGATTCCCGACAAGCTCGATGAGGGCGACGATTCGGGCGCGCCGCGCTTTGGCGTGTTTGGCACCACGGTGCTGGCGTTTTTCCTGGCCGAAATGGGCGACAAGACGCAAATTGCCACCGTGATGCTGGTGGCGCAGTACCAAGCCTACTTCTGGGTCGTCGCGGGCACGACGCTGGGCATGATGCTGGCCAACGCGCCCGTGGTCTGGCTCGGCGAGCGCGTCACCCGGCTGGTGCCGCTGCGCGTCGTGCATGTCGTGTCGGCCCTGATCTTTGCCGGGCTTGGCGCTCTGGCGCTGCTGATAAAAGCGTAGATTGCTATACTTGCCCGGCGCCGATTTGCTCAGCTTGCGGGCGCTTTAAAAGTACCGCTAAAGACGAAGCGCCATTCAACCCGGTCTCGCCTTTGGCGACGCCGGGTTTTGTTTTTTCCGCGCCAGTCTTGCCGGTTTGAGCGCGGGTTTTTCCTGTTGAGGGGCTTTCCACCGTGCCTTCTGCTTTTGTTCTTGTTGCCACGCCCCAGTCCATGCATTTTGCCGAGCCGCTGGCGCTGCGCAGCGGCGCGTCGATTCGCGCCTACGACCTGAGTTACGAAACCTACGGCCAGCTCAACGCCGAGCGCTCCAACGCGGTGCTGATCTGCCACGCGCTGAACGCCTCGCACCATGTGGCTGGCGTCTATCTGGACGAAAGCGGCCAGCCCAAGCCCCGCTCCGAAGGCTGGTGGGACAACATGATCGGCCCCGGCAAGCCGCTGGACACGGATCGCTTCTTCGTCATCGGCGTGAACAACCTGGGTTCCTGCTTTGGCTCGACCGGGCCGATGCAAATCAACCCGGACACCGGCGCGATTTACGGCGCGGATTTCCCGGTGGTCACGGTGCAGGACTGGGTGAATGCACAGGCCCGGCTGCTCGACGCGCTCGGCATCCAGACGCTGGCCGCCGTGATGGGTGGCAGCCTGGGCGGCATGCAGACCTTGAGCTGGACGCTGCAATACCCCGAGCGCGTGCGCCACGCCGTGGTCGTGGCCAGCGCGCCGAACCTGACGGCGGAAAATATCGCTTTCAACGAAGTGGCGCGCCGCGCCATCGTCACCGACCCGGATTTTCACGGCGGGCATTTTTACCAGCACGGCGTGCTGCCCAAGCGCGGCCTGCGCATTGCCCGCATGATCGGCCACATCACCTACCTGAGCGACGACGTGATGAACGAAAAGTTTGGCCGCCAGCTGCGCCGGACCCGCTCTGCCGTGGCGACCCAGGCCGACGCCTACCAGTACACGACGCAGGAAGTCGAGTTCGAGATCGAAAGCTACCTGCGCTACCAGGGCGACAAGTTCGCCGAGTATTTCGACGCCAACACCTATTTATTAATCACCCGGGCGCTGGACTACTTTGACCCGGCGGCTGAATTCGGCGGCGACCTGAGCCGCGCCCTGGCCAAAGCCCGCGCCAAATTCCTGCTGGTCAGCTTCACCACCGACTGGCGCTTTTCACCGGCGCGCAGCCGCGAAATCGTCAAGGCGCTGCTGGACAACCAGCGCGACGTGAGCTACGCCGAAATCGACGCGCCGCACGGACACGATGCGTTTTTGCTCGACGATGCGCGTTACATGGGCGTGGTGCGCTCCTATTTTGAAAGCAAGGTGAGCGTATGAGCGGAACAAGCCAGCGCAATGTGCTGCCCTCGGCGGATTTGCTGTCGATTGCCCGGCTGGTGCCGCACGGCGCGCGCGTGCTCGATCTGGGCTGCGGCACCGGCGCGCTGCTGGACTATTTAATCAAGGAGCGCGGCTGCTCCGGCTACGGCGTGGAGATCGACGACGCCAACGTGCAGGCCTGCATGGCGCGTGGCGTCAACGTGATTCAGTTCGATCTGGAAGCCGGGCTGGCGCTGTTCGGCGACGCCTCCTTCGATGTGGTGCTGCAGATCGACACGCTGCAACACCTGCGCAACGCCGAAGTGATGCTGCGCGAAACCGCCCGCGTGGGCCGCACCGGCATCGTCGCGTTTCCGAACTTTGCCCACTGGCCGAACCGGCTGGCCGTGCTGCGCGGGCGCATGCCGGTGACCAAGGTGCTGCCTTACCAGTGGTACGACACGCCCAACATCCGCGTCGGCACGCTGCGCGACTTTGAGGCGCTGGCGCGGCAAAATAAGCTGCAGGTGCTCGATGCGTTCGGGCTGCAAGACGGCGAGGAAATTCGCTTCTGGCCGAACGCCCGTGCCAGCCGGGCGGTGTTCAAGCTGCAGCGCGCTTGATGAAGAAATAGGCATTCCGGCCTCTGAACGCTTCAGGTGTGCAGGCCACAATTAGCGCACCATGAAATCTTCAGACGCTCCGGTCGCCGTGTCATTTGCAAGCCTGCCGGGCCGTCTGGCCGAGCGCCTGTTTGGCGACTGGGTGCGGCTTGTCTCGCCCGCCACGCTGCGCGCCGATGCGCTGGCCGGGCTGCTCGGCGCCGTGCTGGTGCTGCCCCAGGGCATCGCCTTTGCCACGCTGGCCGGGCTGCCGCCGGAATATGGGCTGTACACCGCCATCATTCCCTGCATCGTCGCGGCGCTGTTTGGTTCGAGCTGGCATGTGATGTCCGGCCCGACGAATGCCAATTCGCTGGCGCTCTTTGCCATGCTGTCGCCGCTGGCGCTGGCCTTTAGCCCGGCCTATATTCAACTGGCGCTGGCCGTCACCGTGATGGTCGGCGCCTTACAGTGGCTGATTGGCGCGCTGCGGCTGGGCATGCTGGCCAATTTCATTGCGCCCGCCGTGCTGTTTGGTTTTACCTCCGGCGCGGCGCTGCTGATTGCCGTGCATGCGCTGCCCGATTTGCTCGGACTGGGCGCGGCGCCGGAACACGGCGCGGGCGCTGTGCTGCGCCATGTTGTGACGCAACTGGGCAACGCCAAACCGGCGGCCATCTCTGTCGCTGGCGTGACGCTGGCGCTGGCGCTGGGGCTGCGCCGCTGGCGCCGCAACTGGCCTTATATGCTGATCGGCCTGGCCGCCGCCACTGCGCTGTCCTGGGGCTGGAGTCAATTCACTGCCGCCAGCGCCATGCCTGCTGCGGCGCTGCGCACCGTCGGCCTGATGGCAACGCCGTGGCCGCGCTTTGAACTGCCGCGCATCGGCTGGGCGCAGGCGTCGGAGCTGATCGGGCTGGCGTTTGCGCTGACCATCGTCGCGCTCGGCCAGGCGATCTCGATTGCCAAGGCGGTGGCGCTGCGCTCGGGCCAGCGCATCGACGTGAACCGCGAGTTCCGGGGCCAGGGGCTGTCCAACCTCGTCGGCGGATTTTTCTCCAGCTATGTCTCCTGCGGCTCGCTGAACCGCTCCATGCCGAACCTGGACGCGGGCGCGCGCACGCCGCTGTCGTCGGTGTTTTCGGCGCTGCTGCTGCTCGCGTTGGTGGCCGTCAGCGCGCCGGTGCTGGCGCAGATTCCGATGGCTGCGCTGGCGGGCTTGCTGGTGCTGGTCGCGCTGAGTCTGGTCGATCTGGCGCGCTGGCGCCAGCTTTTCAGTTTGAGCCGCAGCGATTTTTCGGTGGCGCTGGCGACGCTGCTGGCCACCGTCACCATCCGCATGGAAATGGCGATTTTGCTCGGCGTGCTGCTGTCGCTGATGCTGTTTCTGTACCGCACCTCGCGCCCCGCGATGCGCACGATGGGCTTTGACAGCCGGGGGCTGGCGCGCCAGTTTGTTGTGATTGATGACGCGCCCGACGCCGCCCCCGAAGACGCCCGCCCGCCGCTGCCCGAATGCCCGCAGCTCAAACTGCTGCGCATGGAGGGCGAAGTCTATTTTGGCGCGACCCAGCATGTCGCCGACATTTTGTACGCGCTGCGCCACCAGCCCAGTCCGCAAAAACACCTGCTGGTGATGGCCAAAAGCATGAACTTCATCGACCTGGCCGGCGCCGAACTGTGGGCCACCGAGCTGGCGGCGCGCCGGGCGATGGGCGGCAACCTGTACTTTCACCGGCCACGCCCGGAAGTCATCCAGATGTGGCGCAAGACCGGCTTCACCAGCCTGCTTGGGCCTGAGCACCAGTTTGCCGACAAGTTCAGCGCCATTGCCACCATCTTCGGCAAGCTAGACCCCGAGATTTGCCGCCATTGCCAGGCCCGGATTTTCTGGGAATGCAAAACCGCCCCCGGCGCCGACGACCCGGCCAACCAGCCAAAACCGATTCCGACTCCCACCCCCACGCCCTGAAAAACGCCATGCCCCAATTTGCCGCCAACCTGAACTGGCTCTACACCGAGCTGCCTTTTGCCGAGCGCTTGGCCGCCGCCGCCCGCGACGGCTTCAAGGCCGTCGAGCTGCTCTCGCCGTATTCCTGCCCCGCCGCCGAACTCAAGGCGCTGTTAACCGCCAGCGGCCTGCAACTGGTGCTGATCAACACCCCGCCCGGCGGCACGGACGCGGCCAGCATCGACGCAGCCTGGGCGTCAAAAACCAGCTGGGGAACGGCCTGCCTGCCGGGGCGCGAGGCGGAATTTAACGCCGGGCTGGCGCTGGCGCTGGACTACGCGCAGCAATTGAACTGCCCGCGCATCCACGTCATGGCGGGCGTGCGGCCCGAGGGCGTGGCGCTGGCGGCGGCGCAGGCCACTTACGTCAGCAACCTGCGCCACGCGGCAGCGCAGGCAGCCGCCGCTGGCGTGGACGCGCTGATCGAGCCGATTAATACCCGTGATATTCCCGGTTATTTTTTAAACCGGCAGGATCAGGCGCACGCGATATTGGACGAAATCGGCGCGGCGAATTTGAAAGTGCAAATGGATTTTTACCACTGCCAGATCATGGAAGGCGATTTGGCGACCAAACTGCGCCGCTACGTGCCGACGGGGCGGATTGGGCATATTCAGATTGCGGGCATGCCGGGGCGCAATGAGCCGGATACTGGCGAGATTTATTACCCCTATTTATTTGCGCTGCTGGACGAGCTAGGGTATGACGGCTGGGTGGGGTGTGAGTACCGGCCGGTGCGCGGGGCGGTGGCGGGGGCTACGGAGGCGGGGCTGGGGTGGATGAGGGCGGATTTCATCCGCTGATTTTTAGGTTTGCCTAAAGGAAGGTCTGCATAACTCGGCGACAAGCGTGCTAAGGCCGATTTATTTTTCATCCAATGGAAGCCGGACTTGAGCAGCGCGAACTGCAGCGTATTTTGGTGCCGTAATTGACCTTTTTGGACATTTTCGGGGCGCCTGCCCGGTTTTTGGACGCACTCATCCCCGCACAACCAGCGGCTTGAACATCAGTTGCTTGCGCACCATCCACAGGTTCGACAGCGCAAACAGCGTGTTGAGTTGCTGAGTGTTTTTCATCAAGCCGCGGTAGCGCACTTTGACAAAGCCGAACTGGCACTTGATCACGCGAAACGGGTGCTCAACCCTGGCGCGAATGCCCGCCTTGAGCGTTTCGATTTTGTCGATGATCGCATCCAGCGGCTTGGTTTTGTCCAGCGCGCGCCGCTTGCCCGGTCGCATGGCCACCTGCCAGCGCACGTCTGGCTTGGCGTCGGCACGCTTGTCGATGCCTTGATAGCCCGCGTCCCCAAAGCCGACTGTTTCCTCTCCATGGAGCAACTGGTTGCCTTCGCTGACATCGGCCACATTGCCAGCCGTGCCGCGCACCGTATGCACCAGCCCAAAGCCCGTATCCACACCGATGTGCGCTTTCATCCCGAAGTACCACTGCTCGCCCTTCTTGCTCGAATGCATCTCGGGGTCGCGCTGCTTGTTCTTGGTCGAGCTGGGCGCGGCAATCAAGGTGGCATCGACCAGCGTGCCCGCGCGCAGCATCAGGCCACGCTGGCGCAGCAAGTCGTTGATCGTCTTGAACAGCTCCTCGGCCAGCTTGTGCTTTTCCAGCCGGTGGCGAAACCTCAAAATGGTGCTCTCATCGGGCACACGGTCATGGACATCGAGCTGGGCGAACTGACCAAACAGCGGCGTGTCGAAAAACGCTTCTTCCATCGCCGGGTCCGACAGACAGAACCACTGCTGCATGAAATGCACCCGCAGCATGGTCTCCAGCGCAAACGGCGGGCGCCCAGTGCGTCCTTCTGGATAGTAGGGTGCGATGACGGCCACCAGCTCGGCCCAGGGAATCACTGTGTCCATCTGCTCCAGGAACTCGCGCTTGCGCGTTCTCCTAGCGTTGAGGTCAGGCCCAAGACTGCTTTGTTTCATGCACTGCATCATGCAACACTGGACTTACGCGTAGCACACAGGGTGTTCACTTATGCAGACCTTCCTTTATTCCGCAGGAATTTTTCGCAAATTTATCAAAATTTGGCTTTTGGCCAGATTTGCATGCCGATTCGCATGCATTTGAAAATACTACTTGTGAGAAGCCTGGTTGTTCATCAAATGAATACAAACCGCGTTGACTGGACATGGATAATAACCCTTTAGGCCCTGAACAAGTCGGATCGCTATTAATACTTTCGATACACTCGCCAATAACCTGCTCGTAAAGCCATGAGCAATCATCTACTGTAATTGACTTGTCTTTCAATGAGCCTGCTTGTTTCAATGTGATAGTGCTATTCAATGCAGATGCATAATCGATCTTGACTATCGCGATTTGTTTTCTTTTATTCTTGTACCCGAGATTCATTTCTATGCTATCAATGGTCTTTGTAAATTTCGCTTCCCCCGCACCAGAAATTAAAGATGATGGTGTCAAATTTTTTATGTTTCCAGATGCATCCACTGCAAGTATAAAATAGTCTGGCGGGCTAGACGCCCCCGCATTTGAACTAAAAACAATTAAATCAACTGAACCAAATTTAAATTCATTAGCAATAGAAAGAAACTCAAGTTCTTTGGTTTGATTTTTAAAAATAGTCTTACCTTTGAATCTTATTTCCCTCTCAAATGTATCTTCGCTTAAGGAAATTAGTTCAAGTCGCCCACCTTGTAGGGCCTTTGTTTCTTTTACACTGGTTGCTGCAAAAGAAATAGGAGTAGCTAAAAGGATAATAGCGGAAATTATTATGCTAATCTTATTTTTTTTCATATTTAGACTTTTTAATTTAATCTTACTGGAATGCGTATGCTGCTGACAGGGTTTCTTGTTAATTCTGGAAATTTTGAACAGCCCCTATCTTTACACACTAAGTGTATTAACTCATTTGAGTTTCCGCGTGTTGCTACAAGTATTTTTGTTTCAGTTGGACACTCCAATCTTAAAAATGGAAGACTTGGCGAAATTGAAAATTGACTTATTTTATCTTCTTTAAACTCTAACAAATCTCCAGAGTAACCAAATGTTTTTTTGCATTTTCTGTCGATAATCAGGGATGCAGCGGCTCCTGATATCTTATTTACAACGGAAGTTTCTGTATTTTTTATTAATTCCATAGCTTCAATGTCGGCAACTTCTTTTATGGCATCCCAATATCCACTTCGCTCCTTCGCAGAGTGAAATACATCCCTCCTTCTAGAAGAAATATTCTTATCTAGCTCTATTTTTTCATCCTCACTAAAAAGCTGGTCAGTGGTCGCCGAATATAAGGAGAGAGAACCATTCCGAGCGATTGCAATTTCTATTGCAGCTTCTTTGTCAATCCATTTCCCAGAAAAGAAATTTACTATATTTCCCTGGCTGTTTTCTTCAGTTTTATTTTTTTCAGACTGAAGGATTGTTGATAGCATTACACTTGCTTCTTTGTTGCCATTCTTTGCAGCGAATTCATAATATTCTATTGCTTTTTCTTTGTCATAAATTTTCGAGCAGCTATCATCTAAATATCCATTAGATAGCATGTCAGCGGCAACTTTCAATGCTTGATAATCCCCGTTATCACTTGCTTTTATGAGTTCGTCAAATTTTGACATTTCGCTCTTGCAGCGTGCGATTTTGATGGATGTTGACGACTCCTGTTGGGTATCTGAAGAACAACTGGCTAAACATAAAAGAAACGCCGCTACGATCAAAGAAAATTGATTTTTTTTGAGTGTCTGCACTTCATAGATGAAACTGACTTGCATTCTCAAATTTTTGATTTTATTTTGTTTAGACATTAATTTCCAGAAATATCAAGAAAATTGGGCTCTTCGTCGTTTTGTATGGAAGTTGCAAAGCCAGCGCTAGTGGTGTAGAGCGCCCCGCCACCATGATTTATTGGGTCAAGGCTGGACGTAGTCCACCCGCAGGGCTTGGCCTTGACGCGGTTAAATCGTGGCTAACGATGGGAAAAGACTCGCCAAATTAACATGTTGAGGCGACATGCCCTATGAAGTCTTGTCTGTTGCGTTCATCCTGATGAGGATTTCTATGTCGTAATCCGTAGTCAGTTTCGGTACCCAAAGCCCATTCACTACATTTAGCGCAGTTTGTCAAGTTCTATACAAACGACATAAAGTCTCGTCGGATTGGCTTTTTTTTAGGCCGAATTATCTACACTCTTGATGATGTAAAAATATCACTTCAAAAAACTTTACACAAATAAGTTTTTGAAGAAGAATAATTAAAAAATCTATATCCGGAAATGAGTATAATCTTTTACAAGCGTTCTAAAGTCAGTCAGTACTCATTACAAATTAGCACTCAACACGCACCAATACTTCAGTGAATGCCACCCGTGCTAATTTCGCACTGTAACAAATCAGTCGCGGCAAGAAAGCTTTACCTGCTTTGAAGCAGTATTCTGCCCTGATTTCACGGTGAGAGTCCCAGATTTCCAATTTTTGGAAGCAAATGTAACCTCGGTAGCTCCATCACCAGATTTCCAAACAGCCTTACCTTTACTTTCTCCAACAAATTCAACAGGAACAATTTGCCCTCCAGATTGAATGAATGAAGTGTTCTCCCACGAATCTCCTCTGTTAACCATAAACTCCGAGGTACCATTTGTGTATGTGCAGTAAGAGTCAAAATCATCATTTGAAGACGCTTTAAATTTTGATAAAACTTTGTCTGAAACTGGCTCAAGAGAGGCAGTTGGCTGAGCTATTGCAGACGCATGCAAAATTGAAGAAAATAAAAAGACTAACATTCCCAACTGGTTATGGCGTGTAAAAGTATTCATCTATATTTCTTTTCATTATGTAAAATTAAAAGTCGCAAACAGATAAAAATATCATTATTATGAATTATTTTATTCCACATACCTTTTTGTAAAACAAGAGGCTTGAGCCCCTTCAATCGACTGGCTCTTTGGAAGGGTGCAATTCGATTGAATTTTTATCTTACGTCAAAAAATGAATCGGGTATCCCCCATTTGGGGTATTTTGAGCACTATTTCGAGACAAAAAGACGATGTGCATGTGATTTCGGAATTTCCAGCGAGGTGGACGATGCTACTGACCGCCACCCTTCAATCACTTGGGCTGCGCGTCGTGTGACGGCACGGTGAGAACTCGTCCTCGTCTAAGGCATCCCATTACACACAAGTCCCCGCCTCACTGAACGCTCTGGCGTAGCGGGCACCTTCGACGAAGATGGCCACCTCCCGCAGGCCCAACCACAGCGTCTTGGCACCAGGCTCACCGTCGCCCTTGCGCCCGAGAAACCCGCCGCGCTGGGCGATCAGGCGGATGACTTCGTTCAGGCCCGGCACCTTCTTGGGGATGGGTTTTTTGTTCAGGATATAGGCCGCACGCCACTCATCGGGCTCGAACACCAGATCGGCGGGCAGCTCGGGCACGGTGCGCCCCAGGCGCATCAGGCGGTTGATGCGCCAGGCGATAACCATGTAGATCGCCAGCGCGGACTCCAGGCGCTCTTTGCTGCTCAGCTGCAGCCGCTCGACGCGGCAGCCCTCCTTGAGGATCAGGAAAAACAGCTCGATCTCCCAGCGTGCGCGGTACCAGTCGATGAGCTCGCTGGCTTCCTGCAGCGTAGTGGCCACCCGGTTGGTCAGCAGGCGCCAGATCACGGGCTTGGCCCCCGCTGGGGCATTGACCTCGCAGGCGATCAGGCAGCTCACCTCGATCGTGCCCTTGGCTTTGTCGCTCAGCTGCACGCGCTCAACGCGAATGTCTTGCTCGACCGTGCGGCTCTTGCGCCCGCGTCCGGCGGGCAGCACGAAGCGGATGCGCCCCAGCGGGGCCTGCGCCATCACCTGATCCCATAATTTTCCGCTGCCCGGCAGCACCCGATTGTGTTGGCTGCGGATCAGGTAGTCAGCCGGGTAGCCCAGATCGCGCGCCTTGACCATCAGCGCCAGCATGTCGCTCTCGCGGTCACCGATGCACACATGGCGGGTTTGCGGTAGCCGCTCGGCACTCTCGGCAATGCGCTCGTAGCTTTCAATCCAGCGGCTGCTCTCCGACAAGCCGCCGCGCTGGCCGTCTTTGTCCTTGAACTCGCGCGCCCAACTCCAGGCGTTGAACACGCCCAGCGGTTCGCGCTCGGGACTGACCACATAGGTCGGATGCAGATACAGCCCGCGCTGGGCCTCGTAGCTCAGCGGCCCCAGGCCTTCGATTTCTTGGCCGTTGTAGTCCAGCTCCGTGGTGTCCTGCAGGCACAGCACCACCTTGTGCTGGGCCATGCGGGCCTGACTGGCCTGCCAGTGGGGCGCGAGCACTTTGTCCCAGCTCACCTCCTCGTTGCGCAAGAAACGGTAAGCCGCCGCTGTCTCGGCCCAGCACCCGCAGGCCCCTGGAATGCTCTCCGAGGGCTTTTGCGCCAGCCGCTCAGCCAGCAGCACTGCGCGCTGGTTCAGCCGTGTATCGCCCAGGTCTATGCCTTTGAATTCTTCCTCGCCCCAGCCCATATCTACCCCTTGAAAGTTCACTTCAGCTCAGGCGAAGTCTAAACGGGTGGACTTGTGTGTAATGGGATGGGTACAGCGGGCTTTGCGCCTCCCAGCGGGCGGGTAGCTGATCGACCTGAACATCGGTTTGGGCACTGGTTGAAAAGCTAATGCTGGTATTGAGGCCGGTATCGGCAAAAACCAGCGCCACCTCGCAGCGCTCGCGCCCTTGTTTTCGGCTGGCCAGGCGGCCCAGAGATTCGGGGCGGAAAACTCCCGTCAACTTGTCACCATAGGCTTTTTGCAGATACGTTTTGGTCGGCTCTGTGCCGTTGAGTTTTTTGCCCGCTTGCGCGCTGGTGGCAATCAGCGCATAGGCGAGTTTGAGCAGGTGCGATTTGCCAGCGCTGTTCTCGCCCACGATGACGTTGAGCCCCTTGGAAAAGTCAAATTACTCATCATGGAAAACGGTGAATTTTTTCACCTGCAGTTGCTCAAGCATCGTGTGCCTCCTTCTTTGTTTGCCGCCGTGCGCTGTGGAGGTGGAATTTTGAACGAATCAACCGGCCAGCCCGCTCAAAATCGAGCAGTCGGGCCGCTGGTTGCCCTGGCAGCAGTCGGCCAGCTGCACCAGCGTCTGGCGCATGGCCTGCATTTCGGCGATGCGCCGCTCCAGGTCGGCGACGTGGGCCAGCGCGATGCGTTTCACGTCGGCGCTGGCGCGTCCCTGGTTTTGCCACAGCTTGAGCAGTTCGGTAATCTCCAGCATGCTGAAACCCAGCAGCCGGGCGCGGCGGATAAAGCGCAGCGTGTGAATCTGCGCTTCGCCATACTGCCGGTAGCCCGCCTCGGTGCGCGCCACGGCGGGCAGCAGGCCCAGCGTTTCGTAGTGGCGGATCATCTTGGCCGACACGCCCGACTGGCTCGCGGCCTGGCCGATGTTGAACGGGGCGCTCATTTCGAGCGGCCTTTCCAGCGGCGCAGCAGCAGCGCGTTGCTAACCACGCTGACGCTGCTGAAGGCCATCGCCGCCCCGGCAATCACCGGACTGAGCAGCCCGAACGCGGCCAGTGGAATGCCGACCACGTTGTAGAAAAACGCCCAAAATAAGTTTTGCCGAATCTTCGCGTAGGTACGCCGCGAGATGTCGATGGCGTCGGCCACCAGCGCCGGATCGCCGCGCATCAGCGTGATGCCTGCGGCCTGCATCGCCACGTCGGTGCCGGTGGACATGGCGATGCCGACATCGGCAGCGGCCAGCGCGGGCGCGTCGTTGATGCCGTCGCCGACCATCGCGACGCGGGCATTTTTGGCGTCCGTTCCTTTAATCCCGGCCTTGAGCTGGCCGACGATATTGGCCTTGTCTTCGGGCAGCACCTGGGCGTGGACGATGTCAATGCCGAGCTGTTTGGCCACCGCGTCGGCGCTGCCCTGGTTGTCGCCGGTGATCAGCGCCGTTTGAATACCCAGCGCGTGCAGGCTGGCCACCGCCGCCGCTGCGCTGGTTTTGACGGTGTCGCCAAAGGCCAGCAGCGCCAGCAGTTGCGGCGCGCCCGTCACGTCGGCCAGCCAGGACACGGTGCGGCCCTGCGCTTCGAGCGCGGCGGCGCGCTCGGCAAAGGCGCTGACATCGACTTTCAATTCCTGCATGAAGCGCGGGCTGCCCAGACGCAATTCGCGCCCCTCGACCAGCGCCGCCATGCCGCGCCCGGCCACAGCGCGCAACTGCGTGGCCGCCGGGACGCTGAGCTTTTCTTTCTCGGCCAGCGTGGTCACGGCCTTGGCCAGCGGGTGCTCGCTGCCGGACTGAATCGCGGCACTCCAGGCCAGCACGGCGTCGCGGGCGGCGCTTTGCGGAGCCAGCGCGGCCAGCTCGACCAGTTCGGGCTTGCCTTCGGTCAGCGTGCCGGTTTTGTCAAAAGCCACCACTTTGACCTGGTGCGCGATTTCCAGCGCCTCCGCGTCCTTGATCAAAATGCCGTGGCGCGCCGCGACGCCGGTGCCCGCCATGATGGCCGTCGGCGTGGCCAGCCCGAGCGCGCAGGGGCAGGCAATCACCAGCACGGCCACGGCGTTCAAAATGGCGGTTTCCCAGTGGCCGTCGCCCGAGCCGAACCAGCCCCAGCCCAGCAGCGTGACAAACGCGATGCCAATCACCACCGGCACGAACACGCTGCTCACCTGATCGACCAGTCGCTGAATCGGCGCTTTTTTCGCTTGCGCCGACTCGACCATGCGCACGATGCGCGCCAGCGTCGATTCCGCCCCGACGGCGCTGGTGCGCACCACGATCAAGCCTTCGCCGTTGACCGCGCCGCCGGTCACCCGGTCGCCGGGCTGCTTGCTGACCGGCAGGCTTTCGCCGGTAATCAGCGACTCGTCGGCCTCAGTCGTGCCCTCGGTGATCTCGCCATCGACGGCAATGCGCTCGCCGGGACGCACGACGACCAGATCGCCGACTTTGACCTCGCCGACCGGCACGTCGGTGTCCACGCCGTTGCGGCGCAGGCGGGCGGTTTCGGGGCGCAGCGCGTTCAGGGCGCGTATCGCTTCGGTGGTCTGGCGCTTGGCGCGTGCTTCCAGCCATTTGCCCAGCAGCACCAGCGTGATGACGACCGCAGAGGCTTCAAAATACAGGTGCGCCATCGCGTGGCCGCCGCTGCCAGCGCCGTGTTTCAGCAGCTGATAAACGCTCAGGCCGTAAGCCGCCGACGTACCCAGCGCGACCAGCAAATCCATATTGCCCGCACCTGCCCGCAGCGCCTTCCAGCCGGACTTGTAAAAGCGCGCCCCGAGCCAGAACTGCACCGGCGTGGCCAGCGCCCACTGCAGCCAGCCGTCCAGCATCCACGACTGGCCAAACAGCGCGCCGAACATCGGCAGCGCCAGCGGCGCCGACAGCGCAGCGGCCAGCGCAATCGGCCACCAGGGCGCGCCGGGTTTGGCAGGCGATTTGGCGGCGGCGCCGGTTCCTGCGCCTGCGGCTGAACCTGTGCCTGAATCCGTGCCGCTGCCGCCGTCCGTCGAGCCGCCCGCGCCCGGCTCGCGCCATTCAGCCGCCGGATAACCGGCCTTGTCCGCAGCGGCGATCAGCTGGGCTGGCGTGACGGCGCCGCCGACGACTTTCACCTCCGCCATTTCCGTGGCCAGATTGACCTCCGCCGACAGCACGCCCGGCACCTGCTTCAAGGCTTTTTCCACGCGCGCCACGCAGGAGGCGCAGGTCATGTCGCTGATGTTCAGCCGCACGGATTCTTCGCCGACGGCGTAACCGGCTTTTTCGACGGCGGCTGTCAGCGTGGCTGGCGTGACCTCGGCGCTGGCCTTGACGCTGGCTTGTTCAGTCGCGAAATTGACGCTGGCTTCGGCCACGCCCGGCGTGGCGGCCAGGGCTTTTTCAACGCGGGCCACGCAGGAGGCACAGGTCATGCCTTCGATGGGCAGCGTCCATTCTTTCAGCGCGGATGCGGGCGGTTTTGGCGGGGCGGTGGCGTTCATGTGGGCTTTCCTGAGGGTCAATCGCCGTAGTGTGAACCTTCCCACGGTGGAAAGGTCAAGTGCGGCCCCTGACGGCACCAAGGCCCACAAGAAAAAAGGAAAATCGCTTGACCTTCCCACCGTGGAAAGGTTCAGACTGCATTTTCAGATCATCTTCACCACTTCAAGGAGTTTTTATGGAATTCACCATCCCGGCCATGAGTTGCGGCCATTGCGTTAAAGCCATCACCCAGACGCTGACGCAGCTCGATTCAGCCGCCACGGTCAGCGTCGATCTGCCCGCGAAAAAAGTCACCGTGCAAACCTCGCAGCCGCCCGAAAAAGTCGCGGCGGCGCTGGCCGAAGCGGGCTACCCGGCGGCTTGAGAGCGCGCCCGCCCCCACTCCCCGGACGCGCCAGGCGCGCACCGCGCTGCGTAAAAGCCGGAGCAGGCCGGGCCGGGGCCGCTCTGGGCGGCTGGCTAGAATCCAGCTTTCCCCCTCAAGAAGCCCTGCATGCCCGTGCCTTTGTCTGACCGCCTCGCCGTCCTTCCTCAATACCTGTTGCCCAAGCAGGCGCTGACCCAGTTTGCGGGTTTCGTCGCCTCCGGCGAGCGCGGCGCGGTGACGACCAGCATCATCCGCCGCTTTGTCGCCCGCTACCGGGTCAACATGGCCGAGGCGCTGAATCCCGACATCGCCAGCTACGCCACCTTCAACGACTTTTTCACCCGCGCCCTGAAACCCGGTGCCCGGCCTTTGGCGCAGGCCGATTTGATCTGCCCGGTCGATGGCGCGGTCAGCCAGTTCGGCGCGATTGAAAACGACCAGATTTTCCAGGCCAAGGGGCACCGCTATTCCACCACCGCGCTGGTCGGCGGCGACGCGGCGCTGGCGGCGCAGTTTCAGGACGGCCAGTTCGCGACGATTTACTTGAGCCCCAAGGATTACCACCGCATCCACATGCCCTGCGAGGGCCGTTTGAGCCGCATGATTTACGTGCCGGGCGAGCTGTTTTCAGTGAACCCGGTGACGGCGCGCGGCGTGCCGGGGCTGTTTGCGCGCAACGAGCGCGTGGTCTGCGTGTTTGAGTCGGCGCGTGGGCCGTTCGTGCTGGCGCTGGTCGGCGCGACGATTGTTGGCAGCATGGCCACCGTCTGGCATGGCGTGGTGAACCCGCCGCGCAGCAAGGCTGTGCGCGAGTGGGTGTATCCGGCGGCTGGCGACGTGGCCTTAAAACAGGGCGACGAAATGGGCCGCTTCCTGCTCGGCTCAACCGTCGTGATGCTGTTCCCGAAAGGGCCGCTGCGCTTTAACCCGGACTGGGCGCCGGGGCGCGGCGTGCGGCTCGGCGAGGCGATGGCGAGCTATTAATTAAGCCAAGCCACCTGCCGTGATGCGGCAGGCGCCGAGGCGCTGATGCTGCGCCCCGGCGTCTTGGCCGTCACGACGTTTTCAGCTTGGTGATCTTGGTGCCTTCTATCGTCAGGTTGGCCATCAAGCCCTTGTTCGTCATGACAAAAACATTGACCGGCTGCATCGCCGTGTTCAGGTCCACATCGCCGTTCGCGCCAGTCTTGACGACGGCCACCGAGGCATCAATGCCAGCCGTCCAGCCCTCGCTGTTGCGGAATTTGTCCAGCGCGTCTTGCGTCATGAAGAGAAAAATAACGGCTTTTGACTGCGCGCCAATCTGCCAGCCGAACGAGGCGCTCACGGTGCTGTAGTAATCGACGCTCTTGCCCCCGACGCGCAACACGCCTTCGCCATATTCGCCGCCAATGCCCAGTCCGGCAGCCAGCACCGAGGGAAAGACCAGCACGCCGCGCGCCTTGCCGAGCAGTTCGCGCGAACCGGGCACGGTGCTCGACAGCCTGCTCAGCGCGGCATTCGCGCTGGCATCAATCTCCTGGCGCTTGCCCGCCGTGCCAGCCCCCGGCGTGGTGGTGCAGCCCGAGAGCAGCAGGGCGCCAGCGCCAGCGCCGAGCAAGGCCGCCGACTGGGTTAGAAATTTTCTTTTTTGCATTGCAGTCTCCATGAGGTTGAACATCGGTATCTGAGGAAAGCCGGTTCGATTGTGGCCGCAGCGCAGCGCTTGTCAATCAGGCGCGGGCGCGTCCTGCACAGCGTCTGCGACGGCAGGCGTAAAGTAAGCTTTTTACAGCACCGCGCTGAGTTTTCCATTTTGAAAGTTCGCCATGAACGCCCCTCTGCACCGTGAAATCCCCGCCGCCATTTTGAACGCCGGGCAAGCCTTGTCCCAGATCACTTCCCAGTGGGACGGCGACATCGTGCGCCAGCTCACCGACTACATCGCCATTCCCGCCAAATCCCCGGCGTTTGATGCCGACTGGGCTCAGCACGGCCACATCGAGACCGTCGTGCGCAACGCCGCCGCGTGGGTGGAAGCGCAAAAAGTCGAAGGTTTAACACTGGAAATCGTCCGGCTCGAAGGCCGCACGCCGGTGATCTTTTTCGAAATTGCCGCGACCCGCGCCCATTCCACCCAGACGGTGCTGATGTACGGCCACCTGGACAAGCAGCCCGAATTCAGCGGCTGGCGCAGCGACCTCGGCCCCTGGACGCCCAAGTACGAAGACGGCAAGCTCTACGGCCGGGGCGGCGCCGACGACGGCTATGCGGTCTATGCCAGCATTGCCGCCGTGCAGGCGCTCAAAAGTCAAGGCGTGGCGCACCCGCGCATCGTCGGCCTGATCGAAACGTGCGAGGAAAGCGGCTCCTACGATTTGCTGCCCTATGTGGACGCGCTGCGCGAGCGGCTGGGCGATGTGGCGCTCGTCGTTTGCCTCGACTCGGGCGCGGGCAACTATGACCAGCTCTGGCTCACCACCAGCCTGCGCGGCAACGCCACCGGCGTTTTAAAAGTCGAGGTGCTGACCGAGGGCGTGCATTCGGGCGACGCCAGCGGCGTGGTGCCGTCAAGCTTTCGCATCCTGCGTCAGTTGCTCGACCGGCTCGAAGACAGCCGCACCGGGCGCCTGCTGCCGCAGAGCTTTCACTGCGAAATTCCGGCGGACCGGCTGGCGCAGGCGCAGGCCACGGCGGCGATTTTGGGCGACGAGCTCTATAAACGTTTTCCGTGGGCGCACTACGACTGCGGCGGCGCGAGCACTTTCACGCTGCCCACGACCACCGACCCGCTCGAAGCCCTGTTAAACCGCACCTGGCGCCCAACGCTGAGCGTGACCGGCGCCGACGGCCTGCCGGCGTTTAAAGACGCGGGCAATGTGCTGCGGCCTTACACCGCGTTCAAACTGTCGCTGCGCCTGCCCCCGCTGGTCGAGGCCAGCGCAGCGGTGCGCGAGCTGAAAGCTTTACTGGAAGACAACGCGCCGTATCAGGCCAGAGTCACGTTTGAAAGCGACGGCGGCGGCGCCACCGGCTGGAACGCGCCCAGCAGCGCGCCGTGGTTTGAGAATGCGCTGAACGCCGCGTCGCACAATTTCTTCGGCGCGCCCTGCGGCACGATTGGCCAGGGCGGCACGATTCCGCTGATGAGCCAGCTGAGCCAGGGTTTCCCGAAAGCGCAAATGATGGTCTGCGGCGTGCTCGGCCCGAAAAGCAACGCCCACGGACCGAACGAGTTTTTGCATGTGCCCTACGCCAAGAAGCTGACGGCGGCGGTGGCGCAGGTGATGGCCAGCGTGCCGGGCTGAAGCGCCTTCAGCGGCCCAGCAAACCGCCCAGCATGCCCATCAAATCGCCGCTGTTGCCCAGACCTTGCGCGGGCGCTTCGCCTTTTGGCGTCAGTTGATTCACCAGCAGCGGCAGCAGGTGCGAGAGCTGACCGGCGACTTCGCCGGAGTTCAGGCCCAGCTTGCCTGCCATATCGGACACGGTGCCTGCGCCCAGCGCGCTGGTCACCTGGTCGCCGGACACCGGCTGGTTCGGGCCGCCGCCAATCCACGACGCGATCACCGGGCCCAGACCGGCCTGCTGGAATTTTCCGACCAGGCCGCTCAGCCCGCCTTGCGCGCCGTCGTTGCTCAACATGCCCAAGACCATCTGGATCAGCTGCGGGTTGCTCGCCAGCATGCCGACGATGCCGCCCAGACCGCCCGCGCTGGCGCCTGTGTTGGCTGCTGGCTGTTGGCCGTTGTTCAATACTGCGCCCAAAACCGAATCAAATAAACCCATGAAAAGCTCCTTGAAAAGTAAATAAAAGTCGCCGCCGGAAGAAGCGGCGAGACCCGTCATTGAACCAGAAACCGGCGAGAAAAGGGCTGGACGGGCTTGCATCAACGTTACTGGATTGGGAAAAAAGCGCCCTCAGGCGCGCTGCTGGCGCTGGCGCAGCGCCAGCCAGCCCAGCGCCAGCGCCGTTACGCCTAGCGGCAGCAGCGAACCCAGATTCAGCAGCGCCCAGCCCTGCGTCGTCACCAGCACGCCCGAGGCCAGCGAGGTGACCGCCAGCACGGCAAAGATGCAAAAGTTCAGCGCGCCCTGCGCCTGGTCTTTTTCTTCCGGGCGGTAAGCCGTCAAGGCCAGCGCGGTGGCGCCGGTGAACAGGAAATTCCAGCCCAGCCCGAGCAGCAGCAGCGCGACCAGAAACTGCCGGAATTCGATGCCGGTCAGCGCCACCGCGACGCAGGCGACATTCAGCGCCAGCCCCGCCGCCATCACCGGCAGCGGGCCAAAGCGTTTGATCAGATGGCCGGTGAAAAAGCCCGGTGCAAACATGCCGATCACATGCCACTCCAGCACCAGCGCCACGTCGGAGAACGGCAGGCCGCAGGTTTGCATCGCAATGGGTGTGGCGGCCATTAGCAGGTTCATCACGCCGTAGCCGAGCGCCCCGGCGCTGGCGGCGACGATGAAGGCGGGCTGGCGCAGGATGTCGCGCAGCGGCCGCCCGCCGCCGTTGCCGCTGTGTTTCGGCGGCTGCGGCGGAAAGTCGATAAAAGCCAGCAGCGCCATCGCCAGCAGCGCGACGCCAGCCAGCGCCAGGTACGCCCCGGCAAAGGGCACGGCCGTCAGGCTGCGCGTGGCCGCCGCCAGATTCGGCCCGGCCACGCCGCCGAGCAGGCCGCCCGCCAGCACCAGCGAGACGGCTTTTTCGCGAAACGCGGGCGCGGCCAGTTCGGCGGCGGCAAAGCGGTAGAGCTGGGCGTTGGCGTTGTAGTAGCCCGCCACCAGCGTGGCCGTGGTCAGCAGCCAGAAGTTGCGGCTGTAGGCGGCGTAGCAGCACAGCAGGGCCGAAGCCGCCGCCACCGCCAGCCCGAGCTGAAACGACTGCCTGCGGCCCAAGCGGCGCTGGGCGCGCGCCACAAATCCGGTCGAGAGCGCCCCGCCGACGACGTAAGCCATGACGGGCAGCGTCGCCATCCAGCCCAGTGGCGCCAGACTCAGGCCGACCAGGCCGTTGATGGCGATGAAGGTGACGTTGTTGGTCAGGAACAGGCCTTGGCAGACGGCCAGCAGCCAGAGATTTTTGTTCATGGTTTTTGAGCGTCGCTCAGGCCAGCGTCAGCAGCGCCAGACAGGCGAGCGGCGCGGTTTCCGCGCGCAGCACGCGCGGCCCTAGCGTGACGGGACTGAAGCCGCAGGCCAGCGCGGCGGCTTCTTCGGCGGGGCTGAGTCCGCCTTCGGGGCCGTTTAAAAACGTGAAGGCGTTAGCGCCGCTGCCCGCGACGATTTCCGCCAGTGGGCGGCTGCCAGCTTGTAGCGACAGCAGCAGGCGCATGCCGCCAGCGGCGTCGGGCGCGCTTTTCTTCAGCCAGTCGGCCAGCGTCAGCACCTCGTGGATCAGCGGCACGCGGTTGCGCCCGCACTGCTCGCAGGCGGCGGCGGCGGCGGCGCGCCAGTGCGCGAGTTTTTTATCTGCGCGCTCAGCCTTCAGGCGCAAGACGCTGCGCTCGGTCATCACCGGCTGGATGCTCGTTGCGCCCAGTTCGGTGGCTTTTTCGATCAGCCAGTCCATGCGGTCGTTGGCCGGCATGCCCACCACCAAGTGAATGGCGCGGGCAGCTTCGCGGGCGGTGGCGGTGTAGGCGCCGATGGTGACATCCACGTCGCTGCGGCCCATGCGCGCCACCGTGGCCTCGAATTCGCCTTCGGCGCTGGCCTGGGCGTTGTCTTGGGCATGGCCCCGGCCGTTGAACAGCGTGATGGCGTCGCCCGGCTGCAGGCGCAGCACCTGCACATGGCGCGCCGCCTGGTCGGGCAGGGTGATTGTCTGGCCGGGTACCAGCGCAATATCGGCGTAGAAACGGGCGCTCATGGGCGGGCTTTCAAAAGGTGTAGCCGATGCGGGTTTCGTTGCCTTCGATCTCGTCGAGCAGCACCATCAGCGGCCCGAGCGGGCGGTATCTGGCGCAGGTGGCGCGGGCGTATTTCATGAAGCGCGGGGCATCAAGCAGATACTTCGGCTTGCCGTCGCGCAGCGTCAGCCGGGCAAAAATGCCCAGCACTTTCAAATGGCGCTGCAAGCCCATCCATTCGACGGCGTGATAAAACTCGCCGAAATCGTCACCGACCGGCAGACCGGCCTTGCGCGCTTTTTGCCAGTAGCGCACGGTGATGTCGAGCACCACTTCCTCGTCCCAGCTCAAAAAGGCGTCGCGCATCAGGCTGGCGATGTCGTAGGTGATCGGGCCATAGACGGCGTCCTGAAAGTCCAGAATGCCGAGTTCGCCGCTCGGCGACACCATCAAATTGCGCGGCATGAAGTCGCGATGCACAAACACGCGGGCGCCGTCCAGCGCATTTAAATTGCTCGCCTTGATCTGGGCGAACAGCGGCGCCAGTTTGCTGACGACATCAGCGTCCGGCGCAAAGCCCCGGTGCTGGACTACGTACCACTCGGGAAACAGCGCCAGCTCGCGCGATAGCAGCGCGTCGTCGTAAGGCGGCAGCACGCCGGGTTTGGAGGCGAGCTGCCAGCGCACCAGCAGGTCGGCTGCGTCCATGTAGAGATCAAACTGCGCTTTGCTTGGCTCAAACAGGTTTTCAATCGCGGCGGGCGGGGCGATCACGTCGAGCAGGGTTTGCGCGCCCAGGTCGCTCAACAGCATAAAGCCCTGCGCCGCGTCCCAGGCCAGCACCTGCGGCGCGCTGAGGCCCGCTTCGTGCATCAGCGCGGCGATTTTCACGAAGGGCGCGCAGTCTTCGAGCGCGGGCGGCGCGTCCATGATGATGCAGCTGGCGCCCGAGGCGCTGTCAATCCTGAAGTAGCGCCGGAAGCTGGCGTCGGCCGAGGCCAGGCGCACGCTGCCGGGCTGCAGCGCGTGCTGCGGGGCGACGGCGGCCAGCCAGTGCGAAAAAGCGCTGGCGCGGGCCGGGTCGGTCCAGACAAGAGAGGAAACGGTCATAAGGGTGTGGGCGCTTTTGTCGGTGCGGCAGCGGGCCGCCGACGGGTTGAGGGGCTCATGGATAATCAAGCCTGATTTTACAGACGGGCTCATCACTCCTTACCCATGATGCCTCACGCATCCCACGCCTCTTTTCTTCTTTCCCCGGTGGCTGACGCGGTCGCCCGGCTGGCGCTGTGCGCCTGGCTGGGGCTGAGCGCCGCTGGGACGGCCCACGCCCAGGCGCCGATCAAGGCTGCGGCTGACGTGGATGCTGCGCCCCAGCCCGCCGACACGCTCCAGCTCAAAAGCTCGCCGATGCTGGCCGAAGAGCCGTCCAGGGCGCCCGAGAGTCAGGGGCCGGTCTTTGTCAGCGGCGACAAGCTCTCGGACCGCCCCGATCTGGAAACCGTGGTCGAGGGCCATGCCGAGCTGCGCCGGGGCGCGACCTCGATGCGCGCCGACCGCATCGAGTATGTCCAGTCCGACGACCTGCTTAAAAGCCAGGGCCATGTGCGCATCAACCACGCGGGCAACCGCTTTGAAGGCCCGGAGCTGGAGCTCAAGCTGGAGCGCTTTGAAGGCTTTTTCAGCAGCCCGCGCTACCGCCTGCTGGGCCGGGGCAACGGCCAGGCCGAGCGCATCGACTTCATCGACGACAAGCACCTGACGGCGCACCGCGTCAGCTACACCAGCTGCGAGCGCGACAACGAAGAGAGCTGGAAACCGGCCTGGGAGCTGACCGCCACCCGCATCGACTTTGATATGGCGCAGGAGCGCGGCCTGGCCAGCGGCGCGGTCGTGCGCTTCAAGGGCGTGCCGATTCTGGGCTTTCCCAAGGTCAGCTTTCCGCTGAGCGACAAGCGCCAGTCCGGCTTTCTGCCGCCCACCATCGGCCTGGACTCGCTCAACGGCTTTGAGCTGCGCCAGCCGTATTACCTGGACATTGCGCCGAACCGGGACGCGACTTTTTCGCCCGCCATCCTGAGTCGGCGCGGCGTCGATCTGGCCGGAGAATTTCGCTACCTGGAGCCGGACTACAAGGGTCAGCTGCGCGCCAATCTGCTGCCCGGCGACCGGCTGCGCGGCAGCGACCGCTGGTCTTATTCGCTGCAGCATGCCGCCTCCATCGACACCGGCCTGGCCTCGGTGGGCCAGCTTGGGCTGAACCTGAACTTGAACCGGGTCAGCGACAACGATTACTGGCGCGACTTTCCGATAGCCAGCGGTGCCACCACCCAGCGGCTGCTGACCCAGGACGCCACGCTGAGCTGGAGCCGGGGCTATTTCACCTCATCGCTGCGCACGCTCAAGTGGCAAACGCTGCAGGATGTGGCCTCGCCCATCGTGCCGCCCTACGACCGCCTGCCGCAGCTCAGCGCCGCTTACACGCGGGTCGATGCGCCGCTGGCCGGGCTGGGCAGCGGCTTTGACTGGTCCGTGACCGGCGACTACACGCGTTTTTCGGCCGACGAGAGCCTGACCAAGCAGACGAATGGGAACCGGCTTTTCACCCAGCTTCAGCTCAGCCGTCCCTGGCTGTCGCCGGGCTGGTTCATCACCCCCAAGGTGCAACTGCACGCCACCCGCTACCAGTTCGATGTGCCGCTGGCCAATGGCGCGACCACGGCCACGCGCGTGGTGCCGACTTTCAGTCTGGACAGCGGCCTGCAGTTCGAGCGCGCCGCCAGCTATTTTGGCCGCAGCTTTACCCAGACGCTGGAGCCGCGCGCGTTTTACGTGCGTACGCCTTACCGCGACCAGAGCAATCTGCCCAACTACGACTCGGGCGCCAACAGTTTTAACTTCGCCACCGTCTTCACCGAGAACGCCTTTGTCGGCAACGACCGGATTTCCGACGCCAACTTGCTCACGCTGGGCGTGACCTCGCGCCTGCTGGACCCGGTCACCGGCGCCGAGGCGGTGCGCTTTGGCGTCGCCCAGCGCCTGCGCTTTAGCGACCAGAACGTCACGCTGCCCGGCGCGCTGCCGGTCACCGACCGGGTCAGCGACCTGCTGGCGGGCGCTTCCATCAACTGGGTGCCGCAGTGGTCGTTTGACGGCGCGCTGCAGTACAACCCCAAGCTCGGGCAGTCCGAGCTGGCCTCCGTTGGCGTGCGCTACAACCCCGGCAACTACCGCACCGTCAGCGCCGCCCTGCGCCGCCAGCGCGGCATCAGCGAGCAGGTCGATGTCGGCTGGCAGTGGCCCATCAACGACCTGTGGGGCGACAAGGGCCGCGAGCTGGGCGCCGGGCAGGGCCAGGGCGGCGGGCGCTACTACAGCGTCGGCCGCCTGAACTACAGCACGCTGGACAAAAAGCTCGTCGATGCCGTCGTCGGCGTCGAGTACGACGGCTGCTGCTGGATTGGCCGCGTCGTGCTGCAGCGCTCACAAAGCAGCACCTCCACGGCCAGCACCAAGCTGCTGTTCCAGCTCGAACTCGTCGGCTTCTCGCGCATCGGTGCCAGCCCGCTGCAAACCCTCAAGACCAATGTGCCGCGCTACCAGTACCTGCGCGACACCACCAGCCTTCCCAGCCGCTTTACCACTTATGACTAAACACCGTTTTTTCACCGGCTTCGCGCCGACCCGGCCGCTGGCCGCTGCGCTGGTGCTGTTGCTGGCCCTGCCCTTGACCGGCCTGCAGGCCCAAGGCTTGAAGCCTTCGGGCGCCACCCTGCTGCGCCTGCCCAGTGCCTCAGCCAGTCCCGGGGCGACGGGCCAGGGCCGTGCCGCTGACCAGCAGAGCGCCGACTTCATCGTCGTGGTGGTCAACTCCGAGCCGATCACGAACAACGAGGTCCGCACCAAGCTGATGCGCACCGAGCTGCAGCTCAAGCAGCAGGGCCTGGCCATTCCGCCGCGCAGCGAGCTGGTGCCGCAGCTGCTCGAACGCATGATCCAGGACAAGGTGCAGCTGCAGGCGGCGCAGGCCTCGGGCCTGAAAGTCGATGACAACGCCGTCGATGCGGCGCTGCAGTCGATTGCCAGCCAGAACCAGATCGACGTGGCCGAGCTGCGCCGCCGCCTCAAGGCTGACGGGATTGATTACCCGCAGTTCCGCGCCGAGCTGCGCGACGAGCTACTGGTGACGCGCCTGCGCCAGCGCGAAGTCGAGTCCAAGGCCACAGTCAGCGAGCAGGAGATTGACCAGTACCTGCGCGATCAGCAGGGCGGCGCAGGCGCCGCCGCCAATATGCTCAATCTGGCCGAAATTTTGCTGCCGCTGCCGGAAAACGCCACGCCCGAGCAGCTCGCCGCCCAGCAGGCGAAAGCCCAGAAGGTGCTGGAGCGCGCCCGCGCCGGGGGCGATTTTGCCGCGCTGGCGGCCGAGTTTTCTGCCTCCAAATCGCGCGGCGAGGGCGGCCAGATGGGCCTGCGCTCAGCCGAGCGCTACCCGCCGCTGTTTGTCGAGGCGACGAAAAACCTGCGCGCTGGCGAGCTCGCCGCTCCGGTGCGCAGCGGCGCCGGTTTGCACATCCTCAAGGTGCTGGAGAAAAAGCAGGGCGGCGTGCCCGATGCGCTGGTCACCCAGACCCATGCCCGCCACATCCTGCTGCGCCTGACGCCCAAGCTGACCGAAGCGGCGGCGATTGAAAAACTCGCCGCTTTCAAAAAGCGCATCGAGGCTGGCCAGGCTGACTTTGCCGCGCTGGCGCGTGAACACAGCCAGGACGGATCGGCCAAGCAGGGCGGCGACCTGGGCTGGGCTGCCCCCGGCATGTTCGTGCCCGAGTTCGAGAAAGCCATGAACGCCCTGGGGCCAAACCAGATTTCCGAGCCGCTGGTGTCGCGCTTTGGCGTGCATCTGCTGCAGGTGCTGGAGCGTCGCGAGGCGCCGCTGTCGGAGCGCGAACAGCGCGAGACGGTGCGCGAGCTGCTGCGCGGCAAAAAGCAAAATGAAGCCTATGCGCTGTGGGCCCAGGAGCTGCGCGGCCGGGCCTATGTCGAATTAAGAGAACTCCCCCAGTGAAACATATTCCCCGCAAGCGTTTCGGCCAGCATTTTCTGACCGACCGGCTCATCATTCAGGCCATCGTCGATGCGATTGGCCCGCAGCCGGGCCAGCCTATGGTCGAGATCGGCCCCGGCCTGGCGGCGCTGACCCAGCCGCTGGTCGAGCGCCTGGGCCACCTGACGGTGATTGAGCTGGACCGCGATCTGGCCAGGCAGCTGCGCGGCCATCCGCGCCTGAGCGTGGTCGAGTCGGACGTGCTGCGCGTTGATTTCCGTCAGCTGGCCGATCAGGTGCGTCAGGAAGGCGCGGCGCGCGCTTTGCATCCTTCGAGCGCCCCGTCCCCTGCTGCGGATTCTCTGGCGGGCAGTGCGATGCACGAGGGCGACGGGGCGGCTGCGCCCAAGCTGCGCGTCGTCGGCAACCTGCCCTACAACATTTCCACGCCGATTTTGTTTCACCTGCTGGATGCGGTCGATGTGATTGAAGACCAGCATTTCATGCTGCAAAAGGAAGTCATCGACCGCATGGTGGCCAGCCCCGCGACCGGCGACTACGGCCGCTTGAGCGTGATGCTGCAGTGGCGCTATGCGATGGAAAACGTGCTGTTCGTGCCGCCGCAGAGTTTTGACCCGCCGCCGCGTGTCGATAGCGCCATCGTGCGCATGGTGCCGCATGTCACACCAGCCGCGCTGGATGTGAATCTGCTGAGTGAGCTGGTGCGCGTGGCCTTCAGCCAGCGCCGCAAACTGCTGCGCCACACACTGGGCCAGTGGCTGGAGCAAAAAGGGTTTGCCGGCGAGTTCGAGGTCAAGCGCCGCGCCGAAGAGGTGCCGGTGGCCGAGTACCTGGCGCTGGCCCAGCAGGTGGGCGCGATGGCGCCTGCCGAACCCGCCGCGCCGGTGTGACCCTGGCGCTGGTTTGCGCCGCTGAGCGCTGACAGGAACGAAAAAAGCCCGCAGACTCTGCGGGCTTTTTTACGCGAAACTGAAACCGTCGTTTCAGGCCGCCGTGAGCCAGTAGCTCGCGTTGAATGGACTGCTCATGCGCAGCGCCAGCGGCGACACGTCAAGCAGTTTGTCGGTAGGCATCGGCTCTTCACCGTCTGCTGTTACCTTCTGAGCCTCTTTCGCCCGATCCCCTTGGCCAATGTCTGGGGAGCGGGCTACAGAAAAGAATAGAAGCACCGGAACGGTATCTTGCGATCCGCCCAGTAGTCAGCCGCGTCGCGGAAGATGTCAAGCAGCTGCTCGCGCGCTTCCTTGTCGAACTTGGCGTGCGCCGGAATCTGCTCCAGCACAACGATGAAGCCGGGCTGTGGGCCTGACTTGTGAACCATGTCGGTCATGCAGTCGTAGAGCGCGTCAAAGTTCTTGCCGAAGTGCGCCGGAAAGGTGTACTGGGCGGCAATCATGTCCAGGATGTCCTGCTTGCTCTGGGCGGCGCTCAGGTTGGCGTACAGGAAATGCTGGCCGAGCCGGGTGGCTGCGTCCTGCAATTCGGGCACACGAAAGGCACGTATGGACTGCACAATGTTGGGCCTGACGCCCTTCAATGGCATTTCGTCGTCCTTACGAAGGGGTGTTTCCATCTCCGCTTCTCTTTCTCTTAAAGAATCAAAAGTCAAAATAACGGCCACAGTCCTGATCAGGGAACGATTTTGCGAAAGCTCGCATAGTGGTCGTCGGTGTAAAAGCAGGCATCGGGCGCGGCGGGCTGGTTGCCGCCGCATACGATGCGCCGGGCGCCCCGGCTGGACACTCCCGGTGTTCTGACGGTGTATTCGCGGTAGTAGCTTCGGGCGCTGGCGGGAAGCAGGCGCTCCCGGTTGCCAAACACCACGCCATCCTTGTCATGCGCGAACGGTCCCCCCCGGTAAATCAAGGCCAGCATGCTGCGCGCCTGGGGCGGCAACTGGGCCTGGGCCACGGTGTCCGCCGAAGCCGCCTGTGCGGGCGCACTTCTGGCGTCTGCCCGGTCAGGACTCAGGCCGATAAAACCGGCTCCCAGAGCCAGCATCGCCGCTGCGCCAACCCGGCGCCAGCGCCCCCATCCATTGAGCAACATGCGAACTACCTTTTGTGAATACAGGGTGAACCGCTCCGGCTTTTCGGGTTAACCCTCAAATTTCAAGAGGGCGAGTTTGCCGCATATGGGAAAAAAACGCAAGCCTCTGCTGAAAATAGAGGCAAAAAAGCCGACCCGCCAGCACCTCGGTCAGAGGGCTGGCGGGTCGGCTTTGGGGCGGCGCCTGGGCTTGGGCGCTTAGCGGCTGGCGTTGGCGTCGGCCACCGTCAGCGCGGTCATGTTGACAATGCGGCGCACCGTCGCCGTGGCGGTGAGGATGTGAACCGGCTGGTTCGCGCCCAGCAGCACGGGGCCAATGGCAATGTTGCCGCCAGCGGCGGTCTTGAGCAGGTTGTAGGAAATGTTGGCCGCGTCAATGTTCGGGCAGACCAGCAAATTGGCCTCGCCCGTCAGCGTGCTGTGCGGCATCAGGAAGGTGCGCGCCTCGGCGTCCAGCGCCACGTCGCCGTGCATTTCGCCATCGACTTCGAGCCAGGGCGCTTTTTCGCGCAGCAGCTCCAGGGTGCGGCGCATTTTCAGCGCGCTGGGCTGGCTCGACGAGCCGAAGTTGGAGTGCGACAGCAGGGCGGCTTTCGGCTTGATGCCAAAACGCCGGATCTCTTCGGCCGCCAGAATGGTGATTTCGGCCAGCTGCTCGGCGCTCGGGTCGTAGTTGACGTGCGTGTCGAGCATGAAAATCTGCCGCCCCGGCAGCATCAGCCCGTTCATGCAGGCGTAGGTGTTGACGCCTTCGCGCTTGCCGATGATCTGGTCCAGGTAGGCCAGGTGGTGCGCCGTCGTGCCCCAGGTGCCGCAGATCAGGCCATCGACATCGCCCTTGAGCAGCAGCATGCCGCCGATCAGCGTCAGGCGCCGGCGCATTTCAATTTTGGCCATCTGCACCGTCACGCCGCTGCGCTCGGTCAGGCGGTGGTAGGTTTGCCAAAAATCGCGGTAGCGGTGGTCCTGCTCGACGTTGACCACGTCGTAATCGAGCTCTTCTTTCAAACGCAGGCCGAATTTTTCGATGCGCTGGGCGATGATGGCCGGGCGGCCAATCAGCGTCGGGCGCGCCAGGCCTTCATCGACGACGATCTGGCAGGCGCGCAGCACGCGCTCTTCTTCGCCCTCGGCGTAGGCCACGCGCTTGCGGCTGGCGGCCTTGGCGGCGGTGAAGATCGGCTTCATGATGGTGCCGGAGGCATAGACAAAGCTCTCCAGCCGCTCACGGTAGTGGTCCATGTCGGCAATCGGGCGCAGCGCCACGCCGCTGTCGGCAGCGGCCTGGGCCACGGCCGGGGCGATCTTCATCATCAAGCGCGGATCGAACGGCTTGGGGATCAGGTATTCCGGCCCGAAGGTCAGCTGCTCGCCCACATAGGCGGCGGCGACCACTTCGCTCTGCTCGGCCTGCGCCAGATCGGCAATCGCATGGACGGCGGCGATTTCCATTTCAATCGTGATGGTCGAGGCGCCCGCATCCAGCGCGCCCCGGAAGATATACGGAAAGCACAGGACGTTGTTCACCTGGTTCGGGTAGTCGCTGCGCCCGGTGGCCATGATGGCGTCGTCGCGCACCGATTTCACGTCTTCGGGCGTGATTTCCGGGTTTGGGTTGGCCAGCGCGAAGATGATCGGATTGGCCGCCATTTTCTTGACCATGTCTTTTTTCAGCACGCCGCCCGCCGACAGGCCCAGGAAAATGTCCGCGCCCTCGATGATCTCGCCCAGCGAGCGCGCCGGGGTGTTTTGGGCATAGACGATTTTGTCCTCATCCATCAGCTCGGTGCGGCCTTCATAGACCACGCCCGCCAGGTCGGTGGCGAAGATGTTTTCGCGCGGAATGCCCAGCTTGACCAGCAGGCCCAGGCAGGCCAGCGCCGCAGCGCCTGCGCCCGAGGTGACGAGCTTGACCTTTTTCGGATCCTTGCCCGCGACTTTCAGGGCGTTCATCATGGCCGCGCCGACGGTAATCGCCGTGCCGTGCTGGTCGTCGTGGAACACCGGAATCTTCATGCGCTTGCGCAGCTCGCGCTCGACGTAAAAGCAGTCTGGCGCCTTGATGTCTTCGAGGTTGATGGCGCCAAAAGTCGGCTCCAGCGAGGCGATGATGTCCACCAGTTTGGCCGGGTCTTTTTCGTCAATCTCGATGTCGAACACATCGACGCCGGCGAACTTTTTAAACAGCACGCCCTTGCCCTCCATCACCGGCTTGGACGCCAGCGGGCCGATGTCGCCCAGGCCGAGCACGGCCGTGCCGTTGGTGATGACGGCCACCAGGTTGCCCCGGCTGGTGTACTTGAACGCAGCGTTGGGGTCTTTGACGATTTCCTCGCAGGGCGCAGCGACGCCGGGCGAGTAGGCCAGCGCCAGATCGCGCTGGTTGGTCAGCTGCTTGGTGGCGGCGATAGCGATTTTGCCGGGCGTGGGGAACTCGTGGTACTCCAGCGCTGCGCGGTGCAGTTCGGCGCGTTTTTCTTCCTGGCTATTGGGTGTCGCAGGGGGGGCTATCGGCATGAAAAATCTCCTGTAGGAGACGGTCGGTGCGGCCGTCAAGTTTTGTAAGGTTTGTGATTGTAGGCTTGCGCTATGTCAGGCGCGGGGCTGGAAAATGTTCCCCCTCAACGCGTTGGCCGCTTAAATTTCTGGGCGCGGGGAGGGCGGTTTTCACGTCGGCCAGCCGCTGGCAGGCGGGCACGAATGGGTTGCGCAGGCGGCGGAGTTCAAAAGGGGGTAAAAGAGTTGAACCGGCTTTTAAAAAGGGGCAATTGATGGTCACTGTCACGCATGGCTCAGGCCTGGCGCAGGCGGATAGCGCTGACGGATGGGCGCTGTCGCCGCAGACCGGTTTGCGCGCCGCCATCACCGCCGCCTGGCACCGGCCGGAGGCGCAATGCCTGCCCCTGCTGGAGCCGCTGGCGCGCACGCCTGATGCCCAGCGCGCCGCCGTCGAGGCGCTGGCCACGCGCCTGGTTGAAGGCCTGCGCGGCCAGAAAAACGCGGGCGGCGTCGAAGCGCTGGTGCAGGAGTTCTCGCTGTCCAGCCAGGAAGGCGTGGCGCTGATGTGCCTGGCCGAGGCGCTGCTGCGCATTCCCGACAAGGCCACGCGCGACGCGCTGATCCGCGACAAGATCAGCCACGGCGACTGGCGGGCGCACCTGGGCCATTCGCCCTCGATGTTTGTCAACGCTGCCGCTTGGGGCCTGCTGCTGACCGGCAGGCTGACCGCCGCCCGCAGCGAGAAAAGCCTGTGCGCGTCGCTGACGCGCTTGGTGGCGCAGGGCGGCGAGCCCTTGATCCGCCAGGGCGTCCACCAAGCGATGACGCTGATGGGCGAGCAGTTCGTTATCGGCCAGACGATTGCCGAGGCGCTGGCCAGCAGCCGCGCCCAGGAAAAAGCCGGCTTTCGCTACTCCTACGACATGCTGGGCGAAGCCGCCCTGACCGCGCCGGACGCCGAGCGTTATTTGGCTGCTTACGAGCAGGCGATTCACGCCATCGGCAGGGCCGTGAACGGGCGCGGCATCTACGCGGGGCCAGGGATTTCCGTCAAGCTGTCGGCGCTGCACCCGCGCTACAGCCGCGCCCAGCGCGAGCGCGTGATCGGCGAGCTGCTGCCGCGCCTGTTAAAGCTCACGCGGCTGGCGCGCCACTACGACATCGGCCTGAACATCGACGCCGAAGAGGCCGACCGGCTGGAGCTGTCGCTGGACCTGCTGGAGCGCCTGTGCTTGGACCCGGCGCTCAAGGGCTGGAACGGCATCGGTTTTGTGCTGCAGGCCTACCAAAAGCGCTGCCCGTATGTGATTGACTACGTCATCGACCTGGCGCGGCGCAGCAGCCACCGGCTGATGATCCGGCTGGTCAAGGGCGCTTACTGGGACAGCGAAATCAAGCGCGCCCAGCAGGGCGGCTTGGAGGGCTACCCGGTCTATACGCGCAAGGTGTACACCGACGTGTCTTACCTGGCCTGCGCGCGCAAGCTGCTGGCCGCGCCGGACGCGATTTACCCGCAGTTCGCCACGCACAACGCGCAGACCGTCGCCGCGATTTATCACATGGCGGGCAGCAATTACGACAGCGGCCAGTACGAATTCCAGTGCCTGCATGGCATGGGCGAGCCGCTGTACCGGCAGGTCACCGGCAGCGTCGCCGAGGGCGGGCTGGGCCGCCCCTGCCGCATTTACGCCCCGGTCGGCACGCACCAGACGCTGCTGGCCTACCTGGTGCGCCGCCTGCTTGAAAACGGCGCCAACACCTCCTTTGTCAACCGCCTGGGCGATGCCCGCGTGCCGCTGGCCGAGCTGGTCGCCGACCCGGTGCAGCAGGCGCAGCAACTGGCGCTGGAAACCGGCCAGCTCGGCGCGCCGCATCCGAAAATCCCGCTGCCGCGTGACCTGTTTGCCGATCTGGGCGCGCAGTCGCGGCTCAATTCGGCGGGCCTGAACCTGGCGCATGAGCAGCAGCTGGCCGCGCTGGCCGCCGGTTGGCTGGGCAGCGCGCAGGCGGTTTACGCCGCCGCGCCCGGCGTGGCGGACGCGCCCGGCGTGGCGGACGCCAGCGTGGCGGGCGCCGCGCCGGTCAACCCGGCCAGCGCCGACGGCTGGCAGCCGGTGCTGAACCCGGCCGACCTGCGCGATCAGGTGGGCTGGGCGCGCCCGGCCACGGCGATTGAAGTCGAGCTGGCCGTGAGCCGCGCCGCCCGGGCCGCACCCATCTGGCAGGGTATGCCGCCGCCGCAGCGCGCCGCCTGCCTGAAGCGTGCCGCCGCTCTGCTGGAGCAGCGCAGGCCAAGCCTGCTCAGCCTGCTCGTGCGCGAAGCGGGCAAGTCCTTGCCTAACGCCATTGCCGAGGTGCGCGAGGCGGTCGATTTTCTGCGCTACTACGCCGCCCAGGTCGAAGCCACGTTTGACAACGCGACGCAGCGCCCGCTCGGCGTGCTGCTGTGCATCAGCCCGTGGAACTTTCCGCTGGCGATCTTCACCGGGCAGGTGGCCGCCGCGCTGGCCAGCGGCAACTGCGCGCTGGCCAAACCGGCCGGGCAGACGCCGCTGGTGGCCGCTGTGATGGTCAACATCCTGCATGAAGCAGGCGTGCCGCCGGACGCGCTGCAACTGCTGCCCGGCAGCGGCGAGAGCGTCGGCGCCGCGCTGGTCGCGCACCCGCTGGTGGCGGGCGTGCTGTTCACCGGCTCGACCGAGGTGTCGCGCCTGATTGCCCAGACGCTGGCCCAGCGTCTGAGCCCGCAGGGCCGCTGCATCCCGCTAATCGCCGAGACCGGTGGGCAGAACGCGCTGGTGGCCGACTCGTCGGCGCTGGCCGAGCAGCTGGTCGGCGACGTGCTGGCGTCCAGCTTTGATTCGGCCGGCCAGCGCTGCTCGGCGCTGCGCCTGCTGTGCCTGCAGGAAGACGGCGCCGGGCGTGTGGTCGAGATGATCCGGCAGGCGATGGACGAATGGGTTATCGGCAATCCCGGCCGCCTGCGCACCGATGTCGGCCCGGTGATCGACGCGGACGCCCGCGCCCGGATCGAGCAGCACATTGCCGCGATGCAGGCCGCAGGCCAGCGCGTTACCCGCATGGGGCGCGACGAAAGCGGCGGGCAGGGGCATTTCGTGCGGCCCGCGCTGATCGAGATCGACCGCATCAGCCGCCTGCAGCGCGAGGTGTTTGGCCCGGTGCTGCATGTGCTGCGCTATCGCCGCGAGCAGCTCGGCGAGGTGTTGGATGCCATCAACGCTACCGGCTACGGCTTGACTTTTGGCGTTCACAGCCGCATTGACGCGACCATTGCCCAGGTCACGCAAAAAGTGCGGGCGGGCAATATTTATGTGAACCGCAATGTGATTGGCGCCGTCGTCGGCGTGCAGCCGTTTGGCGGCATGGGCCTGTCGGGCACCGGCCCGAAGGCGGGCGGGCCGCTGTACCTGTACCGGCTGCTGCAGGCCGGGCTGACTGCGGGCAATCGGGCGCTGGCGGCGCTGCCGCTCAGCCGCAGCGCCGAGCCAGCGGCCGGGCGCAAGGCGGCCGAGCTGCCCACTTTGCGGGCGCTGCAAAGCCTGCTGGCCGCGCTGAACGGCCCGTCGTTTGCGGCGCTGGACAACTGGCAGGGCAGCGGCAGCGCCGCCCGCGCCGTGGCCGCCTGCGACGCCTACCGCGCCCACAGCGCGCTGGGCCAGATGTTCGACCTGCCCGGCCCGACCGGCGAGTCGAACCGCTACCAGCTGCTGGCGCGTGGCGCCGTCTGGGCCGTGCCGCAAACCGCGCTGGGCCTGGCGCATCAGGTGGCGGCGGCGCTGGCCAGCGGCAACGCCTGCTGGCTGGAAGCGCCCGCCGCTGGCAGCGCGCTGGCGCAGGCGCTGGCCGCGCTGGCGCCCGGCGTTCGGGCTTTTGTCCAGCTACGCAGCGCCGCCCAGCTGCTCGGCGAGACGCAGCTCAGCGCCATGCTGTTCGAGGGCGATGCGGACGCGCTGCAGGCCTTGCTGCCGCGTCTGGCCCAGCGCGCCGGTGCCCTCGTGCGGATTGAAAACCTGACATCGGCGCAACTGGCCGCTGGCGCGCTGTACGACCTGAGCGCGCTGATGCACGAGCAAAGCATCAGCACCAACACCGCCGCCGCAGGCGGCAATGCGCAGTTGATGACGATGGGCTGAAGCCAGCCATCAGCCATCAGCCATCAGCCATTGGGCGGTAGTGGTTTTATTGAACTGATGCCTCTCACGCAGAAACAAAAGATTTTTTCCTGGAGAGTTTTTCTTGCTGGAGGAAAGCCTTCCTGCGAGCCATAAATACCTTACCGGGTGACAGTCAAGATTAAACCACTACCGTCGCCACCCCAGGCGCAGGCCCGTTAAACCAGCCCGGCGGCCTGCAGTTCTTTCTTCGCGTAGGCGTAGTACAAGGGGGCGACCACCAGGCCCGGCAGGCCGAAGATCGCCTCGCCGATGAACATCACGGCCAGCAGTTCCCAAGCGGCGGTGTTGGTCTGTTTGCCCAGGATTTTGGCGTTGATGACGTATTCGGTCTTGTGAATCGCAATCAGAAAAGCCAGGCAGGCCAGGCCGACCGCCGGAGACACCGACACCCCGGCCAGTGTGATGAGGCTGTTGCAGATCAGGTTGCCGACAATCGGAATCAGCCCGGCAAAAAAGGTCAGCACCACCAGCGCGCCGATGTAGGGCATCTTCACGCCAAACAGCGGCAGCAGCACCAGCAGGAACAAGGCGGTGGACAGGGCGTTGATGGCGGCAATCCAGAATTGCGCCAGCACGATCTGGCGAAAGGCGTCGATGAAATGGGCGGCGCGCTGGCGCACTTCGCAGCGCAGCGGCGCGCGGGTCGGCAGCCGGGGCGTGCCTTTGATCAGCGCGCCAATGACCAGCCCCACGTACACCAGCAAAAAGCCATGCAGGCCCGCCGTGCCAAAGCCGGTCAGCGCATGGGCCTTGGACTTGAGGTAGTCGGCCAGCCAGACCTGCGCCTGCGCCATCTCATCGGGCAGGTGAATGGCCAGATCCTCGGGCAGCTTCTCGCGGATTTCCAGCACCGTGCTGGCCAGGTAATGCAGCAGCGCCTGGTACTGCCCGACGATGCTGAAAGCCATGCCTTTGGCGTTGGCCAGAAAAATGCCCAGCACTATCAAAGGCAGAATCACCACGATGGCGGCCGCCAGGTGCGGCCGCATCTGGCGCCCTTGGGGGCGGCTTTCTCCGGTCAGAAAAACGGCCATCAGGTAGCCCAGACAGACCGCCAGCAGGCCGGGCAGCAGCCCATAGAGCAGCGTGCCAAGGCACAAAAGCGCCACCAGGACGAAGCTGGCCACCTTGATCGGCGTAGCCGTGATGACGGGGGGTTCTGGAGACGGTGCGGGAGGTGTGACTTGGGGCATGGTGTGGCGGGTAGTGTTTTGATTTTGACACTGATTTGACACCCGCTGGCGCCGCCTGCTGGCCAACATCAGCAAGCCTCAAAAATCAACGCGCCGCTCTTTGTTGATATATTCAACTATTCATTCAAAAATCTATTCACCAAATGACCTCCTACGCCGATTCTGTCCGCTTGCACCTCGCCAGGGGGCCGTCCGGTGCGCGCCAACTCCTTGAAAAGACAGGGATTAGCCAGCCGACGCTCTCGCGCACCCTCGCCGCAATGGGGGATCAGGTGGTACGAATCGGCGCGGCCCGATCTATTCAATACGCGCTGCGCGACACCCGGCGCGCGCTGGAGGACATTTCCATCTATCGCGTCGGCGCCGACGGAAAAATCGGGCCGCTCGGCGTGCTGATCCCGGTCAGCCCCGACGGGTTCGTGATGCGCCAGGCTGACGGCGTGAGCCTGCACAGCGACAGCCTGCCGTGGTGGCTGCTGGACATGCGGCCGCAGGGCTTTCTGGGCCGCGCCTATGGCGCCAGGCACGCCGAGATGCTGGGGCTGCCGGCCCGGCTTTCCGACTGGAGCGATGCACAGGTGCTGCGCGCCTTGAGCGTACACGGCCTGGACGCGGTGGGCAATTTGCTGCTCGGCGACGCGGCGCGCGAGCGCTTTTTGAACGCCCCGCCGCCAGCGCCCATCCCTGAAGACGCCAAAAGTGAAACCTATGCGCGCCTGGCCCACGAAGCGGCCAGCGGCGACCTCCCCGGCTCGTCCGTCGGCGGGGAGCAGCCCAAGTTCGCCACCTTCGCCCAGACCCCGGACGGCCCGCGCCATGTGCTGGTCAAGTTCACACTGCCAGACGCCAACCCCGTGACCGAGCGCTGGCGCGACCTGCTGCTGGCCGAACACCACGCCCTGGAAACGCTGACGGCTGGCGGTTTTCTGGCCGCACGCTCGCGCGTGATCGACCACGCGGGCCAGCGCTTTCTGGAGGTCGAGCGCTTCGACCGGGTGGGCGCGGCGGGGCGGCGGGCCGTGTTTTCCCTCACTTGCGTCGAAGCCGAGTTTGCCGACAACGCCAGTGCCCGATGGCCGGTGATTGCCGAGCGGCTGGCCAGGGACGGGCACATCACCCGCGATTCCGCCGATGGCGCCGCGCTGCTCTACGCCTTTGGCACCTTGATCGGCAACACCGACATGCACAACGGCAACCTGTCATTTACCAGCGACGGCGGCCGTCCCTATGCGCTGGCGCCCGCCTATGACATGCTGCCGATGGGGTTTTCCCCCCTGTCGGGCGGCGGCTTGAGCGGTAACTTGTCTGCGGTCAACCTGCACGCCAGCGTCAAGAGTGAGGTCTGGGTCCGGGCGCTGGGTCTGGCGGCTGACTTTCTGGGCCGCGTTCGGGCAGAGGGCCGGTTTTCTGAAGGCTTGCGCGCTTGCATTGATGTGCTGGCCGGGCATATCGGCGACGCGGGTGCGAAGGTGTCGCGTCTTGGCTGAGAGGGGCGACGATTTTTCAGAATCGCTGACTTTCAGGCGGCGCCGAGCATGCCCTTGGTTTCAATAAAGGCCACGACTTCGGCCAGACCGGCCTGGGTTTTCAGGTTGGTCATCACAAACGGCTTCAAGCCCTTGGGCGTGGTGCGCATGCGGATGGTGTCCGCCTGCATCACCTCCAGGCTGGCGCCGACATAGGGCGCCAGGTCGGTCTTGTTGATGACAAACAAATCGCTTTTGGTGATGCCGGGGCCGCCTTTGCGCGGGATTTTCTCGCCGGCGGCCACGTCGATCACATAAATTGTCAAATCACTCAGCTCGGGGCTGAAGGTGGCCGCTAAATTGTCGCCGCCGGACTCGATGAAGACCACGTCAGCGTTCGGGAACTGTTCCAGCATGCGGTCGATGGCTTCCAGATTGATGGACGCGTCTTCGCGAATCGCCGTGTGCGGGCAGCCGCCGGTTTCCACGCCCATGATGCGTTCGGCTTCGAGCGCGCCGCTGACGGTGAGCAGGCGCTGGTCTTCCTTGGTGTAAATATCGTTGGTGATGGCGACCAGGTCGTATTGGCCCCGCATGGCTTTGCAGAGCATTTCCAGCAGCGTGGTCTTGCCCGAGCCGACGGGGCCGCCGATGCCCACGCGCAGCGGCGGGAGTTTTTTGGTGCGCTTGGCGATGTGGTGCAGGCTCATGGAATCAGTCTTTGGTGAAGCGGTGAAGCGGTGAAGCGGTGAAAGGGTCAAGCAGGGCGGCGCTGTTTCAGGCATCAATCAGGCGCCTGTCAGGAGCGAAACAGCCGCGAGTATTGGGTTTCGTGCTGGGCCGACAAAATCGCCAGCATCGGCGAAAAGGCTTGGCGTTCGTCGTCCGGCAATTGAAAAGCCGCTTCAACGGCGGCGGGAATGTCGCGGGCCAGGCGCGCCAGAATGCGCTGCCCGGCGCTCTGGCCCAGCGGCACGGATTTGAGCGCGGCCTGCATCATGTTCTCGGCCCAGCCGAAGGCGTAGGCCAGCAGGCAGTCGCGCACATCGGCATCCAGGGGCGAGGCGGCCAGCGCGAAGGCGACGGGGTAGGTCGGCTGCATGCTGGCGCAGGCGGCGATGTGCGCGGCGTTGGCGCCGTCGTGGTTGCGCAGCCAGTCGAGCAGCGAGCGGCCCATTTGCTCGGTTTGCTGGCGAAATTCGCCGGTTTCACGGGTTTGCAGCACCCAGTCGTTGAGCTGCTGGAGGCGCGCCAGATCGCCAGCGCGCCAGGCGGGAATCGCCTGGGCGATGACGGCCAGATCGCCGCGTGCCAGCGTCAGCTGCAGCTGGTCGGCGAGCCAGTCGGCGGCGTGGCTTTCGGTGCTGACGCCAGCGCGCTCGACGGCGATTTCCAGCCCTTCCGAGTACGAAAATCCGCCCACCGGCAGCGCGGGCGAGGCCAGCCAGATCAATTGCAGCAGGCTGGCGGCGGGCAGGGCGCTGGTGGCTGTGTCTGCCGCTGGCAAGGGTTCGACGGCTGGCGTCATCCGGGGCGCGTCGGGCATCAAGGCTGGGGCGGCTTGCGTGTGGGCATCTGGATGACCACCGGCTGTATCGTTTGCGGCGCGTGGCTGTGGCCATGGTTGCAGTCCGGGCCGTGAACATGGGCGGCGGCTTTGGCAGGCGCAGGCGCGGCTGCGTGGCTGTGCCCATGTCCGCCCGCGCTGTACGCGCCGCCTTCCGGCTCAAACGCTTCTTCGACTTGCTGCACGGTCAGGTGCATGGCGCGCAGCATGTCGGCCAGCACATGATCCGGCTCGATTTTCAGGTGATCGGGTTTGAGTTCAATCGGCACATGGCGGTTGCCCAGGTGGTAGGCGGCGCGGGTCAGATCGAACGCCGAGCCGTGCGCCGCGCAGGCGGTAATGCGCAAGACGGCCTGCGGCGCGGCAATCACGCGCACCATAGCGCCGTCCTCGGCCAGCAGCACGTCGCCGCCGCGCACCAGCGTGCCGCGCGGCAAAAAGACGCCCAGCGCGCGCCCCAGCGAGTCAGTGGCGTCAAAGCGGCTTTTCTGGCGCACGTCCCAGTCGAGTTCCACCGTCGCGGCGCGTTTGACGAGAACCGGGGCCAGACCGGCCCCTTGCGAAATGAGTTTGGAGATTTGAAGCATGCGCCTGATTAAAACAAAAAGTAGCGTTGCGTCATCGGCAGGCTGACCGCTGGCTCGCAGGTCAGCAACTGGCCGTCGGCGCGCACCTGGTAGGTTTGCGCGTCGATTTCCATCGTCGGCAGGTAGGCGTTGTGAACCATGTGCTGCTTTTGAATGCCGCGAATGTTTTTCACCGCGCTCAGGGTTTTGGCCAGGCCGAAGCGCTCTTTAATCCCGGCAGCCAGTCCGGCCTGCGAGACAAACGTCAGCGAACCTTTGGCAATGGCACCGCCAAACGCGCCGAACATGGGCCGGTAATGCACCGGCTGGGGCGTTGGAATTGATGCATTCGGGTCGCCCATCGCGGCCATTGCAATGAAACCGCCTTTCAAAATAATCGACGGCTTGATGCCGAAAAACGCCGGTTTCCAGATCACCAGATCGGCAAATTTGCCCACTTCAATAGAGCCGACTTCGTGCGAAATACCGTGCGCAATCGCCGGGTTGATGGTGTATTTGCTGATGTAGCGCTTGGCGCGGAAGTTGTCGTTGCGCGGGTTTTGCTCGACTGAATAGCCCGATGTGGCCGGGGGCGCAAGGTGGCCGCGCTGCAGCTTCATCTTGTGCGCCGTCTGCCAGGTGCGGATGATGACTTCGCCCACGCGCCCCATCGCCTGGCTGTCGCTGGACATCATGCTGATCGCGCCCAGGTCGTGCAGGATGTCTTCGGCGGCAATCGTTTCCTTGCGGATGCGGCTTTCGGCGAAGGCCAGGTCTTCGGCAATGCCTGCGTCCAAATGGTGGCAAACCATCAGCATGTCCACATGCTCGTCGAGCGTGTTGACGGTGTAGGGCATGGTCGGATTCGTCGAGGACGGCAAAAAGTTCGCCTGCCCGACGACGCGCAAAATATCCGGCGCATGGCCGCCGCCCGCGCCCTCGGTGTGGAAGGCGCACAGGCTGCGCCCCTTGGTGGCGGCAATGGTGTTTTCAACAAAGCCCGATTCGTTGAGCGTGTCGCTGTGAATGGCGACTTGCACGTCGGTTTCTTCGGCCACGTCCAGGCAGTTGCTGATGGCGGCGGGCGTGGTGCCCCAGTCTTCATGCAGTTTCAGGCCAATCACGCCTGCGTTGATCTGCTCGTGCAGCGCGGCGGGCAGGCTGGCGTTGCCCTTGCCCAGAAAGCCCAGGTTCATCGGGAAAGCATCGGCGGCTTGCAGCATGCGCTCGATGTTCCACGGCCCCGGCGTGCAGGTGGTGGCAAAGGTGCCGGTGGCCGGTCCCGTGCCGCCGCCCATCATCGTCGTCACGCCGGAGGTCAGGGCTTCCTCAATCTGCTGCGGACAAATGAAATGGATGTGCGAGTCGATGCCGCCCGCCGTCACGATCATGCCTTCGCAGCTGATGATCTCGGTGCCGGGGCCGATGACGATATCGACGCCCGGTTGCACGTCCGGGTTGCCCGCTTTGCCAATCGCGGTAATGCGCCCGTTTTTCAAGCCGATGTCGGCTTTCACGATGCCCCAGTGGTCGAGGATCAGCGCGTTGGTCAGCACCGTGTCCATGGCGCCCTGGGCGTTGGTTTGCTGCGACTGGGCCATGCCGTCGCGGATGGTTTTGCCGCCGCCGAATTTCACCTCTTCGCCGTAGCTGCCTGCGCGCAGCGTGTAGTCGGCTTCGACTTCAACAGCCAAATCGGTGTCGGCCAGCCGCAGCCGGTCGCCCACGGTGGGGCCGAAAATTTCCGCGTAAGCGCGTCTGCCAATGGTGGCCATCAAAGTGCTCCCTGAACCAGACCGCGAAAGCCAAACACCTGCCGCGCCCCGGCGTAATCGACCAGCTCGACGGTGCGCTGCTGGCCCGGCTCGAAGCGCACGGCGGTGCCGCTGGCAATGTTCAGGCGCATGCCGTGCGCCGCCTGCCGGTCAAAGCCCAGCGCGGCGTTGGTTTCGGCAAAGTGGTAGTGCGAGCCGACCTGAATCGGCCGGTCGGCGGTGTTTTGCACCACGAGGGTGAGCGTGCGCCGGCCTGCGTTTAAAACGTGGTCGGAGCCGTCGGTGATGAGTTCGCCGGGAATCATCTGACGGCCTCTCAGACTTGGCTGAACAGGTACAGCCCGGCAACGCTCAGGGCTGCGCCCATGCTGTTGAGTAACAGTCCACGATGCTCGCCAAGAAAACGTCGAATGCTCACACCGATGCCCACGCCACTGATATGCAGCACGCCGGTGGTCAACAAAAAGCCAGCAGCATAGCCTGCAAATCCGGTTTCAGGCGTCTCGGCACCATGCGCCAGTCCATGCAGTGAGGCTGCCACCGCGATCAGGCCCAGCCCGAAAGCCTTGGGCATAGGTTTGGCTGCGATGACTAGCATCAGGCCGAACAGTGCGACAGACAAGGCAATGGCGTGTTCCAGGTATGGCACAGTCACACCGCTGGCACCCAGCGTGGCACTGAGAACCAGTGCCAGCATGAACGTGGCCGGACCTTGCCAGACCTTGTGGGTGGGCAAGGCACTGACCGACCAGACGCCCACGGTCAGCATGGCCAGCAGGTGGTCCGCCCCAAAGGGGTGACGCAAGCCTTCGAGCAGGCTGTGAGTTCCGTGACCTGTATGGGCGCTGGCAGCCGTGGATAGCGCGCAAGCGGCCAGGAATACAAGAGTGGATTGGGTGGTGTTTTTCATGAGATATCTCCAGAAAAGAAAAAATGGGGTGTTCAAACAATGGGTTGATGCACGGTCACCAGCTTGGTGCCGTCGGGAAAAGTCGCTTCGACCTGAATATCGGAAATCAGCTCGGCGATGCCGTCCATCACGTCGGCGCGGGTCAGGATGGTGCGGCCTTCGCTCATCAGCTGGGCGACGGTTTTGCCGTCGCGTGCGCCTTCCATCACGGCGGCGGTGATGAAGGCGACGGCCTCGGGGTAGTTGAGCTTGAGGCCACGCGCCCGGCGCCTTTCGGCCAGCAGCGCGGCGGTGAAGATGAGGAGCTTGTCTTTTTCTCTAGGGGTCAGTTCCATAAGGACTCTTTCGGGGGCAGCGCCTGCGCGGGCAATAGCGGGCAAACTGCAAGAATGGTGCCACAAGCCTTGCGCCCGGACAAGGCGAACGCAGCCCGGTGGCATGGAAACTGCACCGATTGCGGGCCGCCAGCCCCCGCTTTTTCCTTCACTTTTTTACCCCCTCATGAATCCTCCGGTCACGCCTTTGCCGCTGCCCGCCCGGCCCGGTGCGCAGGCCGCTGCCGCTGCGGGCGCTGGCACCAGCCCCGACGCCCCGCCCCAGCGCATCATCAAAATCCGGCGCGACTACAACAGCTGGGTCGCCAGCGAGACGATGGAAGACTACGCGCTGCGCTTCACGCCGCAGCGCTTTCGCAAATGGTCCGAGTGGCGCGTGGCGAACACGGCGTTTGGCGCGGCTTCGTTTTTGATCCTTGAAGCCGTGGGCGCGACGCTGCTGGTGAAATACGGTTTTACCAACGCCTTCTGGGCCATCGTCGCCACCGGCTTGATTATTTTTCTGGCCGGGCTGCCGATCAGCATTTATGCGGCGCGCTACGGCGTTGATATGGACTTGCTCACGCGCGGCGCGGGCTTTGGCTACATCGGCTCGACGCTGACTTCGCTGATTTACGCCTCGTTCACCTTTATCTTTTTTGCGCTGGAGGCGGCTGTGATGGCTTACGCGCTGGAGCTGGCGCTGGGCGTGCCGCCGCGCTGGGGTTATTTGATTTGCGCGCTGGTGGTGATTCCGCTGGTCACGCATGGCGTGTCCGTTATCAGCCGCCTGCAGGTCTGGACGCAGCCGCTGTGGCTGGTGATGCTGGTGCTGCCCTTTGTCTATCTGCTGGCGAACAATCCGGGTGCGTTTTCGGGCGTGACCGGTTATGGCGGCGAAAAAGGCGTGGGCGGCGTGTTTGACCTGCACCTGTTTGGCGCGGGGCTGACCGTCGGCATCGCGCTCATCACGCAAATGGGCGAGCAGGCCGATTACCTGCGCTTCATGCCGGTGCAGACGCACGAGAACCGCTGGCGCTGGTGGGGCAGCGTGCTGGTCGGCGGGCCGGGCTGGGTGCTGCTGGGCGTGGTCAAGATGCTGGGCGGCGCGCTGCTGGCGTATCTGGCGATTTCCAACATGGTGCCGCCGGAGCGCGCCGTCGATCCGAACCAGATGTATCTGGCGGCGTATGAATATGTATTCCCGCAGTACGGCTGGGCGGTGGCGGCCACGGCGCTGTTCGTCGTCCTCTCGCAGCTCAAAATCAACGTGACCAACGCCTACGCCGGCTCGCTGGCGTGGTCTAACTTTTTCTCGCGGCTGACGCACAGCCATCCGGGCCGCGTGGTCTGGGTGGTGTTCAACACCTTGATCGCCTTCATGCTGATGGAGATGAACGTGTTTCAGGCGCTGGGCGACGTGCTCGGGCTGTACTCCAACATTGCGATTGCCTGGGTGATGGCGGTCGTCGCCGACTTGGTGATTAACAAGCCGCTGGGCCTGTCGCCGCCGGGGATTGAATTCAAGCGGGCGCATTTGTACGACATCAACCCGGTCGGCGTCGGCGCGATGGCGCTGGCGTCGCTGCTGTCAGTGACGGCGCATCTGGGGCTGTACGGCGAGCTGGCGCGGGCGTTCTCGGCGGTGATTGCGATGACCACGGCGTTTGTCGCCGCGCCTTTGATCGCCTGGGCGACGCAGGGGCGTTATTACGTGGCGCGCCGCTCTGATTTTTCCGGCGCCGAAAGCGGCGAATCTGCCCCTGACGGCCAGCACCGCCATGCCACCCGGCGCTGCGTGATGTGCGAGCGCGATTACGAAGGGCCGGACATGGCGCATTGCCCGGCTTATCAGGGGCCGATTTGCTCGCTGTGCTGCACGCTGGATGCGCGCTGCGGCGACCTGTGCAAACCGCAGGCGCGGCTGTCGGTGCAGTGGTCGGCGACGCTGCGCTGGCTGCTGCCGCGCCGGATCTGGCCGTATCTGGACACCGGACTCGGGCATTTTCTGCTGCTGATGCTGGTGATTGCGCCGGTGCTGGCCAGCCTGTTCGGGCTGCTGTATCACCAGGAATTGCAAACGCTGGCCCAAGCCGCCACAGCCAGCGAGTTTGAAGCCGCCCCGGTGGCCGCGCTGCAGTCCGGGCTGGTCAAGGCCTATATGGCGCTGTTGGTGATGGCCGGGCTGGTCGCGTGGTGGCTGGTGCTGGCGCACAAAAGCCGCGAAGTCGCGCAGGAAGAATCGAACCGCCAGACGCACCTGCTGCTGCAGGAAATCGAATCGCACCGCCAGACCGACGCGGCCTTGCAACAGGCGCGGCGCGTGGCCGAGGAAGCGCGCCGCCTGGCCGACCAGGCCAACCAGGCCAAAACCCGCTACATCAGCGCCATCAGCCACGAATTGAGAACGCCGCTGAACAGCATCCTCGGCTACGCCCAGCTGATGGGCGAAGACGCCACGATTCCGCCGCACCGCCTGCAGGCCGTCAGCGTCATCAAGCGCGGCGGCGAGCATTTGCTCTCGCTGATCGAGGGCACGCTGGACATGGCGCGCATCGAGGCGGGCAAGCTCACGCTGAACGTCAAACCGATGCCGTTTGCCGAGGGCGTGCAGGAAGTGGCCGCTTTGTTTGAATTGCAGGCCGCCGCCAAAGGACTCGGTTTTGGCTTTGAAACCAGCGGCGCATTGCCCGCGCTGGTGCGCGCCGACGAGCAGCGCTTTCGCCAGGTGTTGATCAATTTGCTGGGCAATGCGATCAAGTTCACCGCCGCCGGGAAAGTCACTTTCAAGGTGCGCTACGCGCGCGAAATGGCGCACATCGACATCGCCGACACCGGCCCCGGCATGGGCGAAGCCGAGCTGGCGCGGATTTTTGAGCCGTTCACGCGGGGCGGCGCGGCGGGCCAGAATGCCGACGGCATGGGCGGCATCGGCGGCATGGGCGGCATCGGCGGCGCTGGCGGCGCTGGCGGTGCGGGCCTGGGGCTGACGATTGCCAAAATGCTGACCGACTTGATGGGTGGGGAGATGACGGTGCGCAGCACGCCGGGCGTCGGCTCGGTGTTCAGCGTGCGGCTATTTTTGCCGCAGGTGCATCAGGCTGGCGCAGGCGCTCAAGGCGCTCAAGGCGCTCAAGGCGCTCACGACGCCCACGGCTCAAACCGCTCAGACGGGGCGGGCCGTGCCGCCCGGCCCCGGCGCCAGCCGCTGGGTTATGACGGCCCGCGCCGCCAACTGCTCGTCGTCGATAACGAAGAGCCGGATCGTGAACTGCTGGTGCAACTGCTCGCGCCTATGGGTTTTGAATTGCGCACCGCCGCCAGCGGCCAAGCCTGTCTCGATCTGCTGGCCAGCGGCTGGCGACCTGACGCGATTTTTATGGACCTGGCCATGCCCGGCATTGACGGCTGGGAAACGCTGCGCCGCCTGCGCGCCGCCGGGCACAGCGCGATTCATCTGGCCATCGTCTCGGCCAACGCCTTTGACAAGGGGCTGGACAACGACGTGGGCATTGCGCCGGAAGATTTCATCGTCAAGCCGGTGCGCCACACCGAGCTGCTCGGCTGGCTGGCGCGGCGGCTGGAGTTGCGCTGGCGTTATGAAGAACCGGCCCAAGCCGCCGCTGCCGCCGAGCTGGGCGCGCCGTCGCCCGCGCTGCCTGGTGCTGTCCAGCTGGCCGCCTTGCGCGAAGTCATCAGCCTGGGTTTTTATCGCGGCATCATGAACAAGCTGGCTGAGATTGAAAAAGAGCAGCCCGGCGCCGCTGCCTTTGTCGGGGAAATGCGCTTGCTGGCGCGGCAATTCCAGTTTGACGCCATGCTGTGCCAGCTTACGCCCAAGGACGCCGACGATGACTCATACGCCTGAAACCCGCCCTATGCCCGGCAGCCGCCTGGACCAGACGCTCAACCGCGCCCACAGCGACGTGGTGCTGATCGTCGATGACGTGCCCGACAACCTGGCCATGCTGCACGACGCGCTCGACGAGTCCGGCTACACCGTGCTCGTCGCCACCAGCGGCGAAGCGGCGCTCCAGCGCGCCCGTCAGGCGCTGCCCGACATCGTGCTGCTCGACGCCATGATGCCCGGCATGGACGGCTTTGAAGTCGCCCGCCAGCTCAAGGCCACGCCGCAAACCGCCCACATTCCGATCATCTTCATGACCGGCCTGACCGAAACCGAGCACCTGGAAGCCGCGCTGCAGGCGGGCGGCGTCGATTACGTCACCAAGCCGATCAAGCCGCGTGAAGTGATGGCGCGCATGGGCGTGCATCTGCAAGGCGCACGCCGCGCCCGGCAGGAGGCGCAGCAGGCCGGGCAGGCGCGCAACGCGCTCGACGCCTTCGGCTACGCCAGCATCACCGTTCACATGGGCGCGCCGGGCAGTCCGAACGACGGCAAGCTCATTTGGCAAACCCCGCTGGCGCGCGAGCTGCTGCTGCGCTACTACGGCACCTCGGCGCCGCAAACGCCAGCGCCGGTTTTAAACTGGCTGCGCCGCCACCTGGCCGATGCCAAGCAGCACATCGAGCCGCCGCGCCTGGCGATAGAACTCGGCCCGCGCCGCTTGACCTTCCGGCTGCACCAGCAAACCGGCGACAGCGACGCCAGCGGTGAAGACGGCGCTGGCGGCGGCAGCGACTGGCTGATCGTGATGCGGGAAATTTCCGACGACGCCGTGCTCGAAGCGATGAGCCTGAGCTTCAAGCTCACCGCCAGAGAAGCCGAAGTGCTGTACTGGGTGGTCAAAGGCAAGATTAACCGCGACATTGCCGATATTCTGGGCGCCAGCCCGGCCACGGTGAAAAAGCATCTGGAGCGGGTTTATGCCAAGCTGGGCGTCGAAACCCGCACGGCAGCGGCCGGCATGGCGGTGAACTGCATCCGCCAGTTTCATCCGCAGTTTGAGTGCTGATCTGGTGATTGAGATCAGGAAAGCCATGCGCAGTCTGGGCCTGGCGCAGCAGGAGGCCGCCCAGCCGCAGCCCAAGGTGTCTGACATGATGCGCGGCGACTTCGCCAACCTGTCAGAGCGCAAGCTGATGGACTGCCTGACGCGGCTGGGCTACGACATCGAGATCAGCGTGCGCCCGGCCAGTACGTCGGTGGGGCATCTGATGCTGGCGGTGGCGTGAACCTGAAAACCTGCCCAAGCTGCGGCGCGGCCGCGATGGTCCACGACACCCGTGACCTGCCCTACACCTACAAAGGTGAAACCACCACGCTGCCCGCCGTGACGGGTGACTTTTGCACGGCCTGCGACGAATCCATTCTGGATGCGGCGCAGTCCCGGCGCGCCATGCAGATGATGCAGGCGTTCACCAGGCAGGTGAATGCCGCCATCGTGGACCCCGCCTTCATCACCAGCGTGCGCAAGAAACTGGACCTGGACCAGCGCGAAGCGGCTGAGCTGTTTGGCGGTGGCGTGAACGCCTTTTCGCGCTACGAGAACGGCAAGACCAAGCCGCCGCTGGCCTTGGTCAAACTGCTCAAGGTGCTGGACCGGCATCCTGACTTGCTGGCCGAGGTGCGGGCGGCGTGAGGATGCATATCAAAACGCGGCTCATGCAGACAGTAGCGTCGCCTCGTTGTGGTTTTTCAGTCAGTCACAACACTACAACCTCATCACTGAACGTATCCTCAACCCTGGAACCCGCGCAGAGCACGGAATAAACCATGCAGTTCAGGATTTCCTTTTGAGTGTTCAAGGTTTTCGTAAATTCAGCCGACAAGTTGCAATCGCCATCGGAAATCATCAGCACGTCGGCTTTTTTATAGTCTTTCTGCGAAGCAATGATTTCAAAAACGTGCTTGAGCGGCGTTTCAAAATCCGTGCCGCCGCCAAAACCTTGCTGCAAGAATTTTAATAACCCGACTGAATCATTGTGTCCCGCCATCGAAAATTCGCGCACTTCCCCGGCCGAGCCAAACAGCAGCACATGCAGTGAGCGGTCTTCCTGTTTCAGAATATTGGCAATCGCCAGCAGCAGCGCCTTGGCTTTCAAGAGCGGCACGCCTTCCATGCTTCCTGACGTATCCAGGCAGGCCACCACCGGCCCGGTGCGTTTTTGGGTGGTTTCGGTTTCCTCGCCGTTAATGAAGGTCACGCCTCGCAGTTCATAGGTGAGCAGGTTTTTTTCCAGCAGGCGGGCATAAAACAAAACCTCCAGCGTTTCATCTTCCAGATTCAACAATTCACTGGGCAGCATCCGCATCACATCATCGCTGCGATGCGTGCCGTGGACTTCGCTTTTGCTGGCTTGCGGGATTCTGGCCTGTTTCTTTTTTTCTTCTGAAATGTAGTCGCGGCCCATTTTGCGGGCGAGGTCTTTGATTTTCTCGTTGTTTTGCAACGTATTGGCCAGCGCGGCAAAATCATCAGCGCAGGCTTGCAGTTCGGCATACGAAAAACTCGCGCCGGAGCACAAGCCCAGAAAGTTTTTCACTTCTTCATATTTTTGCGAAATATCCGCCAGCGTTTGCCGGAAGCTTCCCAGACGTTGGCGAATGGGGCCGGGAATGTTTTCATCGGCTATTTCAGCTTCATAGGCTTGCGTGGCAGCGAGTTCAGCGCGGATTTTCGCGATGCTTTCGGGATTGAGAGGCTGGTTGCGGAAATAATCCGTATGCGCGTCCCAGTCGGGTTCGGGCGGCGGTTCGTCCTTTGCCTGGCGATCCCAATCCCACAAGCGCCACTTTGTCGCGCCCAGCCGGCTTCGTGCTGCGTCCTTCAAAACGCCCAGCGTTGGTTCCCAAGTTTCAATTGAAATTTTCGAAACCAAATGATCGAACAGCGAACTGTCGGCGTCATTTTGATCTGCGTAATTGACGCATTTGGTTGAAAACTGGTGGCAGTTCTTGATGACCAAGCCGTAAAACGCCCGCTCGCCCACATGAGCATCCGCGCCGCGCGCCACCACAGGATGGCCCACCGCGCCATGACGGTCACAGGAGACATAAATCTTGCGCCCCAGCATGCTTTTCGAGGTGAAGCTCTCCGGGCTGCTGCGGCTGACCGTGCTTTCGGCCAAGCCATCAACCACGATATTTGAGATTTTTTCCTCGCTGATATAAATGCCCGAGTGCTCCACCGCAACCCACAAATCGCAATACAGCACGCTGCCGGGAACCGGTACCACCTTGTCCCGAAAGGCGCTGTCCACGAAATACTTGAGTGTTTTGAGTCCCATCGGGATGCCTGCCTTCAGCGAGCCCATCCCCCAGAGAAACGTATTGGCAATGAACGGGAACATCGGAGATTTTCCTTACAGCCAGATGTTGGCGCGCATTTGCTGGGTGAGCAATTCCATCATATTGGTTTGTTGTGCTGCAGGTTTTACTTGTTGCGATATTGCTGCGCCCGCGCCGACTGAACGTAATTCAGGCCTATCTTCCTTGTTGTTCCATATCCATATATTATCAAAATCCCAGTCTAGAGTGTTTTGAAAATAACGCTGTTTGCATAAGGTTGCTGCAACCGTTCTTCCATCTTCTCCATCAATATCATCTTTGCCGGGGTTGCTGTCAATAGATACATTATTCTTCATTGTGGATGTATCTTTTTTCTCCCATACAAGGCGGCGCATATTTACATATGAATCCCGATCCATTCGACCCAAGGCGGATTGGCGAATAATGCTGGCATCGCAAATTTTTGTGATTCCAGAAAAATTAAAAGTTCCAGGGCTATTGCACTTTCCCATAACAAAGCAACGTTCAACTACGCTGCCATGGGTTAAAGAGCTGGCAATACCACTAAGATACTCGTTTTGAGAGCCACTGAAATTGACCACTGCCAAGCAGTTTGTGATAGTGCATTTCTTTGCTGTGCTTTTTATCAAGCTATTGCCTGTTTGGCAGGTTGTAATTGTGCAGTTGGTAGCTATTCCATCTACCAAGCTATTTTTTGTTTGGCACGCAATAATGGTGCAATCCGTAGAGTTGTTTTTTATTAAATCAATATTGGATGTGCAGTTTGTAATTCTGCTTCCTTCTGTAGTGGTGGCGAGTTGTAAGTCTTCAAGTTTTAGATTTGTAATGGTTGATTTATTTTGAATATAAATGAATAGAGGGGTGTAATCTCCAATCGAAACTGATACTACTATTGAAAATAGCGATCCACCATGATTTTTATTTTTGAATCGTTTGGATTTTATTGTGTGGCCATTGCCGTTGTAATGTCCTCGAAAAGAAATTTCTGTCCAAGAGCTAAGGTTGGAGCAATCAATATCAGCAGTTTGCTGGAAGTAATAGCCTTGTAAGCCAACATCCGTGCGGCTTAAATCCATCAAATCCTCGACTGTCTGAATCAATAGCGGGTCTTCCGAAGTGCCGCTGCCTTTAAAGCCTTTGACCACGGCGCCAAGTTTTGCGTTGGTTTGGGCAGAAACGAAAGGCTTATCCTCGTTTGTGCTTCCATCTTTTGGCACGGAGCGGCTAAAACTTTGCAATGTTTTCTTAATAATGTCATGCACCTTGAGCGCGTTTTCCTGATGATTCCACAGGCAATTCTTCAGCAAAAACACATCAGACAAATCAACATCGGTGCGCCCATTCGTGGCCGCAGACACGCAAAGCAATTTAATCACTTTCTTCAACCGGCGGTCCGACAAACTCTCGCGGCGGTCTTCTTTGAAAGTTTCTTTGTGCTGAATCCAGATGCGCTGCACGGCCTGTTCAATCTCTGGCGGAATGGTGACGAATTTAACAGCCGTTTCAATGTTTTTTAAATCGACTGCGGTCAGTTTGGTCAGGGCGGGCGCGGCTTCTTCTTTTGCAAACAAACGCAGAAAATTATCTTGGCTGACATAATCCACAAAACCCCGCACCAGAAACCGGTCATACAGGGCGCTGAGTTCTTCCTGGTCCGTGGGCAATTCGTTGGATGCGGCAATCAAGGACTGCAAGGGCACTTTTTGCGGCTCTGAGCCGTTGTGATAAACGCGCTCGTTCAAGATCGTCAGCAGCGCGTTGAGGATGGATGAGCTGGCTTTGAAAATCTCGTCCAGAAACGCCACTTTCACCGTCGGCAGATAGCCCGCCGTGTTGCGCTTGAAACGATCCGCCTTGAGTTCGGTGATCGACAAGGGGCCAAAAATCTCTTCCGGCGTCGAGAATTTGGTCAGCAGGTACTCGAAATAATCGCTGTTGCGTGTGCTGCCGTTGCCGCTCTCATGCGCAAAGCTGTCGGCAATGCGCCGCGCAATCATGCTTTTTCCCGTGCCCGGCGGGCCGATCAGCACCACGTTCTCGCCGGCCAGCACCGTGAGCAGCGCGGTTCTCAGCGTTTCTTCACGTTCAACCAGCCCGTGGTTGAGTTGTTTCAAGAGGGTTTGGATTTTTTGTTTCATCGTGAGCCGCCTACCTATCGTCTGTTTATTGTTGAGGTGGCTCATTGTCTGCCATGCCATCGTCTTGGCAGGGGGCGCGCGCCTTTCATGACACGCCCGCTTCATACGCCACACGGCGTATTCCCCAACCCCGCACGCTTCCCTAAAGTCACCCCATCGCAGCGCAACCGGCCGGTTTCCCCCGGCCCGATTGCCGCGAAACGGTCACTTTCACCCCAGGAGAAGCACTCATGCAACGTCGATTCACCCTCAAGGCGCTCAGCGCCGCCGTCGCCCTGACCACCCTGTCCGCGCTGCCCGCGCATGCGGCCGACACCATCAAGGTGGGCATCCTGCACAGCCTGTCGGGCACCATGGCCATTTCCGAAACCGTGCTCAAGGACACCGTCCTGATGGCCATTGACGAGATCAACGCCAAGGGCGGCGTGCTGGGCAAGAAGCTGGAGCCCGTCGTCGTCGATCCGGCCTCCAACTGGCCGCTGTTTGCCGAAAAGACCAAGCAGCTGCTCGGCCAGGACAAGGTCTCCGTCATCTTCGGCTGCTGGACTTCGGTGTCGCGCAAGTCGGTGCTGCCGGTTGTGGAGGAAATGAACGGCCTGCTGTTCTACCCCGTGCAGTACGAGGGTGAGGAACTGTCCAAGAACGTGTTCTACACCGGCGCGGCGCCGAATCAGCAAGCCATTCCCGCCGTCGATTACCTGATGAGCAAAGCGGGCGGCGGCGCCAAGCGCTGGGTGCTGCTGGGCACCGATTACGTGTACCCGCGCACCACCAACAAGATCCTGCGCGCCTATCTGAAATCCAAGGGCGTGGCCGACAAGGACATCGACGAGAAGTACACGCCGTTTGGCCATTCGGACTACCAGACCATCGTGGCGGACGTGAAGAAGTTTTCGGCTGGCGGCAAGACGGCGGTGGTTTCGACCATCAACGGCGACTCGAACGTGCCTTTCTACAAGGAACTGGGCAACGCGGGCCTGAAGGCCAAGGACGTGCCCGTCGTCGCCTTCTCGGTGGGCGAGGAAGAACTGCGCGGCGTGGACACCAAGCCGCTGGTCGGCCACCTGGCCGCCTGGAATTACTTCATGTCGATCAAGAACCCGACGAACACCGAGTTCATCAACAAGTGGTCGGCCTACGCCAAAGCCAAAAACATCGCCGGTCACAAAGACAAGCCGCTGACCAACGACCCGATGGAAGCGACGTATATCGGCATCAACATGTGGAAGCAGGCGGTTGAAAAAGCCAAATCGACCGACACCGACAAGGTGATTGCCGCCATGGCCGGTCAGACCTTCAAGGCGCCAAGCGGCATCGTCAGCAAGATGGACGAGAAGAACCACCACCTGCACAAGTCGGTCTTCATCGGCGAGATCAAGGCCGACGGCCAGTTCAACGTGGTCTGGAAGACGCCCGGCCCGGTCAAGGCCATGCCGTGGAGCCCGTACATCCCCGGCAACGACAAGAAGCCTGACGAGCCGGTGAAGGCCAGCGTCGCTGCCAAGTAAGCCACCAAGGAAATTGCAGTCTGGGCGCCGCGCCATGCGGCGTGCCGCGCCCAACCTACAGGTTCTTCAGATGTCTATTCAAAAAATACTTTTACTGGCGACGCTTTTTATCGCGGCCCACGCCCACGCGCTGACCGCCGAGGAAGCCCGTGCCATCGCCCTCGGCGAAGCCGACACCCGCGTCGAGGCGCTGAACAAAGCCGCCGTCAGCGCCGACGACAAAACCGTCGCTTTCATCCAGGCGCTTTCCGATGACGCGGTGAAAACCAGCGGCAGCCAGCTCTTCGTCGTCAAGGACGGCAAGGCGTTTGATCCGGTCAGCGGCGCAGAAAAAACCCTGCCGCCCGACGCCGAAGACGTGATCAACCCGAATCTGGTGCGCAGCGAACTCGACAACGTGCTGGCCGCGCTCAAGCTGCTCTCGGGCGACGCCAAACTGCGCGCCGAAGCCATCAAAACGCTGGCCGGGGAGAGCGACGAAGCGCGCCTGCCCTTGATCGAAAAAGCCTGGGCCGTCGAAACCGTCCCGGCGCTGAAAAGCCAGCTGGCGCTGATGCGCGCCACGATTTTGCTCGGCAGCAGCGACAAAGCCAAACGGCTGGAAGCGACGGCGCTGCTGGCCGCTAGCCACAACCCGGCCACCAAAACCGCCTTGATCGAGCGCCTGGCCAGCGAGCCGGACGCCGATGTCAAAGTCGCGCTGAAAGCGGCGCTGGCCAAGGTGGAAGCCTCGCTGGCCTGGGGCGACAAACTGGGCGCGATTTTCAGCGGCATCAGCCTGGGCAGCATCTTGCTGCTGGTGGCGCTGGGCCTGGCGATCACTTACGGGCTGATGGGCGTCATCAACATGGCGCACGGCGAGCTGATGATGATTGGCGCTTACGCCACTTACGTGGTGCAGGGGCTGTTTCAAAAATACCTGCCGGGCGCGTTTGACTGGTATTTGCTGGCGGCTGTGCCCGTCGCTTTCATGGCCTCGGCGCTGGTCGGCGCGGCGCTGGAGCGCGGCGTGATCCGCTTTTTATATGGCCGCCCACTGGAAACGCTGCTGGCCACCTGGGGCATCAGCCTGATGCTGCAGCAAGGGGTGCGCTCGATTTTTGGCGCGCAAAACGTCGGCGTTGAAAACCCCGTCTGGATGAGCGGCGGCGTGCAGGTGTTGGGCAATTTATCGCTGCCGTACAACCGGCTCGTCATCATCGGCTTTGCGGTGGCGGTGCTGCTGGGCATGGCCTTTTTGATTGGCAAAACGCGGCTCGGCCTGTTTGTGCGCGGCGTGACGCAAAACCGCCCGATAGCCGCCTGCATGGGCGTACACACGGCGCGCATTGACACCTACGCGTTTGCGCTGGGTTCGGGCATTGCCGGTCTGGCGGGCTGCGCGCTCAGTCAAGTTGGCAACGTCGGGCCGGATTTGGGCCAGGGCTACATCGTCGATGCCTTCATGGTTGTCGTGCTGGGCGGCGTCGGCCAGTTGGCGGGTACCGTGTATGCGGCGCTGGGCTTGGGCATTTTGAACAAATTTCTCGAAGGCTGGGTCGGCGCCGTCCTGGCCAAAATCGCCGTGCTGGTGTTCATCATCATCTTCATCCAGAAGCGCCCGCAAGGCATTTTTGCGATGAAGGGCCGTTCGGCAGAGGCCTAAACCATGAGCAATCCTTTGACTTCACCTGTGCAACTTCCGGCCAAAGGCCCGCTGCTGACCCGCACCGGCTGGAGCGCCTTCATCGTGGCGCTGATCGTCGTCTGCGCCGTCGCACCGATATTGAATCTGTGGGTGCCGGAAGGCAGCCCCCTGCACATGAGCACTTACGCCGTGGCGCTGCTGGGCAAGATCATGTGCTACGCCATCGCCGCGCTGGCGATGGATTTGATCTGGGGCTACACCGGCATTTTGTCGCTCGGCCACGGCGTGTTTTTTGCGCTCGGCGGCTACACGATGGGCATGTATTTGATGCGCCAGATCGGCCTTGAGGGCAATTACAAAAGCAAGCTGCCCGACTTCATGGTCTTCCTCGACTGGAAAACCCTGCCCTGGCACTGGACGTTCAGCGACAGTTTCATTGCCACGCTGTTTTTGATCGTCGCGGTGCCTGCCGTTGTCGCCTTTGTGTTTGGCTACTTCGCGTTTCGCTCGCGCATCAAAGGGGTCTATTTTTCGATCATCACGCAGGCCATGACCTTTGCCGCGATGCTGCTGTTTTTTCGCAATGAAACCGGCTTTGGCGGTAACAACGGCTTTACCGATTTCAAGCGGATTTTGAACATCCCGATTGCCACGCCGTCCATGCGGATGACGCTGTTTGTGCTGACCGGCCTGACGCTGCTGGGATTTTTCCTGTTCGCCAAATGGTTAGTGGGCAGCAAGTTTGGCCGCGTGCTGCAGGCGATACGCGACGCGGAAACGCGGGTCATGTTCTCCGGCTACAGCCCGCTGGGCTACAAGCTGACGATCTGGGTGATTTCCGCCGTGATGTGCGCTGTGGCCGGGGCGCTGTATGTGCCGCAGGTCGGCATCATCAACCCCGGTGAAATGAGTCCGGCCAACTCGATTGAAATTGCGATCTGGGCGGCCGTCGGCGGGCGCGCCAGCCTGATCGGGCCGATTGTCGGCGCCTTCATTGTCAACGGCGCCAAGAGCTGGCTGACCGTGGCTTACCCCGAGTTCTGGCTGTACTTTTTGGGCGCGCTGTTTATTGGCGTGACGCTGTTTCTGCCCAACGGCGTCGTCGGCCTGGTGAAAAAACTGCGCAAGGGAAGCGAACAATGACCCCCGATCTGTTTGAAGAAGGCGCGCGCCGCGTGCAGCAACACGCCGCGCTGCAAGCCGCGCATTCGCACAACACCGAGTCCGGCGGACGCAGCGCCAGCGAAGGCCGCATCGCCACGCCCGGCGAGGTCGATGTCACGCACGGCCGGATTTTGTATTTGCAGGATGTCAGCGTCAGCTTTGACGGCTTCAAGGCGATCAACAAGCTCAGTCTGGACATTGCGCCCGGCGAGCTGCGCTGCATCATCGGCCCAAACGGTGCAGGCAAGACGACGATGATGGACATCATCACCGGTAAAACCCGGCCCGACGAGGGCACGGTGTTTTTTGGCAGCACGATTGACCTGCTGCGCCACAAAGAGGCCGACATCGCCCAGCTCGGCATTGGCCGCAAGTTCCAGAAACCGACGGTGTTTGAGCAACTCACGGTGTTTGAAAACCTCGAACTGGCGCTGAAAACCAACAAGGGCGTGAAGTCCTCGATGTTCTTCAAGCTCGACTCGCGGCAAAGCGACCGGCTGGCCGAGATTTTGGTGACGATCCATTTGGCGGGCAGTGTGGGCCGCCTGGCGGGCAACCTGAGCCACGGGCAAAAGCAGTGGCTGGAAATCGGCATGCTGTTGATGCAAGACCCGAAACTGCTGCTGCTCGACGAGCCGGTCGCAGGCATGACGGACGAGGAAACGGCGCGCACGGCAGAGCTGTTTTTGACGCTCAAGGGCAAGCATTCGCTGATGGTGGTCGAGCACGACATGAGCTTTATCCGCACGATTTCTGAAATCGTCACTGTGCTGTGCGACGGCTCCGTGCTGGCGCAGGGCACGCTGGACCAGGTGCAGGCCGACGAGCGGGTGATTGAAGTTTATTTGGGGCGCTGAACATGCTGAACGTCAAAAATGTGAACCAGTATTACGGCGGCTCGCACATCCTGCGCGATGTGAGCTTAGAGGCGCATCTGGGCAAAGTCACCGTGCTGCTGGGTCGCAACGGCGTGGGCAAAACCACGCTGCTGAAATCCTTGATGGGGCTGGTGCCGATCAAGACCGGCACGGTTGAATTCGACGGAAAGCCCATTCAAAATGCCACGCCCTACGAGCGCGCCCGCGCCGGTATCGGCTTTGTGCCGCAGGGCAGGGAGATTTTTGCGCGCTTGAGCGTGGAAGAAAACCTGCGCATGGGGCTGGCCTACAAAAGCGCGAGCACGCCGATTCCCGACGAGCTGTATTCGCTGTTCCCGGTGCTCAAGCAGATGCTGAATCGACGCGGCGGCGACCTCTCGGGCGGTCAGCAGCAGCAGCTCGCCATTGCGCGCGCGCTGGCGGCCAAGCCCAAATTGCTCATTCTGGACGAGCCGACCGAAGGCATCCAGCCCAGCATCATCAAGGACATTGGCCGCGTCATCCGCATGCTCGCCGACCGGGGCGACATGGCCATCCTGCTGGTCGAGCAGTACTACGACTTTGCCGAGGAGCTGGCCGACGACTACCTGGTGATGGAGCGCGGCGAGTTCATCGCGCGCGGGCTGGGCAAAAACATGCCTGCTGATGGCGTGCGGCAGATGGTGGCGATTTAAGCGCCACGCTGGCGGGCGGTTTTCTTTGGCGCTGGCGGGCACTGGCCTGCAAAAATCGCCCCCGGTTGGCGGGTGTTCTGGATTCTGGCGCTTCGCACCTAAAATCCCGTCCATCGCTCTGCGCTTCAGGGCTTGCAAGAAGAAAAAATTCGCATGACCCTGCTTGCGCTGGACCGCTGGCTTCTCCATCCGCCTGTTCGTCAGGGGCTGTCGGGCTTTCGCCGCTTTGCGGTGGAATTTTTGATGTTTGGCGTCAAGGAAGCGCGGGCTTGCTTGTTTGCCGGGCTGTTTTTTGCGGCGGTGTTTCTGGTGCCGCGCGCTGGCGTGGCCGGTGTGGCGCGCTACGACGTGTTGCTGGTGATTGCGCTGGCGATTCAGGGCTGGATGGTCTGGGCCAGGCTCGAAACGCTCGATGAACTCAAGGCGATGAGCCTGTTTCACGCGCTGGGCTTTGCGCTGGAGGTGTTCAAGACTTCCAGCGCCATTCAGTCGTGGACTTATCCTGATCCGGCTTACAGCAAGCTGCTGGGCGTGCCGCTGTTTTCGGGCTTCATGTATGCCGCCGTGGGCAGCTACATCATTCAGTCTTGGCGTCTGCTGGATTTGCGCGTCACGCACCATCCGCTGCACTGGATGGCGGGCGCGCTGGCGCTGCTGATTTACGCCAATTTTTTCACCCACCACTTCATTGGCGACTATCGCTGGCATGTGGCGGCCTGCGCGGCGGGGCTTTATGCCCGCGCCAGCGTGACGTTCCGGCCCTGCGACCGGGAGCGGCGCATGCCGTTGCTGCTGGCGTTTGTGCTGATTGGCTTCTTCATCTGGCTGGCTGAAAACATCAGCACGTTTTTCAGTCTCTGGCGCTACCCGAACCAGCTGGGCGCCTGGTCGGCGGTGCATTGGGGCAAATGGAGTTCATGGTCGCTGCTGGTGCTGATGACCTTCACCATCGTGGCCAACCTCCAGCATTTGAAGACGCACATTCATGTTCCTTGTTAATCCCGGTGCCGGATGGGTGGGGCGTTCATGACGGGTCGGGTCTTGCGCAGGCGCTCAAACCAGCCCGGCCGCTACATGGCCCAGATGCGCGGCGTGGCGGCGGACAGTTGCCAGAAATGGCCGCGCCAGGCCTGCCAGACCTGTTTCAACAGCCCCATCGCGGGCTCGACCAGCGGCGCCAGCACCCGCACGACGACGACCTGGCCGTCCGGGCTGGTGGCGCCTGCGCTGGCGCACAGCGGGTGTACGTCGATCACGGCGCGGGCGCCCTCCAGCCCCTGCTCGCGGCGCTGGCGTGTCAGCTTGCTGCCCGCGACAAAAAACAGCGAGGCTATGCAGCGCTGCCCGGCCAACCCGAGCGGGCTGTCCAGCAGCAGCGCGTCAGCGGCGGCGATGCGGGCGCGCTCCAGCCAGACGCCGGGCATTTCAATGTGCTGGCAAAACTGGCCGCGCTCAAACGGTTGATTCGCCACCGGCAGGCCAAACGCCGTCACGTCCCAGCCGATCAGCTCGGCGCCGGGAGCCAGGTTCATCGTCAGGCGGTTTTCGGCCAGGCAGCCGCTGTAGCAGATCGCTTCGAGCGGCAGCCATTCGAGCCGGGCGCCAGCCTCCAGCGAGAGCCGGGTGCGCTGCAGCGCGCGTTCGCCGCTGGAGCGGTAAAAGCGCGTCGCGCCCGGCGTGGTGATCAGGCCGTGCGCACCCGCTCCGGCGCTGAAGCTTAAATCGAGCGTGTCGCCGCCGACCAGCCCGCCGGGCGGATGGACGATGACGTTGTGGCAAATGCCCGGCCCTTCCGGGTACAGGCTTTGCAGGATGCGCAGCGGCCCGCTGTGGCGGAAATGGCCGACGGTTTTGTCAGCGTGGCGGGTGTAGTCGAGTTCGAGGGTCGCGTTCCAGGTCATGGGCCAAGTCTAAGCTGGCAGGCCAATCAGCACTGGCCTCCTGACGCGGCCGCTACGCCTCACACCGTAGCAAAGCGCCCGCGCAGATAGCTCACGATTTTTTCCGATTCGTAGAGCCACTGGCTGTTGCCGCTGGCGTCGGTGATTCTCAAGCAGGGCACTTTGGCCTGGCCGCCGCCCTGCAGCAGGGCTTGGCGGTGTGGGCCTTCGGACTGGGCGTCCAGGCGCTCAATGTTCAGCGACAGGCGGCGCATTTCCTGCCTGACCTTGATGCAGAACGGGCAGGTCTTGAACTGGTACAGCGTCAGCGACTGGCACTGCTGATCGACGGCGGCCTGCGCGGCCTCAAGCCGCTTGACGCCCTGGGGCCGGGTCAGGCTTTCCTTGAGCAGCAGCACCGGGCCCAGGACGGTGCGCAGGGTCTTGAAGAAGAAACGGATAAAAGTTTTCATGGGGGATTTTAGAAGGGCGCCGCAGCGCCTCAGCCGCCCAGCAGTGCCTGGTAGGCGCGGCGCGTTTCGGGCGCGACGGCGGCCAGCGCCTGCTCGTAAGTGGTCTGGTGGCGCAGCATCAGCCGCGCCGAGGCGACGGTCTTGGACTTGCAGAACCAGTGGCAGCTGTGCTGCATCAAAAACAGTTCGGCCGACAGCGTGAACGCCTTGGCCTTGGCCGGGCGGCCCTGGCTGTTTTCCACGGCGCGGTTGATGCCTTGGGCGTGAATCGCCAGCGCCTGGCGCAGGTCAAAGGTGGCGTCGGGAAAGATCTGGCTGGCGTAGGGAATCCCCAGCGCCAGCGTGCTGACACGGGCCTGCAGCGCATCGACCTTGGAAAAATCGACGACGAAGCGGTTGAACTGGTCGCTCAGCTTGATCTCGCTGCTGCTCAGCAGGTGCCAGATTTGCTCGCGGCGGCTGGCGTCGGCTTCGCCGAGCGCCCGCCCGTAGCCTTCGGTCAGGCTTTCCATCAGCTTTTCGATCTGGTAGTTGCCCAGGTGGCTGCCGAGCAGGGCAATACGCTTGCGCTCGTCTTTGGTTTTGAGGATGTAGGCGGCGGCGGCCACCAGCATCGTCAGAATGAACATGTCCATGAATAGTGACTGCTTCCGGGGAAGTTGTTTGTGTTGCTGAAGGGCAGAAGTGTAGGTGTGCCGTCAGTGGCCCACTGGTCGCAAACCCTTGGCGTTGTCTCAGCCCCGCATTAGCGCTTCGATCTCGCTTGACTTGACCGGCACGCCGCGCGTCAGCAGCTCGCAGCCCTGGGCCGTGACCAGCGCGTCGTCTTCGATGCGGATGCCGATGTTCCAGAATTTCTTTGGCACGCCCTTGGCCGGGCGCACGTACAGGCCGGGCTCGACGGTCAGCACCATGCCGGGCTGCAGGATGCGCGAGGGTTTTTTCAGCACCGGTTGGCCCTGGGCGTCTTTTTCGCCGCTGTCTTGCGGCTCGCTGCCCGGCTCGGTGTAGTCGCCGCAGTCATGCACGTCCATGCCCATCCAGTGGCCGGTGCGGTGCATGTAAAACTGCTTGTAAGCGCCCGAGGCCAGCACGTCATCGACATTGCCGTGCTTGGCCTTGGCCAGCAATCCGGTGTCGAGCATGCCTTCAATCAAGACGCGGGTGGCCGCGTCGTGCGGGTCGTTAAAACGCTGGCCGGGCCGCGTCGCGGCAATCGCCGCTTCCTGCGACGCCTGCACGATGTCGTAGAGCGTGCGCTGGGCCGGGGAAAATTTGCCGTCGGCCGGAAAGGTGCGCGTGATGTCGCTGGCGTAGCCGTCCAACTCGCAGCCCGCGTCGATCAGGCAGAGCTGGCCCGCTTTGAGTTCGGCGTTACCGGCGCGGTAGTGCAGCACGCAGGCATTCGGGCCGGCCGCGACGATGCTGGTGTAGGCCGGAGCCTGCGCGCCGTGGCGGCGGAACTCGTGCAGCAGTTCGGCTTCGAGGTGGTATTCGCGCAGGCCGTCTTTGACGCTGCCGGGGCCGGTTTTGCCAGCGCGCAGCATGGCGGCGGAGGTTTGCATGGCGCGCACATGGGCGCCGGCGGAAATCTGCCCGGCGCGGCGCAGGATGGCGATTTCGTGCGTGTCTTTGACGAGGCGCATTTCGTCGAGCAGGCGGCACAGGTCGTGCTGGCTGTGCGGGCATTCCACACCTATGCGGGCTTTGGCGCGCACTTTATTGAGCCAGCCATCGACCTGCGTTTCCAGCCCTTTGTGCGTGGCGAAGGGAAACCAGACGGCGCGCTGATTGGCCAGCAGCGCGGGCATTTGCTCGTCCAGCGTGTCCAGGCTGAACGCGGCGTCCACGCCCAGCGCGGCGGGCGCGGCTGCGGGGCCGAGGCGGATGCCGTCCCAGATTTCGCGCTCCAGGTCTTTCGGGCGGCAAAACAGCGTGCTTTTGATGGCGCCCGGCGCGGCTTTACCGCGCTTGTCCGCTTTGCCGCTGGCCGAAATCACCAGCCACGCGCCGGGTTCGTCAAAGCCGGTCAAATAATAAAAATAACTGTCGTGGCGGTAGGGGAAATCGGCGTCGCGGTTGCGCACCAGTTCGGGCGCGGTGGGCAGCAGCGCCACGCCGCCGCCAGCGGCCTGCAGGGCGCGGCCAATGGCGGCGCGGCGTTTGGCGTAAATCGCCGAAGGATTCAAAAGATTGCTCATGGGGCTAGGTGAAAAAGGGGTTGATTCAAGTCGGCCAGCCGCGCGGGCGTGCCGACATCGGTCCAGGCGCCTGCGTAGAGTTCGGCGCTGATTTGCTGTCTGTCCATTGCGGCGCGCAGCAGCGGCGCCAGCGGCGTCGCCAGCCCCTGCTGGTTGCCAAACGACAGACCGTCAAACAGGGCGCGCCGGTACAGGCCTATGGTGCTGTAGGTGTAGCGCGGCGTGGTCTCGTCGTCGGGCGGCAGGTTCAGCGCCAGGCCGCCTTCGCTCAGGCCAAAATCGCCGCGCGGGTTGTGCGGCGGATTGGGCACCAGCCACAGGTGGGCCAGCTTGCCGCTGTTGATAAAGCGGCTGGCGGCGGCTTGTGAAAATTCAAAACCGGGCGCAAACACATCGCCCGCCAGCACCCAGAACACCTCGCCCAGCAGCGGCAGCGCCCGCGCAATGCCGCCGGCCGTCTCCAGCGCGTAGCCAAAATCCTGGCCTTCGTGGGAATACTCGACCGACAGCGGTGCCTGCCCCGGCTGCAGCGGCCGGGTCTCGAAATGCTGCTCCAGCTGCTCGCCTAGCCAGGCGGTGTTGATGACCAGTTCGCTAAAGCCGCCACGCGCCAGCGCCTGCGCGTGCCACTCGATCAGCGGCTGGCCGCGCACTGGCAGCAGCGGCTTGGGGCAGTGGTCGGTCAGCGGGCGCATGCGCTCGCCGCGCCCGGCGCTCAGGATCATCGCTTTGATGGGCGTGGGAGAGGAAAATCGTTGCATGGACTGCACTTTAGAGCATTTGCCGCGCCCCCGGCGGCGGCGGCGCGCAAGGCCGGTTTTGGGGTGCCTGATCCGTCGCCCGGTAAAATAATCGATTCCCTCGTTTTTTTGAATTTTCCGGAGCTTACGCCTGATGGCCACTACTGAAATGATGGCGAACGCCATACGCGCACTCGCGATGGACGCCGTGCAACAAGCCAACTCCGGTCACCCCGGCGCCCCGATGGGCATGGCCGACATGGCCGTCGCACTGTGGGGCGATCACCTCAAGCACAGCCCGGCCAACCCGCACTGGTTCAACCGCGACCGCTTCGTGCTCTCCAACGGCCACGCCTCCATGCTGCTGTACGCCGTGCTGCACCTGAGCGGCTACAAGCTGCCGATCAAGGAGCTCAAAGACTTCCGCCAGTTCGGCTCCAAGACCCCCGGCCACCCGGAAGTCGATGTCACGCCCGGCGTCGAGACCACCACCGGCCCGCTCGGCCAGGGCATCACCAACGCGGTCGGCTTTGCGCTGGCTGAAAAGCTGCTGGCCAAGGAATTCAACCGCGACGACGGCAAGGTCAGCCACACCATCGTCGATCATCACACCTACGCCTTCATGGGCGACGGCTGCCTGATGGAGGGCATCAGCCACGAAGCTATCGCGCTGGCCGGCGCCTGGAAGCTGAACAAACTGATCGCGCTGTACGACGACAACGGTATTTCGATTGACGGCCAGGTCGCGCCCTGGTTCATTGACAACACGCCAATGCGCTTCACCGCCTGCGGCTGGAACGTCATCGGCCCGCTCGACGGCCACGACGCCGCTGCCGTCTCGGCTGCGATTGCCGCTGCCAAACTCAGCGCCGACAAGCCCACGCTGATCGTCTGCAAGACCCACATCGGCAAAGGCTCGCCAAACCGCGCCAACACCTCCAAGGCCCACGGCGAGCCTCTGGGCGCCGAAGAAATCGCGCTCACCCGCAGCATCCTGAACTGGCCGCACGAGCCGTTCAATATCCCCAAGGACATCGCCCAGGCCTGGGACGCCAAAGCCAAGGGCAAAACGCTCGAAGCCGCGTGGGACGACAAATTTGCCGCCTACAAAAAAGCCTACCCCGATCTGGCCAAGGAATTCGTGCGCCGCATGAAGGGCGAGCTGCCCAAGAGCTTCTCCCAGCTGGCCTTCGACACCGTGGTCGATGCCCATGTCAAGGCTGAAACCGTCGCCTCGCGCAAGGCGTCGCAGCTGGCGCTGGAGTCCTTCACCGCTGGCCTGCCCGAGCTGCTCGGCGGCTCGGCCGACCTGACCGGCTCGAACCTGACCAACACCAAGTCCACCCCGAACCTGCGCTTTGACGCCGTGACGGGCGAGAGCAACGGCGGGCGCCACATCAACTACGGCGTGCGCGAGTTTGGCATGGCCGCCATCATGAACGGCGTGGCGCTGCACGGCGGTTTTATTCCCTACGGCGGCACCTTTTTGACGTTCAGCGACTACAGTCGCAACGCCATCCGCATGGCCGCGCTGATGAAGTTGCGCGTGGTCCACGTCTTCACGCACGACTCCATCGGTCTGGGCGAAGACGGCCCGACGCACCAGTCGATTGAACACGCCGCCAGCCTGCGCCTGATTCCGAATCTGGACGTGTGGCGTCCGGCGGACACGGCGGAAACCGCTGTCGCTTGGGCCATCGCGCTGCAAAACCAGAACCGTCCGACGGCGCTGCTGCTGAGCCGCCAGAATCTGCCTTACGCGCCGAAAGACGATGTCGGCCAGATCAGCAAAGGCGCTTACGTGCTGGCTGAAGCCACCGAAGTGGGTATGAAAAAGAAAAAGCCGCAGGCCGTCATCATCGCCACCGGCTCGGAAGTGCAGCTGGCGCTGAAGGCGCAGGAACTGCTGGCCAGCGCGCACAAAATCGCCGTGCGCGTGGTGTCCATGCCCAGCACCACGACCTTTGACCGCCAGGATAGCGCCTACAAGTCCGAAGTCCTGCCCGAAGGCATCCCGCGCATCGCCGTCGAAATGGGCGTCACCGACGGCTGGTGGAAATACGGCTGCGCCGCCGTGGTCGGCATCGACAGCTTTGGCGAATCGGCCCCGGCGGGCGTGCTGTTCAAGCACTTCGGCTTCACCCCTGAAAACGTCGCCGACACGGTGCGCTTGGCGCTGAAGAAGAAATAAGCCGCAGGATTACGCAATTTTGGTTCGGGCTGGGCTGGCCTTTGGCCAGCGCAATCCGGGCGCGATGATGGAAAAAAAGTTAACTGACTGGAGCAAAAAGCAAATGACTATCAAGATGGGTATTAACGGCTTTGGCCGCATTGGCCGCAACGTGTTGCGCGCCGCGATTCAAAATTTCAGCGACATCGAAATCGTCGCCATCAACGACCTGCTGGAGCCTGAGTACCTGGCGTACATGCTGCAGTACGACAGCGTGCATGGCCGCTTCAAGGGTGAAGTGTCGGTGGAGGGCAACACTCTCATCGTCAACGGCAAGAAAATCCGCCTGACGCAGGAGCGCGACCCGCTGAACCTGAAGTGGGCCGAAGTCGGCGCCGACGTGGTGCTGGAAGCCACCGGCCTGTTCCTGGACAAAGCCTCCGGCGAAAAGCATCTGGCCGCTGGCGCCAAGAAGGTGATTTTCTCGGCCCCGTCCAAAGACGACACCCCGATGTTCGTTTTCGGCGTGAACGACAGCACCTATGCCGGCCAGGACATCATCTCGAACGCGTCCTGCACCACCAACTGCCTGGCCCCCGTGGCCAAGGTGCTGAACGACAAATGGGGCATCAAGCGCGGCCTGATGACCACGGTGCATGCGGCGACTGCGACGCAGAAAACCGTTGATGGCCCGTCGAACAAAGACTGGCGCGGCGGACGCGGCATTCTGGAAAACATCATTCCTTCGAGCACCGGCGCCGCCAAGGCCGTCGGCGTGGTGATTCCCGAGCTGAACAAGAAGCTGACCGGCATGTCTTTTCGCGTGCCAACGTCTGACGTGTCGGTGGTTGATCTGACCTGCGAACTGAACACCGAAGCCACGCTGAAAGAAATCTGCGCCGAAATGAAGGCCCAGTCTGAAGGCGCTTTGAAAGGCGTGCTCGGCTACACCGAAGACAAGGTCGTCGCGACCGACTTCCGTGGCGACACCCGTACCTCGATTTTTGATGCGGACGCCAGCATTGCGCTGGATGGCACCTTCATCAAGATCGTCGCCTGGTACGACAACGAATGGGGTTACTCGAACAAGTGCCTGGAAATGGCGCGCGTCGTGTCGAAATAAACACGCTTCGCTGAATTTGAAAAATGCGCCTTCGGGCGCGTTTTTCGTTGGGCTTTTTAGCGTCACCGAGGGCTTGCTTCGTCAAGATTAAGTAAAATTGATACAATTTTTTGGTATTAATTTTTAGAAAAACTAACAATGGCAAGCGATACCACTGACCTGCGCTTTTTCGTTACCCTGACGGAAAGTGGCACTTTGAGCGAGGCGGCGCGGCGCATGGATGTCACCGCTTCGGCCATTTCGCAGCGCCTGCAGCAGCTGGAAAAGCGCCTCAACGTCCACCTGATTCACCGCAGCACCCGGCGCTTCAATCTGACGGACGAGGGCGAGATGCTCTACACCAAGGCCGTCAGCCTGCTGGCTGAAATCGATGCGCTGATCGAGAGCCTGCGCGCCCGCTCCGGCGAGGTCGGGGGCACGCTGCGGGTCTGGGCGCCTCTGAGTTTTGGCCGCCAGTACCTGGCGCCCGCCTTGGCCGACTTTCATGCGCTGCACCCCAAGCTGCTGGTCTCGCTCACGCTCAGCGATCTGCGCCCTGCCGCCGACAGCGAACGCTTCGATCTGATCGTAAACATCGGCGCCTTGCCCGATTCCAACATGATCGCCTACCCGATTGCCTCCAACAAGCGTTTTTTGTGTGCTTCTCCCGCTTACCTGCAAAGTCGGGGCACGCCCAAGCTGCCCAAGGATTTGACCGGCCACTGCTGCATCGTGCTGCGCGAGAACGAGGAAGATGTGTCGCTCTGGCGCTTGTGCCAAGGGTCTAAGGAGGCGGCGGTGCGCGTGGCGGCCGGGCTCAACAGCAATGACGGCGAGGTGACGCGCGCCTGGGCGCTGGCGGGCAAGGGCATCATCTTGCGCTCGGAATGGGCCGTGGCCGAGAACCTGCGCACCGGCCAGCTGGTGACGGTGCTGGGCGACTGGACGCTCTCGGACGCGGACATCACGGCCCTGATTCCGCAAAGCCATGCGGTGTCGGCGCGGGTCAGGCTGTTTCTGGCCCTGCTCAAGGAGCGCTTTCAGCCCGTGCCGCCCTGGCGCCAGCTGCAGGCCTGAACGAGGCCGCCAGCGCGCCTGAGGCATAAGCGCCCAGCGCCTGGCGGTTGGCCGGGGGGGCGGTGGGCTTTTCGGTCGCCGCCTGGATCAGCTCTTCAAACGAAACAAAACCGTCGCGGTTGCTGTCTATCAGCCTGAAGTGCGGCGCCATCGCGGGGAAATGCTCAAGTTCCAGCTGGCTGAGTTTGCCGTCCGCGTTAGTGTCGGCGCGCTTGAAAGCGGCTTGCGCGCTGCCCAGCGGTGGGTGGGCCGAAAGTGTGGCGACGGAGCCGATTTTGCCCGGCGCTGCAGGCGCCGCGTAGCGAGAGGCAGACATGCCCGCCTGGGCGGCCAGGGTCGTGCCCAGCATCAAGGTTGAAAACAGCAGCAGGCTGCGGATTTTCAGGTTCCGCATAGAATGTTTTTTCATAAGACGCTCCCGTCAGATAAGTGTTTAAAAGTTCAGGAAACCGATTCCACCTCAGCCGTGGGGCTGCGGCCAGCACAATTTCACGGTGTTTCAGTGCTCACATGAAATGGCGAAAAGTTTCAGTTTTCAAGCCGGTTTGACGCCTTGCTCTGAAAGCAGTTACATTTCGCCTGCTTTCTTTTTCCGCTCAACCTGCTGCGCTTTTTCAGCACCTTTCACCCCAACCATCATGGCCAACAGACTTTCACAAATCGCAACCCGCACCGGCGACAACGGTACCACCGGCCTGGGCGACAACACCCGCGTCTCCAAAGACAGCTTGCGGGTTCACGCCATGGGCGATGTCGATGAGCTGAACTCGAATATCGGCGTGCTGCTGTGCGAGGAGTTGCCCGCTGGCGTGTACGAGCTGCTGGTCGAGGTGCAGCACCAGCTGTTCAACCTGGGCGGCGAGCTGTCGATTCCCGGCTATGAGCTGCTCAAGCCCGAGGCGGTCGCGCTGCTCGACGAGGCGCTGGAGCAGTACAACGCCCAGCTGCCGCGCCTGGCCGAGTTCATCCTGCCAGCGGGCAGTCGCGCCGCCTCGCTGGCCCATGTGTGCCGCACTGTGGCGCGCCGCGCCGAGCGCGCCGTGGTGGCGCTGGACAAAGTGGAGACGCTCAAGGAGGCGCCGCGCCAGTACCTGAACCGCCTGAGCGACCTGCTGTTCGTGCTGTCGCGTGTGCTCAACCGCATGAACGGCGGCGATGATGTGTACTGGAAGAGCGAGCGCATGGCCAAAATGGCGCAGGAATAGTTAGCCCGCTGGCGCTGCTGCCGACGGTTTACGGCGTCGCGGCTGCCCCTTATGATTGTTACTCTTTGTTAACAGTCCAAAAGGAGTTCTATGGATACCGAAAAAATCAGCAGCTGGGTCGATCAGGCCCAGCCCATCTTGGTGGCGTTTGGCCTGAAGGTGATTGGCGCAATTGCCGTTTTCATCGTGGGCCGCTGGCTGATTGGGCTGGTGACGCGGCTGGTCGGCGCGGCCATGGCGCGCCAGACTATCGACGTGACGGTGCGGCGCTACCTGGCCAGTTTTATCACCGTGGCGCTGAACATCATTCTGGTCGTCGCCATCCTGGGCTATTTCGGGGTGGAAACCACCAGTTTTGCCGCTTTGGTGGCGGGCGCTGGCGTGGCCATTGGCGCGGCCTGGAGCGGGCTGCTGGGCAATTTTGCCTCCGGTATTTTCCTGCTGATACTGCGCCCCTACAAGATCAGCGAGTATGTGAGCATCGGCGGCGTTGAAGGCACGGTGCTGGAAATCGGCCTGTTCGGCACCAGCATCAACACGCCGGACAATGTCAAAACCATTGTCGGCAACGGCAAAATCCTCTCCAGCGACATCAAGAATTACACCGCCCATCCTTACCGCCGCGTCGAGCTGGTGGCCCAGTTGGCGGGCGGCGCCGATCTTCACAGCGCGATTGCTCTGCTCAAGGCCTCGGTGTCCAAGGTGGCCAACATCAGCAAAGACCAAGCCGTCGTGGTCGAGATTCTGGAGTTCAACGAGTTTGGCCCCAAGCTGGCGGTGCGCCCTTTCTGCCACACCGACCATTACTGGCAGGTGTATTTCGACACCAACATGACGATTGCCGACACGCTGGGCGCCGCAGGCTTCCCGGTGGCGACGCGGCCGGTGAAGATTTACCCGGTCTGAGTTGACGCGCCGCCACCGCAGGCGGGCAACAAAAAAGGGGCTGCTGCCCCTTTTTTTATTGTCGAGGCTGATTTATTCAGCCGCTCTTTTGGTGGCGCCTCAGACCAGATGCACCGGCTCCTGCGAGCTCGTCACCGGCAGCATCTCGCCGGTCTTGACGAAGTTGGAATGCCAGGACAGCGCCTCGTCGAGCAGGTGCGGCGTGTGCTGGCCACCGCCGGACTTCTGGGCGCGCTCGAAGTAGTCGAGCAGCGCTGGGCGGAAGTCGGGATGGGCGCAGTTCTCAATGATGAGGCGCGCACGCTGCGTCGGCGACTTGCCGCGCAGATCCGCCAGGCCTTGCTCGGTGACGATGATTTCCACGTCGTGCTCGGTGTGGTCCACATGCGAGACCATAGGCACGATGCAGGAAATCGTGCCGCCCTTGGCCGTCGAGGGCGTCATGAAGAAGGACAAATAAGCGTTGCGCGCAAAGTCGCCCGAGCCGCCGATGCCGTTCATGATGCTGGTGCCCATGACGTGGGTGGAGTTCACGTTGCCGTACAGATCCGCCTCGATCATCGCGTTCATGGCGATCACGCCCAGGCGGCGCACGACTTCGGGGTGGTTGCTGATTTCCTGCGGGCGCAGCACGATGCGCTCGCTGTAAAAAGCGATGTTCTCGTTGAAATCAGCCAGCGCGTCCGGGCTGAACGATAGCGCCGTGGCCGAGGCCTTGAGCAGCTTGCCCGAGCGCAGCATATCCAGCATGCCGTCCTGCAGCACCTCGGTGTAGGCGGTCATGTTCTCGAACGGGCCGTTGTTCAGGCCCGCGAGCACGGCGTTGGCGATGTTGCCCACGCCCGACTGCAGCGGCAGCAAATCGGCGGGCAGGCGGCCCGCTTCGACTTCCTTGCTCAGGAACTTGATGATGTGGCCGGCGATGCGCTCGGAGTTCTCGTCCGGCGCGGCGAAGGCTGAATTGCGGTCGGGCTGGTGCGTTTCGACCACGGCAATGACTTTGCTCGGGTCGCATTTCAAATAGGCGTCGCCGATGCGCTCGCCGGGGCCGGTCAGCGGAATCGGGCGGCGGTGCGGCGGCAGGTGCGTGTTGTAGTAGATGTCATGCATGCCTTCGAGCCCGGCGTTTTGCAGGCTGTTGACTTCGAGGATGATGTGGTCGGCCTGGTCCAGCCAGGTCTTGTTGTTGCCCACGGAGGACGAGGGAATCAGGCGCCCGTCCGGCAGGATGCCCGCGACTTCAACGACTGCCACGTTCAGGTGGCCCAGAAAGCCGAACCAGGCCAGCTGCGCGACGTGCGACAGGTGGATGTCGGTGTACTGCATCTGCCCGGCGTTGATCTGCTTGCGCACCGTCGGATCGGACTGGTAGGGCAGGCGCATTTCGACGGCATGGGCTTTGGCCAGCACGCCGTCGAGTTCGGGCGCGGTCGAGGCGCCGGTCCACAGGCCGATGCGGAATTCCTCGCCAGCGGCGTGCAGCTTTTCGATGCGGTTGGCCAGCGCCTGCGGCACGGCCTTGGGGTAGCCCGCGCCGGTAAAGCCGCTCATGCCGACATTGGCGCCAGCGGGAATCAAGGCGGCGGCCTCGTCGGCGGACATGATCTTGGCTTGCAGGGCAGCGTTCTGCACACGATTGGCGAGGGACATCAGGGCAACTCCAGATTGAAGAGATGGAAGGCGCGGCTGCGCAAGACGAAATGCACGAATATTAACAGGTGATCATTCTTTAATTAAGGGTTAACCCTTTAATGAAAGTCAAAATCAGGCTGAAAACAGCTTGATCGAGCGCAACAAGCAGGAAATTTCCGGCTGGAAAAGTCAAGCATAGAATTTGATCTGTGCTGGTTTTAGCTGGCAAATATGTATTTTTTATGTCAACAAATGCACAAATTTGTAATTTCTGTTTAAATTCTGCCCGACATCATGATTCTGGATGTTGTTAGCGCAAGCAAAAAATCCTCGACAAGGTTTTTTCCGGCAACAGGCGGTGCGGCAAAGGGAAAACGCTCATCGTCAGCAAAGCTGAAAAACTTGAAACTTGGGGAGTATTTTTATTTTTTTCAATTCGTGCAGCCACAGCCCCCATGTCTGGCTGCGCCCACTGTGGAGTTTCACCATGTCACGTCGTCGTTTTCTTTCCATTGGCTCCAAATTGGCAGCGTTTTCGCTGGCGCCAGCCCTGATCCGCACCGCCAGCGCCCAAGAAGGCGTCAGCGCCAAAACCATCACCATTGGCAGCTCGTGCGCCTTGAGCGGCCCGCTGGCCGGCTTGGGTGTCGGGGTCAAAATCGGCGCCGATGCGGCCATCGCGCAGATCAATGCCAAAGGCGGCGTGCAGGGCCGCCAGATCCAGCTGCAGTTGCTCGATGATGGCTACGTGCCCCAGCGCACCGTGGACAACGTGAAAAAAATGATTGGCGATGGCAGCGTGTTTGCCCTGATGTCCTGCATGGGCACGGCCAACAATGCCGCCATTCTGCCCATGATCGAGGCCTCCAGCCTGCCTTACCTGGCGCCCTTCACCGGCGCCTCGTCGCTGCGCAATACCGGCACCCACAATGTGTTCCATGTGCGCGCCAGCTATACCGACGAGACCCAGCGTCTGGTGCAAAAGCTCGTCGCCATGAGCATCAAGGATCTGGGGGTGGTGTATCTGGACAACGCTTTTGGCAAGGAAGTGCTCGCTGACGCCACGGGCGCGCTGGCCGCGCACGGCGGCAGGCTTTGCGTCCAGGCGGCGCTGGCCGCCGACGGCAAAAATCTGTCCGAGGCGGTCGCCAAGATCATGGCCAACAAACCGGCGGCCGTGCTGCTGGGCACCGCCGGCGCGGCGTCGGTCGGGCTGATCGAGGCGCTGAAGAAAGCCTCGCCCATGATGCCGCTGGTCGGCCAGAGCGTGACGCTGTCGGCGCTCGATCAGAAGAATCTGGGCGCCATGGGTTCCGGCCTGGCGCTGAGCATGGTGTTTCCCGATGCCAACCGCGCCAAGACCCCAGTGGTGCGCGACTACCAGGCGGCCATGCGGGCCATCGGCAAGGATGAGTTTTCGCAGGGCAGCCTGGAGAGTTACATCAACACCCGCGTGCTAGCCGAGGCGCTGGAGCGCGCCGGACGCGACCTGACGCGCGCCAAGCTGCGCACGGCCCTGCTCAGCTTTGACAGGTTTGACCTGGGCGGCTTTAGCGTGGACTACTCCAAGGCGGCTTCGTTTGTCGGTTCGCGCTATGTCGATCTGGGGGTGCTGGGCGCCGACGGCCGTTTCATCGGCTGACGGGTTGGCGTTTCTGCTGCAAGCCGCAGCAGCCCCGCTTAGTCGCAGGGCTTGAGGGGCTGGCCTGACAGGTGCAGGATGAGTGTTCGGGCTTTTGCCTGCAAGGCTTTGTCAGCCGCTGGGAGCCGGATCCAGCGGTTGGGCAGTTCGGGCTTGTCCTGCACGACCTCAGTCGAACTTATGCCGCGCTTGGCGAGTTTGGCCTGAGCCGCTTTGGCTTGCGCCTGGCTGTGGTAGCTGCCCAGCGACAGGCCCGGGTTGAGCTGCGGGCTGGCCGGGATGTCCACTGAAATGCCTGCGCGCTCCAACTGGGCGCGCTTTTTTTTCAGCGCCTCCTTGCTGGGGTATTTGCCGATATAGACAATCCAGCGCACCGGCTCTTTCTGGGTGACAAATGACCAGCTGCCTCCCGGCAGGCCTGCCTGCAGCCGCCCCCGCATCGCGCTGGCCTGGCGTTCGGTAAAAAGACCAGCCTGCAGGCACTGGCGCGGCATGGGCGTGGGGATGGGCAGCGCAACATGCGCGGCAACGGGAACCCAAGCGGGCCCGGCCACAGGCGCTGCAGTGTGCGCCGCCGCAGGCGTTGAGGAGGCGGGAACTGAAGGAGCTGGAACTGAGGCGGGCGCTACACCGGGCGTTGCGACAGGCGCCGGGGCCGCTGGGGCGCTGGCTGCAGGTTGGGCTAAAGAGGCGGCTGCCTTTGCGCTGTCAGCAGCGCTGCTGGCTGGGACGGACGGCTGGGCTGAACCCGGCTCCAGCAGCTGTATCGCTTCGGGCCGGATCTGCTGATTCAGCCGCTCGGGCTCGGCCTGATTGGCGGGCCCAAACCCATAAGGCGCCAGCAGGCTTTTCACCCAGACCAGGTAAAGCAGATTGGCCAGCACCAGCACCAGCACCAGCGCCCTCAGCATGGCAGGCCGTTTCTCGCGGCGCCAGCGGGCGCGCCAGCTTGCGGGCGCACGCTGACTTCCGAGCTGTTCACTTCGACCATGCCCGCCGCCGTGTGGACGCGCAGCGCGCCGCTGTCGCTGACGCCGTGGGCCGTGCCCTGGGTGCCATCGGACAACTGCACCGCGCGGCCCGCCAGCGCGTCGCGCGCCGCAAAGCGGGCCTGAAACGGCGCAAAGCCGAACTGCTCGAAGGCCAGCACCGTCTGCACCAGTGCTGGAACGATGCGCCCCAAGGCTTGGGCCACCTCCATGTCGGGGTGCAGCTCCTGCAGGCAGCCGGGCGCAACGGCCGCGCCCGCAAAAGCCGCTGCTGACGCAGGCGTCTCCAGCGCCACCGGCCGGATATTGACGCCTATGCCGATCACCACATAGCGCAGGCCGTTCCCGTTGGCGGTTTCGACCAGAATCCCGGCCAGCTTGCGCTCACCGTGCGGCGTGGACAGCCACAGGTCGTTGGGCCACTTCAGGCCGATGCGCGGCGTGCCGCTGTGGCGCGCCTGCCCGGCGGGCGGCGGCTCCAGGCTCTCAGCCAGACTGATGCCGATGGCCAGCGACAGGCCGGACCAGTCCAGCGGCTGCAGCGGCAGGCCCAGCGAAAACGTCAGGCTGTCGCCGCGCTGGCTTTGCCAGGCGCGCCCCAGACGCCCGCGTCCGGCGCTTTGTTGCTCGGCCACCAGCAGCAGCGGCTCGGGCTGCGGCGCTTGGCCGGTGCCGCCCTTGAAGCGGCGCATCAGCTCGGTGTTGGTCGAGTCGATTTCGGGCAGCACTTCCACCGTGAAGCCCGGCAGGACTGGCGCCACGGCCTCCCAGATGGCCTCGGCGGGCCAGCGGATTGGCGTGTTGGTAAAGGAGTTCACGAAAAGCTTATGGCGTTGGGGAAAGAATCAACGATAGCAAAATAAGCGCTCAAGGTGAAGCTCAGCGTTTGGGCTTCTTTTTGTCCTTGGGCGTCAGCATCGTGCCCCGGCAGCTGGCCGCGCCGCAGCGGCACTGGTACTCGGCCAGCAGCTTTTTTGTGTAGCGCGCGTCAATCGTCAAGCCGTAGTCGTAAAACAGCTCTTCGCCCGCCGCGATGTTGCGCAGCGCCTTGATGAAGACGCGCCCGTCGTCCTCGTCGGCCAGGCAGTTGGGCGCGCAGCTGTGGTTGATCCAGCGCGAGGAGTTGCCGCCGACATGGGCGTCAATCACCAGCCCGCTTTCGAGGTGAAAGTAAAACGTGTGGTTCGGCTGCTCCGGGTCGTGCGGATGGCGCTCCAGCGCCTCCGGCCAGTCGATGATCTCGCCGACATACTCGATTAGCGTTTCGCCCTCGGCCAAGTCTTGCAGCGCAAACACGCCCTTGCCATGCACGCCGGAGCGGCGGGTCTGAATCCGGCGCCGGTCGCTGCTTGATGACTGTTTTTTTGGCACGGCGGTTTTTTTGGTATGGTTAATTCATGTGTGTGCGTGCGCACCGGCGCGCGTACAGGCGCGTGAGAGCCGTATTGTAGTGAGGCATGACGCCCTCCACCGCAGACGCTTTACGATACGCACCAGAAACAAGCCAGCGTGGCAAAAAGTGGGGAACTGTCCCTAAAAACGGACAAGATAGAAGAACTCTTATGAAAACACTGGTAATTGCCGAAAAACCCTCAGTGGCGCAAGATATTGTGCGCGCCCTGACGCCGACGGCGGGCAAGTTTGAAAAGCACGACGAATACTTTGAAGGCAATGACTGGATCGTCACCTCAGCGGTCGGCCATCTGGTGGAAATCCAGGCGCCCGAGGAGTTTGATGTCAAACGTGGCAAATGGAGTTTTGCCAATCTGCCGGTGATTCCGCCGTATTTCGACTTGAAACCGATGGACAAGACCAAGACGCGGCTGAACGCCATCGTCAAGCTGATCAAGCGCAAGGACGTGGGCACGCTGGTCAACGCCTGCGATGCGGGCCGCGAGGGCGAGCTGATTTTCCGTCTCATCGAGCAGTACGCCAAAAGCAAACACCCGGTGAAACGGCTGTGGCTGCAGTCGATGACGCCCGCCGCCATCCGCGACGGTTTTACCGCGCTGCGCAGCGACGCGCAGATGCTGCCGCTGGCCGACGCGGCGCGCTGCCGCTCTGAGGCCGACTGGTTAGTGGGCATCAACGGCACGCGCGCCATGACGGCGTTCAATTCGCGCGACGGCGGTTTCTTTTTGACGACAGTGGGCCGGGTGCAGACGCCGACGCTGTCCGTCGTCGTCGAACGCGAAGAAAAAATCCGCAAGTTCGTCAGCCGCAATTACTGGGAAATCCATGCCAGCTTTGCCGCCGAAGCGGGCAGTTACCCCGGCAAATGGTTTGACCCGAAATGGAAAAAAGCCGCCGCGCAGGCCGCCAATGCCAGCAACGGCGAAGGCGCCGAGCCGGACGCGGAGTTGAAAGCCGACCGCGTCTGGAGCGCCGCCCAGGCGCAAGCCATCGCCGACGCCGTGCGCGGCCAGAGCGCCACGGTGACAGAGGAATCGCGCCCGACCACGCAGGCGCCGGGGATGCTGTTCGATTTGACCTCGCTGCAGCGCGAGGCCAACAGCAAATTTGGCTTTTCCGCCAAAACGACGCTGTCGATTGCCCAAAGCCTGTACGAAAAGCACAAGGCGCTGACCTACCCGCGCACCGATTCGCGCGCGCTGCCCGAAGACTACGTGCCGGTGGTCGAGCAGACTTTTCAAATGCTGGCCGCGAGCAGCATGACGCATCTGGCGCCGCACGCGGCCACCGCGCTCAAGGGCCAGTACATCAAGCCAAGCAAGCGCATTTTTGACAACGCCAAGGTCAGCGACCACTTTGCCATCATCCCGACGCTGCAGGCGCCGACCGGCCTGTCCGAAACCGAGCAAAAGCTCTACGACCTGGTGGTGCGCCGCTTCCTGGCGGTGTTTTTCCCGAACGCTGAATTTCTGGTGACGACACGCATTTCAGTCGCCGCTGGTCACAGTTTTAAAACCGAAGGCAAGGTGCTGGTCAAATCCGGCTGGCTGGCCATTTACGGCAAGGAAGCCCAGGACGAAACCGAGGACAAGGACGGCAAGGACAGCAAGACGCTGGTGGCCGTCCAGCCCGGCGAGCGCGTTGGCGTCGAAAGCGTCGAGCCCAAGCCGCTGAAAACCCGCCCACCGGCGCGCTACAGCGAGGCGACACTGCTCGGCGCGATGGAGGGCGCGGGCAAGACGATTGACGACGACGAGCTGCGCGCAGCGATGCAGGAAAAGGGTTTGGGCACGCCCGCGACCCGCGCTGCGACGATTGAAGGCCTGATCGCCGAAAAATACATGCTGCGCGAAGGTCGCGAGCTGATTCCGACCGCCAAAGCGTTTCAGCTGATGACGCTGCTGCGCGGCCTGGATGTGCAGGAGCTGTCCAAAGCCGCGCTGACCGGCGAGTGGGAACACAAGCTGGCGCAAATGGAGCAGGGCAAGCTCAGCCGTGCCTCCTTCATGGCCGAGATTGCCGCGATGACGCAAAACCTCGTCGCCAAGGCCAAGGGCTACGACCGCGACTCCATTCCCGGCGACTACGCGACGCTGAAAGCGCCCTGCCCGAACTGCGGCGGCGTCATCAAGGAAAACTACCGCCGCTACAGCTGCACCGGCACCAACGGCGGCGAAGGCTGCGGTTTCAGTTTTGGCAAAACCCCGGCGGGCCGCACCTTTGAAACCGCCGAAGTCGAGCAGTTTTTGACCGACCGCAAAATCGGCCCGCTGGACGGCTTTCGCTCCAAGGCGGGCTGGCCGTTTACCGCCGAAATGGTGCTCAAATTCGACGAAGAAACGAAAAACTACAAGCTCGAATTCGACTTTGGCGACGACAAGAATCTTGATACCGGCGAGATCGTCGATTTCACGGGCCAGGAATCCTTGGGCGCCTGCCCGAAATGCGCCAGCGCCGTGTATGAACTGGCCAAAAATTACGTCTGCGAAAAGTCGGTGCCGACGCTGGCCCAGCCCACGCCGAGCTGCGACTTCAAGACCGGCCACGTTATCTTGCAGCAGCCCGTCGAGCGCGAGCAGATGGCCAAACTGCTGGCTACCGGCAAGACCGATTTGCTGGACAAGTTTGTCTCGATGCGCACGCGCCGCGCCTTCAAGGCGCATCTGGTCTGGGACGCCGAGGCGGGCAAGGTGAATTTTGAATTCGCCCCGTCCAAGTTTCCGCCCAAGCCGGGCGCCCCCGCCAAGAGCGGCACGGTCAAGACGCCGTTTGGCAAGACCGTGGCAGCCAAAACCGCTGCCAAGCCAGCGGCCAAGCCCGCCGCGAAAAAGGCTGCCGCCAAAAAAGCGCCCGCCAAGACCGGCGCAGCGGCCACGGCCAAAACCAGCGCCGCCGCCAAGCCCAAAACCGAGCGCAAGGCCACGCCGGGCGCAGGCTTGACGCCCAGCGAGGCACTGGCCGCCGTGATCGGCAACGAGCCGGTGGCGCGGCCCCAGGTGATTAAAAAGCTCTGGGACTACATCAAGGCCGAGGGGCTGCAGGACGCGGCCAACAAGCGCGCCATCAACGCCGACGCCAAACTGCTGCCCGTTTTTGGCCGCGAGCAGGTGACGATGTTCGAGCTGGCCGGGATTGTCGGCAAGCACCTGAGCTAAAAAGCCCGCTCACAGCATGCCGGGCAGGCCCATGCCGACAAAGCGCACCGTCATCCGCGTGCCGGGCGTTTGCAGGTGGCCAGCCAGCTCGGCGTCTTCTATCGTGATGGCCGCGCCGTGCTGGGTGACAATTTCCTGCACGATGGCCAGCCCCAGCCCGGAGCCATCGACATTGGTGCCCAGCGTGCGGTAAAACGGCTGGAACACCAGCTCGCGCTCGGACTCGGCAATGCCTGGCCCGGAGTCTTCGACGATCAGCACCAGCACGCCGCTGAAGGGGTCGGGCATCAGGCGCAGCGTGACTTGCCCCCCTTCCGGGGTGTAGTTGATGGCGTTGTCCACCAGATTGCGCACCATCTCCTTGAGCAGCGTCGGGTTGCCTTCGAGGTGGGTGCTGGCGTCACCGGCTTCGGGGCCGTCGTAGCCCAGGTCGATTTTCTTGTCCAGCGCACGCGGCACCGAGTCGGCCATGACCTCGGCGGCAATCTCGACCATGTCGAGCCGGTGCTTGGGCAGGGCGCGGCCGGTGGTTTCGGTGCGCGCCAGCGCCAGCAGCTGGTTGACGGTGTGGGTGGCGCGGATGCTGGCCAGGCCGATGTTTTTCAGCGACTTTTTCAGCTCGTCGGCGTTGGTTTCGCGCTGGGCCAGATCGGCCTGCATGCGCAGCCCGGCCAGCGGCGTTTTCAACTGGTGCGCGGCATCGGCCAGGAAGCGCTTTTGCGTCGAGAGCGAGACCGTCAGGCGGCTTAATAAATCGTTGATGGAGGACACCAGCGGCGCCACCTCCTCGGGCACGGCAGTCTCGTCGAGTGGGCTCATGTCGTCGGACTTGCGCGCGCGGATGCGCCGCTCCAGCTGCGCCAGCGGCTTGATGCCGCGCACCAGCGCCAGCCACACCAGCAGCACCGCCAGCGGCAGCGTCACGAACTGCGGCACCATCGTGCCCTTGACAATTTCCGTGGCCAGCGTCTTGCGCTTTTGCATGGTTTCGGCCACCTGCACGAGCACCGGCTGGGGCGCCGGGGTGCCTTCTTGGCCTTCCAGCTGAATCCAGGTGTAGGCCACGCGCACCTCTTCGCCCTGAATCTGGTCCAGGCGCAGCCGCACTTCGCCACTGGCCGATTTTTCTTCTTCCTCGGGCGGTGCGGGCAGGCCGTGTTCACCGCTAAGGAATTCGCCGTGCGTGTCCATCACCTGGTAATAGACCTGGTCGGTGTCATCGGCGCGCAGGATCTCGCGCGCTGGCGCCGTCAGGTTGAAGCGGACATGGTTGTTTTTCACCACCAGCATCTTGGCCAGCGCCTGCACGTTGTATTCCAGCGCCCGGTCAAAGGGCTTGCCGGCGATGTTTTGCGCCACCAGCCAGGTCAGCGCCATGCTGATCGGCCACAGCAGCAGCAGCGGCGTCAGCATCCAGTCGAGGATTTCGCCGAACAGGCTGCGCCGCTCGCGCTGAAAGAGTCTCAAAGCCACACGCTGCCGGGTGCGTTAGCCGGGGATTTTTTCAAGGCAGTAGCCCAGCCCGCGCACCGTGGCGATGCGGATCGGGCCTTTTTCGATTTTCTTGCGCAGCCGGTGGATATACACCTCGATGGCGTTGTTGCTGACTTCTTCGCCCCACTCGCACAGGCGCTCGACCAGCTGGTCTTTGCTGACCAGGCGCCCGGCGCGCTGCAGCAGCACTTCGAGCAGGCCCAGCTCGCGCGCGGACAGCTCCAGCATCTGGCCGTCAATGGTGGCGACACGCCCGGCCTGGTCATACACCAGCGGGCCGTGCTTGATGGTGCTGCTGGCTCCGCCCATGCCCCGGCGTACCAGGGCGCGCACCCGCGCTTCGAGTTCTTGCAGCGAAAACGGTTTGGCCATGTAGTCGTCGGCGCCGTAGTCCAGCCCTTTGACGCGCTCTTCGACGCTGTCGGCAGCGGTCAAAATCAGCACCGGCAGCACCGAGCCGCGTGCGCGCAGCCGCTTGAGCACTTCCAGGCCGTGCATGCGCGGCAGGCCCAGATCGAGAATCAACAGGTCAAACTCGGTGTTGGTCAGCAGCGCGGCGTCGGCTTCGGTGCCGCTGGCCACATGGTCGGCCGCCGCGCCCGAAGCGCGCAGGGTGCGCAGCAGGCCATCGGCCAGAACCTGGTCGTCTTCGGCAATCAAGATACGCATGGGGCTTGTCTCCAGAGATCAGCCGCACCCAAGTGTGCGGAATGACGGGTTTTTTGTCGTGCAAATTCTAGGCGTTTAGCGCTGGGCCATCGTCGGCAAATGCGGGCAAATACACGCAAGGCACCGAAATTGTTGCGCTGATGCCGTCAATTGTCTGTTTTTGAAAAGCCTCCTCAGGTTGGAAAACGCCTTCAGGGACCAGCATAAGCCTCCAGCCCTAGCGCCACCACGGTGGCAATGTCCCGGCCCACGGCCTGGCAAAACTCCTCCTCGGCTTGGCGCACGGCGCGGCGAAAGGCTTCCAGCCAGGCCAGCCCCGACTCGGTAAACAGCACGCGCCGGGCGCGCCTGTCGTGCGGGTCGGCCTCGCGCCGCACCAGCCCCCAGGCTTCGCACTGGTTGACCAGATCGCCCATCGCCTGCTTGCTCATGCCCGCGCTGGCGGCCAGGTCCGTCAGGCGCGAGCCGCCCACGGCCAGGTGCCGGGTGATGTGGATGTGCGCCGCGCCCACCTGATCGCGCGCCGCCAGGTTTGACAGCGCCAGCGGCACATGGATGCTGCTGGCCATCAGCGAGAGCACGCGCGCGTCAAAACGGCGCAGCGCGTGACCCATGCGCCGCCCCAGATGGGTGACGCGCCAGCCGGTGTCGGCGGGCGCCTGGGAGTCTGAAAAAGAGCGGTTCTGCATGGAGCGCCATGCTAGCCGATTTTTGTCATTTTTAGTCAGGCAAACTGATTAAAAATAGGGTTTACTTTCACCTATGTGGCCTCTAAAGTACAGGTCATGCACCGAGCTGCCGCTTCAAAAAAGTTTTTACCCCGTTGATATTCAAGGAGATTTTCATGGACGCACCGATCAAATCCGCCCCCGGCCTGAACACCGAAAAAGCCAAGGCGCTGGCCGCCGCGCTGGCCCAGATTGAAAAACAATTTGGCAAAGGCACCATCATGAAGCTGGGCGCCGGTGAGGTGATTGAAGACATTCAGGTGGTTTCCACCGGTTCGCTGGGCCTGGACATTGCGCTGGGCGTCGGCGGTTTGCCGCGCGGCCGGGTGGTGGAAATCTACGGCCCCGAGTCGTCGGGCAAAACCACGCTGACGCTGCAGGTCATTGCCGAGATGCAAAAAGTCGGCGGCACCTGCGCCTTTGTCGATGCCGAGCATGCGCTGGACATTCAGTACGCGCAAAAGCTCGGCGTCAATTTGCAGGAGCTGCTGATCTCGCAGCCCGACACCGGCGAGCAGGCGCTGGAAATCGTCGATTCGCTGACCCGCTCGGGCGCCGTTGATCTGATCGTCATCGACTCGGTGGCGGCGCTCACGCCCAAGGCCGAACTGGAAGGCGAAATGGGCGACTCGCTGCCCGGCTTGCAGGCGCGGCTGATGAGCCAGGCGCTGCGCAAGCTGACTGCGACCATCAAAAAAGCCAACTGCATGGTGATTTTCATCAACCAGATCCGCATGAAGATCGGCGTGATGTTCGGCAGCCCGGAAACCACCACCGGCGGCAATGCGCTGAAGTTTTACGCCTCGGTGCGCCTGGACATCCGGCGCATCGGCTCGATCAAGAAGGGCGAGGAGATCATTGGCAATGAAACCCGCGTCAAGGTGGTGAAGAACAAGGTGGCCTCGCCGTTCAAGACGGCCGAGTTCGACATTTTGTACGGCGAGGGCATCAGCCGCCTGGGCGAAGTGCTGGATCTGGGCGTGGCCGGTCACATTGTCGAAAAATCCGGCGCCTGGTACGCCTACAAGGGCGAAAAAATCGGCCAGGGCCGCGACAACTCGCGTGAATTCCTGAAAGAAAACCCAGCCCTGGCGATTGAAATTGAAAACAAGGTGCGCGAGTCGCTGGGCATTCCGCTGTTGCAGGCGGCTGCGGGAAGCGTCGAGGTCGCCAGCAAGCCCGAGAAGGCGGAAAAGGCTGAAAAGGCCGGCAAAGCCGCTGACAAGGCGGTTCCGGCGGCCTCTTGAGGCGCCGCCTGATTCACGGGAAGCGGGCGCAATGACTAGCGAGGGCAAGCCAGCGGCCCGTTCCGGCTTTGGCTTGTCGCTCAAGGGCCGGGCGCTGCGCTACCTGGCGGCGCGCGAGCATTCGCGCGCCGAGTTGGAGCGCAAGCTGCGCATCCACGAGGAAACGCCGGGCCAGCTGGCGCAGGTGCTTGACGAGCTGCAGGCCAAGGATTTCATCAGCGAAACCCGGGTGGTGGCGTCGGTGATTAACCGGCGCGCCGGGCGTTTCGGCGCGGCGCGCATCAAGTACGAGTTGCAGCAAAAAGGCCTGGGCGCCCAAGCCGTGGCCGAGGCGGTGGACAGCCTCAAGGCCAGCGAATTCGAGCGCGCCCGTGAAGTCTGGCGCAAGAAGTTTGATGGCCCAGCGGCGGATGCGGCGGGGCAGGCCAAGCAGATGCGCTTTTTGGCGGCACGCGGCTTTGGCGGCGACGTGATCCGCAAGGTAACCCGTGGGTGCGTCAGGGACGAGTTCATTAACGATGAATTGCCCGGCGATTGAGCCGCGCCCGGCTTGCCCCGGCTGGCGTGATGTTGGCGAAAAAAAACCGCCGTGGTGCGACTTTTTTTCTCTCGGTGATTTTTGAATCCGCCTGGTGCATCCATTTTTTGACGCCAATTGCCAGCCGCAATGGTGACTTATGGATGTTCTGCTTGGCGTTTTTGCCGCTACAGCTGCACCGAAACTGGAATTTCTTTGATCTGGGGATAAGTTTGGCGCAACAGCGGGCAACCAGTGCGGCCAAAATTCGGGTCCAATCAAATGAGTCGTGCAGCGAAGTGATTCACTTTTGCCACCTATTTTTCATGAACAAAGGTTTTAGATGTTTGGTTTTTTCAAGAATTTTTTTGGCTCCTCCACCCTGGACAGCGAGCTCGATGCGGTCATCGGCACGGCTATGGACGGGCTGGACATCCAGACGGCGATGATTGCCCACGAGAACTGGAAGCTGCGCCTGCAGGCCTATCTGGAAGGTACCTCGACCGAGCAGTTTTCTCCAGAGGTGATCTGCTTTGACAACCGCTGCGACCTGGGCCAGTGGATTCATGGCAAGGGGCAGGCGCATCTGGGCAATTTTGCCGGTTTTACCTCGCTGCTGGAGCACCACAAGATGTTCCACTACGCCGCCTCCAACGTGGTGGCGCTGTCCCAGGCGGGCAAGGAGGTCGAGGCGCACAAGATGCTGGAGGGCTCGTTCAGCGCGTTTTCCAAAGCCGTGGGCGAGGATCTGGAAAACATGCACCACGCTGTCGAGCATTCCCGCGCCCGCAGGCGCTAAAGCCCGAGCATCAGTTGGAGGTTTTGCACGGCTGCGCCTGAAGCGCCTTTGCCCAGGTTGTCCAGCCGGGCCACCAGCACGGCGTGGCGGTAGTGGTCGTTGCCAAAGACGCGCAACTCCATCTTGTTCGTGTCCTTCAGGGCCAGCGCGTCGAGCTTGCCGGAGGCGGGCGCCTCTTCCACTGTCACCCACTGACTGCCCGCGTAATGCGCGCGCAGGGCTTCGTGCAGTTGCGCGGCGCTCGGCTGGCCGGGCAGCAGGTCCAGATGCAGCGGCAGCTGCACCAGCATGCCCTGAATAAAGTTGCCCACCGACGGGATGAACACCGGGCGGCGGCTCAAGCCGGTGTAGTTCATGATTTCGGCCAGGTGCTTGTGCTCCAGGCCCAGCGCGTAGAGCTCAAAAGCGGGCGCGCTGCCCGCTTCGTAGGCTTCGATCATCTGGCGCCCGCCGCCTGAATAACCGCTGACAGCGGGCAGGCACAGCGGGAAATCGGCGGGCAGCAGCCCGGCATCGACCAGCGGGCGGATCAGCGCAATGGCGCCGGTGGCGTAGCAGCCTGGATTGCTGACGCGCTCGGCGGCGACGACAGCTTCGCGCTGGCCGCGCACCAGCTCGGGAAAGCCAAATACCCAGCCCGGCGCCGTGCGGTGCGCGGTCGAGGCGTCGATGATCTTGGGCTTGTTGCCGGGCAGCGAGTCGATCATCGCGACCGATTCGCGGGCGGCGTCGTCATGCAGGCACAGGATCACCAGATCGACCTGGGCCATCAAGTCGCGCTTGGCGGCCGGGTCTTTGCGCAGCTCGGGGGCGATGCTGACCAGTTCAATCTGCCGCATGGCCTGCAGGCGTTCGCGGATTTGCAGGCCGGTGGTACCGGCTTCACCATCGATAAAAATTTTGGGCATAAAGGCTTTCAGGAACAAAGGAGAATCGAAACATAATTATTTATTTCGGCTCTCTTGCGGGTGTCAGTTACGCACAAGGATTGCGCGCTGCACCATGATACATTTCTGGGTTGCTGCCTGCAGTAAGCGCTAACAGGCTGGTTTTGAGTTGAAATGGCCTGTTTTTCTCCTCCCAACAGCCCTGCCAAAATCCCTGTTGCACCCCTCTTTTACCGAATTCTGAAGGTTTTTTCATGAAAATTCACGAGTACCAAGGCAAGGAAATCTTGCGCAATTTTGGTGTGCCGGTGCCGCGCGGTATTCCTGCGTTCACGGTGCAAGAAGCGGTGGAAGCCGCGCAAAAGCTCGGCGGCCCGGTGTGGGTGGTCAAGGCGCAAATCCACGCGGGCGGCCGTGGCAAGGGCGGCGGCGTGAAGGTTGCCAAGACGATTGAAGACGTCAAACGCATCGCAGGCGAAATTCTGGGCATGCAGCTCATCACGCACCAGACCGGCCCCGAAGGCCAGAAGGTGCGCCGCCTCTACATCGAAGACGGCGCCGACATCCAAAAAGAATACTACGTCTCCCTGGTGACGGATCGCGCGACGCAAAAAGTCGCCTTCATCGCGTCGAGCGAAGGCGGCATGGACATCGAGGAAGTGGCGCATTCCACCCCTGAAAAAATCATCACCGAGTTCATCGACCCGTTGACCGGTCTGAGCGCAGAGCAAGCGGCAAAAATCGCCAACGGCATCGGCCTGCCCGCTGAATCCACCGCCCAGGCCGTGGACATTTTCCAGAAGCTCTACAAGTGCTACATGGACACCGACGCGTCGCTGGTGGAAATCAACCCGCTGAACCGCAACAGCAAAAACGAGCTGATGGCGCTCGACGCCAAGTTCAATTTCGATCCGAACGCGCTGTTCCGCCACGCCGATATCGTCGCCTACCGCGATCTGGATGAGGAAGACCCGGCTGAAGTCGAAGCTTCCAAGTTTGACCTGGCCTACATCTCGCTCGACGGCAACATCGGCTGCCTGGTGAATGGCGCTGGCCTGGCGATGGCGACGATGGACACCATCAAGCTGTTCGGCGGCGAGCCAGCCAATTTCCTGGACGTGGGCGGCGGCGCAACGGCTGAAAAAGTCACCGAAGCGTTCAAGATCATGCTCAAGAACCCTGAAGTCAAGGGCATTTTGGTCAACATCTTCGGCGGCATCATGAAGTGCGACACCATCGCTGACGGCATCATCGCCGCCTGCAAGGCCGTGAACCTGAGCGTTCCGCTGGTGGTGCGCATGAAGGGCACCAACGAAGACCTGGGCAAGAAAATGCTGGCCGACTCCGGCCTGCCCATCATTGCCGCAGACACCATGGCCGACGCTGCGACCAAAATCGTGGCCGCCGTCAAGTAAGCCAGGAGAACACACATGTCGATCTACATCAACAAAAACACCAAAGTCATCACGCAGGGCATTACCGGCAAAACCGGTCAATTCCACACCCGCATGTGCCGCGACTACGCGAACGGCAAAGAAGCGTTTGTGGCGGGCGTGAACCCCAAGAAAGCCGGCGAAGACTTCGAAGGCATCCCGATTTTCGCCAACGTGACCGAAGCCGCTCAGGCGACCGGCGCGACGGTGTCGGTGATTTACGTGCCACCTGCTGGCGCTGCTGCCGCGATCTGGGAAGCGGTTGAAGCCAACCTGGACCTGGCAATTTGCATCACCGAAGGCATCCCCGTCAAGGACATGCTCGAAGTGCGCAACCGCATGAAGGCCAAGGAAGCCGCCGGCGGCAAGAAAACCTTGCTGCTCGGCCCCAACTGCCCGGGCCTCATCACGCCCGACGAGATCAAGATCGGCATCATGCCCGGTCACATCCACCGCAAGGGCCGCATCGGCGTCGTGTCGCGCTCGGGCACGCTGACCTATGAAGCCGTGGCGCAATTGACCGAAATCGGCCTGGGCCAGTCCAGCGCTGTCGGCATCGGCGGCGACCCGATCAACGGCTTGAAGCACATCGACGTGATGCGCGCTTTCAATGACGACCCGGACACCGACGCCGTCATCATGATTGGCGAAATCGGCGGCCCGGACGAAGCCGAAGCCGCTGAGTGGTGCAAGCTGAACATGAAAAAACCCATCGTCGGCTTCATCGCCGGCGTGACGGCCCCGGCCGGCAAGCGCATGGGCCACGCCGGCGCGCTGATCTCTGGCGGCGCTGACACGGCCGATGCCAAGCTGGCCATCATGGAAGCGTGCGGCTTCACCGTGACGCGCAACCCGTCGGAAATGGCGAAATTGCTCAAGGCGCTGCTGAAATAAGCAGCGCCCCCGTGCGACGCGCTGGCGAAAGCTGGCGCGCAGGGCCCTTGGCCGTCATGCAAAAGACCGCTTGCCAGCGTTTGGCAAGCGGTCTTTTTTTTGGCGATCCGGCCTGCGCCAGGCGGGTATTGAAAAAGTCTAAAAGCATGTAAGACAGCTTTCGCCCGTGCGTAACTGTCTGTTACTCTGTGCTGCGTTTATTCAGTTCGATGTCAGGCAACACGCTGAGCCATGTGCAAAAATGCCGGACAATTGGCACACTCGCCCCTGAACTGGCCTGGACCCTCGCTGACAGCGAAAATTACAGCGTTTGACTACCATGATATTTTGAAAGCGTAGCGATGAACGCTGACCGATACCGCGCCTCAGACCCGGCACCACGATGATGATGTATGAATTTTGTGCCCAGACGGACCCTGGTCTGGTGCGTAAAAACAATGAAGACACGGTTGCCTTTGACTCGGACACCGGCTTGTGCGTGCTGGCGGACGGCATGGGCGGCTACAACGCGGGCGAAGTCGCCAGCGCTATGGCCGTATCCTTCATCAACTCTGAAATGGGGCGCTGGCTGGCGCAGGCTGGCGTACAGGCGACCGTCAAAGAGGTGCGTCGGGCGATGGAAATCTGCGTGGAAAATGCCAACCATTCGATTCTTCATGCCGCCCGCTCCAACCGCCAGTACGAGGGCATGGGAACCACGCTGGTGATAGGCGTTTTCCAGGAGGGCCAGCTGGTGCTGGGCCATATTGGCGACTCCCGCTGCTACCGCCTGCGCGGGCGCGAGCTGGTGCAGCTCACCAGAGATCACTCCCTGCTGCAAGAGCAAATTGACGCTCAGCTGATCACGCCGGAGCAGGCCCGGACAGCGCTGAACCGCAACCTCATCACCCGCGCCCTGGGCGTTGACGATGCGGTGCTGCTCGAGGTGAATGAGTTGCGCCTGGAGCCTGGCGACATCTACCTGATGTGTTCTGATGGCCTGTCGGACATGGCCAGCGATGCCGATATCGCGGCGATTTTGGCTAGCACCCGCAGCATGGAGCAAAAAAAACTCGCGCTGATCGAAGCTGCAAAACGCGGCGGCGGCCGGGATAATATCTCTGTTGTAATGGTGCAGGTGACAGAAGACTCAGCCCGGCGCGGACTGCTGTCGAGAATGCTGGGCAAATAGCCAAATGAGTCAAATTTTAAAAATAAACAGGAGTCGGTCATGCCGAAAGTAATCATCTCTATGGAAGGTGTCGTCATCAAGGAAGTCCAGCTGTCAAAAGAGCGCACTTCCCTGGGCCGCAGGCCCTATAACGATGTCGTGATCGACAATCTGGCCATCAGTGGTGAGCACGCTGTGCTGCAGCTGGCAGGTCAGGAGGTTTCCATTGAAGACCTCAACAGCACGAACGGAACCTACGTCAACGGCAAGAGCGTAAAAAAGCAGTTGCTGCAGCACAACGATGTCATCGAAATCGGAAAATACCACATCCAGTATTTCAATGAACTACCCCCTTCGCCGCCGGAGGGAATTGATGCCACCAGCACCGGAACGGCGCTGATTCGCGTCATGTCAGGCAGTGCAGTCGGCCGCGAAGTCGCCCTGCTCAAGGTGGTGACGACGATTGGCAAGCCTGGCATTGCCGTGGCCGCCATCACCAAAAGGCCGCATGGCTTTGTGCTGGCCCATGTCGAAGGCGCCAAGCGGGTCACGCTGAACCAGCGGCCGGTGGGCGATGAGCCGATGGCCATGAAAAATGGCGACGTGATCGAGCTGGCTGGAACGCAGATGGAGTTTTTACACTATTGACGGGTAAGCGGGCCTGCCGGGTTTTCTTTAACTGAGCAGGTTCAGCGGAAAAATGCCATGAAAATCCGTGTACTGGGCTGTTCAGGCGCCATTGCGAAGGATTTGCGCACCACGGCGTTTTTGCTCGACGATGACTTGTTGGTCGATGCTGGTACCGGGGTGGGCGACTTGACGCTGGAGGAAATGCAGGCCATTGACCATGTCCTGCTGACCCATTCTCACCTGGACCATGTGGCGGCGCTGCCGCTGATGGTTGATGCGGTGGCCGCCCGGCGGCGCAGCCCCTTGCGGGTGTATGCGTTGCAGGCGACGATTGATGCGCTGAAAGCCCATGTGTTCAACAACATCATCTGGCCGGATTTTTCAAGCATTCCGACGCCACAGGCGCCATTCATCCGTTTTTACCCCTTGGTGACAGGCCAGACCACCTGGCTGGCTGGCAAGCAGGTGGAGGTGCTGCCTGCCATGCACAGCGTGCCCGCTGTGGGCTATGCCGTGCGCGGCAGCGCGGGGAGGGACTGGGTCTTCACGGGCGACACCGCGCACAACCCGGCCCTGTGGGCGCGCCTGAATCGCATGGAAGTGGCCATGCTGGTGATTGAAACGGCTTTCAGCAACCGCGAAGCTGATTTGGCCGAGCGCAGCCAGCACCTGTGTCCCCAGTCGCTGGCGGCGGAGCTGGATTGCATTGAGGCGGGCAGGAGTTACCCGATTTACCTGACCCACATCAAGCCGGCCGAGAAAGAAATCATCATGCGGGAAATACAGCAAATGAAGCGTTCCGGGCCGTTGGGGAGGGGTTGTGCCAATCCCATCTCCTGGCTGCAGGCTGGACAGATGTTTGAGTTGTGAGTCTTGGGTTCGCTGCCCGGCCTGCATTGGTGCATGGCAAGGTGACAAGAATGTTAGCTAATTTGGAACAAGAAGTCAAAAATGTAACCTTGTTCTGCTTTTTTAGTCTGACACTCCCTTGTTTTAGGTCTGAACGAGCTGGCATAGAACCTGCTGATGTGAAGTACCAAGTTTTTCAACCAAGGAATTTCAAATGAAGCGTTCTATCCAAAAGGGTTTCACCCTCATCGAACTGATGATCGTTGTGGCTATTATCGGTATTTTGGCTGCTGTGGCGCTGCCTGCTTACCAGGATTACATTGCCAAGTCGCAAGTGACGTCTGGCTTGGCTGAAATCACCCCCGGCAAGGTGCAAATCGAAGACAAAATTGCGTCGGGTAAGTTGAGCACTACAACAGCTGAAACAGACGTAACGGCTATTGGCCTGCAAGCTTCAACGAATCGTTGTGCCACTACTGCTAGCTATCTTGGAACGGGCGTATCCAACATTACTTGCACGCTCAAAGGGAATGCCCAAATTGTCAATACAACGGTGATTTGGAGTCGTTCTGGTGATAATGCAACTAGTGGTGTTACTGGCACATGGAGCTGCGCCAGCACCGCTAAGTTGAAACTCACCCCAACTTCTTGCCCAGGCACGACGTAATTCTTTTGAATTAATCTAAAAAGACGGCCTTGGGGTCGTCTTTTTTTTTGTTTTTAATTTTCAGTCATGCCGTGAATGGTCAGCGGCCCCGCCAGCAGCCGGTCCACGGTCTGGCGCGAGTGCAGCGAGCTGTAAGGGCCTTGAAACACCATCTGCACCCAGCGCCTTCCTGTCAGGCGCGGGCTGGCCCGCTCAGCCTGCATCGGTGCCCAGAAAAATGACAAAAAAGTTAGCTAATTTGGAACAAGAAGTCAAAAATGTAACCTTGTACTGCTTTTTTAGTCTGACACTCCCTTGTTTTAGGTCTGAACGAGCTGGCATAGAACCTGCTTATGTGAAGTACCAAGTTTTTCAACCAAGGAGTTTCAAATGAAGCGTTCTATCCAAAAGGGTTTCACCCTTATCGAACTGATGATCGTTGTGGCGATTATTGGTATTCTGGCTGCCGTGGCTCTGCCTGCTTACCAGGATTACATTGCCAAGTCGCAAGTGACGTCTGGCCTGGCTGAAATCACCCCCGGCAAGGTGCAAATCGAAGACAAAATTGCGTCGGGTAAGTTGAGCACTACAACAGCTGAAACAGACGTAACGGCTATTGGCCTGCAAGCTTCAACGAATCGTTGTGCCACTACTTCTAGCTATCTTGGAACGGGCGCATCCAGCATTACTTGCACCCTCAAAGGTAATGCCCAAATTGTCAATACAACGGTGATTTGGACTCGTACTGCTGATGTTGCAAGCACTGGTGTGACTGGCTCATGGAGCTGCGCCAGCACCGCTAAGTTGAAACTCACCCCAACTTCTTGCCCAGGCACGACGTAATTCTTTTGAATTAATCTAAAAAGACGGCCTTGTGGCCGTCTTTTTTTTGTGTTTTTAATTTTCAGTCATCTAGGTGATCGTTTTGTTGAAAAGACTCATTGCTTCGCTGGCTAACAAGATATATTTAATACCAATTTTCGTCAGTACCATAGTGGTGCTGGGCCCATTAACGTCTTCCTTCTTCAGACTGACTAATGCTGGCTATCACGATGACCAGCGAGCCCTGGAAGTGCTGTGCCTCGCGCTGGGCGCCTTATTGCTAATATTGAATCTATGGTGCGGCAAGTCAGTATGGGTAAGCGCCAGAAAGCCCATTGCAGGGTTAATTGTGATATTTTTTATATTCGGTTTTTTTTCCAGTGTGGTGGCTTATTCACCTCGTCATGCCCTATATGAATGGTCCAGTTTTGGTTTGCTGCTGTTGCTTGCTGGGCTTATCGCTAATGAAGTAGCGTGCAATCCAGAAAAGCAGCTCGATCTGGTGCTTTTGGTATTGGGTTTGGGGTGCGCCCTCTATGTTTTTAAAGTGGCGCTTGTCTATGTTTGGGTATTGCAATCCGGCACGCAGCCGCATGCCTCTGAATTTATCATTGGTTTTAATAGTTACCGATTTTTTAACCATATACAAACCATCAGTCTGCCATTGCTTGGCTTGCTGACACTGCGCAGTGTGCAGCGAGGCTCTGCAGCTGCAAATCTTGCACGCTACTGGTGGGTTCTACTGTCCCTGTGGTGGATGTTATTATTTGTATCCGCCGGACGTGGTACGCTTGTCGGCATTCTGGCCGGGATGACAATGGCGATTTTCTGGTGCCGCCAGCAAGCGCTGCCGTGGTGCCGAGTCATGCTATTGAGCGCTATCGCGGGGTTGGCAGCTTATGGCGTATTTTTTCTGCTGGTTCCCCTGCTAATGGGTTTGCAGCCATTTGGGCTTTTAAATGGAATCGTCGAGCGATCCATTGACAATCCCGGCAGCAGCCGAGGTGCGTTGTGGCAGCGTGCCATAGAGATGACGAGGAGTCATCCTCTGCTGGGCGCCGGTCCCCTGCATTTTGCGCACTATGGCCGGGACATCAACAATGGAGCCCATCCACATAGCTGGCTGTTGCAGATTGCTGCTGAATGGGGCATTCCTGCATTATTGTGTCTAAGTGCCGTTATTTTTATAACGTTCAGAAAATTACTGGGTAGCGCACGTATGATTGCACTCAATGACCTGCAAAATCAGGCCGCGCTGACAACTTGGCTGGCGACAGGAATTGCTATTCTGACTGATGGTCTGGTATCGGGCTTGATTGTCATGCCCTCCAGCCAATTGTGGATTGTTATTTATATAGGCTGTGCCTGGGGTTGGACCTCTTCATTTGTCCGGGGTGGCAGCGCTGAAAAATTTTTTATTTCTATAAAAACAAAAATTGGCTTGAGTTTTCTTGTTTTAATAATGCTGTTTTTCTTGGGAAAAGTCCTATGGCCTGAAATAATCGATTTACAGGGTCGTCAAAACAGGGAATCCGAACTTCATCCAGGAATGCATTTGGCACCCCGAATTTGGGGTTCTGGGTACTTCTAACTTGTCATCGTGTGGTTTCACCGCATTTTTTCTGTGTCACCATTTTTCAACCTGAGATATTGGCCCCACTGGGGGCTTGGCGCTCTGCTCATCCTGCCTTGGCTCAATGCCTACACCGCAGGCCCCACGCCCAACACCTGGCCGTGGCTGATTTCTGCTGCCTGCGCGCTTGTCTTGTGGCTGCTGCGGCGCCGACTCAGTGGTGAGCTGATCGCGCTCACCTGGGTGCTGGCCGCCAGCCTCAGTGCCCTGATCGGGCTGGTGCAGTATTTTGGCTTCGCGCCTGTCTTCAGCCCGTGGATCAGCTTTACCCAGGCGGGCGACGCGTTTGCCAATCTGCGCCAGCGCAACCAGTTTGCCACGCTGACCAGCATCGGACTGGTGGCGCTGCTGGCTTGGCTGGCCATGCGGGAGCAGCCGGAGAGTTCCCCTGGGGCATGGCGCGCGCCTTGGTGGGCCAGCGCGCTGGCCGTGCTGCTGGCGCTGGGCAATGCGGCCAGTAGCTCGCGCACCGGCTTGCTGCAGTGGCTCTTGATTCCCCTGCTCACCGCCTGGTGGGCGCTGCCAGGCCGCCGACGTTTGCTGGCGCTGGCCTTGCAGGCTTTGCTGGCCTACGGTATCGCGGTGTTTGCTTTGCCCTGGCTGCTGGCGTTGAGCACCGGCGCGCACAGCGGCGGCCTGTTCGGTCGGCTGGCGACTGACGCAGGCTGCTCTAGCCGCAAGGTGCTGTGGTCCAACGTGCTGACCCTGATTGGGCAAAAACCCTGGCTGGGCTGGGGCTGGGGCGAGCTCGATTACGCCCATTTCATCACCCTGTACCCTGGCGAACGCTTTTGTGAAATCCTGGACAACGCGCATAACCTGCCGCTGCATCTGGCGGTGGAGCTGGGCGTGCCAGCCGCTTTGGTCCTGTGTGGTGGCGCGGCCTGGCTGGTGCTGCGCGCCCGGCCCTGGCGCGACACAGACCCGGCCCGGCAAATGGCCTGGGGGGTGCTGGCCGTCATTGGCCTGCACAGCCTGCTGGAGTACCCGCTGTGGTACGGACCGTTCCAGATGGCTGCGGGTCTGGGCGTGCTGATTCTGTGGCGCGGCGCGGGGGCGCAGGCATCGCCAAGCGGCCAGCCCCTGACGCTGCGCCTGTCCGGCCAGATCATGCGCGTGCTGCTGGCTGGATTTTTGATGTCCTTGTGGACCTATGCCGCCTGGGACTATCACCGCATCAGCCAGATTTACCTGCAGCCTGAAGCGCGTGATCCGGCTTGCCGCGAAGATACTCTGAACAAAATTCGCAACTCGTGGCTGTTTTCGAGTCAGGTGCAGTTTGCCGAGCTGTCCATCACGCCGCTGGCGCGGGAAAATGCCCAATGGACTTTCGACACCGCAGGCGGCTTGTTGCACTACTCGCCCGAGCCGCGCCTGATCGAAAAGCTGGTTGAAAGTGCCGTGATGCTGGGCAACGACCAGGATGCGCTGGCCTATTTGATCCGCTATCAGGCGGCTTTTCCGCAAGACCACGCCCGCTGGGCCGCCCAAAATACAGCCTCTGAAAAGGCCGCTCAGGCCAAGTAGCTGCCCGACTTGCCGCCGTGCTTTTCGAGCAGCTTCACGTCGGTGATAGTCATGCCTCTGTCCACCGCCTTGCACATGTCGTAAATTGTCAGCAGGGCGATGTTGACGGCGGTGAGCGCCTCCATCTCGACGCCAGTGGGGCCGACGGTTTCGACTGTGGCGGTGCAGATGACGGCGCCTGTCGTCGACGGGGCGCCGTCTTGGGCAGGCGTTCCCGCTGGGGGACAGATGGCAAAATCAAGCGCCACCCGGCTCAATGCCAGCGGATGGCACAGGGGAATCAGGTCGCTGGTCTTTTTAGCCGCCATGATGCCCGCTACCCGTGCAATGCCTAGCACGTCGCCCTTTTTGGCGTTCCCTTCAACAATAATGGAGAGTGTCGCCGCAAGCATGACGATGCGGCCCTGCGCAATGGCGACGCGGTGGGTGGCTGCCTTGCCCGCTACATCCACCATATGGGCCTGACCCTGGGCATCAAAATGGGTGAGTGCTGAAGAGTATGTCGTCATGCTTTAAAAACCTTTATAACTTTTCATCATCATATAAGACCATGTCAACCGTTCAAAGTCACTGGAAAAGCCGTTTTATTGCAGCAGGGATTCATTTGGGTATCAGTTTGGGGTTGGCCGCGCTGGCAGCCACACTGGTTTTTGTTGTCTGGTATCCCTACCCCTACCGTGAAATCTCGGGCGGGCGCAGCCTGTTTGGGATGGTGGTCGCTATCGATGTGATCATGGGGCCACTGCTGACGCTGGTCATTTTCAACCGCAGCAAGCCGATCAGCGAATTGCGCCGCGATCTGGCCATCATCGGTGTGCTGCAGCTGGCGGCGCTGGGCTACGGCCTGTGGACGGTGGCGCTGGCCCGGCCAGTGCATCTGGTGTTTGAAATAAACCGTTTCCGGGCGGTGCATGCATTTGAAGTGGAAACGCTATCGCTCAAGCAGGCGCCCGCCCAATGGCAGCAGCTGCCGCTGACCGGCCCTACGCTGCTGTCCGTGCGCGATTTCAAGAATGCCGATGAAAATTTCGCAATGACTAATGCGGCCTTTGCGGGCACACAGATTGGCGCCCAGCCCAGCATGTGGCAGGACTATGAAAAAGCCAAACCACAAATCCTCGCCAGCGCGCGCCCGCTGGAAGACCTGAAAAAACGTTTTCCCGGCCAGATTGCCGAGATTGACCAGGCCCTGAAAGCTGCCTCTTCCAAAGAGCGACCTGCCGCTTCCGTGGGCTATGTCCCCCTGAATAGCCGCGACAGCGCCTTCTGGACAGTTTTGGTGGACAGGCAAACTGCGGAGGTCATCGCTTTTGTCCCTATCGACTCCTTCTGAGGCCGCTTTGCCCCAAGCGCGCCCGGCTTGGCGCCCGCTGGCGCTGGCCACCCTGCTAGCGCTGGCCGGGACAGCGCCGCCCGCACTGGCCGAACCTTCCAGCCACCAGCCGGGCGCGTCCAGCGCCGCCCTGCCTTCGCTGGGTGACGGCGCCGAGCTGTCCGCAGCGGCCGAGCGGCGCATCGGCGACCGGATCGCCATCAGCATTTACGGCGACCCGGACTATGTCGATGACGCGGTGCTGGCCGACTATGTGCAGGGCATCTGGCAGCCGCTGCTGGCGGCGGCGCGTGCGCGCGGCGAGCTGTCGGCCGAGCTCGATGAGCGCTTTGCCTGGGAAATTTTCCTGATCCGTGACCGCACTGTGAACGCCTTTGCGCTGCCAGGCGGCTATTTTGGCGTGCATCTGGGCTTGATTGCTACGGTCAGCAACGCCGATGAAATGGCCGCTGTGCTGGCCCATGAACTGAGCCATGTGACCCAGCGCCACATCTCGCGCTTGATGACGCAGCAGTCGCGCCAGACGCCCTGGATGATCGCCGCCATGATTCTGGGCGCGCTGGCCGCGAGCAAGCACCCGGACGCGGGCACGGCCGCCATCGTCGGCGGCCAGGCGCTGGCGGCGCAGGGCCAGCTCAACTTTTCCCGCGACATGGAGCGCGAGGCCGACCGCATCGGCTTTGGCGTGATGCGCGATGCAGGTTATGCCAGCCGGGGCGTCGCCAGCATGTTTGACAAGCTGCAGCAGGCCAGCCGGCTCAATGACAACGGGGCTTTTCCCTACCTGCGCTCGCACCCACTGACCACCGAGCGCATCGCCGAGGCGCAGGCGCGGGTGCAGCTGGCTGCGCCCGCCCAACTCTCGCAGGAACAGCAGGCCGAAGCGGGCCGGGCGCAGCAGTTGCACGCCATGATGGCCGCACGCGCCCGCATCCTGGCCGCGCCCGGCGTCGATGGGCTGCGCACGGTGCTGGCCGAGGCCAGGCGCCGCGCTGGCGCGCTGGCGGACCAGCCAGCGCAAGCGGCGGCGGCTCAGCGTCAGTCAGTACCAGCACTAGTATCCGCACCAGTTCCGGCTTCGGCCGCAGCGGCGGTTCGCGACGCAGGCGCGCTGTATGGCGGGGCTTTGGCCGCTGCCCAGCTGCGCGATTTTGCCGATGCGCGCAGCCTGCTAGTGCGGCTCCAGCCGCTGGTGGCGGGCATGGCGCCGGCGGGCAAGGCAGTCGAACTGCTGGCCCTTGAAATTGACCTGCTGGAAGGCAAAATTTCGCCTTCTGCCGCCTCAATCCATCTGGAAAAAGCCGCGTCGCGGGCCGAGCTGCTGACCCAGGCCAGGGCCTTGATGGCGGCCCAGCGGGCGCCGGAAGTGTCGCAGGCGCTGCGCCTGTGGGTGGCCCTGCACCTGAAAGATGCACTGGCCTGGCAGCTGCTGGCGCAGGCCTATGGCCAGCAAAACCAGCCGGTGCGCGCCATCCGGGCCGATGCTGAAAGCCGGGTGGCGCAGCTCGAATACGCCGGGGCGCTGGACCGCCTGAAGGCCGCGCAAAACCTGATGCGCAGTCAGCCGGACAGCGCCGATTATGTCGAAGCCTCCATCCTCGACACCCGCACCCGGCAGATCGGGCTACTTGTTAAAGAGCAGGCTGTCCAGGACAAAGCCGATGAAAAGCTGTAGCACTGAATAGATCAGCGAGCCAATCAGCGCCGCGCCAAAACCCCTGACGGCCAGGCCGGTTACCAGGCTGGCAGCGGCCCAGAACATCAGCGCATTGATGATGAACAGGAACAGCCCCAGCGTGACCACCGTGACCGGCAGGGTCAGCAGCACCAGAACCGGCCGCACAAGCAGGTTCAGCGCGCCCAGCACTGCCGCCGCGATCAGCGCGCTGGTGAAGCTGGTGACGCTGACGCCCCGGTAAAGATAGGCCACGGTGAGCAGGGCGGCGGCGCTTAAGAGCCAGTGGAAAATGAGTTTCATGGCTCAACCATACCACTGCCAGATAGACGCAGGCCGCAGCTCAAGCGCGGTAAGCGGCGTAAAAATGGCTATTTCGCCCGGAAAAATCGCAGGTACTCTGCGCGCCGCCGATAATCAGTCTCCCGGCTCCGCCGTCTTTATGAGCGCCTGCAGCGCGATTTTTTCTTTTCATGCCTGGCATCCACATCACCGACCTTGAAGCCGCCATCAATTACTGGCGCGGCAAACTTCCCGCGCCCGACGGTGTGACGCTAGCCCCCGAGGTGCGCGCGCTGGCCGAGGCCTATGCGTTGCTGGTGTTCCGGCGTGAAGAGGTGGCCGATGCAGCCGCCCTGGCGCCCCCGGCGCTGGCCGCCTGGCACACCTGGTACGACAGCACGGCAGACACGCCCTGCATTGCGATTTGCTCGACCAGTCAGGGCGACGAGTTGTGCAAGGGCTGCGGCCGCACCTTCGGCGAGGTGCGGCACTGGCTGGCGATGAGCCCCATGGAAAAGCGCCGCACTTGGCGGCGCATCACCCAAGAGGCCAGCGCCTGGCGCTTTGGCCGCTACGCTGACCGGGCGCTGGAAAAGCGCTAGACGCGCCGCGCCAGTTCGGCGGCCATGCCGACATAGCTGGCCGGTGTCATCACCAGCAGGCGTTCTTTTTCCGCCTCGGGGATTTCCAGCGAGCGGATCAGGCCGTGCAGGTCTTCGGCTTTCACCGTTTTGCCGCGCGTGACTTCCTTGAGCTTTTCGTAAGCGCCTGCTACGGCGTAGCGGCGCATCACCGTCTGGATCGGCTCGGCCAGCACTTCCCACGAATTGTCCAGGTCGTCGGCGAGCGCCTCGTGGTTGAGCTCTAACTTGTTCAGCCCGACGCACAGCGAGTTGTAGGCCAGCACCGCGTAACCCAGGGCCACGCCCATGTTGCGCAGCACGGTCGAGTCGGTCAGGTCGCGCTGCCAGCGGCTGATCGGCAGCTTTTCGCTCATGTGGCGCAGCAGCGCATTGGCCAGGCCCAGATTGCCCTCGGCATTTTCAAAGTCAATCGGGTTGACCTTGTGCGGCATCGTCGAGGAGCCGATTTCGCCTTTTTTCAGGCTCTGCTTGAAGTAGCCGACGCTGACATAGCCCCAGATGTCGCGCGACAGGTCGATCAAAATCGTGTTGGTGCGCGCCACGGCGTCAAACAGCTCGGCCATGTAGTCGTGCGGCTCGATCTGGATGCTGTAGGGCTGAAACGTCAGGCCCAGGCCCAGCGGCTCGGGCGTTTCAATGACGTGGCGGCTGAAGGCTTCCCAGTCAAACTCGGGCCAGGCGGCCAGGTGCGCGTTGTAGTTGCCCACGGCGCCGTTCATTTTGGCCATCAGCGCGATGCTGGCAATGGTTTGGCGGGTCTTGACCAGACGCACCACCACATTGGCGAACTCCTTGCCCACTGTGGTCGGGCTGGCGGTCTGGCCGTGGGTGCGACTCAGCATGGGCTCGTCGGCGTAGTCGTGCGCCATCTGGCGCAGCCGGTCGATGACCTTGTCCAGCGCGGGCAACACAACCTGCTCGCGGCTGTATTTGATCTGCAGCGCCTGGCTGGTGTTGTTGATGTCCTCGCTGGTGCAGGCAAAATGCACGAATTCGGCCACCGCCAGCAGTTCCGGGCGGGCGTCAAACTTGGACTTGATCCAGTATTCGACGGCTTTAACGTCGTGGTTGGTGGTTTTCTCAATCGCCTTGATGGCGTTCGCGTCGGCTTCCGAAAAGTTCTTCACCAAGCCGAGCAGGTAGGTGCGCGCGCCGGGGCTCAGCGGCTTGAACTCGGCAAATTTGGCATCCGACAGCGCAATAAACCAGGCAATTTCGACCTGAACCCGGCGGTGCATATAGCCCTGCTCGGACATCAGGGGGCGAAGATTGGCAAGTCTGCCAGCGTAGCGGCCGTCCAGCGGCGAGAGGGCATTGATGGGTGAAAGGCTCATGCGCGCCATTGTAGGCTGGGGCAGGAGGGCATTCAAGACTGGTGCGCCGACCCAGCCGCGCGCCCGCCTTCATGCCCGCAGCTCCATGAGTCGATAGAATGCACTTTTTCCCCGGGCCCCGGTCCAGACTCCACCTTCATCATGAAACTCCTCGGATCAGTCACCAGTCCTTACGTGCGCAAAGTGCGCATCGTGATGGCAGAAAAAAAGCTGGATTACCAATTTTTACTGGAAGATGTCTGGGCCGAAAATTCGGGCATCAGCGCCTCCAACCCGCTGGGCAAGGTGCCTTGCCTGATCATGGAGGGCGGCGACGCCATTTTTGACTCGCGCGTGATCGTCGAGTACCTCGATGCCCTGTCACCGGTAGGCAAGCTGATTCCGGCGTCGGGCCGCGAGCGCGCCGAGGTCAAGACCTGGGAGGCGCTGGCCGACGGGGTGATGGATGCGGCGCTTCTGGCCCGGCTCGAAGCGACCTGGGACGGGCGCAGCGCAGAGCAGCGCAGCGCCGCCTGGACGGCTCGGCAGATGCAGAAAATTGACCGCGCCCTCAACGCCATGAGCAGCGGGCTGGCGGATAAGGCCTATTGCAGCGGTGTGTATTTCAGCCTGTCGGATGTGGCCGTGGGCTGCGCGCTGGGCTACCTCGATTTTCGCTTCCCGGAGATTGCCTGGCGTCAGCGCCACCCGAACCTCGCCAAGCTGCAGGACAAACTGGCCCAGCGTCCGAGCTTTGTCGAAATCAAGGCAAGCTGACAGATTTAAAAGATAAAAATGCTGCGAAGCGTCCCAAGGCGAACAAGGGAGGAGAGAGCCGCCCCGGATGGACAATCCGGCCTCGGTGGCCAAAAGGCTTCGCAGCAAAATGCTATTTTCTGCCAAGCCGCGCCGCAATGCAAGATGGACTTTTTGATGAATCCCCCCGCTTTTCTGAAAAAAATCGCCACGCGTGAAGACGCGCAGGCCCGCGTGTCGGCATTGCCTCGCCCCGTCGTGTTCACCAACGGCGTGTTTGACGTGCTGCACTGCGGCCACGCCACGTATCTGGCGCAGGCGCGCCAACTCGGCGCCAGCCTGGTGGTGGCGCTGAACACCGACGCCTCGGCCCGGTGCCTGGGCAAAGGCCCGGAGCGCCCGCTGAACCGCGAGCAAGACCGCGCCGCGCTGATGGCGGCGCTCGAATCAGTCAGCTTGGTCACCTGGTTTGACGAGAATACGCCGCTTGAACTCATCGCCGAACTCCGCCCCGATGTGCTGGTCAAGGGCGGCGACTACGACATGGATAAATTGGCCGAAACCGCCGTGGTCAAGGCTTACGGCGGCCGGGCGCTGGCGATTCCGTTCGTCGATGGCTACTCGACCACCGCGCTGGTGACAAAAATCCGCAACACCGGCTAAAAAGGCGGCGCTGCCCCTTGCTTAAATGCTTGAAGCCGCTGCGCTGGCTCTGCCAGTGCTGTCCGGTGTGAACGTCTAAAGGCCGCCTCAGTCCGGGCGCTGGAACGTCGCCGCCCACAGCGCCTGTATCGCTTCGCGCTCGGCTTGCACTTGCGCCAGCGGCACCTGCGTCGGTGCCTCGTTGAGCCGGGCGATGTGCTGCACGCGGCGCAACTCGCGGTAGGCGTCGCCGGCCCGCTGGCCGACACCGCCGGGCAGCAGACCAGCCGCTTCGGCGCGCTGCAACAGCGCGATATTGCCGACGTTGTCCAGCAGCTCAGGATGTGCGCCGGACTGCGACAGCACCAGGAACTGCACCGCAAACTCGGCGTCCACCATGCCGCCCGCGCTGTGCTTGACATCGAATATCTCCCCCTGGGGCGCTGGCGCGCTCTTGACCGGATGGGCCTTGCGCACCTTCTCGCGCATGGACGATATTTCCTCGCGCAGCGCGGCCGCGTCGCGCGGCGCACTGATGACGCTCTCGCGCACTTCGTCAAAGCGCTGGCGCAGAAAATCCTCGCCGAACACAAAGCGGGCGCGCGTCATCGCCTGGTGTTCCCAGGTCCAGGCGGTGTTGCTGCCGCGCTGCTGCTGGTAGTTGGCATAGGCGGCAAACGAAGTCACCAGCAGGCCGGAGTTGCCGTTCGGGCGCAGCGCGGTGTCGATCTCGTACAGGTCGCCCTCGCCGGTCTTGACGGTCAGCCAGTTGATGAGCTTGCGCACGAAGGCGGCATACACCTCGGGGGCGCGCTCGTCCGCGTCTTCATAGACGAACACAATGTCCAGGTCACTGCCGTAGCCCAGCTCCTTGCCGCCGAGCTTGCCGTAGGCAATGATGGCGAACTGCGGGCTGTCGCGGTGGCGGTTTTTCAGGCGCTGCCAGCACCACTGGGCCGTGACGGCCAGAATGGTTTCGGCCAGCGCGCTCAGGTCATCGGCCACCTGCTCGACGCTTAACACGCCTTCCAGATCCCGTGTCAGCGTGCGAAACACCTCGGCGTGGTGGGCGCGGCGCAGCAGGTTCAGGCAGGTTTCCTCGTCGTCCTCGCCGGTGCGCTTGAGGGCGGCCAGGCGCTGCGCCAGCTCTTTCTGGAACACCGTCCGGTCAAAGCGCTCGTGCAGCAGCGCTTCGCTGCTCAGCTCGTCGATCACGCCGGGGTGCTGCAGCAGGTAGCGCGCGGGCCATTTGGCCGCGCCCAGCAGGCGCAGCAGGCGCTCATGCACGGCCGGGCGCTCCAGCAGCAGCGCCAGGTAGCTTTCGCGGCGCAGCAGCGGCTCAATCCAGCCGATCAGGCGCAACGCGGCTTCTTCGCTGACCCGGCCTTCGCGCACCCATTGAGCGGTGCGCTGCAGCAGCTTGGCCAGCCGCACGCGCGAGTCTTCGCGCAGCACCCGGATGCGCGGATGCTGGTGCCACAGCATCAGGCGCTCGCGCAGCTGCGCGGGCCAGTCGGAGGGCGGCTGTTCCAGCAGCTCGTCGAGCTGTTGGGGGGCGCTGGCGGGCGGCTTGGCGCAGCCTTTGCAGGCGGCGGGCTTGCCGCCGAGCAGGATGTCGAACTCGCCTGCCACCAGCTCGCGGTGCGCGTCCAGATCGTGCAAAAAGGCGCAGCAGTCGCGGTAGCCCAGCGTGCGGGCAATCCAGGCCAGGTCGTCGTCGCGGGTGGGTAGGGCGTGGGTCTGCTGGTCGTCAAGGTACTGGATGCGGTGCTCGACGCGGCGCAGGAAGTCGTAGGCCCGGGCCATCGCGTCGGCGGTTTCCTGCGGCATCAAGCCGGCCTGGGCGACGCGCTCAAGCGCCTCCACGGTGGGCCGGGTGCGCAGCTCGGGAAACTGCCCGCCGCGCACCACCTGCAGCACCTGCACGGTGAATTCAATCTCGCGGATGCCCCCGCGCGACATCTTCACGTCGTTGGCGCGCTCCGGGTGGCCCGCGCAGCGCTTGGCCGCATGCTCGCGGATCTGCCGGTGCAGCACGCGCAGCGCGTCGAACACGTTGTAGTCCAGGTAGCGGCGAAACACAAACGGCAGCACCGAGCCGCGCAGCGCCCTGGCCGAGCCGCTGTCAATGGCGTCCTGCGGCGCCACCACGCGGCTTTTGAGCCAGGCAAAGCGCTCCCACTCGCGGCCCTGGACCTGAAAGTATTCCTCCAGCGCGCTGAGCGAAATCGCCGCCGGGCCGGAGTTGCCGTTGGGCCGCAGCGCCAGATCGACGCGAAACACGAAGCCGTGCTCGGTGGCGTCGCCGATCAGGCCGTACACCGCCTTGACCTGGCGGGCGAAATACTCGTGGTTGGAAATCTGGCCCCGGCCGTCGCTGGCGCGCCCGGCGGTCTCGCCGTCCTGGTCATAGACGTAGATCAGGTCGATGTCGCTGGAGACGTTCAATTCGCGCGCGCCGAGCTTGCCCATGCCCACCACCCACATCTGGGCGCGGGCGCCGCCCTTGCCCAGCGGGGCGCCGTGCTGGGCGTCCAGCCCCTGGCGGGCCTGCTGCAGCGCCACCTCCAGCGCCAGCTCGGCCAGCTCGGTCATGGCGCGCGTGACCACGGTCAGCGGCGCCTGGCGCTCGCAGGGGCCGTCGCAGTCCAGCGTGACCAGGCGTTCGAGCACCAGCTGGCGCAGCACGCGCAGGGCCGCGCCGGTTTCCAGGCCGCTGCGCAGCAGCGCCGCCAGCGTGGCCTGCATCATGGCGCGCACCGGCGGCCCTTCGGCCAGCAGCGCCAGCTGGGCGCCATAGCGGCGCCGGATGCGCTGAACATAGCGCGAGTAGCCGGAAGCGGGCGGGGCCGCTTCGGCGAAGGAAGGGGTGGGGGCGCCGGGGCTTGTTGCAAGGATCATCACAGGGCTTCACAAAACTTCGTGGTTCTGCGCCGGTCGCGGGCAGCGTCGGCGGTCATAATTCTCGGGTTCATGGAGCCCACTTCACCCAGCCCGCCTGCCTCGCCCGCCTTGCCCTCCCGGCGCTTGCGCTGGCTGGCGGCGGCCCTGCGCGCCCTGCTGTGGCTGGTGGCGGCAGGCTGGCTGCTGTTCGGTCTGAGCTGGTTCGTACTCCACAGCTTGATTGTGCCGCGAATCGATCAATTGCGCCCCCGCCTGGAGCTAGAAGCCAGCCGTGCATTAGGGGTGCCGGTGCGCATCGGCAGCATCACGGCGCGCTCTCCCGGCGCGATTCCCTCGTTTGAGCTGCACGACGTGCGCCTGCTGGATCGCGCCGGGCGCGAAGCGGTGCGCCTGCCGCGCCTGATCGGCTCGCTGTCGGCCGCCTCGCTCTGGGGGCTGGGCTTTGAGCAGCTGGTGATCGAGAGCCCCGAGCTGGACATCCGGCGCAGCGCCGACGGGCGCATTTTTGTCGGCGGGCTGGAGGTTTCCAGGATGCAGCAGAGCGGCCACAGCGCCATCGCCGACTGGCTGTTCTCCCAGCGCGAGCTTGTGCTGCGCGGCGGCACCCTGCGCTGGAGCGACGAGACGCGCCCGGCAGCGCCGCCGCTGGCCTTGACGCAGGTCGATGCGGTGATGCGCAATGGCCACCACCGCCACCAGTTGCGCCTGGACGCGACGCCGCCGCCCGAATGGGGCGAGCGTTTCAGTCTGCGCGGCATTTTCAAACGCAAGCTGCTGGCGCGGCCCGGCGATTTTGACGGCTGGAGCGGCCAGTTGTATGCCGAGTCCAGCCGGGTCGATGTGGCGCAGCTCAAGCAGTACGCCAGCCCAGCGCCGCTGGGCCTGGCGCTGAACCAGGGCCGGGGCGCGCTGCGCGCCTGGGTTGATGTCAGCCGGGGCAGCATTACTGGCGCCCTGGCCGATCTGGACCTGCAGCAGGTCAATGTCCGGCTCGGCGAGCGGCTGGCGCCGCTGGCGTTTGACGCGGTGGCCGGGCGCATCGGTGTCAGCGAGAACGCCCAGGGCTTTGCGCTGTCCACCGAAGGCCTGCGCTTTCGCACTGCCGACGGCCTGCAGTGGCCGGGCGGCAATGTGGCGCTGCTCCACAGCCGCGCTGGCGCGGGCGCGCCCCAGAAAACCAGCCTGAAAGCCGACCGGCTGGACCTGGCCGCGCTGGCCGAGATTGCCAGCCGCCTGCCGCTGGAGCCGGGCGCCCAGACCCTGATCGCTTCGCTGGCGCCGCACGGGCTGGTCAATGCGCTCGACGCCCAGTGGCAGGGGCCGCTGGACGCGCCCACCGGCTTTTCCGCCAAGGGCCGGGTCACGGGCCTGCATCTGGCGGCCGGACCGCTTGCGGCTGGCGCGCCGGTGGGTCGGCCGGGGCGGCCCGGCATCAGCGGCGCCCGCGCCGATTTTGAGCTCACCGAGGCGGGCGGTCAGGCTAGCGTCAGCATCGTCAACGGCGCGCTGGAGCTGCCGGGCGTTTTCGAGCAGCCCCGGCTGGCGCTGGCGCAGCTTTCAACGCAGGCGCAGTGGACGCGCTCGGGCCGAAAAATCGCTGTGCAGCTGCGCCAGCTGCAGTTTGCCAATGCCGACGCGCAGGGCAAGGCCGAGCTGCGCTGGCGCACCGACGACAGCGCCACCGCCGCGCCCGCTGGTGGCGGCCCGGATCGGCGCTTTCCCGGCCTGCTCGATCTGCAGGGCAGCCTGAGCCGGGGCGACGCAAGTCAGGCGCACCGCTACCTGCCTTTGGTGCTGGCGCCAGCGGTGCGCAGCTACGTGCGCGACGCGGTGCAGCAGGGTCAGCTCAGCGAGGTTAAATTCAAGATGCTGGGGCCGCTGGCGCAACTGCCTTTTTCCAGTTCGACCGGTCCGGCGCAGGGCGAGTTCCGGGTCTCGGCCCAGGTGCGCGGCGGCCAGTTTGTCTATGTGCCGCCCGCGCTGCAGCCGCCGGGTGCCGCGCCCTGGCCGACGCTGACCGGGCTGGACGGCGAACTGGTGTTCAACCGTGCCACGCTGGAGGTCAACGGCGTCAGCGGCAAGGTTGCCGGTCTGCCCGGCCTGCGCCTGGTCAAGGGCGAGGCGCGCATTGCCGACCTGATGCACGAGCCGACAGTCGCGGTGAACCTGGACCTTCAGGGCGCGCTCGGCGACGCGCTGGGCTTTGTCAACCACTCGCCGCTGGCGGCCATGACCGATCAGGCGCTGGCCCTGGCCCAGGCCAGCGGCAGCGCCAGTTACCGCGTCGGCCTGCAGCTGCCGATTCACGCGATTGGCAGCTCGCGGGTCGAAGGCGCGATCACGCTGGCGGGCAACGAGGTGAGGTTCGCGCCGGACGCGCCCGCGCTCGGCAGCCTGAAAGGCGTGCTGACGTTCAACGAAAAAGGCTTTGCGGTGGCCGGTGCCCAGGCCGTGCTGTTCGGCGGCGCGGTGCGCATTGACGGCGGCAGCGCGCCGCTGCCCGCCACGGACCCGGCGCGCAGGCTTGAAGTGGCCTTCAAAATTGCCGGCCAGGTCAGCGCCGAGAGCCTGCGCCAAGCCCAAGAGCTGGGGCCGCTGGCGCGTCTGGCGCAGCATGCCAGCGGCAGCACCGCATATGCGGCGACGCTGGCGTTCCGGCGCGGCGTGGCCGAGCTGTCGGTCAGCAGCAGCCTGCAGGGGCTGGCGCTGGATTTTCCTTTTCCGCTGAACAAGGCGGCGCAGGCAGTCTTGCCGCTGCACTTTGAGCGCACGCTGCTGAGCGCTTCGCTGGCGCCGGGCCAGCCGCTGCAGGATGAGCTGCTTCTCAGTCTCGGGGCGCTGGCCTCGATTCGCTACCAGCGCGATCTCGGCGCCGAGCTGCCCCGCGTGATCCGGGGTCGCCTGGGCGTGGGCCTAGGCGCGGCGCAAACCGTGCCGTTGCCCGACAGCGGCGTGCAGGCCAGCGTCAATCTGGCCCGGCTCGATGCCGAGGCGTGGGAAAAAATTCTCACTGATGTTTCCGGCGCGGGGCCGTCCTCAAGCCAGTCTGCGGGCGCGCAGGCCGGGTCTGATTTTGGCCAGGCCAGCGCCTACCTGCCCACGGTGCTGGCCCTGCGCGCGGGCGAGCTGCGCGTGCAGGGCCACAGCCTGCACCAAGTGGTGCTGGGCGGCAGCCGCGACGCGCTGGACTGGCGCGCCAACATCGACGCCACCGAGCTCAACGGCTACCTGGACTACCGCCAGAGCGGCCCGGCCGGCCCCGGCCGCATCCATGCCCGGCTCGCGCGCCTGAACCTGGCGCCCGAGACCGCCGCCGAGGTCGAAACCCTGCTCGACGAGCCGCCCGCCAGCATCCCGGCGCTGGACATCGTGGTGGAGAATCTGGCGCTGCGCGGGCGCAAGCTCGGGCGCCTGGAAATCGACGCCGTCAACCGGGGCGCTTCAGCTGTGCCTGGCGCCGGGGTGCGCGACTGGCATCTGAACAAGTTCAATCTGCACCTGCCCGAAGCCACGCTCAACGCCAGCGGCGACTGGCTGGCGCTGGCCCCGGCCGGGCTGCGCAGCGGGCCGCTGTCCGGGCGGCGCCGCTCGGTGATGGATTTTCGGCTCGACATTGCCGACTCGGGCGAGCTGCTCAAGCGCTTTGGCATGGACGGCGTGCTGCGCCGGGGCAAGGGACAGATTCAAGGCCAGGTGGCCTGGATGGGCTCGCCGCTGAGCCCGCATTACCCGAGTTTGAGCGGCCAGTTCAATGTCAATGTAGAGTCCGGCCAGTTCATGAAGGCCGATCCGGGCCTGGCCAAATTGCTGGGCGTCTTGAGTCTGCAATCGCTGCCCCGGCGCCTGACGCTGGACTTCCGGGATGTGTTTTCCGAGGGCTTTGCGTTTGACTTTGTGCGCGGCGATGTCACCATTGAGCAGGGGCTGGCGCGCGCGAGTAATTTGCAGATGGGCGGCGTCAATGCCGCCGTGCTGATGGCGGGCAGCGCCGACATCGTGCGTGAAACCCAGAATCTGCGCGTGGTGGTGGTGCCCGAACTCGATGCTGGAACCGCCTCCTTGATTGCGGGCGTCATCAACCCGGCGCTGGGTCTGGGCAGTTTTCTGGCCCAGATGTTCCTGCGCCGCCCGCTGACGGAGGCGGCGACGCAGGAATTTCAGATTGACGGCGCCTGGTCGGAGCCGAAAATCACGAAAATCGACCGCCACGCCCGCCCGCAGGGCAAGCCCGACAACCCTTGAAGGGAGATTCTTTATGAAAATAGCTGCCATCCAGATGGTCTCAGGCATGACGCTGCAGGCCAACCTTGACGCGGCCGCCGCGCTGCTGACGCAGGCGGCTGACCAGGGCGCCGAGCTGGTCGTGCTGCCCGAATACTTTGGCGTGATGGGCCTGAAGGACAGCGACAAGCTCAGGCTCCAGGAAACGGCCGGGCGCGGCGTGGTGCAGGATTTTCTGAGCGCCTGGGCGCGTCGGCTCAGGCTGTGGATTGTCGGCGGCACCCTGCCGATGGCCACGCTCGATGCGGGGCGGGCGCGCAATACCTCCCTGGCGTACGCACCTTCGGGAAAATGCGTGGCGCGCTACGACAAGATTCACCTGTTTCGCTTCACCCAGGGCGAGGAGGAGTACGACGAGACCCGCGTGCTCGAACCCGGCGCCGACCCGGTGCGCTTTGAGCTGGCCTCGCGCGACGGCCATATCTACACCATCGGCATGAGCGTGTGCTATGACCTGCGCTTTCCCGAGCTGTACCGCGCGCTGAAGGCCGATTTGCTGCTGGTGCCCAGCGCCTTTACCTACACCACCGGCCAGGCGCACTGGGAGGTGCTGCTGCGCGCCCGGGCCATTGAAAACCTGGCCTATGTGCTGGCCGCCGCCCAGGGCGGCACGCATGAAAACGGTCGGCGCACCTGGGGCCACAGTATGCTCGTCGATCCGTGGGGCCGGATTCTGGCCGAGCAGGCCGAAGGCGCGGGCGTGGTGATGGGCGAGGTGGTGGGCACGCGCCAGCAGGAGATGCGCAAGCGTCTGCCCGCTTTGAGCCACCGGGTGCTGTGACGTGCCGGGCGCGTTGACACAGCGCAAGCGCCAGCCCGCGCAGGCCCGGATACTGCTCAGTCTGCCGCTGGCGGATCGTCTTTTAACTCACCATTTTTTCGGCCCGAAAACATCGTCCACCACACTATGAACACCAGCAGCACCAGCGCTCCCAGCGCCTCCAGCAACAACAGGCTCATGGCATTTCCTTTTAAGTCGGGGACAGTTTTCGGGCGCTCGCGGCCCTCGGGGCGCTTGACTTGTATTATCGCCACGGCGGCGCTGCTGGCTTCCTGCGCCAGCGTGCCCAGGCCGCCTGCGCGGAACGCTTCGGCGCCGCCCCCGCCGTCCGGCGCGCAGGCCAAAAGCCGCTGGGTGGCCGCGCCCTGGTCCGAATTGCCCGGCTTCGAGGCGGACTCGCTGCCTGAAGCCTGGAACGCCTGGCTCAAGAGCTGCGAGCGGCCGGGGCCGACTTTTGCGCCCCTGTGCAGCGAAGTGCGCCGCCTGAGCATTGCCTCGGCGCCGGAGCAGCGCGCCTGGATGCAGGAGCGCCTGCAGCCCTACCGTATCGAGAGCCAGCAGGGCGTTTCAGAAGGCTTGCTGACCAGCTATTACGAGCCGGTGCTCAAGGCCAGTCGGCGCCAGGAAGCGGGCTACAGCGTGCCTTTGTACCGCCTGCCCGCGACGCTGGCGAGCCGCAAGCCTTGGTTTTCCCGGCAGGAAATCGACACCCTGCCGGAAGCGGGCGAAGCCCTCAAGGGGCGGGAAATCGCCTGGGTCGCCGACCCCATCGACGCGCTGGTGCTGCACATCCAGGGCTCGGGGCGACTGCTGTTCAGCGAGCCCAATGGCACCCAGCACATGGCGCGCATTGCTTTTGCCGGCTCCAACGACCAGCCTTACCGCAGCGTCAACCAGTGGCTGCTCAGTCAGGGCGTGACAAAAATCAACCCCTGGCCAGACGCCACCAAAGCCTGGGCGGCGGCCAACCCGCAGCGGGTGCAGGAGCTGCTCTGGAGCAATCCGCGCTATATCTTTTTTCGCGAGGAGGCGCTCAGCGAGTCCGAGGCCAGCGCCGGGCCCAAAGGTGCGCAAGGCGTGGCGCTGACGCCGGGGCGCTCCATCGCGGTCGATCCGGCCAGCATTCCGTATGGAACGCCGGTCTGGCTGGCCTCCAAGGGAAGCGCCGCCAGTCTGGAAAAACTGGTGCTGGCCCAGGACACCGGTAGCGCCATCGTGGGCGCGGTGCGGGCCGATTATTTTGCCGGCACCGGCGCGCAGGCCGGCCAGCTCGCTGCGCGCTTTAACCAGCCCTTGCGGCTGTGGGCGCTGTGGCCGAAATAAGCGCTTGAAAAAAGCGGGCGGCTGGCGCCTTGAGGCCAGCCGCCGGTGCGTGCGTCAATAGCGCAGCTCGCCGTTGCTGTCCACGATGGCCAGCTCGACATAGCTGGCGCCGTTGTGCGACTGTGGGTTGTAGCGGGCGGTGAACTTGTCATAGCGCACCTCGCCCAGGCTTTCCATGCCGCTGATGAAGCTCTCGGTGTTCAGCTTGGGGCCAGCGGCCTTGAGGCCCTGAACCAGCAGCTTGGCATGCACAAAGCCCTCAAACTGGGCCGATGAGGCTTTGGCCTTGGCGTCCTTGGCGTGCAGCAGGCTCAGGTATTCCGAGACGATGACGGAGGAGGTGTTGCGAACCGGCGGCATGATCTGGGCCAGCACAATGCCGCGCGCCTGCGGCCCCAGATCCCGGCTCAGAGTATCGACATTGGCCACCGAAAAGCCGTAGATATTGGGCCGCAGCGATGTTGCCTGCAGCGCCTTGACCAGGCTGGAGAAAGTCCCGCCGGCCGTGCCCATGATGATGGCTTTGGGGCCGGCTTTTTCGAGCTGCTCGGCGGCGCCTTTGAAGTCGGGGTTTTTCGGATCGACCTTGATCTCGGCAATGATAGGCAGCTTGAGCGATTCGGCGGCGCGCTTGACTTCAGCCAGCAGCGTTTTGCCAAAGCCGTCGTCTTGGTAGAAGATGGCCGTCTTGGGCGAGCCCAGTTGGCGCAGTTGCTGCACGATGCGCTGGGCCTCGTCGCCGTAGCCGGCGCGCACATGGAACAGGTAGTGGTTGGTGGTTTCGCGCAGGGCGGTGGCGCCGGTGACCGGGCCGAAGACAATCGTTTTGCTTTCGGTGGCCAGCGGCAGCAGGGCGGCGGTGTGCGGCGTACCGGTGGGCTGGAACAGCGCGAACACCTTGGCATCCTGAATCAGTTTTTTGCTGTTTTCCAGCGATTTGGGCACATCAAAGCCGTCATCGACCTGGGTATAGACAATTTTGCGTCCATTGACGCCGCCAGCGGCATTGACCGAGTCAAAGTAGAGCCTGGCGCCCGCGCCGTAACCCAGGGTCTGCGGCCCCAGCGGGCCGCTCAGCACGGCCGAGGCGCCGATGCGGATTTCGCTGTCGGTGACGCCTGCATCAACGGCCCTGGCACCGGAGGCGCCCAGGGCCAGCAGGGCCGCGCACAGGCTTGAAAGAAGAGGAAAGGTTTTGGACGGGGAGTGCAAGATGGCGTTCCTGTAAGAGTTGTATTTGCGATGAAACAGGTTAGGCCGTAAAAATAGGCGAGTCAATCAGGGTTAGCCTGCCTGCTTAGTTCCTTAACTTTCCGCTGATGTCGTCCCGGCCACGGGCCTATTCCTGTTGCAGGGAGCGTTTTTTACGCCGCCAGCGCTACCTCAATGTCCCCGGCCAGGCTGGCGGGCTTGTCCAGCGGGGCGTAGCGCCGGATGACCTGGCCATCGCGGCCGACGAGGAACTTGGTGAAGTTCCATTTGATCGCCTCGCTGCCGAGCAGGCCGGGCGCCTGGGCCTTGAGCCACTGGTAGAGCGGATCGGCGGCGGGGCCGTTGACGTCGATTTTGGCCATCATCGGAAAACTCACGCCGTAGTTGCGCTGGCAAAAGCTGGCGATGGCGCTGTCCGCGCCGGGGTCTTGCGCGCCAAACTGGTTGCACGGAAAACCCAGCACGCTCAGGCCCCGCGCGGCATAGGCTTCATGCAGCGCCTGCAGGCCGCCGAACTGGGGCGTGAAACCGCACTGGCTGGCGGTGTTGACGATCAGCAAGACCTGGCCTTTGAATTGCGCCAGGGCGATGTCCTGGCCGTCGATCTGGCGGGCGCTGAAGTCGTAAATGCTGGGGTTCATGCCTGGGCTCCTGAAGTTTATTGGGGCGCGCTGGCGCTGCACGGGCGGCGCAGCGCGGTTTAAACGCGGCGCTAACGCGGTTCAGGGCGATTTTGCGCTCGCTGGCGCCTCTTCGTCCGGGGAGTCCAGCGCCGCCAGCAGGGCGGCCAGCACGATCAGCCCCCCGCCGAGCAGCGTGCGCGGGCTGAACTGGGCCGCGCCCATTGCGGCTGCGGAAGCGCTGGCAAACAAGATTTCGGTCAGCATCACAATCGCCGTCGTGCCGGCGGCCAGTTTCGCGGCGCCGTATTGCAGGGCCGCGTTGCTGGCGACAAAAGCCAGGCTCAGGCCGATCAGCACCGGAATTCCGGCGCCCTGCAGCGCCGGGCCGGGCATGCCCTGCAGCGACATGCCCGCCAGCGCGGCGCCCGCCGCCATCAGGCCGCTGCCGCCAAACATCGCCAGCATGCGCGCGCCGCCGGGCGTGTGACCGTATTGGCGCAGCAGCGCGTTGCTGATGGCAAAGCTCAGGCCCCCGCCCAGCGCCAGCCAGTCGGCCATGCCCTGGGGCACCGGCCAGGCGACTTCCGGCGTCTTGAGCACCACCAGCACGCCGCCCATCGCCAGCGCCAGGCGCACCAGCGAGGCGGCGGTGGGCTTTTCGCCCAGCATCAGCCAGGCGACCAGCACCGACCAGGCCGGCATCAGGTAAAACAGCAGTACCACGCGCACCACGTCGCCCACGGTCACGGCCCAGTTGAAGCCGACATTGGTCAGCCCTGCCGTCAGGCCCAGCCACCACAGCGGCGGGCAGGCCAGCAGGGCGCCCCAGGCCTTGAAATGCACCAGCAGCAGGCCCACTGAAATCAGCAAATACATCACCGCCGTGACCCACAGCGGGTGCAGGCCGTAGCCCTGCAGCTGGCGAAACGGCCACCACGATACGCCCCAGACCAGCGCACTCATCACCAGCGCGCCTGCGGCCAGCGTGACCTGGCGGCCGCTGGCCGCGCTGCTTATCATTTGCGCCGCCATCAGTGGGGTTTGTCGCTGCGGGCGATATCTATCAGGTGATCGAGTTGCACCTTGTGCCTGAGCGCGTTGCGCCAGTGCCAGTGCTGGATCAGCCCCATGAAGCCGGTCACGGCCACGCCAAAGCCGGTGATGGCGCCAAAGGCCGACAGGCCCATGCCGGTGGACAGGCTGTAACCCGCGCCCAGGCTCAAAATGCAGGCCTGCTCGTTGAAGTTCTGCACGGCAATCGAGCGGCCCGCGCCCATCAGCTTGTGGCCCCGGTGCTGCAGCAGCGCGTTCATCGGCACGACCAGAAAGCCGCCCAGAGCGCCGAGCACGATCAAAAAGGGCGCCGCCACCCAGACATTGCTGATGAAGTTCATGCCGATCACCAGCAGGCCCATCGCAATGCCGAGCGGTATGACGCGCGCGGCCTGGTCCAGGCGCATGCGCAGCGAGGCCAAAATGGCGCCCGCCGCCGTGCCAATGGCCACCACGCCGACCAGCGAGGAGGCCTGCGTGGTGCTGTAGCCCAGCGCCGCCGCGCTCCAGGCCAGCACGATGTAGCGCAGGTTGCCCGAGACGCCCCAGAACAGCGTCGTCGTGGCCAGCGAAATCTGGCCCAGCTTGTCGCGCCACAGCGCGGCGTTGCAGTTCCAGAAATCGGGCAGCAGCTCAAACTTGTTGCGCGGCATCGGGCGCATCTCGACGCCGGTGTCGGGGATGCGCGTGTTGAACCAGGCGGCAATGGCGTAGAGCAGGATCAGCACTGAAATGGCCGCTTCGGGCGCGGTGCTGATGCCGGTGTCGATCAGCGGAAAGTCAAACGCCAGCAGGTAGCCAGAAACCGTCTGGCCCACCAGCTGGCCGCCCAGCAGCACGCCCAGGATGATGGAGGAGATCGTCAGCCCCTCGATCCAGCCGTTGGCCTTGACCAGCTGGGAGGCGGGCAGCAGCTCGGTCAGGATGCCGTACTTGGCGGGCGAATAGGCGGCAGCGCCCAAGCCGACAATGGCGTAAGCGAGCAACGGGTGCGAGCCAAACAGCATCATCAGGCAGCCCACCACCTTGATGGCGTTGCTGGCAAACATGACGCGGCCCTTGGGCCGGGCGTCGGCATAGGCGCCGACAAAGGGCGCCAGCACCACGTAAAACAGGGCAAACATCGGCACCAGCGCCGCTGGCTGCCACTTGGGCGCGCCGCTCGTCTTGAGAAGCTCGACGGCGGTGACAAATAGCGCGTTATCAGCCAGGGAGCTGAAAAACTGGGCTGCCATGATGGTGTAAAAACCGCGCTTCATTTAACTGTATTGATCACCGAAACAAACTGCACCAGTTGATCTGATGGCTGAAAATACAGGTGAATGTCTCCAAAGAATCGACGTTTATAGCATGGGGGCTGGTGTCAAAATCCGGGAAAGACCCGAAGCCCGTTTGCCAGCCACTTTGCAGCGCTTGCGGCCCGCCTTCTCAACTTCACCCGATTGCCCCATGCCCCGCCCCATTCTTGCCACCGTGTACCCCGCCGCCTTGAGCCACAACCTGGAGCGCGTGCGCGCCAGCACCCCCGACGCGCGCGTCTGGGCCGTCGTCAAGGCCAACGCCTACGGCCACGGCATAGAGCGCGTTTTTGACGCGCTGCGCAGCGCCGACGGCTTTGCGCTGCTCGACCTGGACGAGGCCCGGCGCCTGCGCGCGCTGGACTGGCGCGGGCCGATTTTGCTGTTAGAGGGCTGCTTCGAGCCGCGCGACCTGGAGCTGTGCTCGCGCCTGGGCCTGTGGCACGCGATTCACTGCAACGAGCAGATCGACTGGCTGGCCGCGCATAAAACCCAGCTGCCGCACCGCGTGTTTTTGAAAATGAACACCGGCATGAACCGGCTCGGCTTCAAGCCCGAGCGCTTTCGCGCCGCCTGGACCCGGCTGAACGCGCTGCCGCAAGTCGAGGAGATTTCGCTGATGCAGCATTTCCCCGATGCCGACGGCGCCAAAGGCATTTCAGCTCAGCTGGAGATTTTTGACGCCGTCACGCACGACCTGCCCGGCGAGCGCAGCTTGAGCAACAGCGCGGCCATCCTGCGCCACAGTGAGCTGCTGGCCACGCGCTCGGACTGGGTGCGCCCCGGCATTGTTCTGTATGGCAGCGCGCCCGATTTTCCCGAGCACAGCGCTAGCGACTGGGGCTTGCAGCCGACGATGACGCTGGCGTCCAAGCTGATCGGCATCCAGCAGCTGGCGGCGGGCGAGACGGTCGGCTACGGCTCGACGTTTGTCGCCGAACAGGCGATGCGCATCGGCGTCGTCGCCTGCGGTTACGCCGACGGCTACCCGCGCCACTGCGCCACCGGCACGCCGGTGCTGGTCAATGGCGTGCGCTGCCGCATGGTCGGGCGCGTCAGCATGGACATGCTGACGGTCGATTTGACGCCGGTGCCGCAGGCGCGCATCGGCAGCGAGGTCACGCTCTGGGGCTGCGCCCGAAACGGCGAAGTGCTGCCAATTGACGAGGTGGCGCGGGCGGGCGACACCGTCGGCTACGAGCTGATGTGCGCGGTCGCGCCGCGTGTGCCGTTTGCGCCGCTGGCCGCATGAACTGCCAGCTCATTCTTGAGGCGCTGAAAAGCCGCGTGCCCGGTTTGCTGGCGATTTATGCCTTCGGCAGCCGCGCCCAGGGCACGGCCGGGCCGGACAGCGATCTGGACCTGGCGGTGCTGGTGGCCGGTTATGCCGAGCCGCTGGCCTTGTGGGCGCTGGCGGGCGATCTGGCCGATCTGGCGCGCTGCCCGGTGGATTTGCTCGACTTGCGCGCCGCCTCCACCGTGATGCAATACCAGATCATCACCACCGGCCAGCGCTGCTGGGCCAAAGACGCGCAGGCCGCCCTGTACGAGGCCACCATCCTGAGCGAAAAAACCGCGCTCGATACCGCCCGTGCGGGCCTGCTCGGCGACATTCAAAAAAGGGGAACGGTTTATGGCCGATGACGTGCTGATCAACAAGGCGGCCACCATAGAGCGCTGCGTCAGGCGCGCGCGCGAGGAATATGCGCGCGATCCGGCCACTTTCGCCACTGACTTTACGCGCCAGGATGCTGCCATTTTGAACATCCAGCGCGCCTGCGAAGCGGCGCTGGACATGGGCCAGCACTTGATCCGCCGCGAAAAGCTGGGCGTGCCGCAAAGCACCCGCGATGTGTTTGCGTTGCTGGCGCAGGGCGGCTGGGTCGAGGCGGCGCTGGCCGATGGCCTTAAGCGCATGGTCGGCTTTCGCAATATTGCCGTGCATGACTATCAAGCCTTGCAGCTGCCCATCACGGTGGCCATCATTCAAAACCATCTGGACGAATTTTTGCGCTACAGCCAGGCCCTGCTGCTGCGCGATGCGGCGTAACTTAAAGCGTCTTCAGAGCAGCTTTTGAATGTCTGCGACGGTGGCCTTGACCCCGACCAGCACCACGCCCAGCGAGGCGCGGGAGGCGGCCATCAGGATAAAGTTGCCCGCCGGGCGCACGATCTGCGTAGTGACGATCTGCAGGCCGCGCGCTTCGAGCGTCAGGTAGTTCAGCGCCGCCTGCGGGGCGTCCTCAAGGCTGATATAGGTCTCGGCCGCCTCGTTGTTCAGCATGAGGCCATCGATGGCCGCATCGCCCACCGAGAACAGCGAGCTGCTCAGCGCGGCCATTTTGCCGACCTGGTCTTCATCCAGGCCGACGGAGCACAGATTGAACCCGTCCGGCGTACACAGCATGGCGCAGTGCAGTTGGGGAATCCGGCTGGCCATTTTCTCAATGCAGGGGGAAAAACGCTGTCCAATTGAAAGGGAGTCCATGTGCCACTGCTTATGAGTTAATAAAAGTCGTAAATGGGTGAAAAAGAGCATCGCCAGGGGCACAAACAGTCGGGCTGTTGACGGGCACTCAAGCGTCGTGCCGGGGGCTGCTCAAGGCCATCAGGATGGCTTGCAGCACATCAGATTTGTTCCGGGGGTCGGCGGTTATCACGGGCGCCAGTGGGTGGTAGCGGCCGATCAGCTCGCGGTAGGGGGCCAGCACCTGCTCGGCCTGACTGTCCGGCACGCGGGTGACGGCCACGGCCAGCCGGGAGATGACCTTGCGCTCGGCCAGGGCTGCTAGCCATTTGCCGCATTCGGCCATCTGGTCATCGCGGTCCCCGTGCAGCCACAGCACGATGGCCGAGCTGCGCGGCAGCATCACATCCCACATCACCTTGAAGCGCTCTTGCCCCGGAATGCCCACCAGCGAGACCCGGCTGCCATCGGCAAAGTTCCACTCGCCATAGTCAAAGCCGATGGTGGTGTGGGTCTTGTCCGGCAGGCGGGCGTCGGCGATGGCTTCGCTGCTGAGCACGTCGGTGTTGACCACGGGAATGTCCGAGACCATGCGCAGGGCCGTGGTTTTGCCCACGCCAAAAGGCCCGACGAAAACCACCTGCTGGGATGTGGTGTGGCCCAGGACCACTTTAAGAGAAGATTTCATGTGAATTTTTTCAGCAACCGTTTAACCAGCGACCAGGCATCGGTTTTTTCGGGGCTTTTTGTGGGGGGCTTGCTGGGCGGCTGGGCGGGCTCTGGTTCTGGCTCGCTGCTCTCCAAAATGCCATGAAGCTGGGCATCGGCCAGGATGGTGTTGAACAAGACGGTATTGCTGGCAATGGCGGCGGCTTCTTCGTAGCGGGTCCAGCCTTCGAGCAGCTTGGCGCAAGCCAGGGTCAGGGACACAGCGTCAGCCTGGCTGCCGTGGGCCGTGTAGGGGGGCAAATTGGGCCAGCGCTTGAGTCTGATCTGCTGCCCCAGCAGGATTGCCTTGGGGGCAGTGGCCGCAGCGGCGGCGGCAGGAAAGTCCCGCTGAAGGCAGCGGTCAATCCATCCATAGAGAAGCTTGACACTCAGGGGCGCCTTGAAGAAAGTCCAGACCGGGTCTTCAATATAGTTCCAGGTGGGTGCCAGCACCAGGGCTTCAATCGGGCCCAGTTTTTTATGCTGCAAAAGGGCCTCGGTCAGGCTGCTGAGCGTGGTTAGCGTGCCATCAATGACCCACCAGGAGGCTTGCTCCTTATTCTCATACCACTGCCAGGGCTCGGGCCGAAAGCTGAGCGCGGCCTTGAGAGACCGCACCGAGTTGGAGTCCCGGTGCGGCGACCAGACGCCAAATCTGTCTATCGCCATGGTTTTTTTAAGTGCGCGCTTTTTCGACGCCGGCGAGCATCTTGGGCAGGGCGACCGACAGCAAGATGCCGAGGTTGACCTTTTGCGAATTCATCAAGATGCCTTGGAGCAAATCGTTGCCGTGGCGGATGACCATCACGCTGTGGTCGTTTTCCATGTCCACCAGGTAGTAGCGCTTGAGGCCCGGAAAGCCGGAGTCGATCAGCGTGCTGGTGATCACATTGGTCACTTCCGTGAACAGCGCGGAGGCTGCGGGCTGTGCGTTGTAGCCGGCCAGGGACAGGCCGGTGGCGCGGTCAAAAATGTCTGAAGCCAGCAAGCCTTCCTTGAGAGTGGCTTTGATTTCCTGGTTGAGGGCTTCGAGTTTTTCAATATCGACGTTCATGGCGGTCTCTTTTAAATGGTGCGTTAATTTTTACTGCGACAAGCCTGCTGTATAGGCGCACCATCATAAAGTAATTTTTGTAAGAGGAAGTTTAGGGAACGCAGCGCTCAAGTGCCTGTCGAGGGTCTGCCCCAGCCCGTTGCCGGGCCTGAGCCGGCCTGAACGGATTCTGCGGCAGCGGCCGCTATATTCGCCGCATGGCCAAAGAAAAAACGATTTACACCTGCACCGAGTGCGGCGGCACCAGCCCCAAATGGCTGGGCAAATGCCCGGCATGCAACGCCTGGAACACCTTGACCGAGTCCGTCGCCGAGAGCGCCGCCGCCCCGAAAAACCGCTACAGCCCGCAATTTCAGTCGCTGGCCAAGGCGTGTGAGGTCACCGCGCTGGCCGACATCGAGGCCACCGACATGACGCGCACCCCCACCGGCCACGAGGAGCTGGACCGCGTGCTCGGCGGCGGCATCGTCGAGGGCGGCGTGGTTTTAATCGGCGGCGATCCGGGCATCGGCAAATCCACGCTGCTGCTGCAGGCGCTGGACTCGCTGCAGCGCGCGGGCCTCTCGACGCTTTACGTCACCGGCGAGGAAAGCGGCGCGCAGGTCGCACTGCGCGCGCGCCGGCTCGGCCTGGACGGCTCGCAGGTCAAAGTGATGGCCGAGATTCAGCTCGACAAAATCCTCGCCACGCTGGACGCGACGCATCCCGCGATTGCCGTGATCGACTCGATCCAAACCGTGTATTCGGATCAGCTCACGTCCGCGCCCGGCTCGGTGGCACAGGTGCGTGAATGCGCGGCGCATCTGACGCGCGCGGCCAAGGCCAGCGGCGTGTGCATCGTGCTGGTCGGCCATGTGACCAAGGAAGGGGCGCTGGCCGGGCCGCGTGTGCTCGAACACATGGTCGATACGGTGCTGTATTTCGAGGGCGACACGCATTCGAGTTTCAGATTGGTGCGGGCGATTAAAAACCGCTTTGGCGCGGTGAATGAAATCGGCGTCTTTGCGATGACCGAAAAGGGCCTCAAGGGCGTGAGCAACCCGAGCGCGATTTTTTTGAGCCAGCACAGCGAGCCGGTGCCCGGCAGCTGCGTGATGGTCACTTTAGAAGGCACGCGCCCGCTGCTGGTGGAAATTCAGGCGCTGGTCGATAACGGCGGCCCCTCGCCCCGGCGCCTCTCGGTCGGGCTGGACAAGGATCGCCTGGCCATGCTGCTGGCCGTGCTGCACCGCCACGCGGGCGTGGCCTGCATGGACCAGGATGTGTTCGTTAACGCCGTGGGCGGCGTGCGCATCAGCGAACCGGCGGCGGATTTGGCGGTGATGCTGGCCATTACCTCGTCGCTGCGCGGGCGGGCGCTGCCCAAGGGTTTTATCGCCTTTGGCGAAGTCGGCTTGGCGGGCGAGGTGCGGCCCGCGCCGCGCGGCCAGGAGCGTTTGAGAGAAGCGGCCAAACTGGGTTTCAGCGTCGCCGTCGTGCCCAAGGCGAATGCGCCGAAAAAGGCGATTGAAGGCTTGACGATTCACGCCGTGGAGCGGATCGAGGAAGCGCTGGAGGTGGTGCGCAGCCTGGCTTGAAGCCGGGCGGGCGGCGGCTGCACAGGCTGCCGTTCAGGGCTTGCCGGGCGTCAATTCCAAATCCTGTCCGTTGATGAAGTCGCCATCGGGTAGCACCTCAATAGACCGGTTCAGGGTCGATTCCAGCGCCAGCTTGGCCGTCTGCGCTGGCGAAATTCTCAGCGTGTAGCGCCCTGGCATGACCTGGCGCAACAGGTAAAAACCGTCTGACGAACTGGGCGTGCTCATCACTACGGCGCCCTGGCTGTCCACCAGCTCGACCACCGCATCGCCAATGCCGCGTCGGCCGCTTTTGCTTGTCAGGTACACCGTACCATCCACCTCGCTGGTCGATACCACTGGAAACTCCAGCAGCTGCACCCGGCCCGGACGCGGCAGCACGCGTACGCCCTCGGTCCGTGGCTTCCAGAGGGGGTCTTCCAGCGAGGCCGGGTCCAGCGCAATGTCGGCATAGCGCCCCGGTGTCAGCCGGTCCAGAAAGGCTGTGCCGTCCTCGGCGGAGCGGTTCGGGTGGTAGCTGCCGCTGTTGAGGATGAAGCCTGCGTTGGGCACCAGTTCCTCATCCGCGTCGCGCACGCCGTTGAGGTTGCGGTCCACAAAAGCGCGGGCCGACACCGCGCCCATGCCAGCCATAGGCAGCGCGCTGCTGAACCACTGGCCGGTGCGCGGCTCATGGCCCAGCGCGACAAACAGCTGCAGGCCCAGCGCCAGTTCATGTCGGCTCGAATAGCTGGCGCTCAGCGCCATCGCAAAGCGGCCTAAATTTTTGCTCACCCCCCCTGAAACCAGGGTCGTGCCGCTGGAAAACGTGCGCAGCAAGCCCGCGTTGATCCGGTAGCCGCTGGCCAGGCTGCGGTCGGCTGTCAGCGCCAGGGCGTCCAGGCGCGCTGCGGGCCTGAACGAATAATCCAGCTGCCCGCTCAGTCCCATGTCGGCCACGCGGCGGCTCAACTGCAGGTTGCCGCTGCTGGCGCTGGCGCTGCCCGCGCGCTGCCAGTTGAGGTTGTTGGTCACGGAGGTGCCCGCCAGCATCGCAGACAGACGGCCAGACACCGTGGCGTTGGTCGCGCCTGATGCCAGCACCTCGCGCTGGGCCTCAAGAGCCACAGGCAGCCGGGGCAGGCCGGCTGGCGCCAGCGTGCCCTGCAGCCGCAGCTTGTCGCGCATCCTGACGGGGTCGCCGTCGGCGCTGAATATATCGCTGTCAAAGCCGCCCTTGCGCTGCGTGTGCAGGACATCCACGGCGTAGTTCCCCAGCCGGGTTTTCAGGCCCAGCTCAGCGAGCATGCCGCCGCGCTGGGCAAAGGTCAGCTCGGAGGTCACGATGGCCCAGTTCCAGAAGCCGCGCAGCCCCAGTTGCGCATACCTGCGCTCTTCGGTGCCGCTCTGGCCGCTTGCCGGACCGGGTATGCGGATCAGTCCGGCACTGCCCGCCAGCGTCTTGGTCAGCCCCCAGTCGAGCCGGGCCGCACTGCGCACGCCGCCGATGTCGGCATGGTGCTCGGCCAGCGAATAGAGGAATTCACCAGGCTTGACGATGGACTGGTCCAGCAAAAAACTCTTGCGCTCGCTGCGCATCTGGCCTAGCGGGCCGTTGAACGCCAGCAAAAATTCGTTGCGGCCAAATGACAACGGCAAGTCGTCAAAGGCATATTGCCCGTCAGCGCGGGAGGCCTGAAAACCCACCAAGGCGTCGTTGTAATACAGCGTCACGTCCCAGCCCGGCGGCAGATCACCGCGCAGGCTTTGGCGGTCAAAGCTGGTCGGCTGGTCCAGGGGCCGGTTGCTGATGGCGATGCCCCGGCCGCTGCCGCTGGTGCTCATCACGTTGGCAATGCTGGGCATGGAGATGTTGCCCACGCTCAAAGAGCGCGCATGGAGCGGCCCGAGCAGGCCTGCATCCGGGTCGTTGCGGCCCAGCGTCATGCGCCATTCCGGCGTGCTCTGGTCGCGGCTGCTGCTGACGTAGGCGGCGCCCTCCATGCCCAGCATGTCGGCGGTCAGGTAGGTGGTGGAGGCAGCGCTGAGCTGGCGCGCACCGGGCGCGGCTTGGACGCTCGCGCCAAAGGTCTGGTCAATAAAAGGCCGGTCAATCCACTGGTAGGGCGCTATCGCGCGCGGATAGCCGGGATCGGCCAGCGGCCTGGGCTTGGCATTACCCAGCCGACTGGCGGCGCGCTCGCGCTCCAGGCGCTCTTGCAGCGGCAGCTTTTCCCGTGGCTTGACCTGCAATTGCAGTGCTGACATGTTCAGCTCAAAGTCGATCGGCAGCCAGCGCGACAGCAGCTCGCTGTTCACATAAATTTCGTCGTCTATGACGCGGGCGCGTTTCGTTTCAAACCGCACCTCACGGCCCGCAAGGCTGACCAGCGATTGGGCGACATTCAGCCCGAAGGTCTGGTCTTCGCGCAGCACGTAGCCGCTGGCGCTGCCCGCTTCGGGCTGCACGCTGATGGCCAGCGTCAGCAAGCGGGCCAGCTCGCCCAAGGGTAGCAAAGTTTGCGGGCCATCCTGGTAGGCGCTCAAGCCGTCGGACAGGACGAAACCATCGAGCCGCACATCCAGAATCAGCAAGTTGGTCTCACTCTCGGGGCTCGCTGGCCTGGCGCTGGAACTGGACGGCGCCGCTGGGCTTGCCGCCGCTTGCGCCCGCGCTGGCGCCAGTGGCGCCAGGCACAGCGCCACCGCCAAGCAATGAGGCAGGAAGGGGGGCGTCGGCAGCATGGCGTCGGCTTGAAGCAGCGCCTGTCAGGCGCCCGTCAAACGCTCAGGGCAGGGTCAGATTGGCTTCGGCCATCACCCCGCCGCCCGCTTCCGGGCGCTCGCGGTAGCTCAGGCTCAAGGCGCCGGCCGCCAGCGTCATGCCCGGCGGCATCTGCAGCGGCATGCGCACGCGGCGCAGGGCATTGGGCGTATAGACCGCCAGGGCGTTGGCCTTGGCCAGATCGACGGGCTTGCCTGTCTTGGGGGTAAAGGTGACCGTCAGGTCGCCATAGACCGAGCGGGTGCCGCTGCGGTTGATCTGAAAGTCCAGGGCCGGGCCGGCGCTGGCGCTGGCGCTGGCGCTGGCGGGGACCAGCGCCAGGTCGGACAGCGCGACGCTGGCTTGCGTGTCCCGGTGCCGAATGATGATGGGCATGGAGGCGCCGACCAGCGCCGTCAGGGTCACGCCAATGGTCTTGTCGTCGGGGTTGCGGGCTTGGTCGATACTGCTGGCGCTGGTGGTGTCGGCGACGCGGTTAAATTCCAGGTGCGAACGGTATTCGCCGGGCGCCAGATCGGCAGGCTTGCGCACCAGAATGCGCACTGTTTGCGAGCCGCCCGGCGGCACGGTGACCTGCTTGGGGGAGTAGCGCAGGAATGCGTCGGCAAACTGATCGCCGGGGCCGGGGGTTTCAATGGAGATGAATTCGCCAGTCTCGCTCATGCGGCGGTTTACCAGCGTGATGCGGTAGGTTTCGGCGGTGGTGCTGTTGTTCATGAGTTCGACTTGGGCCGCGCGCTGGTTTTTTTCCAGCACGATGCGGGTCGGGTACAGGGTCAGATCAGCCCACGCCAGCGGGGCGCCCAGACACAGGGCCAAGGCCGCCAGCCCAGTTCGCACTGACAGCAAGAAAGGCAAAAAACGCATCATGAAAACTCTGAACTTTCTGAAGTCTGAAAAGGGCGGCGCCTGCCGCAGCCTTTAGTCGTAATGCACCGTCACGGCAAAGGCGCCACTGTAATTGCCGGGCGCTTGGGCGTTATTCACGCTCAGCGTGGCGCCCACGCTGAGCAGCTGCGTTCCACCACCCGAGAGAGTGCCCGTGGCACTGGGATAACTGACAAACCCGTTGAGCGCCATGCTGTGGCCGCTGTCATCCGTTAAGGCGACGGTTCCGTCGGCAGGCAGGGTGATGGTATAGGCGGCTGCAGCAGTGCCGCTGACGGTGAATTGCGCCGCCGCGCTGGCGCCGCCTTGTGCGAGCAGGATCACGCTGCCCGTCTTGCTGCGCCCGCCGCTGGGGGGCACGGCGATGGAGCCCCCTGTGCTGGCGACAAAAGAGCCGAACGACAAGCCGCTGGTGCTGGCAATGGTTTGCGCCTGCACAGCTGGGACGCAGGAGAAATAGGCTGCAGCCGCCACTGCCACGGTGGGCAACCAGCGCGGCAGCAGGCGCAACGGATGAGGCGGAAAAAATGGCATTGACACAGTCTCAGCGGCCCCAGGCTTGCGCCGCGTTATCACCCCCTGCCGAAAAAACATGCCAAAACGGTTTGCACGAATTGCCGCAGGGGAGAATCCTTGGCTCTCAATCAGTTAGTTGTAGGCCACGGTCACTGAATAAGTTTTGGTGTAAGACCCAGCGACTTGACCGGCATTCACATGGAGCGTGGCTCCCACGTTCAAATCTGCAGTACCCGTGGCACTAAGTGTCCCAACCGCACCTGTACCTAGAAGTGGATCAACCGTGCCTGTAACAGTGCCGTTTGTGCCTTGAGCAACTGTAAAAGTGTCAGTCCTCATTGTGGTAATGGTGCCGGGGGAGAGTGTGTCAATCTGCAAAGTGGGTGGAAGCGTGATGGCATAAGTGAAACTGGGTTCACCCGTCACGGCAAAGGTGGCGTTGCGGACGGTGCCCTTTACATTGGTGTTGGTGATGCTGTCTGTCCGGGTCCCGGCAGGAGTAATCGTGACCGTGTGCGCCGTTGAGAGAACCTTACCGAATTCCAGCGTAGCGCCTGCCGTGATGGCGATGGGAGCGACGACGGTGGCATTGGCCGTGCCCGTTGCGGTCGCCGTGGACTGCGCCATTGCGCCGCCTGCCATCACCAATGCACCGATTGCCAATGCCAGCTTGCTCATTTTCATAGTCATATCAAACCTTTTGTCAAAAAAACAGAGCGAAATTGCTCACAACCCCGCCGTTTGCAACCGACACGCTGCAGGTAACGCTACGGATTTTTCCGCTATCCCGCTAGCGCTTGGAGGTATTGCCGGGACGCAGAACCTTAACTGCCAATCGTCTAGTCAATAAACCACCCACACTGAAATGTATCAAAATTCACTAATGGGTGTCTTTAAGTTTCGATTATCACCCTGCTGCTTCACTCCGCACACTAAACGCGCCAGATGAATTCTCGGGTGGCGCCAGGGCGGCTCTGCGGCTGATCGTAGAATCAATGCTTCGGGTTTTCCGGGCCTGTGGGCTGTCCGAACGGCGGCTGTTCTGGATGGTTGCAGGCCAAATAAGTAACATTTTTACAACACTAATTACAGGATCAAACATGGCTTCAGCAACCCCCTCGATGGCAGAGCGCGACGGCAAAATCTGGATGGACGGCCAGATGGTTGACTGGCGCGACGCCAAGATCCATGTGCTGACCCACACCCTGCATTACGGCTGCGGCGCTTTTGAAGGCGTGCGCGCCTACAAAATGCCCGACGGCGGCACGGCGATTTTCCGCTTGGAGGAGCACACCGAGCGCCTGTTCAACAGCGCCAAAATCCTGCGCATGAAAATCCCGTTCACGCCGCAGGAAGTCATGGCCGCCCAGATTGCCGTGGTGCGCGAGAACAAATTAGAAAGCGGCTACATCCGCCCGCTGACCTGGATCGGCTCGGAAAAACTCGGCGTCAGCCCCAAGGGCAACACGATTCACCTGATGGTCGCCGCCTGGACCTGGGGCGCGTACCTGGGCGAAGAGGGCATGAAGCGCGGCATCCGCGTCAAGACCAGCAGCTTCACGCGCCATCACGTCAACATCACCATGATCCACGCCAAGGCGGTGAGCAACTACACCAACTCCATTCTGGCCAACATGGAAGCCACCGACGAGGGCTACGACGAGGCGCTGCTGCTCGACCCGCAGGGCTTTGCCTCCGAGGGCGCGGGCGAGAACTTGTTCATCGTGCGCAAGGGCGTGGTCTATACGCCGGACTCCAGCGCGGGCGCGCTCAACGGCATCACGCGCAACACGATCTTTTCGATCTGCAAAGACCTTGGCATCGAAATCAAGGAAAAGCCCATCACCCGCGACGAAATCTATATTTCAGACGAAGCCTTTTTCTCCGGCACCGCCGCTGAAGTCACGCCGATTCGCGAGCTCGACCGCATCGAAATCGGCAGCGGCTTGCGTGGCCCGATTACCGAGAAAATCCAGGCGGCCTTCTTTGACATCGTCAACGGCCGCAACCCGGCATATGCCTCCTGGCTGACCCGGCTCTGAACCTGCCAACCTTCCCGCGCTTGCCGCTTCGACCTCCTGACTGAGTCAAAAATTATGAGCAAATCTTCCACCATCGAGCTGCTGGCCAGCGACCTCAACCACCAGGGCGGCGTGTTCTGCCCGAACCCCAAGGCCGACATGGCGCTGTGGAACAGCCACCCCAAGGTTTATCTGGACGTAGCCCGCAGCGGCCAAGCCAAATGCCCGTACTGCGGCACGCTGTACAAGCTCAAGCCGGGCGAGCATTTCGGCGGCGGACATTAACCGTGGCGGTGTCCGCTTGAAAACTGGCGCGCAGGCTGCTGCAGTCAACTCCCTCATCATTGCCCCGCAGTGGATCGGCGACGCCGTCATGACCGAGCCGCTGCTGCGCCGCCTGCAGGCGCGCGGCGAGCGCCTGACCGTCGGCGCGCTGCCCTGGGTGGCGCCGGTCTATCGGGCCATGCCGCAAGTCGCCGAGGTGATTGAGTTCCCGTTTGCCCACGGCGGCTTGCAGTTCAGGGCGCGGCGCAGCATTGCCAAACGCATTCAGGGTCAGTTCGACAAGGCTTATGTGCTGCCGAACTCGCTCAAAAGCGCGCTGCTGCCTTTCATGGCCAGCATTCCCGAGCGCATCGGCTACCTGGGCGAAACCCGCGTCGGCCTGCTCACGCACCGGCTGACGAATCCGAAAAACAAGCCGCCGATGGTGGCGTTTTATTCGGCGCTGAGCGGCGAGAGCGGCCTGAGCGCCGACCGGCCCCAATTGCACATCGGCGCGGCCGAGATCAGCGCCACGCTGGACGCGCTAGGCTTGCAGCAAGGCGGCTACGTCGTGTTCGCGCCGGGCGCCGAATTCGGCCCGGCCAAACGCTGGCCTGCGGCGCATTTTTCCGAACTCGCGGCCAGTCTGAATCTGCCGGTGGTGCTGCTCGGCTCAGGCAAGGAAGCGGCGCTGTGCGATGAAATTGCCGCGCCGGTCAACCTGACCCAGGCTGGCAAATGCCTCAATCTGGCCGGAAAAACCTCGCTGCCGCAGGCGCTGGCCTTGATTGCCGCCAGCCACAGCACCGTCAGCAACGACTCGGGGCTGATGCATGTGGCCGCCGCGCTGGGCGTGCCGCAGGTGGCGGTTTTTGGCTCGTCCAGCCCGCTGCACACGCCGCCGTTGAATGACAAAGCCAGCGTGCTCTGGCTCAAAAGCGACCCGGCTTACCAGCCGCCGCTGGACTGCGCGCCCTGTTTTGAGCGCGATTGCCCGCTGGGCCACACGCGCTGTTTGAACGACATCAGCGCGGCGCGGGTGCTGCAGGCGCTCGAAGAAATGGCTCTCGGCGGACGGCAAACGGTAGAATAAAGGCTCGGGTTACGGTGCGGTTTGCGCCCGCTTCAGGCTGTTTTCAGGCCGTTTGGCCTCCCGCCCGCCCACCGTTTTTTTAGGCTTTTTTAACTTTCAGGATTTCCACTATGGCACTCGTTTCGATGCGCGAGCTGCTGGACCACGCCGCCGCCAATGGCTACGGCATTCCAGCTTTCAATGTCAACAACCTGGAGCAAGTCCAGGCCGTGATGGCCGCTGCTGATGAGGTCGGCGCCCCCGTCATCCTGCAGGCCAGCGCAGGCGCGCGCAAGTACGCCGGTGAAGCCTTCATCAAGCACCTGATCCTGGCCGCCGTCGAGGCCTACCCGCACATCCCGCTGGTCATGCACCAGGACCACGGCCAGAGCCCGGCCATCTGCCAGGGCGCGATCAACCTGGGTTTTAGTTCCGTGATGATGGACGGCTCGCTGCTCGAAGACGGCAAGACCCCGGCATCGTTCGAGTACAACACCGAAGTGACGCGCAAGGTCGTCGAAATGGCCCACGCCAGCGGCGTGTCGGTCGAGGGCGAACTGGGCTGCCTGGGCAACCTGGAAACCGGCGAAGCCGGTGAGGAAGACGGCATTGGCGCGGCGGGCAAGCTCGACCACAGCCAGATGCTGACCGACCCCGAAGAAGCCGCCCAGTTCGTCAAGGCCACCGGCCTGGACGCGCTGGCGATTGCCATCGGCACCAGCCACGGCGCTTATAAATTCAGCCGCAAGCCCACCGGCGACATTCTGGCGATCTCGCGCGTCAAGGAAATCCACGCCCGCATTCCCAACACCCACCTGGTGATGCACGGCTCGTCTTCCGTGCCGCAAGACCTGCTGGCCATCATCAACCAGTACGGCGGCCAAATGAAAGAAACCTACGGCGTGCCGGTGGAAGAAATCCAGGAAGCCATCAAGTTCGGCGTGCGCAAGATCAACATCGACACCGACATCCGTCTGGCGATGACCGGCGCAGTGCGCAAGTTCCTGGCCGAGAATCCAGACAAGTTCGACGCTAGAGAATGGCTCAAGCCCGCTAGAGAAGCCGCCAAGGCAATTTGCAAGCAGCGCTACCTTGAGTTCGGCTGCGAAGGTCAGGCCGCCACGATCAAGGGCCGCAGCCTGTCCGTCGTTGCCGCCCAGTACGCCAACGGCGAGCTGGCGCAAGTCGTCCAGTAATCGGCCCGTGCCATCCGCTGCGCCGGATTGGCGATAATTCAAAGCCCGTGGACTCGGCCCGAGTCGCACGGGCTTTTTTACTTTTCCTACCTGCATGACCTGCATGACCACCATGACCACAGCACTTCACACCTCGGCCCTGACTTCCCTGCCTTTGCTGGCGCGCGGCAAGGTGCGCGACAACTACGCCGTCGGCCAGGACCGGCTGCTGATGGTGGCCAGCGACCGCCTGAGCGCTTTTGACGTGATCCTGGGCGAGCCGATTCCCGGCAAGGGCGCGCTGCTGACGCAGATGGCGCTGTTCTGGTTCGGCAAGCTCGGCCACATCTGCCCGAACCACCTGACCGGCGAAGCGCCCGAGAGCGTGGTCAGCGCCGCCGAAATCGCGCAGGTGACGGGCCGCTCGATGCTGGTCAAGCGCCTGAAACCGATTCCGGTCGAAGCCGTGGTGCGCGGCTACCTGGCTGGCAGCGGCTGGGCCGAATACCAGCAAAGCCAGTCGGTGTGCGGCGTGGCCCTGCCCGCCGGACTGCAAAACGCCAGCAAGCTGCCCGAGCCGATTTTCACGCCCGCCGCCAAGGCAGAAGTCGGTGAGCACGATGAAAACATCGACTACGCGCAGGTGGAAAAAGTTGTCGGCCCCGAGCTGGCCGCGCAGATCAAAAAGCTCAGCATAGCGATTTACCAGACCGCCGCCGCCTTTGCGCTGACCAAGGGCATCATCATTGCCGACACCAAATTTGAATTTGGCCTGGACGAGGACGGCACGCTGACCTTGATGGACGAGGTGCTCACGCCCGATTCGTCGCGCTACTGGCCGGTCGAGGGCTATGAAGCGGCGTTTGCCGCCGGCCAGAACCCGCCGAGCTACGACAAGCAATTCGTGCGCGACTGGCTGGAGGCCGTGCGCATCAACGGCAAACCGTGGGACAAAACCGCACCGTCGCCACACCTGCCGCCCGACGTGATCGCCAAGACCGCCGCCAAGTACCAGGAGGCGATGACGCGGCTGACGGCCTGAGGCGAGGGCGGCGATGCGCTTTGAGGGAAAACTCACCCAGTGGAATGACGAGCGGGGTTTTGGTTTCGTCGCGCCTGCGCAAGGCGGACAGGCGGTTTTTGTCCATATCTCGGCCTTTCCACGGGATGGTCAGCGCCCGCAGTTGCAGGAGCCGCTGTCGTTTGAAATTGAACTGGATGGCAAAGGGAAAAAACGCGCTGTTGGCGTTGTGCGTCCCGCAGGTTCGTCGCCGGGTCCGTCTCGCTCAGAGCCAGATCAGCGTCGCCTGGCATCGGACCAGCGCCGTTCAGCGCTGGGGCGGCCAGCGCGCCGGACAAGAAGCTCTTTTGTCAAAAAGATAGCGCTGGTGCTGCTGGTGGCGGTCGGTGTGTACGGCTACGGCCAGTATTCAAAGCGCATTAGCGCCTATCGGCCCGCCGCAGAAACCGGCGAGTTGGCGCATCCTGTCGTCGTGCCGGAGCCGGTTCTGCAGCCGCCGACGGACAGCTTTCGCTGTGATGGGCGCCAGTATTGCTCGCAGATGACTTCTTGTGCCGAAGCGACGTTTTTTCTCCAAAATTGCCCCGGTGTGAAGATGGATAACCACGGCAAAGGCAACGGCGTACCGTGCGAAAAGCAGTGGTGTGGTCGTCTGTAGGCCGAGTACCCCGGCGTAAGGTTTTTAAAAAAGGAGCGTCCGTTGAGGCATTTCCTGATTCTTGCCAGCCTGATGCTGGCCGCGCTGCTGGCCGGATGCTCGTCTGAACAGTTTTATGCGTCAGGCCAGGACTGGCAGCGCAATGAATGCAACAAGCTCCTCGATAGCCAGGAGCGCGGGCGCTGCCTGAAAAACGCGGACACGTCCTATGACCGCTACAAGCGCCAAGCCGAAAGCCTCAAGCCATGAACGATTTGTCCAGGCTTAGCAGGCCGTTGGCGCGGCTTGATGTGGCGGGCTGCACCCATGCGTCAGCGGGAAAGCCGCCAGGCGACCAGCACCAGCCAGGCCAGCAGCGTGAGTGCGGCAAGCCGCTGGGCGACGCCAGCCGATAGCGCGATGCCACCCAGCGCTGTAGCGAAAAGCATGGCGGCGCAAGCGCCCCAGCACACCGCACGATAGCGCCAGCCCGAAAAGGCACCCACTTTCATCGGCAGCAGGCACATGCTTAAACCGCACAGAATGAAGGCGGCGGCCACAAAAAAGACATGGGTTTCTATCGACGAGCCCAGAGAAACCAGGCCAGCCCCCGCGAACGCTGCGCCAGCCATAGCGGGCAACAGGCCGACAGCCGCAGGCGCACCATGAGACAACAGGCTCAGAGAAACCGCCCCCGCTGCGGCCGCGAGTGCCAGAAACGCAATCACAAGAAACTGGCCGTGTCGCCCCAAGGCCAGTTCGCTCATGAGCTGGTTTTGCGCATCGTAGCCGGGCTGGGCCAGAGTCAAGGCCAGCACGACCCCAAGAAACAGCGCAACGCCAGTGATGACCGCAAGGCGCGTGCGGCGCTGCCGCATCCCCGGCTTCATGGTTTTTTCACCAGATTGAGGCGTAGCGCTTCAGCTCAGCACCACGCTGCTCAAACGCCGCCGGTAGGTGGCGATGGTGGCGTCTTCCGGCGGAATCTGGCCGTCGGCGACCTTGGGCTTGGGCTGCTCCATGATGTCGAGGATGGCGATATAGGTCTTGCGCGCCAGACCGTCATGCCACACCTTGTCGCGCATCAAAATGTCGAGCAGCTCGTCGAGCGCCTCGGTCCAGCGCTGCTGGGCCATCAGCCAGCGCGCCTTGCCAAAGCGGGCATCAAAGTCGCGCTTGTTGGCCGCGATGCTGGCGTCAAAAGCGGCGCCCGCGCTCTCGCCCAGGGCGTTAATAGTGACGAAATCGAGCGCGTCCATCCAGCGCTTCAGCGAGTCAAAGCGGCGCACCACGCCGGTCTGGGCAATCACCGGCGCAAAGGCGACTTTGGCCTCGTCTTCTTCGCCGCGCAGCAGCAGTTGTCTGACGTAGTCGAAGCGGGCGTTGTCGTCGGCCGGGTTGGCGGTGACGGCGTCTTGCAGCTTTTGCAGCACGGCCTCGGGGTCGGCGGCGTCAAAGGTTTCCAGCGCCAGTTCTTCGGCGGCGGCGGGCGGCACGTGGCGTTCGAGAAAGGCCCGGATGTCGCTCTCGGGCAAGGCGCCGACAAAGCTGTCCACCGGCTGGCCGCCCACCAGCATGATGCAGGTCGGAGCGCTCTGGATGCCAAAGGCGGCGCTGAGTTTTTCCTGCCCGATGGCGTCCACCCGGACCAGCTTGAAGCTGCCGCCGTAAGCAGCTTCAAGCTGCTCCAGCAGCGGACTCAGCAGCCCCTCGGGGTCGCCGCCGGGCGCCCAGAACTCAAGCAGCACGGGCAGGGTTTGCGAAGCGGTTAAAACTTCGTCTCTGAAGTTGGCAAGGGTGGCGTCGATCATGATGTTGAAGGAAATAGGATGGGGGACAGGCTTTTTTTCAAGCCGGAAGGCGTCGGGCGGTTTCGGGCGGCGCGGCGTACACCGCACTGGCGCCCCGCCTTTGGCAGCAAGCTGCACGATAGCACGCAAGCCATGCCCCTAGCCTTTAAAATCAGCGCTTCGCGGCGCACAGCTCCTCCCTCCACACGACTTGAAATCCCCTTTATGACGACAACCAACAACCCGGCAAGCCCTCTCGTGGGCGTGGTGATGGGCTCCAGCAGCGACTGGGACACGATGCAGCACGCGGTGCAAATTCTGCAGCATTTTGGCGTGGCGCATGACGCTAGAGTCGTCTCGGCGCACCGCATGCCCGACGACCTGTTTGCTTACGCCGAAAGCGCCGCCGGGCGCGGCCTGCAGGCGATCATCGCGGGCGCGGGCGGCGCGGCGCACCTGCCGGGCATGCTGGCGGCCAAGACGATTGTTCCGGTGCTCGGCGTGCCGGTGGCGAGCAAGCATTTGCAGGGCGTCGATTCGCTGCATTCCATTGTGCAAATGCCCAAGGGCATTCCGGTGGCGACCTTTGCGATTGGCGTGGCGGGCGCGGCCAACGCGGCGCTGTTTGCCGTGGCGCTGCTGGCGCTGCACGACAAGGCGCTGGCCGAAAAACTGCAGGTTTTCCGCGCCGAGCAAACCGCCGCCGCCCGCGCCATGACGCTGCCGCCGCTATGAGCGCGCCAGTGAACGCGCCATCGTCTCTTTTGCTGGCCGGGGACGCGGCCCGTGCGGCCCGCGCGCCCGCCGTGAAGCCCTTGATCCTGCCCGGCGCGACGCTGGGTGTGATGGGCGGCGGCCAGCTCGGGCGCATGTTTGTGCATGCCGCGCAGCGGCTGGGCTATTTCACCGCCGTGCTCGACCCGGACGCCGACAGCCCGGCGGGCCGCGTCAGCCATCACCACATTCAGACCGGCTACAGCGACGCCGCTGGCCTGGCGCAACTGGCCGCGCTGTGCGCCGCCGTCACCACCGAGTTTGAAAACGTTCCCGCCAGCGCCTTGCAGACGCTGGCCGTGACGCTGCCGGTCGCGCCCGGCGCCGCCGCCGTCGCCATCGCGCAGGACCGGATTGAAGAAAAATCCCATTTCACCGCCAGCGCCGGTGTCGCGGGCGTGACCTGCGCGCCGCACGCCGTCATCACGACGCAGGCCCAGCTCGACGCCGTGCCTGCCGAGCTGCTGCCCGGCATTTTGAAAACCGCCCGCATGGGCTACGACGGCAAAGGCCAGGTGCGCGTCAAAAACGCCGCCGAGCTGGCCGCCGCCTGGGCCAATCTGGCGCAGGTGCCCTGCGTGCTGGAAAAATTATTGCCGCTGAAAGCCGAATGCTCGGTCATCGTCGCGCGCGGCTGGGACGGCGCCATCGTCGGCTTTGCGCCGCAGCACAACGTGCATGTGGACGGCATTCTGGCCATCACCGAGTCGTTTGACGGCGCACTGCCGCCCGAGCTGGCCGGGCGCGCCCAAGCCGCCGCCCAGGCCATCGCCGCGCACATTGAGTACGTCGGCGTGCTCTGCGTGGAATTTTTCGTCATCGACGACGGCAGCGAACACGGCGCATTGGTGGTCAACGAAATGGCGCCGCGCCCGCACAACAGCGGCCACTACACGATTGACGCCTGCGACATGTCGCAATTCGATTTGCAGGTGCATGCGATGGCGGGCCTGCCGCTGCCCGCGCCGCGCCAGCATTCGCCCGCGATCATGCTCAACTTGCTGGGCGACGTGTGGTTTGACGCGCAAGGCAATGCCCGCACGCCCGACTGGGCGGCGGTGCTGGCGCTGCCCGGTGCGCATTTGCACCTGTACGGCAAAAGCGACGCCCGCTCAGCCCGCAAAATGGGCCATTTGACGATCACCAGTGCCGATGTTGCCAGCGTGAAAGCCACGGCGCGCCAGGCAATGCAGATTCTGGGCCTGCCCGGCCTGGACGCCTTGTCATGAAGACGGCGCGCTTGCGCGGGGGCGCTCCCTCATGATTTTGCCCGGCACCGACCCGCAGGCGATTGCCCAAGCCGCCGCCCGCATTCAGGCGGGCGAACTGGTCGGCTTTCCGACCGAAACCGTCTATGGCCTGGGCGCGGACGCGTCCAGCGACAGCGCCGTGGCCGGGATTTTTGCCGCCAAAGGTCGGCCGTCTGATCACCCGCTGATCGTGCATCTGGCCGACGCGGCGCAGGTCGGCGATTACGCCAGCAGCGTACCCGCGTTTGCCCAGCGCCTGATGGCGGCGTTCTGGCCCGGCCCGCTGACGGTGATTTTGCCGCGCAAGGGTGGCGTGGCGGCGGCGGCAGCCGGTGGCCAGAATTCGATTGGCCTGCGCTGCCCGGATCACCCGGTGGCGCTGGCGTTTTTAAAGGCTTGCGCCACTGGCGTGGCCGGGCCGAGTGCGAACCGCTTTGGCCGCGTCAGCCCGACCACGGCGACGCATGTCGCGCAGGAGTTTGATGACAATTTGCTGGTGCTCGACGGCGGGCCTTGCGCAGTCGGCATCGAGTCCAGCATCGTCGATTGCACGCGCAGCCGCCCGGTGTTGCTGCGCCCCGGCGTGCTGACCCGCGCCGAGCTGGAAGCCGCCTGCGGCGAGCCGGTGCTGGGCAAAGACGAGTTGCTAAATGAAGCAGGCAGCGCGCCCCGCGCCTCCGGCACGCTGGAGGCGCATTACGCGCCCAACGCCAAGGTGCGCCTGATGGACGCGGGCGCGATTCAAACCGCGCTCGACCTGCTCGGCGCCGATGCCGCCCACATTGCGGTTTATGCCCGCGACATGCTGCGGATCAAGTCTGAAAAAGTGCTGTTCCGGCGTATGCCCGGCGATGCGCTGGCCACGGCCCAGCAGCTGTTTGCGGTGCTGCGCAGTTTTGACGAGCAGGGCGCCCGGCTGATCTGGATCGAAAACCCGCCCGCCAGCCCGGAGTGGGACGGCGTGCGCGACCGGCTGGGCCGGGCGGCGGCCAGCTGACTCGCTCAAGCGCCAAAGCCACCAATACCCGTGCCATGCGTTCAAGCGCGGTTTTGATCGGCCAGCGTCGGCTAGGTTTCCCGAAGTCGTGTCCAATAGCGCGATGCAATCCACCGACGCCATCGACCACCGCCTGACCGAACTCGAAATCAAGGCCAGCTTCAGCGAAGACCTGCTGGAGCAGCTCAACCAGGTCATCATCCGCCAGCAGCGGCAAATCGACGCCCTGCTGCGCGAAGTCACCCAGCTGCGCCAGCAGATGCCCGAGGCCGCCAGCGGCGCATTGCGCCAGGCTGGCGACGACCTCCCGCCGCATTATTGAGGCCGCGCCAGCCCGGATGTAAAAAATAGAAACACCAATTTACCATCCACTTGGATGGTAATAAGATGGCGTCATGCCACCTAAAACCGCATCCTCCGTCGCCGCCGCCAAGCCGGCCGACGAGAAAATCACCATCAACCTGGGCTATGTCGATCTGGGCCAGATCGACCTGCTGGTGCAGGAAGGCTTTTACGCCAACCGCACCGACCTGATCCGCACCGCCATCCGCAACCAGCTCGCCGTCCATGCCGATGCGGTGAAACAGGTGGTGGCGCGCAAAACGCTGGTGCTGGGCATCCAGCATTTCAGCGCCGCCGACCTGCGCGCCGTGCAGGCCTCCGGCGAAATGCTGCAAATCCGCATTCTCGGCCTGGCCAGCATCGCGCTCGACGTGAGCCCGGAGCTGGCGCTGGCGGCCATTGATTCGGTGGTGGTGCTCGGCGCACTGCATGCCAGCGCGGCGGTCAAGGCGGCGTTGGCGGGCCGCATTCGTTGATTTTTCTCCTGTTTTCCTGAAAGGAAATGTCATGAACTCCACTTTCCAACGCCTGATGCGTGAAGCCGCCCGGCTGGCGCAGGCCGCCAGCCAGTCCGGCCAGTCCGGCCAGTCCAGCCAGTCCAGCCAGTCTGGTTTGCCCGGCGGATTTCCCGCTTTGTCCTTGCCCGAGGCGCTGCAAGGCCATGCGGCGAGCGCGTCCTTTCAGCAGTTGATGGCCGAGGCGACCCGGCTGACCCAAAGCGGCGACCTGCAAGCGGCGACAGCGGCGATTCAGGCTGCGCTCAGCGGCGCTGCCGCCGCGCCTGCAACTTTTGCCGCGCCAACGGCTTTTGACCTGCGCGACGTGATTGACGTGCAGGCGCACGAAGTCCGGCGCGAGGCGTGGCCGCAAGAGCCGCACGCGGCGGCGGCGCCAGAGTCAGGCGCGCCAGGCGCGGCGGCCGGGTCCGCCGCGCCAGCCCAGCCGCTGAACCCCGGCCCGGCGGGCCAGTTCATCACCGGCAGCCACAGCGATGCCAGCGCGGGCAAGCGCGATTACAAGCTCTACATTCCACCGGCCGCCGCCGACGGCCAGCCGCTGCCGCTGGTGGTGATGCTGCACGGCTGCACCCAGAATCCGGACGATTTCGCGGCAGGCACCGGCATGAACGAGGCGGCGCGCCAGCGCGGTTTTTACGTGCTCTACCCGGCGCAGACGCAGCGCGCCAACACGTCCGGCTGCTGGAACTGGTTCAAGCACAACCACCAAAAACGCGGCCGGGGCGAGCCCGCCTTGCTGGCGGGCATGACGCGGGCGGTGATGGCCAGCCACGCCATCGACCCGCAGCGCGTCTATGTCGCAGGCCTGTCGGCGGGCGGCGCGATGGCGGCGATTCTGGGCGACGCCTACCCCGAGCTGTTTGCCGCCGTGGGCGTGCATTCGGGCCTGGTCACGGGCGCGGCGACGGACATGCCATCGGCCTTCGGCGCGATGAAAAATGGCGCTGCTGGCACCAGTCGGCGCACCAAGGCCAGCCCGCCAACCATCGTGTTTCACGGCGACGAGGATGCCGTCGTTCATCCGTCCAACGGCGCGCATGTCGTGGCCGCCAGCGCCGGCGCCTTGAAGTCAGACCACCAGCGCAAGCGCAGCCGCAACGGGCGCGAGTACAGCCAGCGCCGCTACCGGCAAGCCGACGGGCGCGTGGTGGCGGAGCACTGGGTGGTGCATGGCGCGGGCCACGCCTGGTCCGGCGGCAGCGCGCAGGGCTCGTACACCGACGCGCAGGGGCCGGACGCGACCGAGGAGATGCTGCGGTTTTTCCTGGAGAACCCGATGGCGGCTGGGCGCTGAAAACGGTTGGGTTTGCGAACCGGTTCGCGGCCTGGGGTTCAAACAGTTGATGGCCTTTTAGACCTTCTTCAAAAAGCAGGCCTTGAGCATAAAGCTGCCCGCGTCCATCTTGCAGTCCACCTCGTGGTCGCCGCCGACGAGGCGGATGCTTTTGACCTTGGTGCCCATCTTCAGCGTGGTCGATGAGCCCTTGACTTTCAGATCCTTGATGAGCACCACGCTGTCGCCGTCGGCCAGCAGGTTGCCGTTGGAATCCTTGACGACGGCGTCGGCGTCGTCTTCGGCGTGCGGGGCTGCGGCCATCGGCCACTCGTGGCCGCAGTCGGCGCAGACGTAGTTGGCACCGTCCGGGTAGGTGTTTTCAAGAGTGCATTGGGGGCAGGCGATGGCTTGAGTCATGGTGTGTGTTGGCGTTGCAGAAAAAAGAAAGCCGCCAGTGGCGGAGAAGGTTTGGCGGCGGGCGTGGCCGCCGATGCTGGCGCAAATTATCGGTGCTTGAAAAAAAACGGGCCAGCGGTGGGCGGCCCCGGCTCATTTGCCGCAGACGGGCCGCTCTGGCGCCGGGGCGCTGGATAAAGCGGCTGTGCCAGGGGCGCCCGGCTTGTTGCCGTACTTGAGCTTCATGCCCAGAATCAGCAGCGCCAGCACCAGCGTGATGACGTTGGCAATCACCACCGGCCAGGCGCCCAGCAGCAGGCCGTAAGCCAGCCACAGCGCCACGCCCACGGTGAACACGCTGTACATGCTCAGCGACACGCCGCTGACATCGCGGGTTTTGAAGCTGAGCCAGGCCTGCGGCACAAAGCTGGCCGTGGTCAGGCAGGCGGCCAGGGTGCCGATCACGTCGGTCAGGCCGGAAAACATCACAAAACTCATGGCTTGCCTTGCTGGACGGCCCAGTCCACCAGCGCTTCCAGGGCGGGGCGGGCGGCGGGCGCGTTCGGGTGGTTGATGATGGCGGCGACGATCAGCCGCCGTCCGCCGGGGGCGTCCACGTAACCGGCCAGCGCCGTGGCGTCGCGCAGCGTGCCGCTTTTGAGGTGCGCCCCGCCCTGTGCCATTGGCGACTTGCTGCGCCTCAAAGTGCCATCGACGCCGACAATCGGCAGCGAGGCCATCAGCTCGGGCATGGCGCTGGAGGCGTAAGCGGCCTGCAGCAGCCGCGCCAGCGCCTGCGGCGTGATGCGCTCCTGGCGCGACAGGCCCGAGCCGTTGTCCAGCACTGGCATGTCCTGGGCGCCAAAGCGCTGCTGCCACCAGGCGCGCACCGCCTCGCGCGAGCCTTCATTGCTGGCGCCGCCGGGGCGCTGCAGGCTCAGCGTCAAAAAGAGCTGCTGGGCCATCAGGTTGTTGCTGTACTTGTTGATGTCGCGGATCACCTCGGCCAGCGGCGGCGACTCTAGTTCAAACAGCGGTTTCAGGCCGGGCGCCACCAGGCCGTCACGCACGCGCCCGCCCAGCTTGCCGCCCATTTCCTGCCACAGAGCGGCAATGGCGCGCGGCGCGAAGCTGGCCGGGTCGGGGTAGGCGAGGGACCAGACTTTCTCGCCGCAGGCCACCGGGTAGCTGCCCTTGAAGGCGATGCGCAGCGGGTCGGCAAAATCGGCTTTGAGCAGCGAGCGGTAGTCGCCGCAACCGGCTGGCGCCGCGCCGGGGCTGGCGGCTGACAGCGGCACGCTGGCCTGCATCTGCACGCCTGCCAGCGGCGGGTCGTAGTTGATGCTGGCGCTGGCGCCGCCGGGCAGCGGCACCAAGGTCATCACCACCGATTTGAAATTGACCAGCAGCGCGTCGGGCTGGGCGTTGTAGGGGCGCAGCGCCTCGCCATCGAAATCGCCGGGGCTTTGGGGCGCGTTTGAAAAGGCGCTGTGGTCGAGCAGGATGTCGCCAGTGATGCTCTTGATGCCCAGCCCCTGCACGCGGCGCAGCAGCAGCCACAGGCGCTCCATCACCAGTTTCGGGTCGCCCTGGCCCTGGATGATCAGGTTGCCCTTGAGCACGCCATTGGCCATCGGCCCGTCGGCATAGACCGGGGTTTTCCAGCTGTAGGCCGGGCCGAGCAGCTCCAGCGCGGCGTAAGTCGTGACCAGCTTCATCACCGAGGCCGGATTCATGGCGCTGCTGGCGCGCCAGCTCAGCAGCGGCGCGGCTTTGCCGCCGGGCGCGGCGTCGATGACCAAGGCGGCGAGCGCGTCGGGCGGCACTTTGGCGCGCGCCAGCTGGGTCTGAACTTCGGGCGGCAAGCTCTGGGCGCCCACTGGCAGGGCGCTGAGTCCGGCCAGCGCCATCAGCACACTGGCGGCCAGGCGCAGCGTGGGCCGGGCGGGAGGTTTGGCACTGGGCCGGGCGGGAAAGGGATTCAGCAGCATGGGCCGATTATCCGTGCCACCGGGATTTTCTGGCGGCTAGCAGCCTGTCGGGCTTACCCCGCCAATCCGAGATAATCTTGCCCAACCCCACCCTTGCATTGCCACCGCATGAGCCGCTTCATCGCCGTTGACCGCCAAAGCGTTTACCTGCTGCCCCCGTCGCTGCAGGACTGGCT